>CAYZCE010000006.1:12864-60822 GCA_964476835.1 uncultured Rhodospirillaceae bacterium
TGTCGCCTTCGAAAGAGCGCTTTTTATAAGGCTTGTCGCCGAAATCGCGGCGCGGCGGACGGTCGCCGTCGGCGCGGGGCGGACGGGAATCGCGGTCGCCGAAGCTCTTGCGGGGGCGGTCGCTCTTGAAGCCCTCGCCGTCGCGGCGGGGCGGGCGGCTGTCGCCTTCGAAAGAGCGCTTTTTATAAGGCTTGTCGCCGAAATCGCGGCGCGGGGGACGGTCGCCGTCGGCGCGGGGCGGACGGGAATCACGGTCGCCGAAGCTCTTGCGGGGGCGGTCGCTCTTGAAGCCTTCGCCGTCGCGGCGGGGGGGGCGGTCGCCGGTGGGACGCGGCGCACGGCTGTCGCTGCGCTTTTCGCCATCCCTTTCAGATCCCTTGCTAAAACCACGGCCGCGGCCGCCGCCACCCGGCTTGCCGCCGCCCGAAAATTTTTGCCCGCCGCCGGTGCGTTTGGACTGGAAACTTCTTGGTTTTTGTGACATAAGCTTATTTCTTTCGTTGATCGTTCAGGGTGAAAATACCCCAGATCGCCAGCGGAAGTATAGAACTATTCCTTCGGAGGGGTGGCCGAGCGGTCAATGGCAACAGACTGTAAATCTGTCCTCTTATGAGTTCGTAGGTTCAAATCCTACCCCCTCCACCACTTTTTTCCCAGTTTTCAGACATTTCAGAGACAAGACCACAAAAGCCCGCTTTTCGCGGGCTTTTTGCTTATCGATTCTCAGGGACACTTGGAGACGATTCGAAATTGGGCTGTCTTAGGGCACTTGTCTCTGGCGGAGGTGGCCCTAGTGTCCCTGTCATTTAATGACAAGGCGGATTCCCGTGAACAGGGATAATTACAGGGAAATTTTTAAAGCAGATTATTTATCTACGGAGGATATGCCGGCAAATGCCTGTAATGAGCGTGCAATTTTTTGTAAGAGAAAATGCTCCAAAAATTATCAGGGAATTTGAAAACCGTATCAGGGAAATTTTTTTCGAAGATCAGACCAGCACATTAACGAAGATCAAAATTAGTTTTTTCTTATGCGGTCTATGCTATACTCGAGGGGTTGGTGAATAAAATATTAGCACCAACAATCACGGACGCTAAATACGTTTAACGCGTCTATATCAAAAAAGCAGATTCTGCCTATGGGCGGTAGCCATATCCGGATGCATCCATTTATGGAAGCATCCGGTCTCCGTCTTTAAAGCACTTCTCACGCTTATGCCGAAAATTACGGCATGGCGCTGCCTTGGCATGTCTCAAAAGAAAGGAATGTTGAATGCTTAAAATACAAATGAAAACCATCGGCTCTCTGACGCCATATGAACGGAATGCTCGTAAACATACAGATAAGCAAATCACCAAGATTGCAGCAAGCATAGATCAGTTCGGGTTCAATAACCCGATATTGACCGATAAGAACAACGTGATCATTGCGGGGCATGGGCGGTGGTCTGCAGCGAAGAAGCTCAAGATGCCCGAAGTGCCAACGATCTGCCTGGAACATATGTCGGAGGATGAAATAAGAGCTTACATCATTGCCGATAATAAATTAGCAGAGTTGGCAGGCTGGGATCACGACATACTGGCAATCGAATTCCAGCATCTTGCATCCATGGACATAGGCTTTGATCTGGAGATTACCGGTTTCGAGATGGGTGAGATAGATTTCATCATCGGCGGACCAGTTTCGATGAAGTCAGATCCGGACGATGAGATTATTGCGCCTGAAACGAATGGGCCTGCTGTAACAAAGCTAGGTGATTTGTGGCGGTTGGGAGAGCATCGGCTTTACTGTGGCAATAGCTTGGATAATGCCAGCTATACAGCTCTTATGGGTGAAGACCGGGCGCAGATGGTTTTTACCGATCCGCCTTTTAACGTGCCTATTGAGGGCCATGTCGGCGGTAATGGCGTTGTTAAACATCGTGAGTTCGAAATGGCTGTAGGTGAAATGACCGAAGGCCAGTTTACCGACTTTCTGGCTAAATCGATGAAACTATTCCGCGCCTATTCCGAGCCGGGATCCATAGCATTCTGTTGCATGGACTGGCGGCATATGTCGGAGCTTCTGCACGCCAGCAAACAAACCGGATATGAATATAAAAATCTCTGTGTTTGGGTGAAAGATAACGGCGGAATGGGCTCACTTTATCGGTCAAGGCATGAACTTGTGTTTGTGTTCAAAGATCCGGAAGGTAAGCACATAAACAATATCGAACTCGGTAAGAATGGCCGCTATCGAACGAATGTTTGGGAATATCCTGGCGTCAACAGTCTTAAAAAAGATCGGATGGCTGATCTTAAGATGCACCCTACAGTAAAGCCTATCAATCTTGTTGCTGATGCGATTAAGGATTGTTCAAAGCGCCGAGGGATTATTCTTGACCCATTCGCCGGTAGCGGCACGACATTGATTGCGGCGGAGAAGACGGGCAGACGTGCGCGCCTTATTGAGCTTGATCCAGCGTACTGCGACATCATTATACAACGTTGGGAGAAACTGACTAACGAGAAAGCTGTTTTGGAAGGAGGTGCACAATGAGCGAGGACCAAGAAACTTATGAAGTTGGTTACAAAAAGCCCCCTAAAGGTAGTCGTTTCAAAAGTGGTCAATCGGGAAATCCGAAGGGCAGGCCTCGTGGTGTAAAGAATACAGACAAGCTAGTCCTGGACGTTTTGAACAAGAAGATACCCATGAACGTGAATGGCGAGATGACTCAAGTTGCTATGCGCACAGCCATTATTCTTGCACAAGCCAAAAAGGCCATAGAGAAAGGAGATACACGAGCAGGAAAACTCCTACTAGAAATGCATGATAATGCAGAAAAGAAAGTCTACCGTGCGGAGGCTGTACTCGAAGAGCTAATAGAGGCTCTCTATGAAGTCTTTCTTGTAAAGGCAGAGAGGGATCCTGAGGCTGCACAAAGACAACTTCATCAGGTTCTATTAAAAACTGGTTGTGATATTAAAAAGCTTGGGATGGAGTTTGAACCTCTCAGGTATGAGCCGACGCTTCAACCGGGCGAATATGATGAAATGCCTGCACTATTCAGAAGCCTAGACGAATAGTGTCACTTTCGGACAAATAATACCGAAAACGCGCCATTTCCTGACGTCCGTCGGGGAATGGCGCTATTCGGATTGATACCCTTCCGAAAAGAAGCTAATGTCATAAATGTGCAGGCGAGAGTCTGCCCGGGACTTTAGAACCCCGCGTTACCCGGTGACGTGTCCGTCATCACGTCGCTTCTCGACCTTTATGGCCGGGAGGCGACGGCGTATGTCCAGGGCTTCGGCTTAAAGGCCGTCGCGGTCGTGGTAACGCGGCTTCTAAACTCCCGGTCGCCAGAGAAATCTGGCGACCGATTGTTTTTTGCAACAAGGGAGAGAAGCATGTCAGCGACAAAGAAAGAACTCACAGAAATAGACTTGTCTAAAGTCACTCAAGCTAAGTATATCAAGCTCGGTACTAATGGGCGATGGGATCATCTGTGTTTTGAAGATGGAACGCTTCGACTTGGGTACGATCAGGTTGCAGAGAACTATACAGTTGATCAAGGTCAACAGCCCATTTCTGATTTTTACCGGGCGCAAGGCAAGAAAGATCACGCGGCAACAAATCATGCACGGCAGGTAATGGATTTCTATTCCGCCGGCCCGGAAACGCTATGGATTACGTTTTCGAGTGGCAAGCTGTGGTGGTGTCAGGCGCAAGAAGAGGTTGAGTTCATCAGTCATGATAAACAGATCACGATAGATTTCGGAAGTCGTTTAAAGAGAACGGTATCCGGGTGGCACGATTGTTCGGTGTCTGGCAGAACGTTATATATGACCGATATCAGTGGGCGGCTGACAAAAACAGTAGGTTATAGAGCGACGGTCTGTGGCATTGGAGAACAGGAATTCAAGTATCTCATTCGTCTGCTACAGGACCAGCGATCACCAGAAGTCGAACGAGCGACAGAGGACAAAAAGAGGCTGTTGACCTCCATTGAACTGCTTATAGCTAGGCTGACCTGGCAGGACTTTGAGCTGTTATCGGATTTGATTTTCTCCAGCTCTGGTTGGAGACGTACCAGTATGGTTGGAGGAGCGCAAAAGACCATAGATCTAGAATTAGTAATGCCATTAACGGGAGAGCGCGCCGTTGTTCAGGTGAAGTCGAAAACGGATCAGCAGCAGCTTAATGAGTATATTGAAAGATTACAGGGAGTAGGAGCCGACAAGATTTTCTACTTATATCACACGTCTTCTAGTGATCTCGTGTGCGATTCTGAAGATGTTATACTGATGGGGTCTGGGGCTCTTGCGGAACATGTTCTTCAGAGTGGCCTTGTAGATTGGCTTCTTGAGAAGGTGGGCTAACCCAATCTTTGTCTAGATAGATTGGACTTCTCCTGTGAACAGAGCGTGTATGGACATATGAGTGTGCCTGTCCATGAATAAGAGTTTTATTGACTATGAGTAATATTGTTCCTCCAATCCCATTAGTTGAACTGCGCCAGAAATGGACGGAATTGTGGGGTATGCAGCCCCATGTGCGTATTGGACGAATTACTCTTGAGAAGAGCATAGACTTCAAAATTCGCGAAACACGTGGCGAGTGGTTGAATGAAGAGCAACAGAAGCGGTTGGATAATCTTGTTATCTCTTACAAGCGCAACCCAAAATTTTTCGACGAAGGTCTATCCGAGCTAAAACCAGGCTTGCGACTGGTCAAAAATTATAATGGTGAACACCACCGTGTCGAGGTCCTGATAAGTGGCTTTGAATATCGCGGCAAGACCTACGGCAGCCTCTCTGAGATTGCTACTGTCATTTCTGGAACGCGATGGAACGGCTGGGTCTTTTTTGGCCTTAAGAAACGCGGAAAAAAATCATGAAACCCGCCATACAAAAATGTGCCATCTATACTCGTAAATCCCACGAGAAAGGCTTAGAACAGGAGTTTAATAGTCTAGATGCCCAGCGTGAAGCGTGTCTAGCTTACATCACGAGCCAGAAGTCCGAGGGTTGGACGCCGGTCAAACAGCTTTACGATGATGGCGGATACTCTGGCGGAACAATCGATCGTCCTGCGCTCCAGCAGCTAATGGAGGACATCAAGACTGGCAAGATCAATATCGTTGTCGTTTACAAGATTGATCGGCTGACACGTTCTCTTGCCGATTTTGCCAAATTGGTAGATGTATTTGATCAATACGGTGTGAGTTTTGTGAGCGTAACCCAGAGTTTTAATACCACAACATCCATGGGGCGTCTGACACTGAACGTCTTGCTATCCTTCGCGCAGTTCGAGCGAGAGGTTATTGGGGAGCGCATCCGGGATAAAATAGCCGCTAGCAAGAGGAAAGGGATGTGGATGGGCGGGTGCCCTCCATTGGGCTATGACGTTAAAGAACGTCAATTAATCATCAATGAGAAAGAGGTGGATACAGTTCGGTACATTTTCGACTGTTATCTGGACTTCAAGACCATTCCTCGGCTGGTAGAACACCTCACTATGAAAGGCATCAAAAGTAAGGCATGGGTCTCTGTAACCGGTCGGGAGCATAAGGGGCAACCGTATGGGCAGGGAGGGCTGCATCATCTGCTAAGTAATCCTGTTTATGCAGGCTATATCCGACATAGGAAAGAAATATATGAAGGAATACACGAATCCATTATCCCGCGCGATAAATGGCAGTTTGTCCAAGATCTTCTGGTGGTAAGGTCTCGCACAGAGCGTGGTCATAAAAACCAGTCTTTAGAATATATCCTAAAAGGTAAAATCTTTGATACTGAGGGTGTCATCTATACGTCCATGCGCTCAAATAAAGGCGGAAAACACTACTATTACTATGTCAGTCGGAACCTGGCGCAGAACAAGAATTCATTGAAAAAGGTTATAGGTCGGCTGCCGTCACATGAAATCGAAGCCCTAGTTGTGACAGCTACCCGCGCGGAATTGGCAAACATTAAAAGGTTGTCAGACATCCTGCATCTTGACATGGAGCAGCACTACAAGTTTCTGGAGCATATCTCAAAGAGGGCGGAGACCGCAGGTCTGTATAAGGCTGTCCACAAGGTAATCGTTGATACAGACAATCTTCGCATCGATATTTGCCTAGAGAAACTGGCAACGGTTCTCAACGAAGATATGAACGTCTCGCTACCATTAGATGCAGCAACAGGAACGCACTGCATTACAATCCCATATCATACAAAACGTGCGCGAAGGGGAGCGGTAATGATTCAGACCGGCGACAAAACCGATCCGCTCGATTTGCCGAAGAGTAAAATTGAGATGCTTGTGAAGGGGGTCATTTGGCGTGACGAACATTTCCATGGAAGAACATTTGCCGAGATTGCGAAAGAGAACGGATGCTCACGTTCGTATGTGATGCGTGTCGTGGACTATAGTTTCTCGCCTCTAGACAGGCTTTAGGCGGCTCATTTCCAGTGTTTACGTGATAACATACATTAAGTTATTAATTGAGGGATTGTGTTAATATTACTTCAAGATCTGAAGAAATTTTTCTGCATTCTGGACTCTCTGATCTGAGAATTTGCTCCCAAAGACGTATTTGAGATCCTCCCAAAATGAAGTTGTTCATTTCGGCAAGTAATCTTTTGCCGTAGAAATTCTTTCTGGCTTCTTCAGTCCATCCATGCTCTATGGATGCTGCAAGTCTCTGGGTCCAGTCGCGCACACTTTCTTGAATGTATTCATCACTAAATTGCGCCCCTAGGTTCTTTATAAGCGTATTCTTTCTCTCCAGCATGCTTTGCACAATTTCATTTTCTCCAGTGTCTGATTCAACCTTTGGAGAAATGTCCATGCTTGGCGTTGATAAATAGACTTCTTGCTTGGTGTAATTGGCTGCGCAGAATTTTATCTGGGCTTTTGCTCTCTTTAAAAGCTCTCCTTCTATTTGCTGAAGTGAGAAATTTTTATGTGGTGCTAAGGTCTGTGCAATTGAATGCAGTGCTGAGGGCACCAGGAAAGCGTTCTCAATATGGTAGAATGGTAGTATTGTTAATCTTCCGCCAGATTTCTTTATTAACTCGGCGACTTTTTTGTCCGTTAATCCATCTCTATCTCTGATCATTCTAAGCTCTAGGCCCAGTAGCCCCCGACTCAGTATCTCTGAGAAGTGACTCAGATTTTCAATCATTCTACAATTGGAAGATGGAATAATAGCGACATCTTTTTTCTTTGATAAGGCAAGCGTAGAAAAAACTATTCTATCTATGCTCACTTCAGTGCCTTCCACAAACAGCAGGCGTTTTCCTAGGGAAAGCATTCCTATTGTTTCTCTCAGGTTGGGAATATCGGTGATATCGGCGAGAGTGTTTTTATCTATTCTTTTAATTTGATTTTCACCTTTGGCCTTAGATACAGGCCGCAGAAACCAAACCCCAGTATCAAAAGACGATCCAATTACATCTGCTGAATGAGTAAAAAGTATAAATTGGTTATTCTTTCCGATTGAATGCAGGCTACGCAATAACCGATAAGATAATTCGGGGTGTAGGTGAAGTTCAGGCTCATCAATAAGAATTATTGAGTCTTCCGGGTTCTGCATCTGAATATCAAAGGTAATGGCAATGACCTCTTTCTCGCCTGACGATAATTGGTGAAAGTTACGAATGTTTCCCTTCTCGTCGTAGAATTGTATGGAATGACTGGATGGATTAATTGGTACCATCTTCTTGGGATATAGAAGGTCATTAAAAATATTAACAAATTTTTCTGTGGGATCTTGTAGCTTTGCAATTTCTACTTTTTCTGGCTGAGAATTTTCTTTGGAAAATTCTTCGGCTGCTTGGGTACCGTATTGGGTTACAAGCTTGGTTTTCATTCTATATAAGGTGTCAATCACGTCTTGAAAGCGGTCATTAACATTGCCGAGATAATGGCTGAACCCGATGTTTTCGGTTTCAGGTTCTCCTAGCTGCGCTATGCCGTACTGTTGGAAGTTGACGTTCTGAATTTGTCGATCCGAGTTAATGTGTATTAGGCGTGTTTTGGCAGATATTTTCTTTCTATCTCTTCTTAAATAACTAAAGAACCCATCGTCCGGCAGGCTAATTTCTTCGGCGTTTTTTAACGAATTTTTTTCTTCTGTATTGGTTGGTTGTAAAATAATTTTGCAATTCGTGGGAGGGGACCCATTCTGGAACGTTTGAATAATGGCGGTTTTGACGGTCGTTTTTCCTACTCCATTCGGTCCGGCAATGACGACAGTGTTTCCCATTTCTAAGAAGTGGGCATCTTCTATAACTTGGAAATTCTTAATATGAAGCTCTTTTATTCTCATTTTGAATTCCTACTTAGGAAGGCCCTTTTTAACGTTTGCACTTGTGGCAACCGTAGTGATTGTGGGTGGAGGAGTTTTTATAGTGGCCCCCTTTGTGGGAGGAGCCATGTCCGCCTTGATAGTGCCCGCCATGACTCGATTTATGATGGGAGCCTGAATAGCGTACTTTTGCAAATGCGGGCAGAGACTGTAGGCTCAGAGCAAGAATGGTGATAGCTACGAGAAGAGTTTTCATCTTTGTTTCCAATCTATTAATTATTTACTGATTTGGTCTGTTCATTACTAGCAGACTTCGGGGGAGCGATAACTGTCGTTTTACCCATTTCAACGGTGATGTTGGTGGGGTAGTCAAATCCAGCGCCGTTGGAGGCGTCTACAGCGTAACCGATTAAACCGCCCGCTACGATGTTTCCAACTACGCCGCCGTTTGCACTAGACTTTACGGAGGCTGCGCCGTTGCGGAGGCCTTTTTTCTTGCATGTAATGGTCATATCGCCATAGCTTTTTTGAATCATGACACTACCAGGACTGGTTACATACCACGTACCTTTATCATTTAAGAGGGAACATTTTGCGTCATCAACGTCACTGCCGGCGCTACTGATTGTGTTCACAGATACGGGTTGCATCTTTCCATTGGTGATTGATGCACATCCTGAAAGCAAAAGGATTGCGAGGACGGGGGCGATGGTGCGTAGAGCTTGAGTGGTCATTCTCATAATTTTTTCTATGCATGGGTTGTTTGATTAGTCTTCGGATACCGTGTTGCCGACCCCGGTGTCTCTGACTTGAACTTGTGGGCTGACGTTTTTCTCTATCGTTACATTGATACCAGTGCCTGTAAGGGAAAGTAAAAGCGGCTGGCCTTTCGGAAGGTATACGCGCTGCCTGGCTCCAGTGGACGAGATAGCTGTACTCTGAAGCGGTATAGACTCATCGCCTTCTTTAATGCTTAGCGTCACTCCGGTTCCAGATACTTGTAGCTCTGCATTTTGCTGCGGCGATACTGCGCTTCTTTCACCTAACGGTTGGGGGCTTTTATATTCATCGCGGTGCTTTATATCGTGCTTGATAGTATCGGGTATTGCGTAGCCATTAATTGTGATCAAGCTATTGCCGGTATTTATAACATTGTTATTGGAGATGTTTGAGGTTGCAACAGCTGTGCCGTCTCCCGTCGATACAGCGTAAGCGTCATGTTGTTTGATTTGTGTTCCGTTGGTAGTCGCCCCATCCCCGCCGGAGTGGGTAATTAAGGCTGCCAGCAAGCCAAAGATACCCGTTATAATGGCTATTACTGCAGGGTGACTAAGTGAAAAATTCTTCATTGAAGGCGCGCTTTTCTAATTGTTGTCTTTTGTGTGGTGTCGATTACTTGGATGCTGAGTTTTTTATCAGTAAGGTGTTCAGTCATCGGAATTATCTGTATCGCTATCCTCGTTGTCTTCTTGTTGATCTGATGCCTGTTGTTCGACATAGGACCTACATCCCTCTATAAAGGATTGAGAATTCCCACCACAACCGTCCGGGTCAGATATATCTTTTTGTTCAGCCCACTTATATCCAGCTTCATGCCCAGAGCAATCTTCTATGCAGGGGTAACCATTGAAGTAATCTTCAGCACGAACGTTAGTACTAAGCGCTATGACTACAAGAAGAACACTGAACGATAGGGTTACTTTCGAATTCATCTGTCTACGCCTTAAGGGTACGGCTTCGGGGTGATATTGCAGGCTGTTCCAGCGCCCACACGACATACATCACTCGTCCGAATGCATGTATTGCCGCAGGCTTTGCCGCTGTAGCACTGAGGGGATCCAGAGAGATCTTGTGAGCAAAGTAGGGGGCTGTTGTATCCGCCACCTCCACCACCACGGCCATCTAGGCAATGCGTGTTAGAACAAGCAATTGCAGCGACAGTAATAACTGCTGCGACACCTACGACCTTAGCTATGTCATTCGCCTGCTGCTCTTCTGCGGTTTTCTGATTACAAAAGTTGGAGATGTTTTTATAAGCGGTCTTTTCTGAGATTTTCTTCTTATTGACCTTGTCTTTTTGCCCCTTTAAGAAGGCCATCATATCAGAGGATGTTTTTGTGTAATATTTGTCGTTTTCCTCTTCAGGAACGGTCAGACTCTTTTTCGTGCAATCGTAGAACTTATTAAAGCGTGCGGTACCGTAGCCGCAGGCATCCATTTTCTTTTCGAAGGTGCCGTACCTGCTGGCGCAAGCTGTCAGCAGAAAACATGCTAAAATAATGAGTAATTTAGTTTTCACGATGCAGCTTTCTATAGGTCTCTACCATCTCATCAGAGACATCGCTTGGATAGCAAAGAGGGGAATACCCGCCGGGCTTAGAGTAGGCGCTCCTGAGGCCGCAACTGTGGCCCCTTCGGTCTGCATTATAAGGACAAGGACAATTGCCCGGGTAGGAGGCAAGAGACTGACGAATAATCTCCTGTCTGATTTGGTCGTTCGTCAGTTCGTTTGCCGCATAGGTATTAGTGCTGAGAAAAATAATTCCAGCACAAAAAGCACTCTGCAGTAGCCTCATTGATGCAAGCTTGCTCAACATGCTTAACGACCGTAAGAGCCGTACGGAGAAGGGGTGTTGCTACCATACGGGGATTGGGTACCGTAGGAGCCGTTACCGCCGCCGTAGTACGGTTGTTGCGGCTTGGTGCCTTCTTGGCCGGTGTAGGGGTTGGTATTGCCTTGTGTGGACCAGTTGTTGTTGGGATTGCCGTCGGGATCGGAGCGATAGTGTGGCTGGACGTAAGTGCCGTCTTTACGGTAGTAGCCATCAACGTGTACGTCTGCGAGAGAAGGTGTCACGAAAAGGCAGATGAAGGAGAGGGTGAGAAGGTACTTTTGCATGGAAATCTCCGAGAGGGATGGTGGTTTTAGGTAAACTAAACGCCAGGTGCATCGCTGTCAACCCATGGTTGTATGTGCGCGATTTTATTCACTTTCTAAAAGGTGCTCTTCAGTCAGCGGGATCGCGCCCATGCATCTGTTGGATAACATGCAGTGTGGAAATGATTATATGGTTATTGATCGCCAAGATTGTTCTTTATTTGTTCTCAATTTTGGGGTACATTAAAATGGGATTTAGTTTAGATTACATCTGCATATTGAATTGAAGGGATATGGCTATAGATGAAATCTGCTCAGAGATATCAGGAGGTTTCTGACCAGAAAGCTGGTGGGGTAACCTACACTCCAAAAATGCTGGCAGATTTTGTTGCAGATCAAATCATTAGTGCAATGCCAGCCCTATCGCTCAAAAATCCTTTGCGGATTTTAGAACCCGCGATTGGGGATGGAGAGCTTCTTATCAGCCTTCTTGAGAAACTTCACAGATGCGGCATCAAGAAAATTGAAGTACATGCCTTTGAAACAGATGAAGTTGCAGCTGATACAGCCTCCGCACGCCTTCATAAAAAATTTCCTCATGTAACATGCCAAATAACAAGGGGAGATTTTCTTGAATTTGTGCTCAGTAACATCAGTAATGTCGGAGGGGTTTTTTCTGAAACCAAAATTAAAACCTATGACTTAATTATTGCCAATCCCCCATATGTCAGGACTCAGATTATGGGTGCAGAAAAATCTCAAGCTTTAGCTAAACAGTTTGGTTTGTCAGGCAGGGTTGATCTTTATCACGCCTTTCTAGTGGGGATGGCTCATGTTATGAGTCCCGGTGCTATTGCGGGAGTCATTGTTTCTAACCGTTTCATGACAACAAAGTCGGGGTCCTCGATCCGCCAATCTATCAAAGAAAACTTCTCCATACGCCATGTTTGGGATTTAGGAGATACAAAGATTTTCGACGCGGCTGTGTTGCCCGCCGTCCTTCTACTTGAAAAAAATAGCGTCAAAATAAATTCTTCACCTATGTTCACATCAATATACGAAACAAAAGAATCTGCTAATGATTATGCAGCCAATGCGATTGAAGCTCTCTCTAGAGAAGGGATTGTTGAGACTAAAGAAGGTCGACGATTTCATGTTAAAAAAGGCCAGTTAGATATTAATGATAATAATAACGAAGTTTGGCGTGTAACAAATTCGGAATCAGATACATGGTTTTCTCAGGTAGAAGCCCATACTTGGAAAACCTTTAAAGACATCGGAAAAATTCGTGTGGGCGTTAAAACATGTGCCGATAAGGTTTTTATAAGAGCAGATTGGGACTCATTACCAGAGAAAGAAAGGCCTGAGCTACTGAAGCCTTTGATAACTCATCACGTATCTAGATCATTCCGTGCGATTAGAAGCAATAATGAGAAGAAAATATTATATCCTCATATCTGTGAAAATGGACAGCGGTCGCCTGTAGATATAAAAAAATATCCAAAGGCCAAAAAATACCTCGAGAAAAATCGCGAAATTCTGGAAGCCAGAAAGTATGTGATCGAAGCTGGGCGCGAATGGTATGAACTGTGGGTTCCACAAGACCCTGATGGCTGGAGTGCGCCCAAACTTGTGTTCCGCGACATATCTGAAAAACCTCTTTTCTGGATTGACGCCGATGGCGGCATTGTCAACGGTGACTGCTACTGGCTAACCTGCACAAAAGAAAAAGAAGCGGATTTACTTTGGTTGGCAGCTGCTGTTGCTAACTCTACCTTTATAGAATCTTTCTATGACCGCCGCTTTAATAATAAACTTTATGCAGGACGCAGACGATTTATCACACAGTATGTCGATCAATTTCCTATTCCTGATCCATGCACATCTCTGGCTAAAGAAATTATAGCCCTAGCAAAGCAGATATTTACATTACTTGAAGATGGAAATGCAGATCAACAGATCGCTCGTATTGACACTCTAGTCTGGAACGCGTTCGGTTTCCGTCTCAAAAAATCCAGAGGGTAATGGAATTTGTAGTTTCTTATTCAAAACTTTTCCCTGAAACTGTGTAAACCTGTTAAGGAAATCTTCGCCCGTTGTTAAAAACAGGTGTGTCAGGTGGACATACTTATCTTTGATGCTGGCATAAAAGACGGCATACCGTATGTCGCAATGACGTATTTTCTTTCTCTGAATCTGAGGAATATCCAACGGATCGGTACTGTTTGGTAGGACAAGGCCCAGGTCAATGGTCGGAGATGTTTGCAATTTAACTTCCAGCAGTTGATGACGTATATCGGGGAACTGACCACCGTCCTGATAATTAGAATAACCTAACGTCTTACATACCAACTTATGAAGCTCTGCTCCGCGATTTCTTTCTTGATCGTGGCCGATGTCCAAGAATTTTTGACCAATCAACGCCGAAAGCTTAGGAAATAGAGATTCAATGGAAATAATCTGGTTTTCTGCCGGGTAGTTAATTGGTGTTGTTTTCGAAGAAATGGCAATGGTGTTCGTGACAAATGGTTGCAGCAGCTTTGAATCCTTAGGGGAAATCAATTCTACTGTCCTGTCTCCAACCAAACAACGCGCCTGATATTTCTGGGTAAGTGTTCCTGTAGTATCAAGCTCCGCCAGTGTATCGCCAGTGACAACCTTGACCTTGGTAATAATATCATCTGCGGAAATACGTATCAGAACATATCTGCGTGCTGGAGACAGTTCCTCATTCCAAACCTGAAGGTTATTATTCTTCTGCCCGTAAGTATCAAAATTCTGTCCCGGAAAACGAGGTTTTGTTTTCGAGAAGGATTTCGGGACGGGGTAGCCTAGAAGGCGACAGACATTTTCTTTGATAACTTTTGAGCGAGTACGAAGGGGCAACCCAGCAAGAGAAATATCACGAAGTCCGGTATCAAGAATTAATTCAAGATCAGAAGAGGGAACCCATAATTTCTCATCGCCAACTTCTATCAGATCGTAAATACTCAAGCCACTGCGCTGAATATTATCAACATAACTTTGTGCCCGAGATGTCAGTTTTCGAATCGGTGTTGTGTTTGTCATGATAGAGAATCAGCGAGGAGTTTAACTCCACCTATTCTGCCTATAAAATCGGGCAAATAATAGCCCTCTCATGTAGCTTTGAGAGCCTAGCAAAAGAGAGCTCGTGAATGTAGGCGAACATTATTTTAGGAGCCGTACTATTTCAGCTAATAACGTGTCTACCCCATTTGAGAAATCGACTTGCGTGAGATTGGGTAATATCTCTGACGATCTAATTTGTGTGTGTAAATAACTATCCGCGATTTTACGTGAGGAGTTATCTAGATGCTGCATGTGATCTTTAAAAGATTTACCTCCGCCGCTATAATTATTCGCAACCTCTGAAAAGTTCTTCATACCAAAGATCGGAGGGGTGTGGTCAAGCATTGCTCTTGTAAGCATTATCATTGATAAGTAGCACTCTCCCTCAAGGCTAGTGTTTAATTCTTCAGCTATTCTTATCAATTTGGTTACATCGAATTTTGAATTAGAAATAGATTTTAATTCTTTAATTCGTTCGTGATTAACGTAAGTTCTAGCTTTCGGATTAATTTTTAGATTTTGTTTTTCTGAGGAGGCAGCTGCACGAGTACGCACGCGACGATTTATGTGAGATATAGCTGAATTTAAATGGCGTGCCAGTTCTTGACAATAACCGCCGGGCTTTCGAAAGCTATGAATTTCGGCTACCACATTTTGATGTGGAGCAAGTTGCATTCCTTGATGCGCGGCTCTTTCATCTCTCGTAACTTTATTATTCGGCATCATCTCTCTTTTCAATTCCCGATACGTGGGGATAAGAAGAGCTTCAATATCTGATTTTATTTTCTCTAGGTGTTCATCTTTAGCTTCCCTTAAAATACTTGTTAGCACAGATAGAGCTTCTGTTTTTTGTGTCTCAAACTCTTCGCGCGACTCTTCGCTGAGCGTTTGGGCCTTAATCCATTCTTCAGGCAGAAGATCTTTTTTTATAACCGCAACAATATCATCGGGGTTCATCTCACGCCAATCGCCCTGCGTCTCACTGGAGTAGGCATCCTTTAAACCCCAGGTAGCGTCAAATCTAGCGGCTTGAGGCGGTTTTTCTAGACGGAGATAATATACGTTTGCGTGATAACCGATATTTGATTGCGACCATGCGCTATGAAGCTCTAATGCAGTTGCATTCGCTGCGTCCAATTTTGTCGCGAGATTATCTTGGTCAAGCTTTTTAGATGTATCTAACAAGGTCTGACGTATATTCGACAATTCTAGTAAGTCTTCCTCCACGTATTCCTCTAATGCATTGAGTTTTATGTCTTATAAACCCTTCTTTTGACTAGGAAAAGGGGCTATACAAGTCAGGATTGAATATAGTTTGGAAAATCGTTTTGTTTCAGGTGGTTGTGTGAGAGGGCGGTTTTCCGCAATTTGGCGTTATCAAGCTTCATTTTAATTCAGGGGGCATTGCAGCGTCATTCGGTTTGCTTTAGCAAACCGAATGACGCTCATATACCATATTTATTGATAAAAATCAATACCATATATTCTTTTTCATTTGTAAATGCGGAGAATAACCCCTTTAATCTCCGCATCTTATGCGGAGATTAAGCTAGTCTATGCGGAGAATATGGGCTATAATCTCCGCATGAGGTGCGGAGAATGGTAACTTATATTTATCAGCTAAAAGCTTGGCCGGACTTTTCTTGGGATCAAGAAGAGCTCAGTGAGCTTTTGGCTTGCGTGCGCCATCGGCAAGGCCGTTTATTAGGGCGTATGGAAGCCCTTGGTTTCCATTTGCAAGAAGAGGCTGTATTAGCGACTCTTACCCAAGACGTCTTAAAATCAAGTGAAATCGAAGGGGAGATACTGGATCGAGATCAGGTACGCTCTTCGATCGCGCGGCGGTTAGGTATGGAGATTGCGGGTATAGTTCCCGCAGAGCGTCATGTCGAAGGTGTTGTTGATATGGCGCTTGATGCAACACAGGATTTTAAGAAACCTCTCACGGCAGACAGGCTCAAAGACTGGCATGCGGCGCTTTTTCCCACTGGACGTAGTGGCATGCATAAGATTGATGTAGGAACCTGGCGGCGAGATAGAGATGGGCCGATGCAGGTTGTTTCGGGCCCCATAGAGAAAGAACGTGTACACTATGAGGCTCCAGCAGCGAAGCTTCTTAATAGCGAGATGAAGAAGTTCATCACGTGGGCCAACTTAGAGGATAAGACGGACCCTGTTTTAAGGGCTGCATTGGCACATCTCTGGTTTGTAACAATTCACCCATTTGATGATGGTAACGGCCGCATTGCACGTGCCGTGGCTGACTGGGCCCTGGCACGCTCAGAAAGTAGTGCACAGCGGTTTTATAGCATGTCCTCTCAAATTCGGACTGAGCGAAAAGAGTATTACGATATTCTTGAGAAAACCCAGAAGGGAAAGCTTGATGTCACGCAATGGATGATTTGGTTTCTGGGGTGTTTGAATAGAGCCTTTGATGGAACAGAAGTTATTTTATCTTCGGTATTGAGAAAAGAGCAGTTTTGGAAGACGCCTGAAACAGGCTCGATAAATGATCGACAAAAATTGATGATCAATAAACTGCTAGATGGTTTCGAAGGTAAACTGACGTCATCTAAGTGGGCTACTATTGCTAAATGTTCTCAGGATACAGCTCATCGGGATATTCAAGGTCTTATTGAGAAGGGTATGCTGATAAAAGATACAAGCGGTGGTAGAAGTACGAGTTATTTATTAAAAGAATAAACTTCTTTGTTTGTGGCCTCTCAACAGGGCAAAAATCAGGATAAAGATAATCTATGAATGCGCCATTGCAAAAGTTTCTTGAAGATTTGTGGCAACAAGAACGGCTTGTAAAATTGGGTGCTAATTGGCGAGGGAGGTCAATTGAAGATTTAAACCAAGTGCGTATTAAAACTAACCCGATAACAAAATTGCCGGCCTTAGATTTGTGGCTGGAAATATTTGATGAATTTTTCCGATGGGCTGCAGAGTTTACCAATGTTCTTTGCAAAGCGGCAGTTGAATACCGAGATGATGATAAGTTTAAAGGTGAAAAAATTAGAGTTTTCTACTTACTTTTCAGCCAACTTGTTTCGGATATGGCGGCAATTAGAACTTTGACTGATTCAGGGCTAGATGTTCAAGCAAAGAAAATACTTAGAAGTTTTAAAGAGTATTGTGATGTGGTCGTATTATTTTGCTTTAGGCCGGAGTTTATACCAGAGTTTAATGAAACAGAGGATATTTCATCTAGCAATAAGTTTTGGCATAAGCATATTTCCAAGGGAAAGTTACGTAAGCTACTTCAGAAGGAAAAATTCAAGGATATAGAAGCTGCCAACGCCCATGCTTTATATGAGAAGGAGGAAGAGGATATTCTTTCCTCCTCTATACACCCATCGCTTGCTGCTTGTATCGCAGCCTGTATGCCAGGGCTAGCTGATGAGAATAGATTAGAAGAATATTTCTCCCCGTTTGAAGCTATGGGTTTGAGGAGTCTTCTTTCTATTAGAACATTAGAATATGCGGTTTCTTCTTTCTCGGAAATGATAGAAATCCTGGTATGTTTGTTGTTTCTTAGTCCTGAAAATGAGCGGCTATTTAATTTAGATCCAAAAAACAAGCATCATGGTTACATCGTGTTTGGTTTTGATGTTTTATTCAGTTTGAAGCAGCACATTGATGGCCATTTATATGAAGCTAGCAAAAACAAAGATTTAACTCACGGCGCTATCTTGAAATGTTTTGACGGGGTTGTTGTTCGTTGATTCTTTGCAACATGACAAAATTTTAACGGCCTATAAATTCTATAATTTTTTTATCAGGCGGGTTGGAGCATTTTCCACACTTTGGCGTTATTACGCGAAAGTCTTTACCGCCTTACTACAGGGGAAAAATACGCACCGATTTCGGGTCGCTCCAAGGGCCAATAGAAGTCAGGTCGCTAGTTCTAATCTTCTGTTTCTTCCTTTTGCGGCAAGCTTTCTTGGGACAACGATTTCTTCGATATATTCGCCATCGTCATAAACTCTTCCTGCTCTTGCGGCGTGAGCTTGTCCCATTCTTCCAGTAAGGTGAAGGTGCGTCGCCGGCACCCTGTATATTCGCCATCCGCCATCCCGGATTTTGCCGTCGGCTCTTGCGTATATACAGGGGGAGACTTAGGACCTTCGCCGTCGGCGAGCCACTCTGTGGTGGTTTTCAGGACCTTGGCGATCGTGTGCAAATGCTTGGTCGTCCCGCGTGCCATGATCTGCGAAACGGCAGATTGCGTGATGCGGCATGCTGTGGCGACATCTTCTTGGGTTATACCGAGGTCACTAAATCGTTCTTGGATTCTTGTTCCCAGTGGAGACAGCAATTTGGTTCTTTTATACATGTGTTTATTTTTATAATAAGCTTTACAGAAAAATCTATTAGAAAAATTATATTATTATTAGAAAACTAATATTTATTCTTTTTCCACAAGCACATAGGCTTAATTTTCTGCGCGAATCGACTTTTAGAACCTGCATTACTAAAACTGAACCCTATATGGATTTTTGGTTTATTGCCTGATGCTTCCTAAACGCAAAAAAGACGGCCTTGAAGGCATTCGGAAGCAGGTGACGGTATTGTTCGCTGATATCGTCAAGTCTTCGGATATTGTCCGAAAGCTTGATCCTGAAGCGGCGAAGGAAATATTCGATCAGGTTATTACCCAGCAAATAGAGATCACAAAGAAGTTCGGCGGAACAGTCAACCAGGTCATGGGCGACGGGCTGATGTGTCTGTTTGGCGCTGAAAGTCCGTTCGACGACCACGCACTACGGGCTGTTCTGGCGGGGAGGGAGATGGTTGAGCATATTTCCTCCGTGCAGAAAAAACACAAGAATACGCGGGTTAAAATTCGCGTCGGTATCAATACTGGAGACGTTATTTTTGTGCCGGCGCAGTCTGAGTACTACCGCGCTGCCTTTCAGGTAACCGGCGAAGCCGTGCACATTACAGACCGCGTTCTTAAGCGCGCGCAGCCAAACCAGCTTTTAGTATCTCAGGCGACAAAAGATTTCCTTGATAGGTATTATACTTTCCGCAAATCGGAAATCCTTGAATGGAACCCTGCCGACAAGCCGCTGAGTCTTTACGAACCAACGCAAAAGAAAAAAGCAGAAAGTCTGCATATCTCATCGCTGCAAGATATGCATACGCCGCGGATATCCATTGAAAATCGAATTATGGCCTCGATCCACTTCTCCGAAGAAAGAGGAAGGCCGAAAAGCATCTGGTTGCACGGAGAAGCAGGCATTGGCAAGACGCACCTTCTGAGGCAGGTGATCAGCCGGCATACGCAAGGCCACTTCGACAGAATTATGCAGGTCAATTTCTATCCTGCGCCGATTGCGAACGATCATGCGTCTTTCGAGCGTTTGGTCGTTGAACAGTTGTTCTCTGGAGGGCACGACGCCGTAAAAGCGCACATAAAGAAGAGCCTTTCCGCTGAAGACAAACACGCTATTGCGTTCCTCGACGAATGCATCGCCGATATCTTGGGTGAAACGGGTATTAGTCCTGATTATATGAGCATCGGCGGAGAAGCACGGAATAGGATGAGGGCGCAGCTGGTTGCGCGTCTACTGCTTCGTCTCTCGGGAGATTCACGTATTCTTCTGATTCTTGAAGATATGCACTGGGCGAACGAGACGGAGATTGAGTGCGTTGAAACGATTATGGCTCTGTATAAGGGGCATGAGCGACTCCTTATCCTTGCAACCTCGCGACGACCGCCGTCTTTTGATAAGGGTTTTGTAGATAAAAAGATTACGCAGATATTGCTGGACGCCATGACCAGGGAAGAAGGTATGCGTCTTCTTCAGTCTTTTGACCCTTCCGGCGCCGTTACTGCCGGCCTCAAGGGAAGTATTTTGCGGCTTGCTGGAGGCAACCCTTATTTTATCCGTGAATACTTGCAATGGGTGCAGGATGCTATTTCCCGCCACAAGACAGCGCGGCAGATCGAACACGAACTACGCCTGAAAACGCCAGGTAAGGTGTTCGATACACTGTATAACAAAATATCTGTATTGGGCGAAGGGCCGGCGCGCTTCGCCAGAATTGCTTCCGTGCTCGGGATGCGCGTTAGTCTTGATGTCCTGCAGGAAGTCTCCGGCGCCGGCCGAAGAATAGTCGTCGATGCCCTGGAGACGCTGGAGAAGACGGGCATCTTGTGCAGGGTTCGAACACTGCCGACGGCGGAGTGGGTCTTCACGCACGAACTTTTGCAGAAAGTCATTTACGCGTCGATTTCGCGATCTGACCGGATTGTATGGCATCACAAGGTCGTCGCGCGCCTGAAATACAAGAAAGAGATATCCGACCGTCACCTTGTGATGGCGTTTCATGCGGAGAAATCGGAAGATCCACTCCTTACTTATATCTATTCGAAATGGGCGGCAGCGATAGAGGCGGGGCTCTCTCGCCATAAATCCAGTATCGTCCTCTCCCAGCTGTCGCGCCAGGCCATGAGGAAGATACCGAAAGTATCGCGTCCGTTCCGCCACGAAGCGGAAGCGCGTTTCAGGGAAATCAGCAGCCTTTTTATTACGGGGCAATATTCGCGCGTACGCGTCCATATCGAAAGGCTGATTGCGAAGAAGAGCGAACTGCTTCGCTGGGGCGGTTACGATAAGGTTCTTTCTTTCAATGAGCTTTATTTGTGGATAAAGGGCGATTTTATCAGGGCTGCTAAAATAGCAGAGACGATTTTGTCATTGAGCGGCCTAGAGGACGGTTATGAGGTAGGGGTGCGTGAGAACACGCGGCTTTCCAGCATCTGTATGGACCTAGGCTGGTATAAAAAGGCTATTGAGGGCGCGCACACGGTTGTCGGCTCTCTGCCGGAAGAGAGTTTTGCGAAGAAGTTTGGGTTGCTGGTTCAGGCGTGGCCTGCATCATTGTGCTGTCTGGCTTTATCGTATGCTGAAATCGGCGACAGGGAAAAATCGAAATTTTATTTCGAGCGCGCTTATCAGTGCCTCGAAACCTGCACCGACTATTTTACACAGGTCTACATCCTCGTCTATCTCGCGCATAGCCTTATTGTGCAGAGCCGGAATGCCGAGGCTTTGAGCCTGCTGAAATCAGCTCATGGATATTGTGAGAAAATCGGTTCGTCTTCATTGCTGCGGTCGTATACATTGGCGGCATATGGTGTCGTCCTCGCGCGTGTAGGAAAGGCTGCGGAAGGAGTGTCCTACTGTGAGCAGGCTTTGGCTGTTTCGCACTCCAGCAAGCTGGTCTCTAGAATTTCTCAGTATGAAGTATGGTATGCAGAGGCTTTGAGGATAAAGGGTGATTACGCTCTCGCCATACAGCAATTGAAGAAAACGATACAGTCCGCCCGCCGCCGCCGAGAAGAGGGGCGTCTTGTGTACGCCTATCTTCTTATAGCTCGTTGCCACCTTGAGCGCGTAAGCGTCGATACACGCACAGCAGAACTTTATCTGCGCAAGGCAACACAAATTGCCCGCAGTCTAGAGCTGGAAACGGTCAACAGAGAGATCGATCTGCTCTGGAGCCAGCTTAAATTGGGGCGAGTAGGTTCCCGACTTGAGATAGCATATCCACTTTTGTCTGCATAATAAGCACTTTGGCTGTTTGTATATGCGAAATTGCTGTTTCGCAATGGTACTTCTGCGCGGTTTCCAAGAGCCAATCCAAAGTGTGCTCCATATCATCGAACTCGACTTCTGAGTACATGATAGCTGTAGGATCTTCGTATAACATTTTTTCTGTACCTCCCGCCTCGTATGTAAGCACTGCTCCTTGTCTGTGTATGTGATGTACGTCACACAGCGTCATAAAAGGAATGCGCGTGCATTCTGTGCAGCGCGACAGCCCTCTTGTGACGCCTATGGTTACCCGCTTCTGTTGTCGTGCATACGATTGTGTATTTTTTCAAAAACTCCCGAAAATGGCGGTTTTTAAGAGTCCATTAAACAACCTATGGTAGTTTTATATTGTTCACTACAATTAAAAATTGTGAACTATCATAGTCAAACAGGGAGAATGACAAGATGACAAATATTACGGGTGTATTGTACGGCGCAGACGGGCGTTACTACTCTATCGCCAAGGGAGCAGCAAAGCCGGTCGCTGCAGATCCTGCGGCGACTCAGAAGAGCCAAGTTGCGACAGCCACGAAAGCCGCCATCGCAGTCGATGACGGTGCAGCGGGCGTGAACAAGATCTCTTCACCCCAGAATGCGTGGATGCTTCAGCAGCTCGATGGGGGGGCAAGCGCGAATCTGATTCAGCCGCCGTTGCCGCCCACGATTCCTTCTCCTCCTCCTCGCACACCTGGCGGTACGAGCGGCGTCGTGGCCAGTAATACTCTGGTGTCTGCATCTACTACAGTGACGACGCTGGATGATACCCGGGCTTCGGCGAACTTGATCCAGCCGCCGTTGCCGCCTGTAATACCGTCTAGATAAATACGATACCGTCCTCCGCCGCATGGGTGCGGTGGGGGACGGCCTTTATTCAACCAGAGATGGTCACCATGCTGATAGACAACATACGAACCGAAGAATTCAAACCTGAAATTTTGTTGGCAGGTGACAGCAGGAGAATTTGCACTCCTGAAGAAACATTCGAACGTGTCATGAGTCTCGCTCCGGTCATGGGCATTACGCGAGTTGCGAACGTAACGGGGTTGGACACGATTGGTGTCCCTGTATACACCGCATACAGGCCCAATTCGAGATCACTTTCCGTCACGCAAGGAAAAGGCTGCACTCATATCGCCGCCAAAGTCTCGGCATTGATGGAAGCTGTAGAAATCTATCATGCGGAAACCATCGACCTGCCTCTTCGATTCTGTAACCTGCTGGAACTGGGCTGCGGTCATAGCGTCGTTGATACGTCAAAGCTGCCGCGCTTCAAAGAAAATTGCTTTAATCCCCATGCGCGCTTGTTGTGGGTAGAGGGGCAGGATCTGATGACGGGAGCTGCCAAGCATGTCCCTTATGAAATGGTTCATCTCGACTATCGCTTGCCTCTGCCTTCCGGGCATGGGTGCTTTATTCCTTCGTCGAACGGGCTGGCGTCCGGCAACCATAAGCTGGAGGCTGTCATACACGGCATCTGTGAGATTATCGAGAGAGACTCCCTGACGCTTTGGTACCTGAAAACGCCGGAACAACAGGCACGCACAAAAATAGACCTGGACATGGTGGATGATCCGCGTTGCTGTGATATCATCAGCAGATTTCGCCATGCGGGAGTGCAGGTCGGTGTGTGGGAAATCACCAACGACACCGGCATTCCGTCTTTTCTGTGCCGCATTATTCCACAGACGGATTCCGAGATCTCTTCTATCCGTCCGGCATCGGGAATGGGCTGCCACCTGTCGCGCGATATTGCTTTGTTGCGGGCGTTGACCGAGGCCGCGCAGAGCCGGCTGACGTTCATTTCTGGTGTCAGAGATGACCTGAGCAGGGATGATTACAAGAAATTCCTATCTCCCGCCGAGTATCAAAAATGGTTGTCCAGCATCCAGGAACGAAGCGCTGAGCTGAAGGATTTCCGGCAGGTCAAATCTTTTACGGGCGCGGACTTGAACGAAGATCTAGAGGTTTTGCTGGAGTGTCTCCGAGGAATCGGTGTTCAGGAAGTGGTATGCGTCGACTTAACAAAGCCGCAACTAGGCATCCCCGTGACGCGAGTCATTATTCCTGGTCTTGAGCCGCCCCTGGATCGCGCGGAGATTGTATTAGGCATGAGAGCTGGGAGATTTACGCATGCACAGCAATAAAACGGTTTCCGCTTATATCTTCGTGGGCCCGACGGTCCCTCCCGCGCTTTTGAGGGAGAAGGTAGACACGGAGCCGGATGCGGAGGGTATTTGTGACCTCAAAAGTGGTGATAGAGTCAGGTTTCTACCGCCGGTATCGGAAGGGGACATATCCCGTCTTATTCCGCTGCAGCCTAAAATTATTGGTATTATTGACGGCTTATTCGAAAACGTACCTTCAGTCTGGCACAAAGAGATCTTGTTTGCGATGTCTTCTGGCATTCATGTGATCGGTTCTTCCAGTATGGGGGCGTTAAGAGCTGCAGAGCTGGAAAATTTTGGCATGGAAGGGGTCGGGTCGGTTTTTAAGGCTTTTTCTGATGGCCTCTTAGAAGACGACGACGAGGTCACGGTCGCTCACGGTCCACAGGCTTTGGGTTTCCCCTTGTTGTCTGAAGCTATGGTGAATATCAGGAGAACGCTGGATGAAGCGTATCAGCAGAATATCATCGACACATCGGAGAAAAAGTTGCTGTTACAGCTGGCGAAACAGGCTAACTACAAACAGAGAAATTATGGGAACATTACGCGGATGGCGCTTTCATATGGCGTATGTTCTGCGCGTCTAAAGACATTTCAAGCGTGGTTGAAAACGGGGCGTGTCGATCAGAAGCTTTTGGATGCGTATGCTTTAATAGATATTATAGTTACACGCTTAAGCGAAGATGTTTTACCCAAGCGTGTCTTATATAGCTTTGAGCGTACTGCTATATGGGAGGGAGTCAGAACGCGAGAAGTGGGGACGCCGTAATGCAAAAAGTAGCACAAAAGAATGAAGCCCTCGGTTTCATGTCTGAACGAGATCAAAAAGAATTGATGTCGCACGGTCATATGATTGAGTTTAAAGAAGACCGATGCTTGTTCACGCGGGGCGAAGAGGGCGGGAGCTTCTATATTGTCTTGTCTGGGTGTGTCTTCTTCAGTATTAACTCGCCTTCCGGCAAAGAGATTATCTTAAATAAACTTCATGCAGGAGAGGTTTTTGGTGAAATTGCCATGCTTGATCAGGGTGCCCGTACAGCCGATGCTTACGTGGTCAAAGGCAGTAAGCTTCTATCTATAAGCAGATCCAATTTTTTCGATTTTCTTGACAGTAAACCATCTCTCTACAGAGGGGTTATTGACCTCTTATGCCAGAGGTTGCGTTGGTGTTCCGGACAAGTTGAAAGCTTCGTATTGTCGAGCGGACTTGAACGGCTCATAGGTAAGCTTTTATATCTTGCAGAGCTCACAGATATGGGCAGTGTGATCCAGTTGGAAATCACGCAAACGGATCTGGCCAAGCAGTTGGATTTATCACGTGAAGTGGTTAACAGGGAATTGAGGAATATCGAAGCTCAGGGGGTTATAAAACTGGGGCGCGGAAAAATTACAATCCCGGATATTCAAAAGCTTCGTAATTTTCGAGCGGGGAGATAAAATGGAGATACAGTATTTTTCTTGGTTAAGAAAACATGCGGGAACAGAAAAAGAAAGCATCGAGGTTCCTGCGGAAATTGATACGCCAGAAAGGCTTGTGACGTGGCTTTCGCAGCGGGAATTTAGATACCGAGCGTTGTTTTCTTACATGTCTGTTATAAACCTCTCCGTTAATGGCTGTCTTGTCGAGGATTGGAAAAGTTATTCTATTCGCTCTAGTGACACGCTGAGTTTCTTTTCCCCGATGGCTGGAGGGTAATTCTAAGTGCGTCATATATCCAGATTCGAACGCCATATAGATGTTCCAGAGATCGGTTTGCGCGGGCAGGAAAAACTACTGAATTCCTCTGTTCTTATTGTCGGGGCTGGCGGGCTGGGAAGTCCTGCTGCTTTATATCTGGCTGCCGCGGGTGTCGGCACTATAGGGATTGTTGACGACGACGTCGTTAGCCTCTCAAATCTACAACGGCAGGTTCTCTTTTCCGAAGCTGATGTTGGTGCGATGAAAGTTGATGCAGCAAAAAAGAATCTGAGTGCAATATCGTCCATAGCCAAGATTGTTGCTTATCCAGAGAGGGTGGATGAAAACAATTATGAGAGAATTATATCAGGTTACGACATCGTTCTAGATTGTACGGATAATTTTCAAGCACGCTATCTGCTTAATCGTGCGTGTCATACTTTGCGAAAGCCGCTTGTTTCCGCTTCTTTATATCACCACGATGGTCAGATTTCTGTTTTTAAGTCATTTGAAGGGGCAGGGCATCCTTGTTATGAATGCCTATATTCCAGGACCCTGAACCAGGAAATAATCCCAACGTGTACGCAAGCTGGTGTCGTTGGACCGGTGGCTGGCGTTCTGGGCACGATGCAAGCATCTGTTGCCATCAATGAGCTTGTCGGAATCGGTGAAACCCTTTCGGGTTGGATGTTTTTGTTCAGTGCGATGGGGTTTATGGCTCAGAAAGTCAAGATTTCCAAGAAACAAGATTGCTCCTGCTGTTCTATCGGAGACCATTCTTCCAGAGAAGATCTCAAGGTCCCCCCCGTAGTGACTGCTTGCCATGCGACGGATTGATCTGCGTCACTTTATTTCGATTTATATGACGTAACCAAAGTAATCATTCTCTGCAGAGATTCTTTTATTTCTGGATTTTTGATTTTTGAGTAGGCCATTGCAACATCGTGAACCTCTTTATCAAGAGTAAAAGAAGTTGCTTGTGGGGTATTCTTATCTGTTAAGCCACGAAGTAGCTGTTCTAGAGAGATGTCGAGAGCTGAACAAATATCGAAAGCTCTACTGACGGAGACTCTATTGCTGCCACACTCATACTTCTGTACCTGCTGGAACGTAAGTCCTAATGCTTTGCCTAGTTGTTCTTGAGACATGTTTCGCTCAAGGCGAAACATTTTAATTCTTTTACCGAGCGCTATGTCGACCGGATTAGCGGTTTTTACTGTCTTTATCATTCTGTGAATATCGAGAACTGTAATTACGTGTGTATCTATGTGTATTACGCAAATGGAAAGTTATTTCAACACAAACACGACATTTTTCTTGGCCTTAGGCGGAGAAAATAGAAATGGAAGACGATGGCATGCATTTGTCAGGTGTATCCTACAGATGTATTCAGTTCTTTGCTCCAAAATAGGAGGTAATGGTTTGGAATGAGT
Organism: uncultured Rhodospirillaceae bacterium; assembly: GCA_964476835.1. GTDB lineage: Bacteria > Pseudomonadota > Alphaproteobacteria > Micavibrionales > UBA2020 > PALSA-926. The sequence goes on from CAYZCE010000006.1 coordinate 39,998, forward strand.
AAAATAAATACTGTTGCACTTTAAAAGAAGTTTACGGGCATGATATGTGGTAAACGCACAGAGCTGTGTGGCTGGATGATCTATTCGGTACCTTGTCAAATACATTATACGAGCACGGTGCAGTAGGAAGCGTGTATTTCTGAAAGGTGGTGTGATCAAATAATGGAAAATACAGTTGCGGAATTTTTAGTCAAAAAAAGCGATAGCCGTAAAGGTCTGTTAGTAAGTTTCCTTCTTGCTGATGGGACGGAAATTGATTTTCGGATATCACGCGATGTCGCGATAAATATGATTCAAACTTTGTATTTGTCTCTTGATACTCATGGACTGTACAAATCAAAAGATGTACACTAAAGACTTGTTGTAAAAGTTGGTGGCATTAGGGGGGGGGCTTGAGGGCTTGGGCTTTATACTACCCCCTCCACCATTTTTCCCCGGTTTTCCGCGATTTCAGAGATACGGCCTCAAAAGCTGGCTGTGAGTGGCTTTTGTACGTTGATTCTCGGGGATACATGAGGCGCATAGATATAGTATAAGATAACTTGAACATAAGATTGATCTATCTTCCAGGCGGATGTAGAGCACTATTACTCCCTTAGAAAGGGCAGAGCGGCTTGGGCGAAAAGAAAAACACTATTCTGGTGGTCGACAACGAACCCCAGACGAAGAAGATGCTGGAGATCGTATTCGCCGAACAGGGGTTCACGGTCGAAGGGTGCAATAAAGGCAAACAGGCCGTCAGTCTCAGCATCACGCTCAAACCCAATATTGTCTTGCTCGACCTCAACTTGCCGGACATGAACGGCACGGGGGTTATTACGGCCTTGCGCGAATGGTCGCAGGTGCCGATCATCGTTTTGACGGCGCGCTCGACCGATGAAGACGTCGTGCAGGCCTTGAACCTCGGCGCGTCGGATTATGTGACCAAGCCGTTCAATATGAATGTCCTGCAGGCGCGCATCAACGCGACCTTGCGCGCCTCCGCGGTTCAGGAGACGGGCGAGCCGCAGCTGACCAACGGCCTTCTGCGGATGGATCTGGTCAAGCATCAGGTGTTTCTGTCCGACAAGCTGATCTCGTTCACGCCCAAGGAATATAATCTGCTGCGCTACTTCATGGTCAATTGCGGAAAGATGCTGACGCATAAACAAATTTTGCATGAAGTCTGGGGAACCGCGCATGGCGACAACGCGCAATATCTACGCGTTTTTATCGGTCAGATCCGCGAAAAGATCGAGGAAGATCCCGCCGTGCCTGTGATTATCACCACGGAGCTCGGCGTCGGCTACCGCATGGAAATCGCGGACATCATTCCCATTCTCTACAACACGAAGCCGCTTTAAGGCCGAACCTCGTGCGTAGGCACGCCGTTGAGCGGCAGCAATGCGGCAAGCCGGACGCCCTTCGGCATCGCCGCAAGTCATGCGCCAGCGCAGCGTAGGGCTGCGGCATAAGGCGCATAGATTTCTTCGCGATACCGATCGAGGGCGGGTATCGGGAAGAAGCTGCCGCTCCCGGCGAACAGGACGGAAAGATCAAAGTGCCGCCCGTTGCAGTTTTCGCTGCGCGGGGCGGCGCCTCGAATAGGGTTATGCAGCCTTGTCAGAGGTGCAGGAAGCATCGCATGACGCCTTGATTTCCGTCAGGCGCTTTTGGGCTTCTTCCTTGTCGGTGCCGTACTTCGTCTTGATGGCGGCGAAGAATTGATCCGGCTGTTCGGCATGAAGCTTTATTTCATCGTCCGACAGGCGGTTCCACGTCTTCTTGATCTCGAGGCCGAGGGTGTCTGCCTTTGCATTGTTCTGCTTCATGTCCGAAGGGCAGGACGTGGTTGCGGGGGCGGTTGTCGCGGCTGCAACGGGGGTTTTGGTTTCGGTTGTCATTTGTATCTCCTTGAGTGTTTGCGCGGCTCGTTGGCGGCGTATAAAGGTTATAGGCTTTGCCGGATAAGGATGCGATGCGGGATGCGGGCTGGCGCGTAAGGATGGCATAAAGAAAAATGCGCTGTCCGGGGACAGCGCATTTTTTTTAAAGACGACGATCGATTCTTATTTGTTCGTTTCGGCGTTCGTTTTGTTTTTCTTGTCGATGCTGGCAATGTAAGTGCCTTGCCATTCTTTCAGGTCGACGGCGTGGTCGCGGTTCACGTCAACGGACATGAAGTCTTGCCCGATGAATTCATGGGGGGAGAGGCCTTCCTTGACGGTGCCGAATCGCGACAGCCGCGAGCCTTCCATGAAGTTTTCGCGCGTATAGGTCGTTTTGTCCGCGGTGCTGTCATCATCGACGGTATATGACGTGATGGTGGTTTTTTCCGCCGGCGTGACGGTGATGCGCGTATGGCGTTCATACTCGTTGTTGTCGATGGCGCCGTTGCCGTTCACGTCGTAGATCCTGAACATCATCTTGCCGACTTCGTTCATGGAGAGAACGCCGTCGTGGTTCAGGTCGGCATCGGCAAAGGAGAAAATATGGTCGCCGCGGCCGGAGACTAGCTGTTCTTGCGGTGGCGTGATGATCTCCGTTTTGGTGACGGTGGCGCTCGGTTGCTCCGTCGTGACCGTCTTTTTGACGATGGTGCCGTTGGGCGCTTCGGTCACGCTTTGGCGCACGACAGTATCGCTGAAAGAGGGCGTCGCTTGCGACAGGCAGGTCAGAAGTGCCGTGGTCGCCAATAGATATTTCATTTTAGAGGTCATGTATTTTCACCTTTCGGGGGAAATTTCGCTGTAAGCCGCCCGGAGGCGGCGGAGTGCACAGCATGCCATGCGCGGGATAAGGGCGCGATGCGGCATATAAGCTGCGGCATAAGGATGATGTAAGGGTCTGGCGGACGGCGGTCGAACTTATGCCGTCCTTACGCCACGCGGTGCATGCCGCATCGCTTCCTTATCCGCCGTCCGTCATAGTGTTTATGCCGTGACGCTGTCCGGTAACTTTATATAGGGACTATACAAATGAGCTTTAATGCAAAAATCATCCCCGTCGTCGTCGCCGGACTTATCGTCGCCGTCATCGGCTACTATGTTCTGAACGCGCCGGATAACCGCAATCCCGCACAACGGATCAGCGATGCCGCGGGCGAACTTCACAATGGCCCCGACAAGGCCGCGCGCCAGCTTGAAAGCCGCACCCCGGGCGACAAGCTGCAAGATGCCGTGGAAGATGGAAAGACCGACGTCAAAAAAACGCTTAACCAGCAATAACAACTTTCCTGAAAGGAAACTTCATGGCTATCTCGAACATACTTCTTATCATTCTGGTCCTCTTCGTCATCGGCGCATTGCCCGCATGGCCGCACAGCAGAAGCTGGGGATACTACCCGAGCGGCGGCATTGGCGGCCTTCTTGTGCTGCTGATTATTCTGCGCCTTTTCGGGCTTATCTAACAGACATCTCATTTAACAAAAGGAAATAAACAACATGGATAAAGATCGCATTCAAGGCTCCGCCAATCAAGCTGCCGGCACCATCAAGGAAGTCGCCGGAAAGCTGACGGGCGATGCAAAGTTGAAGACAGAAGGCGCAAGCCAGAAAATTCAAGGTAAAATTCAAAACGCAATCGGCGGTCTTAAAGACGCCGTGAAAGAATAGGATAGAAGAATGAAAAATATACGCCCGCTCCTCATCGCGCTGATGCTGACGACGGCATCGGTCGCCTCGATGACCATGCTCACGCCCGCAAACGCCGCCACGGCCGAAGACCTGAACCGCGATACAACGCAGGCCTTGCGGAACCTTTACAAGACCAACCCGCTGGCCGAGAAGCTCTCGCACAGCGCCAAGGCCATTCTCGTCTTCCCCAATATCGTCAAGGCGGGCCTCGTCTTCGGCGGCAGCTACGGCGAAGGGGAGTTGCTGAAAGGGTCGAAGGTGCAGGGTTACTACAACACCGTCAGCGGTTCATGGGGCCTCCAAGCCGGCGCGCAGTCGTATGGCTATGTTGTGTTCCTGATGACGGATAAAGTTCTGACATCGCTTCGCGAGGCACAGGGCTGGGAAGTTGGCGTCGGGCCGACGGTCGTCGTCGTTGACGCAGGCGCCGCGAAAAACTTGTCGACATCCACGCTGCAAGATGACGCCTATGCCTTCATCTTCAACCAGCAGGGACTGATGGCAGGGATCAGCCTTGAGGGAACGAAAGTTTCGCACATCAAGCGGTAGCGAGCCGCGCTGACCCCATCTCTGTTTTCCAGAGATATTGAAGATGAGACCGCAAAAGCCCGCCAACAGCGGGCTTTTGCTCGTCGCTCTCCTTGTGGTGAGTATCAAAGCGCGGTACTACTTATAACAGGCATCTGGGGGCTTCATGACATTGAGGGCGGGGATCGTTGGTCTGTTGACCACGACGTTGTTAGCGTCTCCGGCGCTGGCGGCGCCTGCCGTGTATACCGCGCAGATGGATACGATGAGCGCGATTGCGGGCAACGGGTCTTTGCTGGTGGGCGACGATAGCGATCAGCTGGAGATCGGCGGCGGGGCGCCGTTTGCGCAGCTGGGGTATGCCGACGGCAATGCGGCTCATCCTACCACGGGCCTTGCGGCTTCCTATGACGGCAGCGTGCTGGTTGGCACCTATTTTGACGGCAGTTTCAACCATGCCTTCCGTTATTCGGGCGGGACTTTTTCGCTGCTGAGCGATATGGGGCCGAATGCCTATGCGGTCGCCGTCACCGACGATGGTCAGGATATCGCGGGCTGGTCGGTCAAGGTTGGCGACTCTACCGATCATGCCTTGGCTTGGTTCGGCGGCGGCACGTCCTATACGGATTTGGGAACGCTTGCGGGCCCTTCGCGCGCTTACGGCATTTCCAACAACGGCACCGTGGTCGGCTATCAGAACGACGGCACGCATAATTTTGCCACGAGCTGGACGTATGACGGCAGTACGGTGACGCCCACGACGCTGGCGTTGCCGGGCGGCCATGATGAATCCATCGCCAATGCCATTTCGCGCGACGGCAGCACCATCGTGGGCGAAGTGTCATCGGCAGGAATTTTCTCCGACGCGGTCATGTGGAAGGGCGGGGTGGCGACGCTGCTCAACGCCGCGCCGGGCGGCAGCGGCGCTGAAAGCGCGCTGGCCGTGAGCCAGAGTGGGCTGATCATCGTCGGCACCAGCAACAACGAAGCCTTCCGCTGGACGCAGACGGCCGGCATGCAGAACCTCAACACGCTGTTGACCGACGCGGGCGTCACGCCGCCGGCGACGTTGATCAGCGCCTACGGCATCTCCGACGACGGTACAGTGATGATCGCGCATTCTACCAATGCGTTTGAAGATCTGGTCGTGGTCTATGATACGGTTTTCGACAGTGGCGCGCCGATCGCGGGTGTCACCACGCAGTCGGACGTGCAGGCGGGCACGCAGCGTCTTGCAGATCAGCAACGCGACATGTTGATCGACAGCCGCGCGACCGCCAACGTGCTGCTCGGCATGCTGCAGCCGGTTTCCGATAGCAGTTATGCCTACGTCGGCGACATGTTCGGCAGCAATGAAGGCTTCTTCGGCGGCCAGTATGCGCGGAATAACGTGACGCTGCACGGGGGCGTCTCCTATGGCTATCAGGATTACAGTGCGATCGACCAGTCCAGCAACATCACGCTCGCGCTTGCCGCGCGTTACACATTCGAACCTATTTCCGCAGGCTTGCGGCCTTATGCCGAGATCGGCAGCTGGGGGACGCCGCATGAAAGGCTCGAATTCAGCCGCCCTTACGCAAACGGCACCGGCATCGCCGTGGGCAAGGGCAATACCAGCGCTTACAATTATGCGGGATACGGACAATTGGGCCTGACCTGGCAGGCGCAGCATAACCTGCAGCTTGCCACCTTCGTCGAACTGGGCCGGCAGGCATTCAGCTATGACGGATATAGCGAAGCATTTTCTGCCGCCAATCCTTTCCCAGCGGAGGTGTCGGGCAGCACGCTGCGCCATGACGTGGCGAGATGGGGTGCCAATCTTTCGCGCACGATCGACAGCGATATTTATCCGGTGACTGTCACCCTTGCGGGGGCTTTGGCGCATTCGTTCAACGTGCAGTCCAACCTGCGCGCGACTGTCGGCGGCATCGGCGCCACGCAGGCAGCCAGCGACGACGCCGTATGGGAAGAATACGGCGCGCAGTTCTCCCTGGCGCTGACGCAGCAGATTTCCGCCAATGTCGGCGTTATTGCCACCAGCGGCAACGCGGGGCTGGATACCCAGATGCATGGGCTGGCGGGCTTGAACTTCAAGTTTTAACCAACCTTTACGGAGAGAATCATGCCATCTTGCAAATTCCTTACCCTGACGACGATGATTGTAGCAGGGCTCTCCCTTTCGGCCTGTGCGGATATGGCGGCGCGGCGGGCGCTGATCGCGCGTTCGCAGGAAAATTATGCCGGCGTCTGTGCGTGCCCTTATAACGTGGACAAAGCGGGCCGGGCATGCGGATCGAAGAGCTCTTATTCAAGATACGGCACGGCGAAAGTCATGTGCTTTGGCGAGGATGTCCCTGCGGAAGCGGTGGAAGAATACAAGCGGCTCCACCCTGAGAAATAAAGACAAGTGGCGTAAAAAAGCCCGCGGACTGCGGGCTTTTTTACGCCCGGTTTCATCGGGTCCAGCCCCAAATCCTGATGAAGACGAGGGCATGAAGGGCTTGAAGGTTCCAGGTTTTATTGTATAGTTGCAAGGTTCCTGCACCCAATTTCCCTTTGCGAAAGGCGATACCCATGAAGAATATCCTGGCACTGATGGTGGCCATTTCCCTCGTTTCCCTGGCAGCTTGCGCGCCGCAGCGCGAAGGCATGGATGTCTACAGCGACTCCGATGTCGGCAAGACGACCAAGATCGAGTTCGGCCGGATCATCTCCGCACGCAAGGTCAAGGTGCAGCGTAACGACACCTCGGGTGCGGGCGCAGTGGCCGGCGGCGTGGGCGGCGGCTTTGCCGGCTCCACCATCGGCAACGGCAATGGCCAGGTCGGCGCGACCATCGGCGGCGCCTTGCTGGGCGCCATCATCGGCAATGCGATCGAACAAAACATGCACCCCGACGGCGCGATGGAATACATCGTCACCAAGCAGCACGGCGGTACGGTCAGCGTCGTGCAGAACCTCGAGGAAGGCGAAGCGCCCCTCAAGGTCGGCCAGCGCGTCATGGTCCAGATCAAGGGTGTCTCCGGCAAGGGCAGCTATATGCGCGTCCTGCCCGCCGACGGCATCACGCCCAAGTACGACACCAAGGCGAAGAGCCAAAAAGACACCGACGATGACGATGCCGACGGCAACAATTAAGCTGTCCCGGCTTTCCTTTTAAAAACGGCCCCCGGAAAGGGGCCGTTTTTTTTAGGCCTTGGGAACGGGAACGGCCCTCTTTTTGTTGGTGATTTGAGCACCCAAAGGAGGCCGGCATGCCCAAACACAAGGATTTTCCCGTCTCGCGCATCCGCGAGCTTCTGGAGCCGGGCCCGGTCGTGCTTGTGACATCCGCCTGGAAGGGCGAGCGCAACATCATGACGATGGGCTGGCATATGGTGGTGGAATTCACGCCGTCGCTCATCGCCTGCATCATCAGCAACCGGAACCACAGTTTCGACATGATCCGCAAAAGCAAGGAATGCGTCATCAACATCCCGACAGCGGACATGGCGCGGACGGTGATCGGCATCGGCAATTGCTCGGGCGAAGACGGCGACAAGTTCGCGAAATTCGGCCTGACGGCGGTTGCAGCCGACAAGGTCAAGGCGCCGCTGATCGACGAATGCTATGCCCAGCTGGAATGCCGCGTCGTGGATGCGCGCCTTGTCAATAAATACAACCTCTTCATCCTCGAAGTCGTCAAGGCGCATTCAACCGTGAAACGGCGCCATCCCCATACGCTGCATTACCGCGGCCATGGCTCCTTCATGTTGTCAGGCGCATCGCTCAAGTTACCTTCGGCCAAATAGAGGAGGCGCATATGAAAGCCAAACAAACATCAAAAACAGCGGCACGGCAACGCAAGTTCCAGAAGCAGGTCGCCCGCAAGGACAAGGTCCATCTCAAGGAAGAAGCGGAAGAGGCCATGCAGGCAGGCGCGCGTCAATATCCCGCGCCGCCTTTCCCGCGCCAGCACCAGTCCAAGCCCGGCAAGGAAGCGCGGATAAAGCCGCCGCCGATGTACGATGCGCCTTATTATATCGGCTCGAAAAAGCTCGAGGACAAGGTGGCGCTGATCACGGGCGGGGACTCCGGCATCGGGCGCTCCGTTGCCGTCCTTTTCGCGCGCGAGGGTGCGGATGTCGTCATCTGCCATCTCGACGAAGACGCCGACGCGGAAACGACGCGCGACGCGATCGAGGCCGAGGGGCGCCGCTGCCTTGTCCTGAAAGGGGACGTGCGGAAATCCGCTTTCTGCCGGAAGGCCGTGGCGAAGACGCTGAAGGAATTCGACCGTCTCGATGTGCTGGTCAACAACGCAGCCTTTCAGGTGCACACGCACCGGATCAAGGACCTGACGGAAGGGCATTTCGACGAGACGATGAAGACGAACCTTTACGGCTACTTCTTCATGGCGCAGGCGGCGGTCGAGCATATGAAGCCCGGCTCCGCGATCGTCAATACCGGCTCCGTGACGGGGCTGATGGGCAACAAGGACTTGCTGGACTATTCCCTGACCAAGGGCGGCATCCATGCCTTCACGCGCTCGCTGGCGGCGCAACTGATCCCGCGCGGCATCCGCGTCAATGCCGTCGCCCCGGGGCCGGTCTGGACGCCGCTGAACCCGTCGGACAAGGAGGCGAAGGACGTCTCGAAGTTCGGCGCGCAGACGCCGATGAAGCGTCCGGCGCAGCCGGAGGAACTGGCGCCGGCTTACGTCTTCCTGGCCTCGCCGCAATGCTCGAGCTATATCACGGGCGAGATATTGCCGATCATCGGCGGATATAAAGGCGGATGAATTCCGCGCAAAAAAATGCCCGCATATAGCGGGCATTTTTTTTATGGCGCGTGGCGTTTACACCACATAGATATCGCGATGCCTGCCGCCGATCGCCGCCGCAGTACTGGCGATGAAGGCGCCGATCAGCATGGACAGCACGGTGAAGACCGAGAAGGCGGCGGCCGCCTTGCGGGCATCGTCGGCGGTCGCGATGGCCTGCGCCTTTGCCGTCTCGACGCGGGTCACGAGCGTGTTCACGCGGTCATTGGCTTCTTCCGCGGTGACGCCGGTGCGGGCGACGACCATTTGCGCGAGGTATTGCCTGTCTTCATCGGGGAAAGTATCCGTCTTGATGCCGTTGGCGACGATGCGGATCGCCTCGGCATTGGAATCGGCCGGCGCTGCCGCGGCAGAGCCGGAGCGGAACAGGACGTCGAAGTCGTAAGCGCTATAAGGCGCGGCCTTCGCCGTTTCCGGCTTTGCAGCTGCACCTGCAGCGGCCGAAGCGGTAATCGCCGTCGCCGCCTTTGCGCCGCCGCCGACAAGCGCGGCTGCGGTGCTGGTCAGGAGCGTCGCCATCAGCAACGTCGCGACAGCCCAGCTGAGGAAGCCATGCGCCGTATCCCGGAAGAAGGATTCATCCGCATGAACGCGCACATGCTTCTTGCGCAGGCGCCCGGCAAGGTAGCCGCCGAAAGCCGCGGAGAACCATTGCATCACGATCATCCAGATCGCCGTCTTCACGGTGAAGCTCGCGATCGTCTCCGTATCGCCGAAGGGCGTGAAGGACGCAAGCCCGATGCCTGAGCCTAAAGCCAGCAAGACGAGGGATGTGACGGCTGCGGTCACGGCACCTGCGAAAATCGACCGCCAGCACACGGCATGGCAATGGCGATGGGGGGCGGGAACGGCAGCAACATTAACTTCGTCAAGGGTTTGCATGTGAATATCCTTTTGATGAGGTTTACTGTCGACAAACGATGATCCTGCATTTTGCGTTCCATGAAATTAAATTGCGGATAAAATCCGGTTTTGGCGCGTTGGCCTTGATTACGGGGTGAAATATGGTCACGCGAAAGAAAGATTTAAGATCCGGCGTACCGGCTCCGTTGCCTGACGCGCTACCGCCTGCCCGAGCCGACGCGGCTGGCCGACAAGCTGTCGAAGCAGAAGGAACAACAGCTTTAATCCCCGTGCCGCTCGCCGATCTGCTGGCGCCACATGGCGTAGTATAGGCCCTTGGCGTCCAGCAGCTTCTGGTGCGGGCCGGTCTCGACGATCTCGCCGCGTTCCAGCACATAGATGCGGTCGGCGTGCATGACGGTGGAGAGGCGGTGCGCGATCATGACGGTGATGTAGTCCTTCGCTTGCGTGATGCCGCGCAGGGTGCGCGAGATTTCTTCTTCCGTAATGGAGTCGAGGGCGGAGGTGGCTTCGTCAAACACCAGCAGCCTGGGGTCGCGCAGCAGGGCGCGGGCGATGGAGAGGCGCTGCTTCTCGCCGCCCGAGACGCGCATGCCACCTTCGCCGATGACGCTGTCGAGGCCGTGGGTGCTGCGCGCCAGCAGGTTCTGGCAGGAGGCCTTGTTGAGGACGTCGAGGAGCTGTGCGTCGCTGGCGGCGGGGTTGGCGAACAGCAGGTTCTCGCGGATCGTGCCGGCGAAGAGTTGCGTGTCCTGCGTCACGAAGCCGATCTGGCCGCGCAATTGGTCGAAGTCGATCTCGCCGGAATCGATGCCGTTATAGCGGATATGACCTTGCTGCGCGCCGTAGAGGCCGACGAGCAGCTTGACCAGCGTCGTCTTGCCCGCGCCGCTCGGGCCGACGAAAGCGATGGTCTCGCCCTTGGCGGCATTGAAGCTGATACGGTTGACGGCCGGGTGGCGAGCGCTGCGGTGCTGGAAGGTGACGTTGTCGAAGGATAGCGCCTCAAGGGAGGCGATGTGCTTCGGCTGGGCCGGCTTGATTTCCAGCGGGGCCTTGAGGATGTCGCTGAAATTGCCGAGCGAGGCCTCCGTCTCGCGGTAGCTGAGCAGCACATTGCCCATTTCCTGCAGCGGCGCGAAGATGAAGAAGGAGAACATCTGCAAGGTCGCGACGTCGCCGATGCTCATGCGACCGCGGAAGGCGAAGTAGAGCAGCATGAACAGGATGCTCTGGCGCAGGAAATTCACCAATGTGCCCTGCACGAAGCTGATGCTGCGCAGGGTGCGGACTTTCTTGAGTTCGAGATTCAGGATTTTGCCCGTGGTCTGGTTCAGGCGGGTGATTTCCTGCTGGGTGAGGCCGAGGCTCTTGATCAGCTCGACGTTGCGGAGGCTCTCCGTCGTGGCGCCGGCGAGGATGTTGGTTTCCTTGGTGATGGTGGATTGCACCGCCTTGATCTTCTTCGACAGGAAGCTGATGGTGACATAGAGGATCGTGCAGGCGACGAAATAGATGAAGAACATCATCCCGTAAATGTGCACCGAGACGAACAACACGAAGACGATGCCGACGAGGCCGGCGAAGAATACGTTGATGAAGTTCGAGATGAATTTCTCGGAATCCGTGCGGGCGCGCTGCAGGATGCTGAGGGTCGAGCCGCTCTGCTTGTCCTCGAAATCCTGATAGGGCAGGCGCAGGGAGTGCTTGAGGCCGTCTGTATAGACGTCCGCGCCGAAGCGCTGGATAACGACGTTGGTGGTGTAGTCCTGAAAGGCCTTGGCGATGCGGCTGACCATGGCGACGCTGATATTGGCGAGCACCAGCAGCCCGGCGGCGCGCAGGAATTCATGGTCGCTGGCAGATTTGTCGAAGGTGACGACGAGGTTGATCAGCTTGCCGTAGATGATCGGGTCCATCAGCGAGAAGCACTGGTTGACGATCGCCAGCAGGAACGACGCGAAGACGAGCGTCTTGTAGCGGTAGAGGTAGTGGAGCAGGATTTTCATGCGGGGGTATCCTTGAGCGCCTGACGTTGCCAGGCGGAGACGATCTTGTCGAGGTGGTTGGAGAACTGGGCGCGTTCGCCCTGGCCGATGCCGCCGGGGCCGCCGGTCTCGATGCCGCTGCCGCGCAATGAATCCATGAAGTCGCGCATGGAGAGGATCTGTTTTATATTATCCTTGCCGTAGAGCGTGCCGCGCGGGTCGAGGGCACGGGCGCCTTTGTCGACGACGCGAGCGGCGAGCGGGATATCGGCGGTGATGACCAGATCGGCGGCCGCGCACAGGCGGACGATTTCATCGTCGGCGATATCCGGTCCGGGCGGCACTTGCGTGAGCGTGATGAAGGGCGAGGCGGGCAGGGCGAGGCGCTGGTTGGTGACGAAGGCGAGCGGCACCTGCGCGCGTTCCGACACGCGGTAGAGAATCTCCCGAATGACCTTCGGGCAGGCATCGGCGTCGACCCAGATCTTCATCTGAAGTGCGTTTTCTCGATGCGGTGGATTAGCTTCTCGATGGCTTTCAGCTCGTTCAGCCAGTCTTCGGGGTATTTCAGCTTGGCGGTGGCGCGGTAGGCGATCAACCCGTCGCGCGCGGTGTTGAGACTGGCGACGGCCTTTTCGTATTCGAGCAGCTTGAGGTAGGCCTCGCCGAGGTCCTTGTGGTAGAGGCAGGCCATGATGTTGAGCGACTTCGCGCGTTTATCAAGCTCGATGATCTCGAGGCAGGCCTCGGCGACGACCGGCCAGTTCTTGCGGTGCTCCGCGTCGTTGAGCTTGTCGCGCAGGGCGCGCAGTTCGGCGACTTGTTTCTTGTTCTCGCTGGCGGCCATGGCTTATTCCCCACCCGAGAGCATGGAGAGGGCGGCTTGGCGCTGTCCGGGCTTCAGTTTCACGAAAAGCGCATAGGCTTTCTTGACGTCGGCGGGCTTGCCGCTCTCGGCGGCGGCCTTCAATGCGACGGTCACGGGCTCTTGTGCGCCGCAGACGAAGGCGCAGGCCTTGGCGAGCTTGGAGATGGTTTCGGGATCTGTTTTCAGTTCGCTCATGACGGTTATCCTGTGTTGTGCATGCCGGCGGCGATGCCGCTGAAGGTGAGGGCGAGGGTGGATTTAAGATGCGGGTGGCGCTTGCTGCCGCGGCGGTATTCGCGCAGCAGGTTAGCCTGCAGGATGTTGAGGACGTCGACGTAGGGCGTGCGCACCGCGATGGCGCGGCGCAGGACGGGATTGTCGGCGAGCAATTCTTTGCGTTCCTTCACGTGCAGCAGGAAGTGCCGCGCGGCCTCGAGCTCGGCGAGGTACTGCTTCGTTTTCGCCTGCAGTTTGGGTTCGACCAGCAGCTTGGAGTAATAGCGCACGGTGTCGGCATCGGCGAGCGACACCGACATCTCCATCATGTCGACGATCGCGCGGAAGAAAGGCCAGCCGCGGTACATGGCGCGCAGCGTGGCATCGTTGCCGTTCTTGATTTCCTGCACCAGCGCGCCCGCTGCGCCCGCCCATGCGGGCAGCATCAGGCGCGGTTGCGTCCAGCTGAAGATCCACGGGATGGCGCGCATGCTTTCGAGGCCGCCGCCCTTCTTGCGGGTGCCGGGGCGGCTGCCGATCTTGATGAGGCCGAGTTCCGCCGCGGGCGTGAATTCCTGGAAGTGCGCCATGAAATTTGCGTCGTAATAGACAGTGTCGCGGAAGTTGGCGGCGGAGGTGGCCGCAAGGCGCTCCATCACCTCGCGCCAGCGTTTGGGCACGGCGGCTTTCCTGGCGAAGAGGGCGTCCATCATGCCGGAGAGATAGCGTTCCATCGTGCGTCCGGCGATGCCGGGCATGCCGAACTTCGCGTTGATGATCTCGCCTTGCTCGGTGATGCGGATGCGTGGGGAGGCCTGCGGATGCGGCATCATGTCGAGCGTGCTCTCGATCGGCCCGCCGCCGCGTGCCAGCGCCCCGCCGCGGCCGTGGAAGAAGACGGTCTCGAGGCCATGACGGCGGCCGAGGCGCGTGAGGTCTTCCTGCAGTAAATAAATATCCCACAGCGCGCATATGTAGCCGCCGCGCTTGCCGGAGTCGGAATAGCCGACCATGATTTCCTGCCGCGTGCCGGTATGGCGGCGGTAGGACGAGATGGTGTAAGCGCGCGCCATGACCTTGGCGGCGCCGGAGAGCGCGTCGGGCGTCTCGAACAATGGGCAGATCGGCGTCTTGCGCGTGACGCCCGCGGCTTTCATCAGGAACTGCACGGCGAGCAGGTCGGAGGCTTGCGCGGCCATGGAGATGATGTAATTGCCGAACAGCTCCGCCGGATATTCCTCCAGCAGGCGGCAGGTCGCCAGCACCTCGCGCGTTCCGACCGGCAGGCGCTTGGGCAGGGTGATGCGTGATTTTTTCAGGGCGGCTTCGAGGCGCTTGATCTTGCCTTCTTCGTCGAGCGTTTCATAGCCGGGCAGCAGCGATGCCACGGCGCGGGCGTGAACGTCGGACGCCTGGCGGATATCGAGGCGCAGCAGGCCTAGCCCAAAGACGCGCAGGCGCCAGATCAGGTTCTGCAGCTCCTTTTCGACCATCGGCAGCAGGTTGTGTTCCTGCAGCAGGCTTTTGAGGTTTTCAAGCTGGCGCATAAAGACGTCGCGCGACGTTCCGGTGCGCGCGGTCGCGCCGAGGACAGCAAGATGCTTTTGCAGGCGTTTCTGCAGGCGGGTGTCGTCGGCATCTTCAGGCAGCCACGTCAGCTTGCGCGTCAACAGGTCTGTTTCATGGGCATAGAGTCGCCGCGCGGCAGCGATCGACATGTCCAGAACATCGCGCGTGACGGCGGCGGTGACGCCGGGGTGGCCATCACGGTCGCCGCCCATCCACGAAGCAAAACGGATCGGGCAGGGGAAGAGGTCGGCCATGCTGCCGATCTTGCGGCGATAGGCGGCGCGCATCTGGCGGAAGAACAGCGGCACGGCCTTCCAGAGGATTTTTTCCGTCAGCTCGATGCCGTAGCGGGCTTCGTCCTGCGGGGTGGGGCGTTCCTTGCGCAAGGCGCTGGCCTCCCACTGGCCGAGGATGATGGCGCGGATGCCGTCGGTGACCTGTTCGCGCTCCTCAGCGGCCAGCGTGGGATTGTCGAGGGTCAGCAGGTGCGCCGAGAGGTCGCGGTAGGCGCGGATGGTCTCGGGTTGCATCACTTCGGTCGGGTGGGCGGTGATGACCAGCTCGATGCTCATGTCTGCCAGCGCGCGCTTGATTTTCGCGGGCGCGACGCCGGCCTTGAGCAGGCGGGCGAAAACGTCGTCGGGCGAGGCCTTTTGTGCCGTGTTGCCGGTCGTGCGGTGGAAGCGGCGGCGGCGGATGCGGTGCGTCTGCTCGGCCACGTTGACCAGTTGCATGAACTCGGTATAGGCCTTGGCGAGCTTGTATTGCTCGGCTCCGGGCGCGCGCATCAGGATGGCGGCCATGCGGGCGTGCAGCTTGTCGCGGCCCTGCGACCCGCGCCGGGCGGCCTTGGCGAGCTTGCGCAAGGACTCGACCTTGTCGAAAAACGCCATGCCTTCGCGCGCAGCGATGGTTTCGCCGAGGATGCGGCCGAGAAGGTCGATATTGTCGCCGAGGGCGGACGGCGTGCGCAGCGGCATGAGGGACTCTATTTTCCTGCGGGTGGAGATGCCCTAACATAGTCTTTTTCTCAGGCTATGCCAAGGCATCTCGCAGGAAAAGGGCTAGATGACCCCCAGCAGGCGCAGGATGATCAGGAGGACGAGAAGGCCGCCCAGACCGCTACTGGGGTAATACCCCCATTCCCTGCTGTGCGGCCACGTCGGCAGGGCGCCGATGACGAGCAGCACGAGGATGACAAGCACGAGATTTGAAATAAGCATGTGATATGTCCTTTCTTGGTTTACCGCTTAAGGGTTGTGGACGGCGTCCTTGACGTCTTCCTTCGCATCATGGGCGGCGTCCTGGAGTTTTTCGCCCGGCGTGCGGTCTTCCAGCTGGCGGCCTGCCTTTTGCGCGCCGTTCTGCAGTTCACTCGCGGCGTCGCCGATCTTGTCGCCGACGGTGCGGCGGTCCGGTCCGGTCAGCGCGAAGTAGGCGACAAGCGCAACGATGATGCCGAGAATAATGACGGGAAGCGTTTTTGAATTTCTCATGTTTCACCTTTTCCTTTGTTGTGTAGATATCTTCATTATACCACGGCAGGGACAGGCAAAGGGCGTGCGATACATTACCGATACGTTATAAATCCGGGAACTTTTGCATGGGACAAAGCATTGGCCGGGGGAAAAGGAGAAAACCATGAAAACGATGTTGTCCCGCTTTACGGGCGCGCTGGCGATTTGCGGCTGCGTCTTGTCTTTGTCCCTCTCTGCTTGTTCTAACATGAGCACGACCCAGCAGCGCACGCTGTCCGGCGCCGGTATCGGCGCAGGCGTCGGCGCGGCCGGCGCCGCCGTAACCGGCGGCTGCGTCACGTGCGGTGCGGTGATCGGCGGCGCCGTCGGCGCCGGTACCGGTTACGTTTACGACCGGATGCAATAAGGACGGTCGGAAGCCGCTGAAAGGGTTGTATTGAGGGTGGGTTTGTGTAGTATGCCTGCTCACCCTCTTACTTACCCCTTTGCAGGCTTCCATGACCCGTAACTTCTGTCTTGCCGTTATCACCCTTCTTTTGTCCGTCGGGACGGCTTGGGCGCAGGTGCCCCCGTCCGTCGAGCCGGGCATCGTCTCGCGCAGCCTTGAGCAGCCCGACCGCAACCGCGGCAAGCTCGAAGGCGGGATCCTGACAGCGCCCAAGGGCGAAACCGCGCCCAAGGGCAGCACCCGGAAAGTCTTCACCCTGACTGGCGTCGTCGTCGACGGCAGCACGGTCTACAGCCAGTCTGATTTCAAGTCGATCGTCGCCCCCTTCGTGGGCAAGACGGTATCGTTCGCCGACCTCAACCGCATCGCCGCCGACATGACGCGCCAGTACCGCGAGGACGGCTATGTCTTCTCCCGCGTCGTCGTCTCGCCGCAAAAGGTCAAGGATGGCGTCGTGCACATGCGCGCCGTCGAAGGCCGCGTCGGCAAGGTCGAGATCCGCGGCGACGTCAAGGACAAGAACGGCCTGATCCACGCGCTGGCCGACAAGATCCGCAACGCCGGCCCCGCCAATACGCGTACCATCGAGCGCTATTTGCTCCTGATCGACGACCTGCCGGGCGTGACCGCCCGCAGCTTCGTCAAGCCTTCGGCGACGCAAGGCGCGGGCGACCTGATCATCGTGGTCGAGGAAAAGCCGGTGGAAGCCTCCTTCAGCGTCGGCAACCGAGGTAGCCGCTACGTCGGCCCGTGGCGCGGCGAGGCGGTGGGGGCGTTCAACTCGCTCCTCGGCATCCACGACCGCACGACGTTGCGCGGCATCATGACGGCGCAGACCAAGGAACTGCGCTACGGCGAAATCACGCATGAGGAACAGCTGTTCGACGACGGCCTGCGCCTCAAGGCGCGCTATGCCGTCACCTCGACCGAGCCGGGCGGCACCCTCAGCCCGCTTGGGATCAACGGCGACAGCAAGCTCTTCGACTTCGAGGTGCTCTATCCCATCATCCGCGGCCGCAACACCAACTTCAACGTGAGCGGCGGCTTTGATGCCAACAACACGGCGACCGACCTGTCGGGCATCGAGGTCGGGCGCGACCGCGTGCGTTCCGTGCGTCTGGATTCGATGCTGGACCACGTCGACGGCTTCCGCGGCATCAACCAGCTCGATGTCAGCGTGACCAAGGGCGTACGCGCGTTCAACGCGACCGATGACGGCCTCGGCCGCTCGCGCGCCAACGGGCGTCAGGATTTCGTGCGCTACAACGCGACCGCCAGCCGCGTGCAGGACCTCTGGTGGCAAGGCGTCTCGGTCATGGCCTCGGCGACCGGGCAATATGCGCCCGACCCGTTGCTGGCGTCTGAAGAATTCACCCTCGGCGGCGACGATTTCGGCCGCGCCTATGACGCGGGCGAACTGGCTGGCGACAAGGGCTATGCCGGCGTGCTGGAACTGCGCTATGGCGGGGAAGGCTCGGGCGAATGGCTGGAAAGCTACCAGTTCTACGGCTTCATCGACTACGGCAAGGTCAAGAACATCGACCCCGTCGTGGGTGAATCTGCCCAGGACTCCCTGACCTCGGCCGGCGGCGGGGTGCGCTATAACCTCGCGTATGACCTGTCGGGCTATCTGGAGGCAGATAAACCCCTGAATAAGCCCGTGGTAGCCGAAGGCGACGACGGTACCCGCGTCTTCGTCAAGCTGACGAAGCGTTTTTAGACATAATCCTTGACACAAGAAGGGGAACGAAGGTAGGAATAGACCTCGTTCCCCTCTTTTAAGCTTTTATAACAACAAGAAGAAGTGCCGTGACCGTATCCGCATCCCCCGCCTGCCTGACGACCAACAAGCAAGAATTCCGTTGGGCGTTCCGCAAGAAGGGTGGGGATGTTTTCAACATGTGCCGCCAACTGACTTTCGTCGTGACCTTGGCGGGCATGGCGGTGACGGCGTCGGGCGCGCATGCGATGCCGACGGGCGGCAATGTCGTCGGCGGTTCCGCGACGATCACGTCGGGCGGCACGACCACCACGATCAACCAGCATTCCAGCCGCGCGATCATTGAGTGGGGCAACTTCGACACCGCCGCCGGCGAAACGACGCGCTTCATCCAGCCCTCGAGCTCCTCCATCGCGCTCAACCGCGTGGTCAACAGCCAGCAGGCGACGCAGATCAACGGCAACCTGACCGCGAACGGCCGCGTGCTCGTCATCAACCCCAACGGCGTGCTGATCGGCTCTTCCGGCCATGTCGACGTCGGCGGCTTCGTCGCTTCGTCGGCGGATATCGACAACGCCAGCTTCATGACCGCCACAGGCGCGATGAACTTCAATCGCGCGGGCAACAGCGGCGCGGTCGTCGAGAACCAAGGCCGTATCACCATTCATGACTCGGGCCTCGGCCTGCTGGTCGCACCCAGCGTGCGCAACGCGGGCGTGATTGAGGGCAACGCGGCGCGCCTGCAAATGGGCGCGGGCGACACCTTCGGCGTCGACCTCTACGGCGACGGCCTGCTGTACCTCGCGGTCGGCGGCTCGCATAGCCTCAAGGCTGAAAACACCGGCACCATCGTCGCCAACGCCGGCAAGGTCGTGATGACTGCGGCGGCGGCAAGCAACGTCGTCAATTCCGTCATCAACACCTCGGGCGTGATCGAGGCGAGGGGCCTCGTCGCCAAGGGCGGCGAAGTCATCCTGACCGGCGCGGGTGCCGACATGAACGTGGCCGGCACGCTGGACGTCTCCGGCAAGACCGGCGGCGGCAGCATCGCCATCGGCGGCGCGCATGGGCAAGGCGCGAAGACCGTCACGGTCGCCGATAACGCGCATCTCAACGCCGATGCAGGCGACACCGGCAACGGCGGCGCCATCACCTTGTGGTCGGAGACGCTGACCACCAGCCGCGGTCGCTACAGCGCCAAGGGCGGCAGCACGGGCGGCAACGGCGGCTTCGTCGAAACGTCGGCGGCGGATACGCTCGATATCGCGGGCACCTCGGTGGATACCTCGGCGGCATCCGGCGATTACGGCCTCTGGCTGCTCGATCCGACGGATTACACGGTCGACTCCAAAAACGTCGCTGCCATCAACGGCGCGCTCAGCAACGTCTCGATCAGCGCCACCGGCAACATCAACATCAATTCCGACATCACCATCTCGAAGTCCGGCATCGGCCTGACGCTGGCCGCCGCCAACGACATGACGATGAACAACCAGACCATCACGCTGAACGGCGGCAACCTCGCGCTGAGCGCGGGCGGCACGTTCCTGACCAACAACAGCAACATCGTCACCAAGGGCGGCGGCGTCGACATTTATGCCGGCGGTGCGCTGCGCCTGGGCGCTGACGTGGCGACGGCGGGCGGGGCGGTCTACCTGCATTCGGCGGGCTCTCTCGAAATCAACAACCGCACCATCGTGACGAGCGGCGGCGACCTGAAAATCGCCGCGGCCGGCGGACTGTCGGTCAACAACACCAAGGCCTCCACGGGCGGCGGCGACTTGACGGTGAGCGGCGGCAGCGTCTCCACCAACAACTTCGACATCAACACCACCGGCGGCTCGACGCCTGCGACGGTTTCGGTAATTGTCGGCGGCGTTTCCAAAAGCTTCAGCAGTGTTTACGGTTCCGGCAGCCACCTTTACATCACCGGCAATGCGGGCGATGTGACAATCAGCGGCGGCAGCGTTGCGGGCAACCAAGTGTGCGCGTCTTCGGGCGGCACGCAGTGCGGTACGGTATCTTCCCCGCCCGCACCGGCGACGGTCGCGATTACCGTCAAGGCGAACGATATTTATAAAACCTACGGGACGGTCGATCCTGCGCTGACCTACGCGGTCACCGCGGGCGCGCTCCTGTCGGGCGACAGCTTCACCGGCGCGCTCGTGCGTGCGTTGGGCAGCAGCGTCGGCACCTACGCGATCAACCAGGGCACGCTGGCGGCGGTCACCTCCGGTTCCTACACCTACGTGCTGACCTACATCCCCGGCGTTTTCACCGTCAACCCTGCGTTCCTGACGATCACGGCGCTTAATCAGGGCAAGACCTACGGCAACACCCTGACGCCGGGCGTGACGGCCTTCTTCGTCGACGGACTGGTGAGCGGCGATTACGTCTCCAGCGTCGCGCTGGCAAGCACCGGCGCCGTCGCGACGGCAGGCGTGAACACCTACGCGATCACCGCCTCCGGCGCCACCGGCAACGGTCTCGGCAACTACACCATCTCCTACGTTCCGGGCACCCTGACGGTTAATCCGGCCAGCCTGACCATCACCGCGAACAACCGCACAAAGACCTACGGCGATACTCTCGCACTCGGCACCACCGCCTTCGGCGTTGATGGCTTGAAAAACAGCGACGGCGTCACTGGCGTTACGCTGGCAAGCGCCGGCGCTGACGGTACGGCAAGCGTCGCTTCCTACGGGATCAG
>CAYZCE010000006.1:60922-78481 GCA_964476835.1 uncultured Rhodospirillaceae bacterium
GACGGTACGGCAAGCGTCGCTTCCTACGGGATCAGTGCGTCTTCCGCTATTGGCACTGGTCTCGGCAACTACACGATCTCCTACGTCGACGGCAGCTTGACGGTTAATCCGGCCAGCCTGACCATCACCGCGAATAACCGCACGAAGACCTACGGCGATACTCTCGCACTCGGCACCACCGCCTTCGGCGTTGACGGCCTGAAGAACAGCGACGGCGTCACTGGCGTTACGCTGGCAAGCGCTGGCGCGGATGCTACGGCAATCGTTGGAGACTATGCGGTCGGTGCATCTTCTGCGGTCGGCACTGGCCTCGGCAACTACACCATATCCTACGTCGATGGCAGCCTGACGATTGATCCGGCATTGCTGACGATCACGGCGAACAACCGTACGAAGACCTACGGTGATATTCTCGCACTCGGCACGACGGCATTCGGCGTTGACGGCCTGAAGAACAGTGACAACGTCACTGACGTCACGTTGGCCAGCGCCGGTGCGGCCGGTACGACAGGTGTCGGTTCTTATGCAGTCAACGCTTCGTCTGCAATCGGCGCCGGCCTTGGCAACTATACGATCTCCTACGTCGACGGCAGTCTGGCGATCGACCCGGCGCTGCTGACGATCACGGCGAATAACCGCACGAAGACGTACGGCGACATTTTGGCACTCGGCACGACGGCTTTCGGCACCAGCGGCCTGAAGAACAGTGACGGCGTCACCGGCGTTACGCTGGCCAGCGCTGGCGCAGCAGGCACGGCGGGCGTCGGTTCCTATGGCGTCGCCGCATCTTCCGCAGTCGGTACCGGTCTCGGCAACTACACGATTTCGTACGTTGACGGCACTTTGTCCATCGACCCGGCGCTACTGACGATCACCGCAAATGACCGCGTCAAGACGTACGGCAGCGCCTTGGCGCTCGGCACGGCGGATTTCGGCGTTGACGGCCTGAAGAACAGCGATAACGTCACCGGCGTCACATTGGCCAGTGGCGGCGCGGTTGGCACGGCGGGCGTGGGGTCTTATGCGGTTGGTGCATCCTCTGCCATTGGCGCAGGGCTTGGCAACTATACGATTTCCTACGTTGACGGCAGCCTGACAGTCAATCCGGCAGCGTTGACGGTGATTGCAAATAACCAGGTGAAAACCCAGGGCACCGTCTTCACCTTCGCCGGCACCGAGTTCACGGTGGCGGGGACGCTCTATAACGGCGATACGGTCAGCAGCGCGACGCTGGCCAGCGCGGGCGCGGCGGGGACGGCATCCGACCTCTTCAGCCCTTATAATATCTACGCCAGCAATGCGATGGGCTCCGGCCTCGGCAACTACAGCATCACGTATGTTGCTGGCCTGATGACCGTCAATCCGGTGCCGTACAAGCCTGAGCCTGTGTTCATCGACATGAGCCGTCCGGTGGTTTCGGTGGCCAACAACGTGCTCGTCCTCGACTCGCCGTTCGAGCCGATTGAGACGCGCACATTGAATACCGACGTCGCTTTGCTGTATCGCGGCAATATCCCGTCGGGCAATCCGGCGGCGGCCTTGGCCGCGCTGGAGCCGGCAGCGGGCGGCGACGTTTCGCCCGAAGCCCTGGCCAAGCTGGAACCGGCAGCCGGCGGCGATAATAGCCCGGTGAAGATCGCGCAATCCTCGAACGACAACATTGCCTGCGCGAACGACTTCCTCAATAACGTGCCTTGCCAAAGCGCGGCGCACGGCGAGTAATCGTTCGATAGCGTCTTAGGCGAGGGCGACGTAGAGCGCGATGAAGGCGATCATGCCGAGGACGGCATTGACGTTCAGAAAGGTGAGCGCGGCAAAGAATGCGAGCGCCAGCGCCACCGCGGTCACGGAGAAATAAGTCTTGGCCGTGCTCATCGCGAAACCGTAGATGACGCTCAGTAGCATCGCCGTCGCGGCATAGCGCAGGCCGTCGATGGATTTGGCCACCAGTGCATTGCCCTGATAGGCGGTGATGGCCGTGTAAAGCCCCAGCATCAGGATCAGCCCCGGCATATTGAGCGCGATCAGGCTCACCGCCATGCCCGCGACGCCTGCCACCTGATAGCCGATGGCGCCTGCCAGCTTGAACGCCGTCAGGCCGGGGAACAGGAAGCTGATGCCCGTCATGGCTGAATATTGCTCTGTCGTGATCCAGTGGTGTTTTTCAACGCATTCCTCCTCGATCAGCAGCAGCATCGAGTTGCCGCCGCCGAACGAGAACATGCCGATCTTGCCGAAGCTATAGAGAAGGGCCGTCAGTTTTTCCATTGTTCTTCCTGACCGGGGCGGGCGTTGCGGCAACCAGCTTGAAGAAGCCGGAATAATCGCATATCACGCCGCCCGTGACGTCGATGCCGGCAACAAGGCTCTCCAGCCATTTCCGGTTCTTGCTTTCGAGGCAGAGCGTCTGGAACGTCTTGCCGTTGCAGACGATCGTGGCGTATTCGGCCTTGAGCTTTTTCTTGTCCTCGCCCTTGCGGACGAAGGTGGCGGAGGTCCGCTTCTTGTCGACGGTGACGATTTGCGCGGCGGGATAGGCAAGGCGCACGGCGGCGAGGAATTCCTGCGCCGTGTTGAATGTCTGTGCGGGCAGGGCGAAGGGCAGGTCCTTCGCCGCGAGCGGGAAGGAGAGGGTCTTCTTTTTCTCATACCCGCAGTAGTCGCCGGATTTTTGCATGGCCTGCTTGATCATCAGCGCGTTGTCGCGCACCTTGATGTTCAGCGACGAGCCGGGCAGCTGGCAGTAGATGTCGGGATGGCTTTCCGTCTCGACCTTGTCGGGCGTCAGGCCGGTGAAGGCGAAATCGGCCAGCTTCTCGCACGCGGCGTCGTGCACCGGCCAGAAGATCCGCCACTCCCACTTCAATTTTTCTTCAGGTTCCTGCGTCATTGCCCGGAATCTTGGCATGGGTGCCCCCATGCGTCAACGGCTTTTCAACCGGAAGTACGTGAAGAGGGGCGTTTCTGGCCGGTAGTAACGCGCGTGGGTCTTTTCCCAGCCGGCCAAGGGCTGCGGGTGGCTTTGTTCCTCGATAGAGAAACTGCCGCGCGCGAAGGCTGCGGCATAGGCGGCATGGTCGCGATAATAGTGCTGGAACGCCTGCAGGTCGTCGCCGTCGCCATGGCGGAACTGGATGGCTTCGTCGACGGCGGGAACGACCGCCGTGCCGAACCAGCGCAGGTTGCCCAGCTGGTAATCGGGATTGAGCGTCACGATGTGGTAATGGCAACCGGGCTTCAGCACGCGCCGCACTTCCTCCAGGTGGTGCGCCAGCTCAGCCCCCGACAAGTGCATGAGCAGCGTGCGCGACACCGCGATGTCGACGCTGCCGCTGTCTTCCGGCAGGCGCTCTTGACCGAGGTCGCATTGGCGCAAGGGAAGCGCCGCGGCCTTGCGGCCTTCATCGATGAGCGCCGTATCCTTTTCATACGAAACGAACGTCGTGCGGCCGTCGCGTAAGGCCTGCAGCGGCAGGCCGGAAAGGCCGGGGACATCCGCCGCGTCAGCGCGCAGCAGGTCGCGCGCCAGTTTTCCCGTGCCGGCGCCGAGGTCGATGGCGCGTACCGTTGAATCCATGACGGCAATGTCGGCCGCGACGGCCTTGTAAAGATGCGGGTTGGCGACAATCTCGATGCCCACGTTGCCGGCGACCGATTTTTCCCGGGCGATCCAGTGCGCCGGGTCGCCGATGGTGCCGCTCTGGTAGAGTCCGCGTGCGCGGATGTAGTCCCAGACCTCTTGCGTCAGGTGTGCGGGGCGGATGCCCGCTGCGACGTGCGCGCGGACTTTGGAAGAGGATAGCATCTGGTCGTTCTGCACAAAGCTTTGCACCGCGCCGCCGCGGAACGTTGCGGGCAGGTCGCAGGCGGTGGCGTCGCGCTTGCAAACGATGATGTCGGCGGGGGCGCGCGTGTTGTCTGTCGTGGCGGCGTACCATGTGAAGGTGTCCGTACCCATCAGCAGGAAGACCTGGTCTTGCGGATGATGGCTGCGCACGAGCGCGTGGATGTCCCAGATCGTCCCCTGTCCCGGCTGGGGATGGAAAGGAGGGGTGCAGTCGATGCCCTCAATCCCGCCGAACAGGATCCGCATCATGTCCTCGCGGACGGCGAGCGGCTGTTTCTGCTGCTTGTACGTCGTGATCGCGTCGGCGAAGACATAGACGGTATCGAGCGCGAAGGTCTGCCGGATTTCCAGCACAAAGTTGCGGTGGCCGATATGCGGCGGGTCGAAGGTGCCGATGAAGATGCCGATTCTCTGCGGTTTCATTATTATACTCCAATAGAGTATAAATATACACAATGTGAGTATATACGCAAAACGTTTTTTATTCGCGCCAAAGGTGCAGAACCGCATAGCTGCGCCAGGGCCGCCAGCCTTGCGAGAGGGCATCGGCCGCGGCGGGCGTGACATCGCCGAGGGCGTGGCGCAGGGCAAGGTCTTCCTTGGGGAAGGCGTCGGGCCAGCGCAATGCCCGCATGGCGATGTAGTGCGCCGTCCACGGGCCGATGCCGGGCAGGCGGCGCAGGTGTTCCATGGCGGCTTCCGGCGGCGTACCGGGCGTCAGCGATATGCCGCCTGAAGCGCATGCCGCGGCGAGCGCGATGATGCTGGCCGCACGCGCCCCCGTGATGCCGAGCGCGCCGATGTCGTCAACGTTGGCCTCGGCGATGCGCTCCGGCAGCGGCGATAGGCGGTCGAGTTCGGCGAAGGGCGTCTTGATCTTGCGGCCGAAGGCTTCGGCGAAGCGTCCGCCCAGCGTCGTTGCCGCACGCACGCTGACCTGCTGGCCGAGGATGGCGCGCACGGCCAGCTCGATACCGTCGAAAGCCCCGGGCACGCGCAGGCCCGGATGGCGCGCGACGCGCCTTTTCAGGAGCGGATCGCGGCCGAGATGCGCGGCGATGAGGTCGGTGCGCGCGCCGAGGTCGAACTGGTGGCGCAGCCGATTCAGCAGTGTGGGCAGGACGGGCGCGAGCGTGTGCGGAAACTCGACCGCCAACGCGTTCTTCTCCGGCACATGGCGCACGGCGACCCAGCCTTTATATTTACCCAAGGCAATGGTACGGCGGTAGGCATCGTCCGTCACCCATTCGACGCCCTTCAGCATGCGTCCCTGCAGGAACGCGAGCGTGCCTGTCCAGTCGTAAGGTGGGCGGTAGGACAAGAGGACGGTCGAGGTCTCCGTATCCGTCGGTAACGTGCCGAGCGACCGGCGTAGGCGTGTCGGCGGCATCCGGTAGCGCGTGAGGAAGGCGTCGTTGAAGCGCCGCAGGCTGGAAAACCCGCTCGCGAAGGCGATGTCGGTGACGGGCAGCGCCGTTTCGGTCAGCAGCTGCTTGGCCAGCAGCAGGCGGCGCGTTTGCAGCAATTCGATCGGCGAGACGCCGAGTTCTTTCTGCAGGATGCGGCGGATCTGGCGGGAGCTGAGTTCGAATTGCGCGGCGATGTCCTCGACGCCGGCGTCGCCCTCGATCCCGCCGTCCTCGAGGCGCTGTGCGATGGCTTCCGCGATGCGCCGCGCGTCGTCGACGGGGGCCGCGCCGGGCGCCAACTCGGGCCGGCAGCGCAGGCAGGGGCGGAAGCCCTGTTTCTCTGCCGCCTCGCGCGTCTCGAAGAAGCGGCAGTTCTCCTTCTTCGGGGTGCGTGCGGTGCAGATCGGTCGGCAATAGATGTTGGTCGAGGTCACGCCGATATAAAATACGCCGTCGAACCGCGTGTCGCGGGCGCGGTAGGCGTCATAGGAAGTGTCGGCGTTCATCGTCATGTGCGGCAGTCTAAGCCGAGGCGGCGACAAATACCAGCCGTTTTCGGACATGGTGTTTTTCATGGCAAACGCGTCCGAAAACGGCTGGCATCAGCGCGGCATTGGGCTAAAGTGGCTTTCGCAACAATGGAGGAAGCCATGACCTGTGTGTACAAAAAGATGCCCTCGCCGGTCGGCGAACTGACGCTGGTCGCGGGCGATCAAGGCCTGGTGGCCGTGCTGTGGGAGGACGACGACCCGGCGCGCGTCAGGCTGGAGGACTTCACGGAGATGAAAAAGCATCCCATCCTCGCCGTGGCGGAACGTCAGTTGCGGGAATACTTCGCCAATGAACGCCGGACGTTCTCTCTGGCGCTCGATCCACGCGGCACCGACTTTCAAAAGAAGGTCTGGCGCGCGTTGCAAACCATCCCCTTCGGCGAGACGCGCAGCTATGGCCAACTGGCGCAGCAGATCGGGCGGCCGACGGCTTCCCGCGCGGTGGGCGCGGCGAACGGCCGCAATCCGCTCTCGATCATCGTGCCGTGCCATCGCGTCATCGGTGCAAACGGGAAACTCACCGGTTTTGCGGGGGGGCTGAAGGCCAAGGCGTATTTGCTGAAACTGGAAGCGGACGTTACTTGAACAAATCCGGGCGGCGTTCTTCGAGGTAGCTGAGGTAAGGCTCGACGCGGTCGCAGACGAGGAAGACGGCGGTCTTCTTTTCCGTGAGCGACGCGTCGATGCCGCGCAGATAAGTGAGCGCGGCGTGGCAGGCCGCGCCGCTCGACGGCCCGGCCATGACGCCGTAGCGGCGGATGAGGCCGAGCACGCCGTCGATGGCTTCCTGCGCGGTGCAGCCGATCATGCGGTTGTAGAACTTCTCGTCGAAGGGGCCGATATCGAAAATCTCGCCAAGGTGGCGGATGCCGGGGATGAAGTCTTCGGTGCCGGAAACGACGCCGGAGATATCAAGCGCCGGGTTGGCCGTC
Source organism: uncultured Rhodospirillaceae bacterium (assembly GCA_964476835.1). Classification (GTDB taxonomy): domain Bacteria; phylum Pseudomonadota; class Alphaproteobacteria; order Micavibrionales; family UBA2020; genus PALSA-926. Next base: position 67,662 of record CAYZCE010000006.1, read on the forward strand.
TTCAGCGTGCGCGCGACGCCGACGGAGGAACCCGCCGTTCCGATCGCGCCGAAGAAATAGTCGACGCGGCCGAGGTCTTCGAGGATCTCGCGCCCGGTATTGTCGGCATGCGTGCCGACGTTGGCGGCGTTGCGGTACTGGTCTGTGTAGAAATAGCGGTCGGCTTCGTCGCGCGCCTTCTGGTCGACGATATTGAGCGCGGCGTAGGCGTCAGGCGCATCGCCGATCGGCGTGACCGTAGCGCCCTGCAGTTGCAGCAGCTTGCGCGTTTCGGGCAGACGGATGCGATTGCTGACGGTCTCAAGCGAGGTGCCGTGCAGCGCGGCGATGGCTTGCAGCGCGCGCGCGGCGTTGCCGCTGGACAGCTCCAGCACGCGCTTGCCGTCGGCGGCGATCTGGCCGATATGCGGGCCGAGCATGGCGAGCGCCGTGCGGTCCTTGACCGAGCCGAAGGGATTGAGGTGCTCGAGCTTGGCGTAGACCTCGACGTTCTTCAATCCCGTCTTCGCGGGATCAAGGCGCAGGAGCGGCGTGTTGCCGATGAGCTCCAGTACGCTGTCGACCTTGCGGCCGGCGCGAGCGGGCAGGGCGCGTGCGTTGTTCTTGAAGATGAGCGAGGTCAGCGAGACGCCGTCCGTCCGCGCGGTGCGGTGGGCGACGTCGTAGCCGGATTTGCAGACGGCGCAAGCGTCGACCGCGTCGTTGATGACGAAGCTGAGCGTGCCCTCGGCGGCGGTGCGCGCGATCACGTGACTGACGCCGGCGAACTGGTTGACGCGGTGGAAGATGGCTTCCTTGTTGCCGACCCAGTTGGCGATCCAGACCAAGCCGCCCGCCGAATAATCGGCTTCCTCGGCGCGGGATTGTGTGACGCGCAGCAGGTCGGCAATGCCGAGGCGTGCGGCGAGAGCAGCAGCGAGGGCGCAGGATTCCGCATCCGCGTCGACCAGCGTGACGCGCAGGCCGGCCTTCAGCACCAGCAGCAGCGCCGGCACGGGCATCGCGCCGCCGCCGACATAGTAAGCGTGGCGCGGCGCGAGCGTGCTGAGGAATTCCATTTCGGCATCCATCAGCGCCTTGTAGATATCGCCGTAATAGGCGGCATAGATGTCGTCGGACGAGAGCGTGTTGCGCGCCAGCAACTCGCGCGCGGTCGCACATTCCTCGGCGATGCCGGCGCGGCAGGAGAGCGGGAAGATATCGGCCGCGGCCGCGCGCACCTCGGCATCGGCGGAAAGGCTTTGCAGCGTCTCGGCATCGGCAGGCTTGGCGGCGATGGCATAGAGGCGGTAGCGCGCGTCGTGGAAGCGCTTGTTGCCCGGCGTCAGGTCGCGGCTGGCGACCATGTCGCCCGCGGCGGCGAGGATGTCGGCCTTGATGGCTGCGATGTCCGCGCGCATGGCTTCTCCCTTACGCCAAGGGCTTCGTGCACTTGAAGGCGTAGCGGTGGTTGTACCAGAGGTCGAGCTGGTCCGCCGGCGAGATGCCGTACCAGCTGTTGGTGCGGATCGGCGTGGAGATGTAGCTCTTGGGCACCATCTTCATGACGCGCACGGTGAAGCCCGGCGCCTCGAGGCCCTTGATGACCGCGTTGATGTCGTTCTGCGCGCACTTGACGGAAGCGAACTTGTCGATCTGTTCCTGGATTTTCTTGAAGCGCGGGTTGGTCACGTAGTCGGGGTGCGTGACGTAGTAGGTGCCGCCGGGCTTGAGGCGGTCGTAGACGTTGCGCGCGTGGCTCGCGAGGTCGTCGATCAGGTAGATGACGGCGGTGCTGATCGCCGCGTCGAAATCGGTGTCGAGCGTGCTGATGTCGCTGGTCGCGATATAGGTGGCAGGCACTTGGCCCTTGCGCTCGTTGGCGACGTTGATCGAGGACTGCGCGAGGTCGACGCCGACGCCGGCGCGGAACTTCTGTTCCTCGTAGATGCGGCGGAGCAAGCCGCCCTGGTTGCAGCCGAAGTCGAGCAGCTTCTTGCCGGTGAGATCAGTGTCGATGACATTCCGTACCACATCGGTCCAGAATTCAATGTGGTCGTCTTCCATCGACTGGTCGCCTTGACCGGGTTCGAGCCACCATTCGTTATAAAGCTGTTCTTTTGCCTGTGCCATTGTGGGCCTGCCTTCCGCATTCATATCGGGGTAATTTTATGTCGCTAAAGTGATAGAAAATCAAGTGTTTTTTGGAAAATAAGGCGGAAACTTTGTTTTCGGCACGGCGCCGGGGCTGGCCTGCATGGCTTGAAAAATAACGGCCAGATGCTTTTGTATAACCGGATCATGGACATCGTGGGTCTCAGCCGGGATCTGGATGACCTTCGCCTGCGGGTAAATACGGGCGAGACCGGTGTGCGGCGCCGCCCAGGGGTCAACCTCGCCGTAGACGAGCAGGACGGGCAGGGCGCGGAAGGCGGCCGTGGCGGTGCGCTCGGCCAGCCAGAAGGCGGGCTGGTCGGCCAGCGCCTGCTTCTCGTGCAGTGCGCCGACAAGGCTTTCCTTGAACTTGCGGTCCCATGCCTCGGGCGGGCGGGCGGCGGCGAAGTCCTCAAATGACAGGACGCCGCCGGCGGCCTTGTGCGTGTTGTGGAGGGAATGTAGCCATTCCGCAGGCGTTGCGCGCGCGAGGTTCTCGAATGCGTTGCGCGTATATTCCACCGCGTCTTTTGCGCCATGATGCGCGAAGAAATCCTTGTCGGTGACGATGTCCCAGTCCTGCGCGGTGGCGAGGTAGGGCGCATAGGCAACCAGCTGGCCGCAGCGCGCCGGATGCGCCGCCGCATAGGCCGTCATGTAGATCGCGCCGAACGACCATGCGAAGATGTCCCACTGCGCCACGCCGAGGCGTTTCCGCAGGCGCTCGATATCGCGCACGTTGTCGTCGAGGGTGTTGTGGGAGAGGCTGCCCAGCGGCTCCGACTTGCCGATGCCGCGCTGGTGCATGACGATGACGCGGCGGTTGGGCGGAATGTCCATCTTTTCGAGATCGAACGTCGCCCCGTGGCCGCCGTGGATCAGCAGCAGCGGTGGCGCATCGACAGGGCCGAACTCCGCCCAATAGAGGCGGTGGCCGTCGCCGGTATCGAGGAAACCCTCGACCCGGGGGGTGCGTGAAATAGCGGGTGACATGCGCCATGTCTCTCTGTTAGGGTGTTTAGAAAGTAAAGTATTATGTTTAAAAGTCAAGCTGGAAATGGATAGTTTCGAGACGGTCGCCCGCCATTATTCTGCGCTCAGCCAGCACTATGATGACTGGTTTTCAAGTCCTTGGCCGGCTCCCGCCATCCGGCAGGGGGAGGCGCTGGACACCCTGCTGCCCCCGCGCAGCCGGGTACTCGACCTGACTTGCGGCGTGGGTACCCAGTCCTTCGGTCTTGCCCTTAAAGGGCATGAGGTGACCGGGGTGGATATCAGCCACGGCCAGATCGAGGAGGCACGCCGCCGTTCCCAAAGCAGCGCTATCCGCTGGCTGGTCGGCAACGCGGCCGAGATCGCGCATGTGGTCACGGGGTCGTTCGACGCCATCATCTCCTTCGGCAATTCCTTCCCGCTGCTCGGCGACGCCGAGACGATGGCGCGCAGCCTGCGCCAGTGCCACGGCTTGCTGGTGCCGGGCGGGACGGTTATGGTCTCGATGCGCGACCACGCCGACCTGCGGGCGCGCAAGCCCCAGGAAATCGGCCGCGGCCCGACGACGCGGGGAGAATGGATCGAGACCGCGGAATGGTTGCCCGACGGCATGCGTTACAAATCGCACATCACCTTCACGACGATGGCGCAGGAGTGCATCGACTACGACTTCCCGCCGCTCGCCGCCGTGACGGGGGCGGAGATGTTGCAGATGCTGCGCGATGTCGGTTTCGCGGGCGTAGAGGTTTTCAGCAACCCTGCCTTCAGCTTCCCGGTTTTCAAGGGTGTAAAATGAAAATCGTGCGCCGCAGCGAAATCGTGATGAAGGACTTGGCCGACCTGCGCCAGCGCGCCGCGCGCGTGTGGGAGTACGAGCCGGATCTCGCCATCAGCGCCAACCTTGCCAACCCGACGGTGCATGCGCTTGAAGAAACACTGACGCGCCTTGAAGGCGGCCACCGTTCCGTCGCGGTCGGCACGGGGCAGGCGGCGATCGTCACGGCCATCCTCTCGACCGTGAAAAGCGGCGAGCGCCTGCTGCTGCCCGACAGCGTCTATGGCCCCGTGCGCCTGCTGGCCGACAACCAGTTGAAGGCGCTCGGCATCGGTGTCGATTATTACACTGACGATCTTGAAGCCAAGATCACGCCGCAGACGAAACTGATTTATCTTGAAAGCCCCGGCTCGCTGACGTTCGAGGTGCAGGACTTGGCGGCGGTCGCTGCGATTGCACGCGAACACGACATCCTGACCGCGATCGACAACACCTGGTCGACGCCGCTCTGCTGCCAGCCATTGCGCCACGGCATCGACATGGTCATCCATTCGCTTTCCAAGCTGGCGGCGGGGAACGGGGAGATTTTTGGCGGTGCTGTCGTCGTGTCGACGCCGGAGCTGTATAAGGCCGTCAAGGACACCGCCGTGTTCCTCGGCCACTGGCTGTCGCCCGACGACGCGGCAGCGATTGCGGCAGGGCTGGAAACGCTGCCGCAACGATTGGCCGTTCAGGCCGACATCGCGCGGAGAATGGCGGAACGCGTCGCCGCGCATCCGAAAGTCAAGCAGGTCTTCGCGCCGTTCCTGCCGGTATCGCCAGAACATGCACGCTGGCAGAAATATCATAGCGGCCATTGCGGCCTGTTCTCCTTCCTGATCGATGGCGTGGTGACGGAAGGACAGCTCGACGCCTTCTTCCGGCGCCTGCCGGGTTTCAGCCTCAGCTTCGGCTGGGGCGGGCCGAATGCGCTGGCCGTGCCTGTGCGCCCCACGCGCACGGTGAAGCCCGCGCCGCAGGGCCACATGATCCGCATTTATACGGGCCTCACCGACCGCACCGCCGAACTGATCGCCGCACTGGACAAGCTGCCATGACAAGTTTCGATCCCAAAGCCACCGCCAAGCTTTACGACGACATCGCCGACGTCTATTCGAGCTACTATGCCGACTACGCCGCCGCCGTGAAGAAACAGGGCGAAGACCTCGCGCGCATCATCCGCGCCCGTGTGAGCGTCGAAAAGCCGCGCGTGCTCGATTGCAGCTGCGGCATCGGCACGCAGGCCGTTGGCCTCGCATTGCAGGGCTGTGTGGTCGAGGGTTGCGACATCAGCCCCAAGTCGGTCGCGCAGGCCGAACGTCACGCCGCGCAGTTCGGCGTTTCCGGCCTGCCGCTCCGTGCCGCTGACATGCGTCAGATCGGCAGCCTGTATCCCGAAAATTCCTATGACGCCGTGATTTCTTGCGGTAACAGTCTCGCGCACCTGCTGGAACAATCCGATATCGAAGCCGTGCTCTCAGGCGCGCGCAAGTTGTTGAAGAAAGGCGGCGTCTTCCTCGCCGCCCTGACCGACCACGAAGACAGGGAACCGCGCCGCGAAGACCAGTTCCACGACCCGCACATCAAGCGCGACGGCGCGTTGAAAACCGCCAACTACCAGATCTGGACATGGCTGAAGCCCGGCGAAACCTATGTGTGCGATGATTACACCGTGATCGACACGGCGGACGGCACGACGGTCAAGAAAGTCTCGGCCCCGTTCCGCATCTGGAAGCGCGCGCAGCTGTTCGATCTTGCCAAAACGCAGGGATTTGCGGATGCCGCGTGGCTGCTGCCGGCGAAGACGGGCCATCACAACCCGATCCTGTGCCTGACGGCGTAGCTATTCCCACGACTGCGAGAATTCCTGGTCCTCGAAGGCTTCGGCAAGGCCGCTGAGCTGCTTGAGGCGCAGCACTTCGTCACTGTCCATGCCCAGCTCGCGCTGGATCTTCTCGTCCGTCCAGTTGTGCTTCTTGAGCAGGGCGACCAGCCGGGCCGACAGCGTCGTCTGGTGCGCGCCGCGTGCCATGTTGTGGCGCACGGTGGCGGCGATGCGTTCCGGCAGTTCCTTGTTGAGCGGCACGATGGGAATGTAGCCGTTGAGCGAAGCCTTGATCGATAGCGTGTACTTGATGATCTGCGTGCGGTGGAAGCCGTCGACGATGACGAACTTTCCCTTGTCATTTTCTGCGGCGACGATGGGCAGGGTGACGCCGTCTTTACTGATCGACAGGCGTAGCAAGTCCATTTCGGGTGGGGGTACCTTATTGGGGTTGTAGTCGTTGCTCTGCACGTTCTCCGCCTCGACCAGCTGGACGGAGAGGATGGGATGGTCCATCTCCAGCATCTCACGCAGCAGCGCGGTCATGGCGTTGTAGATGTCGACGCGGTCGCGCAGCTCGAGCTTCTTGCTGTCCTTGAAGAATTTTTTCACCTTGTCGGGTATGGGCATCTTAAAGCTCCATCGGGTTGCGGCGGATCTGGAGGGCGGCGTCGAGCTGCCGTTCGTGCTCGCGCTTGGTGGGGCCGAACGACAGGCCGAGGCACCAGTAGTCGTTGCGCAGCAAGACCTTGCACACGCGCCGCCACGAGGGCGCCTTCTTGGCCGCCTCGAGCTTGGGGTCGGCGATGTCGGGGATGCGCGTGTAGCCGGTCTCGCGCGCGTGCTTGCGCCACCAGTTCAGGAACTTGTAGATCTTTTGCCGGTAGTGCCGCGCGAGGTGCGGCGGCATGGTGGAGAGCAGGAACTTGGCGTAGCTCTTGTGCGTATGCCCCGGCGGCAGCACGATCTTGCGGTAGCCGAGACCCTGGTCGTTGGCGTAGCGGTTGCCGAAGTTTGCGCCTTCGACCCGCGCCACCACGCGTGTCCAGGTTTCCGGCTCGAGCAACTTGAAGAGGTGCAGTCCCTTGCGCTGGTCGTCGCCGTAGGGCTGGCAGATCCGCATCACGCGCGGCGGCACGCCGGCCAAGTGCATGAGGTCGTAGATCTTGTTGTAGCTGAACCTGAAGCGGCCGTTGGCGATCCAGATGTCGCGCGCCTTCCAGTCGTAGATGGGGTAGAAGTTGTAGACGTGTGGCGCGATGTTGGTGCTCCAGCGGTGGTCCTCGAACGTCTCCTTGCGGCGGTTGCGCAGCGTGCGGAAGCGGTTGAGGCTTTCGTCCGTGCGGATGCCGACGAGGCAGGCGGTCTCGGTGTCGCCGCCGGAGAACCACTCGGCGAATTTCAGCGCGAAGTCCTCGAACTCCATGCCGGTGTGGAAGAAGTCGAAGTAGGCGGGGTCGGAGACGACGCCGGGATGGGTGGGCATCTCGCGCACCCACGCGTCTTTCTTGTCGGGGTCCCAGCACATCCAGTGCGAGTGGATCTGGCTCACCGCGTTGCGCAGGTGGATGGGCAAACAGATCCAGTGCGCGCGCACATCGGGCAGCGACAGCATTTCCGTGACGTAATCGATGGTGTGGCTGTATTGCGCCTCAAGGTCGATGAACAGAACGTCAAGCGGCAGCCGCCCGTGTTCACGCGCTTTCTCCAAAGCGAGGTTTAGAAGGATTCCTGAGTCTTTGCCGCCTGAAAACGATACGTAGACTTTATCAAACTTCTTAAAAACAATATCGAGCCGCTTACAGGCGGCGGTATAGACGTCATCTTCCCTAAAGATCTTTGACATCGCATCCCACCTTGCCTAGATCCTAGCATGGGATATGATCTTTTGCAAGTTATGAAAAGGCTTTTGGGCTAGATTTCGTACCTTCCACCCACTTCCACGACGCGATCGGCGGGAATTTTGTAGTATTCGACTGCGCTCGAGGCGTTCTGCTTCATGATCGAGAAGATCAGCTTGCGCCAGAACGGCATCTCGCCGCCCATGAAAGCCACGCTCTCGCGGCCGAGGTAGAACGAGGTCTGGTGGAGGCCGTCGAAGTCCATTCCGCGCTTCATGCAATAGGCCAGCGCGGCGGGGACGTCCGGCTCGTCGTTGAAGCCGTAGAAGAGGTCGATGCGGTAAAAATCGTTGCCGAGCGTATGGATGCGGATGCGGTTTTCCGCCGTCACGTGCGGGATCTCCTGGAACATCACGGTCAGGAAGATGACGCGTTCGTGCAGCATCTTGTTGTGCCGCAGGTTGAGCAGTAGCGGGTTAGGCACCGCGTTCGGGTAGGGCGTCATGAAGATGGCCGTGCCGGGCACGCGCAGGGGCGGACTGACCTCTACCTCGCGGATGAAGCGGTCGACCGGCAGCGACAGCGACGCGAGACGGTTGTCGAGCGCCTGCTGGCACTTCTTCCACGTCGTCAGCGCGAGGAAGATCATCACGGCCAGCGTCGCCGGCATCGCGCCGCCTGACATGAACTTGGTGGTGGTGGCGGAGAACAGCACGGCGTCTATCCCTGCGAAGATGCCGGCCGTCGCCGCGATCTTCACCCAAGACCAGCGCCACTTGAGCCACATGACGACCGCGACCATCAGGCTGGTGATGAGCATCGCCCCCGTCACGGCCATGCCGTAGGCTGAGGCGAGGCTGGACGAGGTCGGGAACATGAAGACGATGAAGACGACGAGGAACAGCAGCGCCCAGTTGACGAACGGAATATAGATCTGCCCCAGTTCCTTGACCGATGTATGCAGGATGCGCATGCGCGGCAGATAGCCAAGCTGGATCGCCTGCCGCGTCAGCGAATAAGTGCCTGAAATGACGGCCTGCGATGCAATCACCGTCGCCGCGGCTGACAGGATCAGCATCGGCACGTAGAGCGCCTTGGGCGCCAGCAGGTAGAAGGGGTTCTCGATCGCCTCCGGATGGTTGAGCAGCAACGCGCCCTGCCCGAAATAATTGAGCACAAGGCACGGCCATACCGCGAAAAACCATGTCGCGCGGATCGGCGGCGCGCCGAAGTGCCCCATGTCGGCGTAGAGCGCTTCCGCTCCCGTGACCGACAGCATGGTCGCCCCGAGCGCGACGAAGGCCAGCAGCGGATGCGCGCCGATGAACTGGAGCGCGAGCAGCGGGTTGACCGCTTGCAGCACTTGCGGCGCCTGCGCGATGCCGAGCAGGCCAAAGATGCCCAGCGTGGCAAACCACAGCAGCATGATGGGACCAAAGAGGGTGCCCATCCTGCCGGTGCCGTGCTTCTGGATGATGAAGAGGCCGAAGAGGATGGCAAGCGTCACCGGCACGATCAGCTTGGCCAACGGTGGCGCGATGACTTGCAGGCCTTCGACCGCCGAGAGGACGGAGATCGCCGGCGTGATGACCGCGTCGGCGTAGAAAAGACTGCCGCCGAAGATGCCGAGCAATCCCATCGCCGCGAACAGTCGCGGCTGCGTGCGCGTCAGGCGCAGGACGAGCGCGAGCAGGGCAAGGTTGCCGCCTTCGCCCTTGTTGTCGGCGCGCAGGATGAACATGACGTACTTGACCGAGACGACGCTCACCAAAAGCCAGAAGATCATCGACAGGAAGCAGAAAATGTTTTCGGGCGTCACAAGCATGCCCGTCTGGCCAAAGGATTCCTTGAGGGTGTAAAGCGGGCTGGTGCCGATATCGCCATAGACGACGCCGAGCGCGCCGAGCGTCAGCACGAAGAACGGGCTTTTCGGGTGGGCATGCGGCTTTTCCGTAGCCAGCTTGCGGTTCATGTGGTCGGTGAGGGTTTTCATCTCTCCAGTATCCGCCGTTTTCGCGTAAAAATGGCGTAAAAACGCGGGTTTGGCGGCCAGAACTGTTACTTTGCGCCGTCCTCTGCTATAAGAAAGGCATGATGAAAAACTATCTCGGCAGCATCGCGGTGACGGTCGCGGCGACGGGGGCAGCGAAGCTGCTCGGCCTTGTGCTGGGCACGACGGATATCGTCATGGTTTACCTTGCTGCCGCCGTCTTCGTCGCGGCGCGCTTCGGGCGCGGGCCGGCGGTGCTGTTTTCCTTCCTCAGCTGCGCGGCGTATAATTTCTTCTTCGTTGCGCCGCTCTATACGTTCGAGATGTATAACCGTTCGTCGTGGCTGACGCTGCTGGTCATGCTCATCACCAGCATGGTGATTTCCGGCCAGGCGATCAGCTTGCGCGCGCAGGAGAAGCTGGCGCGCGATTCCATGCTGGATGCGGAGAACGAGCGCATCCGCAACCTGCTGCTCAGCTCTGTCAGCCATGACCTGCGCACGCCGCTGTCGGCCATCACCGGCGCCTCGAGCAGCCTGATGAGCGACACGCTGCCGCGCGAGACGGTATCCGCGCTGGCCGGGTCTATCCATCGCGAAGCCTCGCGCCTCGGCCATCATGTCTCCAACCTGCTCGACATCACGCGGCTGGAATCCGGCGCGGTGGCGCTGAACTGCCAGCCTTATTATATCGACGAACTGATCGGCGCGGCGCTGGCGCATGCACAAAACCGCAACCTGAAGACGGAGATCGAGGAAGACCTGCCGCTCGTCTGCGCCGACGGCCTGCTGGTCGAGCAAGTGCTCATCAACCTGCTCGACAATGCCGCCAAATATGCGCCGCAAGGTGTGACGGTGAGGGCGATGCGCGAGGGCGACCGCGTAATCGTCAGCGTCGAAGACGAAGGCCCGGGCCTGCCGGCGGGCGATGAGAAAAAGATATTCGAGAAGTTCCATCGCGGCGCTTCCGGCGGCAGCGGGCTGGGCCTGTCCATCTGCGAAGGCATCATCCGCGCGCATCACGAAATCATCTGGGCTGAAAACAAGCCGTCGAGCGGCGCGCGTTTCTGCTTCACATTGCCGGTCGCCGTCAGCGTGGAAGAGGCCGTCGATGGCTGACGCGCGCGCCGTTCCCGTGCTGGTAATCGAGGACGAGCCGGAAATCCGCACGTTCCTGCAGGCCGCGTTGACGGCGCACGGTTTCGCTCCCGCTTTTGCCGCGACG
>CAYZCE010000007.1:0-71938 GCA_964476835.1 uncultured Rhodospirillaceae bacterium
TCAACCGCGATTTCTGCCAGACCGATGTCGCCTTCGTCATCGGCGCCAACGACATCACCAACCCCGCCGCCAAGAAAGACCCCGCCTCCCCCATCTACGGCATGCCGGTCTTCGACGTGGAGAGCGCAGGGACAGTCCTGTTCATCAAGCGCTCGCTCGGCAGCGGCTATGCGGGCATCGACAACGCGCTCTTCTTCCACGACAACACCATGATGCTCCTCGGTGACGCCAAGAAGATGTGCGAAGGCGTCATCAAGAACCTCGAGGGTTAATTATATAATTACAAGAAATTGTAATTATATAAGCATTGTTTTTAGGTATAATGGCGTATCGACAACGGGAGTTTCTTACCTGCATGCTGCCGGATAAATTCACAGAACCCAAGGGCTTCCAGTGGGGTACCTTTACCAACCCCGCCGGTTTCAAGATTCGCTACGGCTCCATCCAGCCCGATGGCGCGCCCAAAGGCACCATGGTGCTCGCCCCCGGCTTCCGCGAGCCGATCGAGAAGTATTTCGAGACCATCCGCGACATGACCGCGCGCGGCTTCGCCGTCTGGATCCTCGATTGGCAGGGCCAAGGCGCTTCCGATCGCCTTCTGAAAAATGCGCCGATGAAGATGCACAGCACCGGCTACGGCGCCCAGATCGACACCCTGCACCAATTCGCAACCAAGGTCGTGGCCAAGTCGGCCGGCCCCATGATCCTGATGGGCCACTCGATGGGCGGCCATATCGGCCTGCGCTACCTCAACGAACACGCCGGCGTCTTCGACAGCGCCGTCCTGACCGCGCCGATGCTCGACGTCGTCACCCCCGTGTGGAAATTCCTCGCGCGCAAGCTGGTCTATTTCGCCAAGCTGGGCGGCAACCTCGAAAAATACGCCCCCGGCGGCGGCGACTGGAAGCCTGAACCTTTCGAGGGCAACCGCAAGAGCAGCGACCCCGTCCGCTTCAACGTCATGAACGAGATTCTGGCGACCAAGCCTTCGCTGCAAATGGGCGACGAGACCTATGGCTGGGTCTATCATACCTTCCAGTCGATCGACGTCATCCAGGATGAAGCCTACCTGCGCGCCATCAAGACGCCGGTGCTGATGGAGATTTCAGGCAACGACAACATCGTCAAGGTTTCCGGCGAGCAGCGCGCCGCGTCGCTGCTGCCCAACTGCACGAAGGTGGAATTCCCCGCCTCGAAGCACGAGATCTGGATGGAGCGCGACGCGTTGCGCAACCAATGGCTCAAGACGCTCGACACCTTCCTGGAGACCCGGCTCAACCCGCCGGCACCCACGCCAAAAAAGCCCGGTCCGAATAAGCTGAAGCCCTGATCTCGGGGATTAACCGCCCGTCAGTGCGTCCCAGTCCTCTTCCGTCAGCACCGTCACGCCCAGTTCCGCCGCCTTCTTGAGCTTGGAGCCTGCATCCGCGCCGGCGACGAGGTAATCCGTGTTCTTCGATATGCTGCTACCGATCTTCGCGCCGAGCGTTTCCGCGCGCGCCTTGGCTTCATCGCGGCTCATGCGCGCGAGCGTGCCGGTGAAGACGACCGTCTTGCCGCTGACGGGCGAAGACACCGTCTTCGGGCGCACATAGTCGGAGATGTTGAGCTCCTCGCGCAGATCGGCGACAGCCTTCTGATTTTTCTTCTCAGTGAAGAAAGCGACGATATCGGCAGCGACCGCCGGGCCGATATCCTCGATGCCGGTAAGGTCTTCCGGCGCGTCATGCACGCCCTTGAGCAATGCGCCCGGGCTGCCATAGTGCTGCGCCAGCCGCTTCGCCGTCGCCTGTCCCACCTGCCGGATGCCGAGCGCGTAGATAAAACGCTCGAGCGAAATGCCGCGCCGCGCCTCGATGGCATCGAACAATTTCTTGACCGAGGCCTCGCCCCAGCCTTCGCGTTCCTTCAAGACGTCGGCGTGCGGCGCGAGGCGGAAGATGTCGGCGGGCGTCTGGATCCAGCCCATGTCCCAAAACTCACGAATGATCTTGTCGCCCAGACCCTCGATATCGAAGGCCTGACGGCTGACGAAATGCTTGAGCCGCTCGACCGCCTGCGCGGGGCAGATGAGGCCGCCGGTGCAGCGCGTCGCCACCTCGCCCTCTTCGCGCACCGCCGCGCTGCCGCACTCGGGGCAGCGGTCGGGGAAGATGAACTTATGGCTGCCGCGCGGACGCTTTTCAGGCAGGCTCTTCACGATCTGCGGGATGACGTCCCCTGCGCGCTGGATGATGACGGTATCGCCTTCGCGGACGTCCTTGCGTTCCATCTCATCCTGATTGTGCAGCGTCGCGCGGCTGACCATGACGCCGCCGACGTTGACGGGCTCGAGTTCCGCGACCGGCGTCAGTGTGCCGGTACGGCCGACCTGGATGATGATCTTGTTGAGGATGGTCTCGGCCTGTTCCGCCGGGAATTTATGTGCCGTCGCCCAGCGCGGCGAGCGGCTGACCGCGCCGAGGCGGCGCTGGTAGTCGAGGTCATTGACCTTGTAAACCACGCCGTCAAGATCGTAGGCGATTTTCGGGCGTTCCTCGTACACACGTGCATGGAACGCGATCAATTCCTGCGCGGACGCCGAAACAATTTCAGGATCCGGCACCGCGAATCCCCATTTAGAAAGTTGGCGGCGGATGCCATCCTGCGTCTTCGCAATCGGCGTCGATACCTCGCCAAGCGCATAGCCAAAAAAGCGCAGGGGGCGCTGCGCGGTGATGCCGGGGTCGAGCTGGCGCAAACTGCCCGCCGCCGCGTTGCGCGGATTGGCGAAGACCTTGTCCTCCGCCGCTTCCTGCGCCTTGTTGAGCTTCATGAAGTCGGCGCGCGTGATATAGACCTCACCGCGCACCTCAAGCACCTTCGGCGCGCCTTTCGGCAGTTTTTTCGGCACGGAATCGATCGTCTCGACGTTGGCGGTCACATCTTCGCCTTCTTCGCCGTCGCCGCGCGTGGCGGCCTGCACCAGCACGCCGTCTTCATAGCGCAGGCTGCACGAGAGGCCATCGATCTTGGGTTCGGCCAGCACTTCAAGCTTGTCGCCCTCCGGCACCTGCAGGAACTTGCACACGCGGTCGATGAAGTCGACGACGTCCTCGTCGCTGAAGGCGTTGGCGAGCGAGAGCATGGGCGCGGCGTGGCGCACCTTTTTGAATTCGCGCGAGGGCTTCGCGCCGACTTTCTGCGTCGGGCTGTCGGGAGAGGCGAATTCTGGATGCGCCTTTTCCAGCGCCTCGAGCTTGCGGCGCAGCGCGTCGTATTCGGCGTCCGTTATCTCGGGCGAGTCCTTTTGATAGTACAGCTTGTCGTGATGCTCGACCTGCAGCCGCAGCTTCATGATCTCGGCGTGCGGGTTTTTAGGCGGCATGGCTTTCCAGCAGCTTGAGCGCGGCGGCGCGGGCCTCGGCGGTGATGGTCGCGCCCGAGAGCATGCGCGCGATTTCTTCCTGACGGTCCTTGAGTTCGGCGAGCGGCGTGATGCGCGTAATCACAGTACCCTTCTGCGCGGTCTTGGCGACGATCCAGTGATGCGCGGCGCGTGCGGCCACCTGCGGGCTATGCGTGACGACCAGCACCTGGCAGCTGCGGCTGAGGCGCGCGAGGCGCTCGCCCACCGCATCCGCCGTCGCGCCGCCGATGCCGCTGTCAACTTCGTCGAAGATCAGCGTCGGCACGGAACCGCTTTCGGCCAAAATAAGTTTCAGCGCCAGCATGAAGCGCGAGAGTTCGCCGCCCGAGGCGATCTTGTGCAAGGCGCCGGCAGGCGTCTGCGGGTTGGTGGAGACCTTGAAGCCTACGCGGTCGATGCCCTGCGGACCCCAGTCGCTTTCATCCGCTGCCGCGCAATCGACGAAGAACTTGGCTTTGTCGAGGCGCAGGTCGGGCAGTTCGGCGTTGACGGCCTTTTCCAGCTTCTGCGCAGATTTCTTGCGCTTGGCGCTGACCTTTTCGGCACGCGCGACGTATTCCTGGCGCGCGACCGTCACGGCCTTCTCCATATCGGCCAGTGCGTCGTCGCGGTTGGTGATCAGGCGCAGCTTCTGCGCGAATTCGGCATGCAGGCGCGGCAGGTCGTCGGAGGTGCAGCGGTGCTTCTTCGCGGATTCGCGCAGGGCGAAATAGCGTTCCTCGACGTCTTCGAGGCTGTCGCCCTGCTCGCCGCCGCCGGATTTGAGGCGCTCGACCTGGTAGGACAGTTCATCCAGTTCGCCGCGCGCGCGTTGCGCGGCCTCGAGCGCGGGTTGCAGCGCCGCGCCCGCGCGCGCCGCCAGCTTTTCGAGCGTGCCGTGCAGGCGGCCGAGCAGGCTCTGGATGCCGTCTTCGCTTTCCAGCAAGGCGGTCGCCGTGCCGAAGGCGTCGCGCATCTTGTCGCGGTTGAGCAGCAGCGTGCGCTTTTCAGCCAGCACCGCCTCTTCGCCCTCCTGCGGCGCGAGCTTGTCGAGTTCAGCCACCACATGCTTCAAGTATTCTTCCTGCAGCGCGCTGGCGGCGATATCGGCGGTGGCGGCATCGAGCGTGGCGCGCGCCCGGCGCAGGCCGTCCCACGCCGCGCGCACGCCCTGCGCCTCGGCGACCGTTCCGGCGTAGAGGTCGAGGACTTCGCTGTGCGTTTCAGGGTCGAGCAGGCCTTGCGTGTCGAACTGGCCGTGCACTTCCACCAGCGCCGCGCCGATTTCCTTGAGCAACTGCACACCGACGGGCGCGTCGTTGATGAAGGCCTTGCTGCGTCCGTCCTTGGCCAACGTACGGCGCAGGATCAGCGCGCTGTCGGCGGCGATGCCTTTTTCCTCGAGCAATGCAAAAACCGGATGACGCGGCTTGAGTTCGAAACACGCGCTGACGCTGGCTTGTTGTTCGCCGTGGCGCACCAGCCCTGCATCGGCGCGCGCGCCCAGTGCAAGGCCCAGCGCGTCGAGCAATATGGATTTGCCCGCGCCCGTCTCACCCGTCAGCGCGGAAAGCCCAGCCCCCGCTTCCAGCGTCAGCCGGTCGATCAGCACGACGTTCTGGATGGAGAGGCTGGTCAGCATCAGTTGCCCTTGGATACGTCTTTTTTATCCGCTTCCGGCGCGGGTTTCCCGTCGGTCAGCAGCTTGTAGCTGTCCTTGTACCAGATGCTGTCGGGATAGTTGCGGCCGAGGATGGCGGCGTTTTTCTTCGCTTCCTCGGTGATGCCGAGGGAGAGGTAGGATTCGACCAAACGCTCCAGCGCCTCAGGCACGTGGGTGGTGGTCTGATAGTCCGTCAACACTTTCTCGAAACGGTTGATCGCGGCCTGGTATTGCTTGCGCTCAAGGTAGTAGCGGCCGATCTCCATCTCCTTGCCTGCGAGGTGGTCGAGGGTGAGGTCGATCTTAAGCACGGCGTCCTTGGCGTATTCGCTGTCGGGGAAGCGGGTCTTGACCTGCTTGAGCGCGTCGAGCGCCAGCGCCGTCATCTTCTGGTCGCGGCGCACGTCGGAGATCTGCTCGTAATAGCAGAGCGCGCGCAGGTAATAGGCATAGGCCGCGCTGTCGTCGCCGGGGTGCAGCTCGATGAAGCGCTCGAGCGCGAGCAGCGCATCGTCGTAGTGCAGGTTGCTGTAGTGGGCGTAGCCGGCCATCAGCTGCGCGCGCGTCGCCCATTGCGAATAGGGATAGTTCTGCTCGACCGCGTCGAATTCCTTGGCGGCTTCGTTGTAGCTGCCTTCGTCGAGGAGCGCCGCGCCCTTTGCGTACATCTTCTCGACAGGCTCAGGCGGCACGACGGCATCGTCCTTGTGCGCGCAAGCACTCAGGGACAGCAACGAAACGACGCAAAGGGCGGCAAGCAGGCGCATACGGACACCGGAACAAAAGTGAAACGGACTATCCCGTTTATAGCACGGCGACCCGGTGCGGAAAAGGCTGAAATCGGTCAGTAATGGGCGGAAGCGCCGACGGTTTCGCCCGTGAAATTGCGGCGGGAAGCCCCTTTTTTCGAGGCCTCGAGCAGGTCCACGACCTCGAAGGCGTCGGGTTGCGCGAACAGCGCGTGCAGCAGCTTGTTGTTCATCGCATGCCCCGCCTTGACGCCGTGATAGCGGCCGAGGATCTGCATGCCGCAGAGATAGAGGTCGCCGACGGCGTCGAGGATCTTGTGGCGGACGAATTCGTCCTTGAAGCGCAAACCGCCCGGGTTGGCGACGGTGTCGCCGTCGATGACGATGGCGTTGTCCAGCGAGCCGCCGCGGGCGAGGCCCATCTTGCGGAGCTGTTCGACTTCATGCAGGAAGCCGAAGGTGCGCGCCGTCGAGATGCCGTCGCGGAACGCGCCGGCGGAGAGCTCGTGCACGTATTTCTGGCGGCCGATCAGCGGGGTCGCAAATTCAATGTCGAAGCTGTAGAACTGGCCGTCGGCGGGGACGAAGGAAGCTTCCTTGTCGCCGTCCTTGCAGGACACGGATTTCTTGATGCGCAGCGCGCGGCGGCCGGCGTTCTGGCGCTGCAGGCCTGCGGTCTCGATCGCCTCGACGAAGCAGATCGCGCTGCCGTCCATGATCGGCACTTCAGGGCCATCGATCTCAACGACCGCGTTGTCGACGCCGAGCGCGGCGAAAGCGGAGAGCACATGCTCGACGGTGGAAACGGAAACGCCGTCCTTGTTGGCCAGCACGGTGCAGAGGCGCGTATCGGCCACGTTGTCCCAGCGCGCGGGGATCACATTCGCGCTGCCTTGCACATCGGTACGGATGAAGACGATGCCGGACGACGGCAGCGCCGGGCGCACCGTCAGGTTCGCAGGCGCGCCGGAATGCACGCCGACGCCGGTGACGGTGAATGCGGCCTTGACCGTATGCTGATGTAAAGCGAGAGACATGCGAGTTCCTTCCTTCCCTTTGATAACAAAAGGGATATCGTGCATACAGTCACAGTTTGTGACAGGATGTTACAGATATAACTGATTGATTTTATTATATTTTATAAACATATGTCATCCCTGCGAAAGCAGGGATGACGAAAGAGAAAAGAAAAAACCCCGCCTTGGAGGGCGGGGTTTTTCTTGGCGTGCAAATCGCTTAGTTCGCTTGGCGGCGGAGGAAGGCGGGGATGTCGAGTTCGTCTTCTTCCGTCTTGCCGCCCGCTTCGACCGTCAGCTTGGGGGCCGCTTCGGCCTTGGGCTGCTGGACGGGCTCTTCGTTGCGCATGGTGAAGCGCTCGAAGAGGGAGGGCGATTTCTTGGGCTTCTCCGCCTTGACGGGCGCCGCGACTTCTTCAGCGAAGAGGTCGAGGTTGGCCGACGCCGAGGTGCTCTTCGGGTCGACCGGCTTCGGCGGGATGAAGCTGTTGCCGTGGCGCTCGGCCTTGGGCTGGACGTTGCGCTGGATGGTCTGCGTTTCAGCCGCGGTCACCGGGTAATCGCGATCGGCGATCATCTCGGCTTCAGCGGGCTTGCGGACAGCCGAGCCTTGCGCGCCGTAATCGACAGAAGACGCGTAGCCGACGGTCGGTTCAACGACAGGCTGCTCGGAAGCAACCGGCGTGCGCTGCGCGGTGACGGGCTGGCGCGCCGTCATCGTGGCACCTTGCTGCGGCAGGACGCCGGCAGGCGCCGTGGCGTAAACGCCGGCAGAAGTCGAGTAGTCTTGCTGCTGTTGCTGCTGCTGACGGCCCGTCGAAGCGGTGTAGCCGTTGTAGCCGCCGTAACCGCCGGAAGCCTGCTGCTGTTGCTGCTGAGGCTTGTTGTATTGCTGTTGCGGGCGGCTGTTGTTGCTGTTGCTGTTGAGCTGGATCTGCTGCAGCGGCTTCGGCTGGGCAGCAGCGTTCGCCTCGATGCCGGTCGCGACGACCGACACGCGCATGCGGCCTTGCAGGGCTTCGTCGAAGGTCGAGCCGAAGATGATGTTGGCATCGGGATCGACTTCATCACGGATGCGGTTGGCCGCTTCGTCGACTTCGAACAGGGTCATGTCGAGGCCGCCGGTGATGTTGATGAGGACGCCGCGGGCGCCCTTCATCGAGATGTCGTCGAGCAGCGGGTTGGAGATCGCCGCTTCGGCCGCTTCGACCGCGCGGCGGTCGCCTACGGCTTCGCCCGTGCCCATCATCGCCTTGCCCATTTCGGCCATGACGGCGCGGATGTCGGCGAAGTCGAGGTTGATGAGGCCCGGCAGGACCATCAGGTCGGTCACGCCGCGCACGCCCGATTGCAGGACTTCGTCCGCCATCTTGAAGGCGTCGGAGAAGGTGGTCTTCTCGTTGGCGATGCGGAAGAGGTTCTGGTTCGGGATGATGATGAGGGTGTCGACGTTCTTTTGCAGCTCCGAGATGCCGGCTTCGGCCAGCTTCATGCGGTGGGTGCCTTCGAAGTGGAAGGGCTTGGTGACGACGCCGACGGTCAGGATGCCCGCTTCACGCGCAGCCTGAGCGATGACCGCAGCCGCACCGGTGCCGGTGCCGCCGCCCATGCCGGCGGTGACGAAGACCATGTTGGAGCCTTCGAGGATCGACATGATCTCTTCGATGCTCTCTTCCGCCGCGGCGCGGCCGATTTCGGGGTTCGCGCCTGCGCCGAGGCCGCGGGTGACGTTGACGCCGAGCTGGATCTTGTGGGTCGCCGAGTTGCCTTCGAGCGCCTGCGCGTCGGTGTTGCAGACCAGGAATTCGCAGCCTTCGAGGTGCGAGTTGATCATGTTGTTGACCGCGTTGCCGCCCGCGCCGCCGACGCCGACGACCGTAATGCGCGGTTTCATGCGGTTATTCTGGCTTTGCATTCTGATGTTGATCATAATTTTCGTGTCCCCTCGTTTAAAGAATGACTGAGTCTACTTATGTTGCCGTGCACATTCCAGAGTCTTAATGTCGTTAAGTGTATTTTTTTCTTACTTTTTTTGACTCGTCCGGCTTAGAAAAGAATCAAGGTTGAAGGCCGGTTTTCATCCCTGATAACTCAAAATCCTGTCGCTTGAATCGCTTACCAGTTCTCCTTCAACCAGTGCGTGACCTTTTGCATCAGCTGGCCGTTGAACGGGCCGGGCAGCTGGAAATTTTTCGGGCGATGCGTGACCGGCATTTCGCCCGCGTGCTCCGCCGCATAGGCCAAAAGGCCAGCCGCGGTCGAGAACGAAGGCCCGCCGGTCGCTTCCGCGAGGCCCATGACGTTGTGCGGGCGGCCGAGGCGCACCTGCTTCTCCAAAATCAGCTTCGCGATGTCGCACATGCCGGGCAGCTGCGACGCGCCGCCGGTGAGAACAACGCGGCGACCCGCGATTTTATTGATGCCGCTGTCGACGAGCTTCGCGCGCACCAGCTCCAAAGTTTCTTCAATGCGCGGCTGGATGATGCCGGTGAGGTGCGAGCGCGGCACGTAGTTCGGCTGCGCGTGGTCTTCTTCGCCGACGGGCGGAACGTCGATCATCGTGCCTTCATCAATGCCTGCTACCATCGCGCTGCCGTAGAGCGTCTTGATACGCTCGGCATCGACGGTGGAGGTGGTAAGGCCGCGCGCGATGTCGCTGGTGACATGGTTGCCGCCGACAGGGATCGCAGCCGTATAAACAAGCTTGCCGCCCGAGAAGACCGCGATCGAGGTCGTGCCGCCGCCCATGTCGACAACGGTGCAGCCGAGCTGCATTTCGTCTTCGACCAGCGTGGCCAGGCCCGACGCATATGCCGCCGCGCAGAAGCCGTCGATCTCGAGATGGTTCGCCGCCGCGACGGCGGAAAGGTGGCTGATGGCGGAGGCGTTGCCGGTGATGGCGGTGATGCCGACGCCGAGCGTCTCGCCGACCATGCCGCGCGGCTCCTGGATGCCGCGCGTGTGGTCGAGGCTGAAGCCCGAGGGGATGACGTGGACGAGTTCGGTGCGGCCGGGAATGCAGGCGCCCTGCGCATGCAGCAGCGCGCTGCGGATATCGCGGTCGGAGACTTGATGGCCGGAGACGGCAACATCGACCGACATTTGTTGAGATGCCGCATGCACGCCGGAGACGTTCATCATGACCGAGCGGATCGGCTGGCCGCCGAGTTGCGTGCGCGCCATCTGCTCGGCGGCATCGACAGCATGCGCGACGGCAGTTTCAGCGGCCTTGAGGTCGACGATCGCGCCATTCTTGACGCCGCGCGAGGCTTGGTGGCCAATGCCGATGACCTCGATGACGCCGTGCGCCTTTACTTCGGCGATGAAGCAGCACACCTTGCTCGACCCAACGTCGAGGACGGAGATGATGTTGCGCTCTTCCGCCACCGGCGTTCCGGCCTTGGGCGTCTTTGCGGTCTTCTTGTTGCCGTTCTTCATCTTTTCCCCCGAAAATCGAAAATTACGTGCTGGTCTTCTTGGTTGTCTTGGCGGTCAGCACCAGCCGGTCGGACTGGCGCAGGTCGATGGCCGAGATCTCGCGGCCGAATACGTTCTTGTTTTCCTGCAGCGCGACGAGGCTGTGCAGGGCGAGTTCCATGTCGCGTTCCGGCAGGCGCACGACGAGGCCGTTCTTGAGATACAGATCCCAGCGACGGCCGCCGACGCGGGTGGCGGA
The DNA here is from genome assembly GCA_964476835.1 of uncultured Rhodospirillaceae bacterium. Classification (GTDB taxonomy): domain Bacteria; phylum Pseudomonadota; class Alphaproteobacteria; order Micavibrionales; family UBA2020; genus PALSA-926. The sequence continues at coordinate 10,493 of CAYZCE010000007.1, forward strand.
GACGAAATTATTGGCGACGACCGGCTCGGCCGCGAGCATCGAGAGCAGCGCGCCCGCCTGCGCCGGCGCATCTTCGCCGACGACCAGCGGCAGTTGCTTCCACGCACCCAAGTTCTCATCCGCCAGCACGACGCCCGTATCGTCGATCAACGACAGCTTCTTCTGGAACTGCCAGAGCGCGGCGGGGCGGCGTTCTTCGAGCGCGACGATGATCTCGTCCGGCAGGCGGCGCGAGATGGAGACGTTCTTGACCCACGAGATGTCGTTGAGCGACTTCTGCGCCTGCGCGATGTCGACGCCGAAGATCGGCATGTCCTTCTTGATGCTGAGGTGCGCGAGGATGTCTTCCGCGTTCACCTGCGTGCGGCCGGTGACGACGATGTCCTTCACGCGGAAACCGGCGGCGGCCGTGCGCGTCAGGAACTGCGACGACGCCCAGTCGCCCGCGCGGCCGACCACGTGCATGCGCCAGAGCATGACGCCGCCAGCTGCAACAAGGGAGAGCACGACAGCGCCCGCGAGCGCGCGGCGCAAGCGGACAAGCAGGACGCGCGCGCTGCGGCGCGTGCGTGAATCATCGCTCTTCCTGCCGAAAATCTTCAAGCCCCCGTCCCCATTTCCCTTATGCGTGCAGGCGTGCGTTCTCTACCAGCCACGTCACAAGTTCCCCAAAACCCATCCCCACATGGGCCGCCTGTTCGGGCACCAACGACGTCGGTGTCATCCCAGGCTGCGTATTCGTCTCCAGGTAGAAAAGTCCCTTCGTACCCGGTTCATTGTCATTGTACCTGAAATCGCTGCGCGTGACACCGGTGCAGCCGAGTTTTTCGTGCGCGAAGGCGGCGATGCGCATCGCTTCGTTCAGCACCTCGGGCGCGATCGGCGCGGGCAGCACATGGCGCGAGCCGCCGGCGGCGTACTTCGCTTCGTAATCGTAGAACGCGGAATTGCTCGCGATGATTTCCGTAACGGTCAGCGCGCGCGCCTTTTCGCCGGCAGCACCCATCACGGCGACGGAAAGTTCGTGACCCGGAATGTATTTCTCGACCAGCGCATAATCGCCATACGACCATGTATCGAGACCGAAGCGCGGCTTGTTGTCGCCCTCGCGGATGATATAGACGCCGACGCTGGAACCTTCGGCATTCGGCTTGACCACGAAAGGCGGCGCGAAAGGCGCCTTGCCCTTCTTCAGCTCGTCGATATGCACGAGCTGGCCTTCGGGGCACGGCACGCCCATCGGCTTTAAAATTTCCTTGGCCTTTTGCTTGTCCATGGCCAGCGCGCTAGCGAGCGGCGCGGAGTGGGTATAGGGAATGCCGAGGATCTCGAGCGCGCCCTGGAGGCTGCCGTCTTCGCCGCCCTGACCGTGCAGCGCATTGAAGGCGACATCGGGTTTCGGTTCAAGTTTGGAAATGAGGTCTTTCAGGTCGCGGTGGACGTCGATCTCGCGGACGTCATAGCCTTTGTCGCGCAGCGCCTTGGCGCAGGCCCGGCCGCTCGAGAGGGAGACTTCGCGCTCGCTGGACCATCCCCCCATCAATACAGCGACCGTCTTGGCCATAATCTTCAGATCCCCTGTTGCATCCACCCCTGGATGTCGGCGTCGCCATCAAGCGGCACGCCGACGCGCCTGATTTCCCACCTTAACATGATTTGACTCTGCGCGTAAACACGCTTGCGTACTTCTTCGCCTAATCTTTCGAGATCCGCCGCGGTCGCGCCGCCGGTGTTGAGCATGAAGTTCGCGTGCAGCTGCGACATCTCCGCGCCGCCGATCTTCAAGCCGCGGCAACCGGCCGCGTCGACCAGCTGCCACGCTTTGTTGCCGTCGGGATTGGCGAAGGTGGAACCGCCGGTCTTCGACTTGATCGGCTGCGTCTCGGAACGCTTGGCCTTGACCTCAGACATCTTCGCCTCGATATCGGCGTAAACGCCCGGCATGGCCTTGAATGTGCCGCCGAGGAAGATCACATCGTCGGGCACATCGTTGTGGCGATAGCTCATGCCCATGTCGACGGCAGTCATCGTTTTCAAGGTGCCGTCGCGGAACAGGACGTCGGCGGAAACAAGCACCGACGCCGTCTCGCCGCCATAAGCGCCCGCGTTCATGCGCAGCGCGCCGCCGATGGTGCCGGGGATGCCGCTGAGGAATTCAAGCCCCGTCAGGTTATGCTTGAGCGCCGTCAACGCCACGTTCATGTCGAGCGCGCCCGCGCCCGCCGTTACCATGTCACCCCCCGCCTTGATCTCGGCGAATTCGCGGCCGAAGCGGATGACCACGCCCGGGATGCCGCCATCGCGGATGATGAGGTTGGAGGCGACGCCGATCACGGTCATCGGGATATCTTTGGGGCATTGGCGCACGAAGTCGATGAGATCCTGCCGGTCGGCGGGGCGAAACAGGATTTCCGCCGGGCCGCCGACGCCGAACCATGTCAGGTGGCCGAGCGGCGCATCCGGCGTTAGCCGTCCGCGCACCGGCGGCAGGCGGTCCTGCAGGTTGCCGAGGAAACGATGGGGAACGTCAGGAATCATTTTTTCCCGTTGGCCGCGGCGGGCGACAGGCCGGACAGGTGCTCGAGTTCGCCCGGCAGCGCATGCGCCCATTGCGTGATGGAACCGGCGCCGAGGCAGATGACGAAGTCGCCCGGCTTGGCGATGCGGTGGATGAGCGATGCGAGTTCGGCGGGAGAAGCCAGCGCGTGTACCTTATTCTTGCCCGTCTTGCGGATGCCCTCGACCAGTGCGTCTTTCGACGCACCCGCGATCGGCTCCTCGCCCGCGGCATAGACGTCGGCGATGACGATTTCATCGGCGTCCGCAAAGCAGGCGGCAAAGTCGGCGAAGAGGTTGGAGAGGCGCGTGTAGCGGTGCGGCTGCATGACCGCGATCAGGCGGCCGTTGTCCTTGCGTCCGCCCAGCGCGTCGCGCCCGGCCTTCAGCACCGCCGCGATTTCGGCCGGGTGGTGGCCGTAGTCGTCGACGATAGTGATGCCGCCCACAATGCCCGTGGTGGTGAAGCGCCGCTTGACGCCGCTGAACTTGGCGAGCGCCGCAACGACGGCCTGCATGGGCAGGCCGAGCGTATGCCCGACCGCGAAAGTCGTCAGCGAATTGAGCACGTTGTGCTGGCCGAAGACGGGCAGCTTGACGCCCTTGACCGGCGGCTGTCCCATGATTTCCGAGAACTGCACGTCGAAGACGATCCCGTCGGGCGTCGTCTGCATGTTGATGGCGCGGATATCGGCCTTGTCGCTGAAACCATAGGTGATAGTCTTGCGCTGGAATTGCGGGATCAGCTCTGCCACGACAGGGTGGTCGATGCAGGCGACCGCAACGCCGTAGAACGGCAGGTGGCGCGCATAGGCGACGAAAGCTTCCTTCGCGCGGTCGAACGTGCCGTAGTAGTCGAGGTGCTCGGGATCGATATTGGTGATGATCGAGATGACCGAGGGCAGCTTGGCGAAAGTGCCGTCGCTCTCGTCCGCCTCGACCACCATCCAGTGGCCCTTGCCGTGGCGCGTGTTGCTGCCGTAAGCGTTGATGATGCCGCCGTTGATGACGGTCGGGTCGACGCCCGCCTGTTCCAGCACGTGGCCGATCATCGAGGTCGTCGTCGTCTTGCCGTGGGTGCCGGAAATGTTCACGCACCACTTCGAGCGCATGAGTTCGGCGAGCAGTTCCACGCGCGGGATCACCGGCACGCCCGCCGCTTTCGCGGCTGCGACTTCCGGGTTCGTGTCCTTCACCGCCGTCGAGCGCACGACGACGGCGCAGAGCGCCTTGTGTTCGTCATGGATATTGTCCGCCGCATGGCCAACCATCACGCGCACGCCCAGTTTACGCAGGCGCGCCACGTTGGCGCTGTCGGACTGGTCGCTGCCCTGCACCTTGTACCCTTGCGCATGCAGCACCTCGGCATAGCCGCTCATGCCGATACCGCCGATGCCGATGATATGCACCGTGCCGATATTGAAGGGAAAGGTCTGTTTCATTCCATAGTCCTGATTAATAAGGCTTTTTTCTCGCATCAGTATAACCACGCTTTCGCGGCAAGATAAGATATTTTTTACCTTTTTCCCTTACTATACATAAGTACAAAACAAGAAAGGGACCCAATGAGGAACAAGAAGAAGCCCGACGACAAGAATAAAGCCAAAGGCATCAGCTTTACAGGCCATGCCGGCATCGGCAAGACGGGGATGCGCGACCTCCCTCAAATCCAGGAAACGAAGCCATTCAAGATAAGCGACATGAGCCCGGCCATGCGCGAACAGTTCGCACAGAGGTTCTCGACACTCAAGATCACCTCGATGGATGAGGGGCAACGCATGCTTATGGATGAAGCGAGACGCGAAGCCTTCAGGAAGCGATTTACGCCGATCAAGATCACTCCGCTCAGCGCCAAGGAACGCGAAGACCTGATCCTCAACGTCGTCAAGGGCGGCAGTTTCAGCCTTGCCGAAGGCGTCACGGAAAAGAAGGTCGCGGCCACCCTGCGGCAAAAGGCCTTTCAGAAGGCCTCGGTCCGCGAAATCTTCCAGATGCTCGAGAAAAAAGGGCTGATTGCCGGCAAGCGCGATAACGCCCCGAAGCCGCGCTGATCAGGTCGTCAGGCCCGACTGCGGGCCCTTGAAGAGGTTCTTCTCTTCCAGCACGCGGATGCGCGCGGAGGCCTTGGTGAAAGCCGCCTTCACTTCGTCGCGCTTGTAGAGGGCGTCGAAGGACTTGGACGCGGCAATACCCTTCAGCTCATCGCGGAGAATGGTTTCGCGCTTCGCGTAAGCAGCGTCCAGGAGGGCCATAGCCGGTTTTTGCATGCCCTGCACAGCGCCAACCGCGCGCTCCCCATCGAAGAGGGCGCCCTTCACATAGCCCGACACGCCGAGCACGCCGCAGCCGACAGCGGCAACGATTGCCAGCACCGGCAGCGCAAAACCCAAACCGCCGGCCACCATCGCCGTGAAAGGCACGAGGAGGATCAGCTTCGACGGCGTTGTCAGTTTCTTGATTTCCTTCTCAACCTTCGCCGTATAAGCCTGTCCTGCCACCGCGTGCGCATCGCGCAGGCTGTCTTCGAACGCCAGCAGCGCCTGATAGCGCTCGCCCGCATTGCCGATGTCCTCGACCTGCGCCAGCTCCTTTTCAAACGCCGTCGTCACGGCGGTCACGTCAGCGTGGTAAGCGCTTGCGAAGGTGGCCAGTTTCTTTTGGCTCAGCATGTTCGAATCTCCATAATTAAATATCTGGAGAGGATAGACAGCCGTATAGTTTATCTCAATATTATCTATCTAACTGAAATAAAATTCTATTTCAGTTCCTGTTCAACCACATCCGCCAGCTTCTGCACGGCATCCGGCTGGCCGCAGGATTTGGCGGCGGCGGCGGCGGCCTTGAGTTCATCCGGCGCTTTCATCAGGTGGTCGAGCTGGCGCGCCAGCACCTCGGGACTGAAGAGCTCCTGCAGCATCACCCACGCGCCGTTCTTCTCGGCGAGCAGTTCGGCGTTGCAAAGCTGCTGCATGTCCCGATGCCCCGGATAGGGTACGAAGATGGCGGGGCGTCCCGCGACCGCGATCTCCGCGACCGTGGAGGCGCCCGAGCGCCCGATGAACAAGTGGCACGCCGTCAGCCGCTCGGGCATGTCGGTGAAGAAGGTCTTGATCTCGGCGCGCACGCCAGCCATGCGGTACTTGCGCTCGGTCGATGCGACTTCGCTCTCGCGGCACTGGTGCACGATGTGCAGGCGGCCTTTCTGTTCATGCGACAGGCGCTGCACGGCTTCGGGCACCACTTCGCTGAAAACCTTGGCGGCCTGGCTGCCGCCGGTGATGAAAATCTCGAAATCGCCTTCGAAGGGCGGATAGGGCCTTTCGCGCACCGCGACGATGCCGGCGCGCACCGGATTGCCTGTCACGACCAGCTTCTTGTGGTCGACTGCATGCAGCCCCTTGGTATCGGGCAGCGACGCCGCGATCTTGCACGCCTTGCCGGCCAGCCATTTGTTGGCGCGGCCGAGCACGGCGTTCTGCTCATGCAGCACGCTGCGGATGCACAAACGCTGCGCCGCGAACATCGTGGGGTAAGAAGGATAACCGCCGAAGCCGACGGCGATATCCGGCTTGATCTCGCGCAACAGCTTGCGCGCCTGCAGGATGCCTTCGAAAATCTCGCGGAAGGCGCCGAGCTTGCCCATGATGCCGGGGCGGAACGTCGCCGCCTTGACGCATTCGATCCGCACGCGCTCGCCCAAGTTCTTGAACGCCGCGCCGCGCTTGTCGGTCACGATCACGACGCGGTGGCCGCGGTTCAGCAATTCCTGCGCCAGCGCCTCGGCCGGGTAAAGATGCCCGCCGGTACCGCCGGCCGCGAGTACGATCGTCTTTCCCGTCATGATCCCCCCTTGTTCTCGATGCCCTTGCGCGTCAGCGCGAGCAGCATGCCCATGCCGTAGCCCATCGACAACAGCGACGACCCGCCGTAGGAAATGAACGGCAGCGTCATCCCCTTGGCCGGCAGCAGGTGCAGCGACGAGCCCATGTGGATCATGCTTTGCAGGCCGAATTGCAGCAGCAGCCCGCCGGTTGCCAGCACGACGAACATGTCGTCGCTTTTAAACACGCGCGTGACGCCGCGGATGATGATGAAGGAGAAGAGCAAAATAAGGCCGATGTCGAACAGCATGCCGAACTCTTCCCCCGCCACCGCGAAGACGAAGTCGGCGTGCGCGTCGGGCAGCGTCAGCTTGACGATGCCGTGCCCCGGCCCGGTGCCGAGCCAGCCGCCGTGGCTGAAGGCGTCGAGCGATTTCTGCACCTGGTAATTGTCGCCCGCCGCCGGGTCGAGGAAGCGGTCGACGCGGCTGGTCACGTGCGGGAAGAACATGTAGGCGCCGAAGAGGCCGATGACGCCCGCCGCCAGCAGCGCGAAAATAATCAACATCGGCAGGCCCGAAAGGAATACCTGCACGCCCCAGATGCACGACACCACGAACGACATGCCGAGGTCCGGCTGCGACATCAGCAGCATAATGATGACGATGTAAAGCCCCAGCGTCATCTGCTGGCCGGGGAAGTTTTCTTCCGTCTTGTGCCGCGCGATCAGCCAAGCGCTGGTGACGGCGAAGGCGGGCTTGAGGAACTCCGACGGCTGCAATGAAAATCCAAGGAATGACACCCAGCGCGTCGCCCCCTTGACCTCGGTGCCGAACAGGATCGCGCAAAGCGTCAGGAACATCGCCGCCACCAGCGTGACCGAGGCCACGCGCCACAGCGCCTTGCGCCCGAGCAGCGACATCATGAACATCAGCGCCAGCGACGGGATCAGGAAGATGATCTGGTGCTTGACGAAATAGAACGGCTGCAGGCCAAGGCGCTCGGCCACCGACGGCGACGCCGCCGTCACCAGCAGCAGGCCGACGGCGATCAATGCCGCCAGCGCGATCACCGTCACGCGGTCGACCGACCACCACCAACGGCTGAGGATTGATTTTTCGGCGCGCGTTGCGACCCTGCTCATGCAACCACCTTTTTCACGAGTTCCATGAAGACGTCGCCGCGATGCTCGAAGCTCTTGAACTGGTCAAAGCTCGCGCAGGCCGGTGACAGCAGCACGACGGCGCCCGTCCGTTTTTCTTCCTGCGCCTGCGCGTGTGCGGCAGCCAGCGCCTTTTCCATCGTCTCCGACTTCGTAAACGGCACATTGAGGCCGGACAGCCACGCCGCCATCTTCTCCTGCGCGACGCCGATCAGGAAGGCATGGCGCACATGGCCGATATATTTCTCGCAATCGGGATAGCCGCCGTCCTTGGGCTTGCCGCCGGCGATCCAGTAAATGGGATCATAGGTGCGCAGTGCCATCGCCGCCGCCTGGTCGTTGGTCGCCTTGCTGTCGTTGATGTAGCGCACGCCACCCTTCTCAGCGACGATGTTCTGCCGGTGTGCGAGGCCCGGGAAGGAACGCATCGCGCTGAAAATCTTATCCGCCGCGACACCTGCCGCGATGCAGGCTGCATAAGCCATCGCCGCGTTCTGCCAGTTATGCTGGCCGTTCAGCGTCGGGCAGGTCTTGAGGTCGAAAATATCGCGGCCTTTGTCCTGCAGCATCCCCTCTTCCGTCACCGAGATGCCGTCCTGCAGCGCCTGAAGGCAGGACACGCCGACGCGTGTGCGCGCCGACCCCGCCAATTCAGAGAACACACCCGCCGAAGGCGCATCGTCAAGACCGACAATCGCCATGCCCTTGCCGCGGAAAATCTTCTTCTTCGCCGCCACATAGCCTGCCATGCCGCCGTGACGGTCGAGGTGGTCGGGGCTGATATTGATGAGCAGCGCGATGTCGGGGCTGAATGTCGGGCAGAGGTCGAGCTGGTAGGACGACAGCTCCAGCACGTAAATGCCTTTCGGCGGCAATTGCGGCAGCGAGAGCGACGCCTCGCCGATATTGCCGCCCACCGCAGACTCAACGCCCGCCGCCGTCAGGATATGCCCGATCAGCGCGGTTGTCGTCGATTTGCCATTGGTGCCGGTGATGCCGATGGTCTTGATCGCCGGATGCGCGCGGTGCAGCAGCTCGATATCGCAGACGATCTCGACCCCCGCCGCCGTCGCGCGCGCGACAACCGGATGCGGCGCGGGATGCGTCAGCGGGATGCCGGGCGCCATGCAGAGCAAGGCAAAGCGCGAGAAATCGGCTTTCGAGAGATCCTCCGTCACCGCTCCCGCTTTAGCAGCGGCCTCGACCGCCGCCGTATTATCGTCCCACAGCACCGTCCCGATCCCGGCAGCTTTCAGCGCGGCATGCGCATGCAAGCCGCTCTTGCCGAGACCGAGGATGGCGACCGGCTTGCCGTTGAGCTGCGCTTTGAGGGAGGAGAGGTCGATCATGCTTATCTCAGCTTGAGGGTGGAAAGCCCGATGAGCGCCAGCACCACGGCAATGATCCAGAAGCGGATCGTCACCGTCGTCTCCGCCCAGCCGAGCTTCTCGAAGTGGTGATGGATCGGCGCCATCTTGAACACGCGCTTGCCGCGCGTCTTGAACGACACGACCTGGATGATGACCGAGAGCGTCTCCACCACGAAGAGGCCGCCGATGATGGCGAGCACGATTTCATGCTTAGTCATCACGCTGATCGCGCCGAGGGCCCCGCCGAGCGCCAGCGACCCGGTGTCCCCCATGAAGACCGCCGCCGGCGGCGCGTTGTACCAGAGGAAGCCGAGGCCTGCGCCGATCATCGCGCCGCAGAAGACCGCCAGTTCGCCCACGCCGGGCACGTTGACGATCTGCAGGTAGTTGGCGAAGACCGCGTTGCCGACAAGGTAGGAGATGATGCCGAAGCACCCCGCCGCGATCATGATCGTGCCGATGGCAAGGCCGTCAAGGCCGTCCGTCAGGTTGACCGCATTGGCCGCGCCCGCAATGACGACGATGCCGACGAAGGGAATGAAGAACCAACCGAGGTCGATCAGCAGGCTCTTGAAGAACGGCACCGCCAGCGTCGTCGAGAGTTCCTTCGGCGTATAGATCGCAAAGGCCAAAGCCGCCGCAAGGCCGATCGCGCATTCGAGGAACAGGCGCAGCTTGCCCGGCACGCCGAGGTGGCTCTTCTTGGTCAGCTTGGCGTAGTCGTCAGCGAAACCGATCGCGCCGAAAGCGAGGAACACGCCCAGCACGATCCACATATAAATGCTGGTGAGGTCGACCCACAGCAGCGTGGAGACCGCCGTCGCAAAGATGATCATCAGGCCGCCCATGGTCGGCGTGCCTTTTTTCTTGAGGTGCGTCTCCGGCCCGTCGGAGCGGATCGGCTGGCCGCCACCCTGCTTGGATTTCAGCCAGCGGATCACACCCGGGCCGATCCACAGGGTGATGAGCAGCGCCGTCATGACAGCCCCGCCCGCGCGGAAGGTCAGGTACTTGAACAAGTTGAACGGCTGGAAATCAATCGCCAGCGGGAAAAGCAGGTTATACAGCATGCTGTTGTTGTTCCTTCGGTTTGATTTGCGACAGCGCCTGGACGATGTACGACATCTTGCTGCCCGCGGATCCCTTCACGAGCACGACGTCGCCCGGGCGCACGGCATCCGCGACCAGCGGCGCCAGCATTTGGCTATCTTTCGTATGCGCGCCGCGCCAGTCGGGCGGCAGCAGTTGGTAAAGCGCATCCATCTGCGCCCCGCAGCAGAACACGAGATCGGCCTTGGCCTTGAGCAGCGGGTTGGCGAGGCCGGCGTGCAGCATCGGCCCCTCGCGCCCCAGCTCAAGCATGTCGCCAAGCACCGCGATACGGCGGCCGCCTGCGGGCGGCACCACCATTTCAAAGACCTTGAACGCGGCGAGCATCGAGGCCGGGTTGGCGTTGTAGCTTTCGTCGATGACGGTGACCGGCGGCTTGCCCGCCTCGATCGTCACCGAGAGGCGGTTGCCGCGCCCTTCGACGGGCGACGCGTTGCGCAGCGCCTCGACCGCTTTCGTCAGGTCGCAGCCGAGCGCCTTGACCAGCGTCAGCGCGCCAAGCGCGTTCATCGCGATATGGCGGCCGGAGATGTTGATGCGATAGCGGATCTTCTCACCCATCACGCGCGCATTTACAAAGCTGCCATCGGCGTGCAGCGAGCAGTCATCCATATGCGCCGCCGCGCATTCGTCTTCGCCGAACGGCAGGATCTTCAGGCCATGCTTTTCCGCTTTCGCGCTCAGGCGCAGGAAATGCGCATTGTCGGCAGGCAGGACGGCGATGCCGCCTTTCTCTACGCCCTCGAAAATCTCCGCCTTGGCGTCGGCGACGTCTTCGACGCTGCCGAAGTGCTCGATATGCACCGGCTCGACCGTCGTGATGATGACGGCGTGCGGGCGCACCTGCTTCGAGAGCACCGTCAGCTCGCCCGCGTGGTTCATGCCGAGTTCAAAGACGCCGAAAGCCGCGTCCTTCGGCATATTGGCGAGAGTCAGCGGCACGCCCCAGTGGTTGTTGAAACTTTTCTTGCTTGCGTGCGTCTTGCCGAAGGCGGCGAAGATGGCCGCGAGCATTTCCTTGGTGCCCGTCTTGCCCGCCGATCCGGTGACGGCGACGATTTTCGCCGTCGACCGCGCGCGCGACGCCATACCGAGGGCTTCCAGCGCCTTCATCACATCGGCGACCGCAACGACGGAGCCGGAAGCAGCAAAACCGTCGCGCACCAGCGCGCCGGCGGCACCGGCCGTGAAGGCGGCCTCGACGTAATCATGGCCGTCCAGCCGCTCGCCCTTGAGCGCAATGTACAAATCGCCCGGCTTGAGCGTGCGCGTGTCGATGGAGACGCCAGTGCAGTCGAACGGCGCACTCGCCGTCCCGCCTGTCGCGGCGGCGATCTCGGTTGAGGTCCAGAGAATGTCTTGCTTGTTGCCCATGTTATCCTTCCAGCACAGCGGCTTTCGCCTCGCTGACGTCGTCGAATGGCAGCACGTCGCGGCCGACGATCTGCCCTTGTTCATGTCCCTTGCCCGCGATCACCAGCACGTCGCCAGGCTTCAATTCCTTGACCGCCGCGCGGATGGCGTCGCGGCGTCCGGCGATCTCACGCACGTTGGCAGCGCCTTTGCAGCCTTCCATCACCTCGCGGCGGATGGCGGCAGCGTCTTCGGTGCGCGGGTTGTCGTCGGTGACGATGACGCAGTCGGCCAGCTTCGCGGCGATGCCGCCCATCATCGGGCGCTTGCCGCGGTCGCGGTCGCCGCCGCAGCCGAAGACAACATGCAGCCGGCTCGGCGTGTGCGGGCGCAGCGCGCGCAGCATTACCTCAAGTCCGTCCGGCGTATGCGCGTAATCGACGTAGATCGGCGCGCCGCATCTGTGCTTGGCCGCGAATTCGAGGCGGCCGCGCACGCTTTGCAAGCGCTCCAGCGCACGCACGGCCTGCATGTGCAGCGTACGGCTGTCGGGATCTTCGGCAATGACGAGGCCGAGCGCGCAAAGCGCGTTCTCTGCCTGGAAGTCACCGACCAGGGGCAGCTCAAGGCCGTAGCGTTCGCCGAAGACGGACAGCTCGATGAACTGGCCTTCGGGCAGCGGCTTGTGCGCGAGCAGGCGGATGTCGGCTGCTTCACGGCCGAAATCAATCACGCGGATATTGCGCGTACGGCACGCCTCGGCGGCCGCATCGAAGAACGGCATGTCGCGGTTGATGACGGCGACGCCGCCTTCCTGAAGCACGTCGCGGAACAGGCGCAGCTTGGCTTTGAGATAGGCCTCCATCGTGCCGTGGTAATCGAGGTGGTCGCGCGTGAGGTTGGTGAAGCCCGCCGCCGTGACGCGCACGCCATCGAGGCGGTACTGGTCGAGGCCCTGGCTGGAGGCTTCCAGCGCGAGGTGGGTGACGCCGGCAGCTTCCAATTCGGCGATTTCGCTGTGCAAGGTGACGGGATCGGGCGTGGTCAGCACGCCGGGGCGGTTGACGCCGGGCGCGATGATGCCGATGGTACCGAGGCAGGCGGCCGGATGCCCCATCGCCTGCCAGACCTGGCGGCAGAAGTTGACGGTGGAGCTTTTGCCGTTGGTGCCGGTGACGGCGGCGATGACGTCCATCTGCTTGCCGTAGAAGGCGGCGGCCATGCGCGCGAAGCGGCGGCGCGGATTTTTATCGTGGATCACGACGATGCCGGGCGCCTCGACCTCGATGCCCGCCTGCACGAGGATGGCGGACGCGCCGCGCGCCACCGCGTCGGCGATGAACTGGCGACCGTCCTGCTTCACGCCGGCGAAGGCGGCGAAGAGATAGCCGGCGCGCACCTCGCGGCTGTCGGCGGTGAGGCCACGGATGTCGAGCGCGCCCGCATCTCCCGAGACGGTCACGCCGTCGTCGTCAGTGATCGTTTCCAGCAGACGCAAGCGGCGTTCCTTCCTTGAATTCCTTGAGGTAGCCCACCATCTCGTGCGTGATGTCGCGGCGGGTGCGGGCGTAATCGGGCGGCATGGCGTAGAGCGGCGCCATCTGCTCCACCACGCGCGCGACGACGGGCGCGGCCGTCCAGCCTGCCGTGGCGAAGCCGTAGGTGTCCTTGGTGCCGTGCGGCTCGTCGATGATGGCGAGCACGATATAACGCGGGTCCTGCGTCGGATAGACGCCGAGGAAGGAGGACATCAGCAGGCTGTGTTCATAGCGGCCGCCCGCGTTCTTCTCGGCGGTGCCGGTCTTGCCGCCGACGTCGTAGCCGTCAACATAGGCCTTGTCGCCAGTGCCAGCGGCGACGACAAGCTCGAGCAACTGTCGCAACTGCGCCGAGGTTTTCGCGCTGACGACGCGCGGGCCCGCGTCATGCGAGGCAGAGGCGACCAGCGTCGCCTGCGGCAGCGTGCCGCCGTTGACGAGGCCTGCCGCCGCGCGCGCGACGTGCAAGGGGGTGACGGCGATGCCGTGGCCGAAGGAAGTGGTCAGCGTGCTGACTTCGCGCCACGGCGAAGGATAGAGCGGCGCGCCGCGTTCCGGCAGCTCGACCACCGGCGGGTTCATGAAGCCGAGTTCGCGGAAAAAGTCGGGCAGCGCGTCGGCGCCGAGGCTGTCGGCCATCTTGGCGGTGCCGACGTTGGAGGAATAGATGAAGATCTCCGGCACCGTCAGCGACCGATGCTTGGCGTGGTAGTCGGAAATGGTGAAGCGCCCGACCTTGATCGGGTTGGTGGCGTCGAAGGAGCTGGAGAAATGCACCTTGCCGCTTTCGAGCGCGGCGGCGATGGTGAAGAGCTTGAAGGTCGAGCCCATCTCGAAGACGCCCAGCGTGGCGCGGTTGAATTTCTGGTTGTCGCTGGCCGCGCCGACGTGGTTGGGATCGAAGTCCGGCAGCGAGACCATCGAGACGATCTCGCCGGTGCGCGCGTCCATCACCATGCCGACCGCGCCCTTGGCCTGGAATTTCGTGACGGCCCTGGCCAGCTCGCGCCGCATCATGTGCTGCACGCGCAGGTCGATGGTGAGCTGCAGGGGCGACGTGTCCTCGCGCAGGCGCTTGTCGAAGAACTTTTCCAGCCCGGCGATGCCGTGGCCGTCGACGTCGGTATAGCCGAGGACATGCGCGGCGAGGTTGCCGTCGGGATAGATGCGGCGCTCCTCTTCCTGAAAGCCCAGCGCGGGCAGGCCGAGCGCGTTGATCGCGTACTCCTGTTTCGGCGTGATGTTGCGCTGGATCCAGATGAACTTCTTGCCCGAGGTCAGCTTCTTGCGGATGCTGTCGGCGGATTGCTCGGGCAGGATCGCGGCAAGCTGCTTGGTGAGCACGGCGGTGTCGTCGAGCTGCGTGGTGTCGGCATAGACGGAGGCCATCTTGAGCGAGGTCGCCATCAGGAGCCCGTTGCGGTCGACGATCGAGGCGCGCAGGCCCTCGGACGCCGCCATCACGGAACCGGGGCCGCTGACGGGCGCCGCGTGATGCAGCAGGGTGAGGTCGACGAGCCGCAGGCTGATTGCGAAATAGCCCATCATCAGCGCCATCACCACCATGATCAGCCGCGCGCGCGCCTGCTCATGCATTTGCGCCTGCGCGCCGGCGACGGTAACCTTCTTGTGCGGGGCGCCGCCGGACATCAATCGACCCCCAGGCTCTTGATGACGTCGCTCATGCGGCGCGCGGGCGGTTCTTGCTTGCGCACGACCTTCTGTGCGGCGGGCGCGTGCGGCGGCGTATCGAGCACGGCGGCGGTCTGGCGCGCGGCGGCCTTGATTTCAGCGGCGGCGGGTTTTTCCGCGGCGGGTTTTGCGGGCGCGGGTTTGGGTGCGACGGTTTTCGGGGCGGCGAGCTTGGTGGGCTCGGGCTTTTGTATGGCGGCGGGCTTCTCGGCGACGTCCGGCTTTGGCGTTGCGACAGGGGCGGCGCGCATCGCGATATCGTCGATGGCGGCGAAGCGGTCGCCCTTCATCGGCACGAGATTGAGATGCTCGTGCGCGAGCTGCTCAAGGCGCTGCGGCTGGTTCAGGTAGCTCCATTCCGCCTGCAGGACGCGGATGGATTCTTCTTCCTGCGCGGTTTCGCCGTTGAGCGCGTCGAGCATCTCGCGGCCGTCGTGCACGCGCTGGCTGGTGTGGTAGAGCGCGGCGCTGCAAAAGCCGGCGAGCAGGAGCCACATCACGTTGGACTTACGCATGCGCGGCCTCCGTGCGGATGCCGTAGCGTAGGCGGGCGGAGCGCGACCGGGGGTTGGCGGCGATCTCTTCTTCCGTCGGCTTCAGCCCGGCGGGCGCGTCGAGCACGAAGGCGGCGGCGGCTTTTTCCGCGGCGACTGGCATGTGGCGCGAGGCGTTGGCGGCGCGGCCCGCGCGGTCGCGCAGGAAATTCTTGACGCGCGCGTCCTCGAGCGAATGGAAGCTGACGACGACAAGACGGCCTTGCGGCGCGAGCAGGCGCTCGGCGCTGTCGAGCGCGCGGTCGAGTTCGCCCAGCTCGTCGTTGACGAAGATGCGGAGCGCCTGGAAGGTGCGCGTGGCAGTGTCGCTCTTGAGGCCGCCATGCATCGGCAGCACGCTGTGCACGATGTCGGCGAGCTGCAGCGTGCGCGTGATGGGCGCTGCGGCGCGCGCGGCAACGATGCGCTTGGCGATGCGGCGCGCCGCGCGTTCTTCGCCGTAATTGAAGATGATGTCGGCGATCTCGCGCTCCTCGCGGTTGTTCAAGACGTCGGCGGCGCTTTCGCCGTCGAGCCCCATGCGCATGTCGAGCGGCCCGTCTTTTTGGAACGAAAACCCGCGCGCCGGCGTGTCGATCTGCACCGAGGAGACGCCGATATCGAGCACGACGCCGTCGACCTGCGTGACGCCGGCATCCGCCAGCAGCGATTCCATGTCGCCGAAGCAGCCGTGCAGCGGAATCAATCTGTCCTTGAATTCGCGCGCCATCGTTTGCGCGCGCACAATGGCATCGGGATCGCGGTCGATGGCGTAGACGCGGCAATCGGGCACAGCCCTGAGGATTGCGCGCGTATAGCCGCCCGCGCCGAACGTGCCGTCGACGTAAACGCCGCCTGCACGCGGGCGTAAGGTCTCGAGGACCTCCGCCAGCATCACCGGAATATGCACGGACGCCGCATGCGCGGCTTCCTGAGAGCGCTGATGGACCATCGCTGCCTGTTTTGCGTTCCCATATAACCCCTATGGGAACGACCCCTGTTTAACCCTTTGTTAACTCTACACAAGGCCTCACAAGCCGTCAACGCCGCGACCGTAAAAACGGCGCGGCGTTGAGCGATGGTGGATCAGGCGTTCGGCGTCTTAGAAAACGCCGTCGCCGATCGTGCCGTTGCCCGGGCCCGAAGGCTTGTTGGGCTTCTTGGAGGGGTTGCTCGGGCTGGCGGGCGGGTTGCCGCCCTTGATGAGCTGGAGGTCGCCCTTGTTGCCGATCTCGGCGTGGTATTCAGAGTTGACGGAAGCGGCGACGCTGTTGAAGATCGCGACAAAGCGCTTTTCCAGCTTGGCATCGGTGCCCCAGGCAGCCTCGGCCTTGCCGGCAATGCGCTCTTCTTCGCCGTCGGCCAGCTTGACCTTTTGCGGCGGCTTGGCTGCCTTGGCTTCCTTGACCTTCTCGGCGATGCCTTCCAGCGCGGAAACGGTCAGGGCCAGGAAGGCCTGCTTGGTTTCGGCATCGGCTTGGGAAATGGTGTCGTTGCACTTGAGCGGATAGACGTCTGCGTGCTCCAGCTCGGCAATCACGCCGGCGACGGCGGGGCCGTACTTCGCCTGTACCGCAAGGAAATCCTTCGGCGACAGGACGGTCTGGACCAGCAGCACCGCGGCCATGACCTCGGTCGATGCGCTCAGGCTGTTGTTGAGGACGATCAACGCGGGCGCGAGGCGCTCGGAGACGAAGGCCTCTTCCAGCGCCTTCACGACGAGGCCGGGGCCTTGCTGCTGGTACGCCTTGCGGGTGCGCTCGAGCTGTTCCTTGTGCATCTCGAACTCGTCTTCGTCGATCTGCTCCATTGCCAGCGCCTGGTTCAGCTGCTTCATCTGCTGCGCGATCTGCTGTTCGACCTGGGTGAGCAGATTTTCCAATTCCTCATCCTTGCGGGACATGATGTTGGTGAAGCTGTCGTTGAAGGCGCTTTCGAGCAGGCTGTCGTTCGGCAGGCCAGATTGGCTGAAATCCATGACGTTTCTCCGGTTGGGTGTTTTTGAATATGGACAATAGATAGCAGTTTTATGGAGTCGTCACAATGACGAATCCACATAATATCGGCTTAAAATATTATGGAATTAGGACTTATCCTTGTCCTTGCCCTTTTTGCGGAAGGTGTCGAGGGAAACGACTTCGCCCTTCTTCTTTTCCTTCTCGGCCTTGTCGATGCTGATGTCTTCGGCCTCGAAGTGGATCTCGTCGCCGTCGTCTTCCGACAGGGGCTGGAACTGCAGCGCGAAGTTGACCGACGGGTCCGCGAAAATGGTGATCGCGGCGAGTGGAATGACCAGGCGCTCAGGCACGTTGTTGAAGCTGAGCATGACGGAGAACTTCTCGTCGCTGACTTCCAGCTCATAGAACTGGTGCTGGAGGACGATGGTCATCTCGCTCGGGTAGCGTTCCTTGAGGTAGGTCGGGACCTTGACGCCGGGATAATCTGTAAAGAAGGTAATATAGAAATGGTGGTCGTCGACCAGCCCCTTCTCGATCACTTCCTGCAAAGCCTGCTTGACCACGCCGCGCAAGGCACGCTCAACCATTTTATCGTAACGGAAAGCTTCGTCTTGGTCGCGGGTCATGGGTAATCAAGGCTCCGGTTCTTAAGGTAGGGACAGTCTAGGGATAAAACACAGGAATGTCATGAAAAAAAATGGGGGCAATTCTGTTGCTAGGCCTGCCCCCACGCCCCACCTCTTCTATTACTAGAAAAGGGATTTAGATGCTAACCGGTTCAGATCGCTTACGCGACGAGAGCCAGTTGTGCCTTTGCAGGCGCGTTGTCGTTAGCATTTGTAGTGTTTAGCCCGATAACGGCGGAACCATGCCGAACGAAAGCAACCACCTTTACTACGCACGTCGATCCTATTTCGGCCCCATACCGGAAGGGTCACGACAATGACCCTAATCCCGAAAGATGGTGGAGCCGCCGGGTACCGCCCCCGGGTCCGTATCGCCTATTCCGCAGCGCGTTTATCGTCATAGCCGGCCGAAGCCGACACCCCTATTATATCAAGCACCGCCGCGCCGCGCCAACAAAAAACCCCCGATTTGCGGTCGGGGGCCTTTTGTCGTTATATGCGAGCCGCTTAGAAGTGGACGGTACCGCGCAGCAAGCCGGCGTGCGCCGTGTAATCCCGCTTGAAGGTGTAGTCGTAGGTCGCCGTCAGGTCGAAGTTGGCCTGCGTCGTATAGGTCAGGCCCGCGCCCAGATTGAACTCGTTGCGCGCGGGATCGGCGCCCGTGGTCTGGAATGCCGGACCGCCGCCACCGAAGCTGGCGGTCGTTTCGATGTTGTCGCCAGTCACGTCGTAGGCATAGTTGGCGTGCACCGAGGGCTTCAGCTTTTCTCCGCTCGCGCTCTTGAGACGCCATTCCGCCTGCAGACCTGCGCCAAGCTTGAAGACGTTGTAGGTCTCGCCATCGACGTTCAGCAGCGCGCCGGTGCCGGTTTCGGTGTAGCCTTGCGTGCGCAATGCCGTGTAAGACGCCATCACGCTCGGCGTCAGGTAGAGACCGCCCGCTTGCGCGAAGTCTTTGCCGGTGCGCAGGCGGGCCGCGTACTGGTCGCTGCTGAAGTCGCCGTTGGCGACAAGCCCCGCGCCGCCCGCGTTGTGGCGCGTGGTCTGAATGTCGTTATAGGCATAGCCGATCTGGCCGTCCACGAAGACGCCGCCGCAGAAATCATGGCTGCCGTAGAGCGTGACGCCGTAGCTGTCGATGTCCGCCGCGGTCGTGGTGGCGTTGCTGGAATCGACGTCGGTGTTCGCATAGTTGAGCGCGATGCCCAGCGTGGTGCCGTGGCCGAGCTTCGGCGTCTCCGCGCCGATTGCGAAGCCGAGCATGTCGGCGTCGAAGCCGGCGATGCCGTCGCGCATCCCTTGCGTGGACGTGCGGCCATAGCCCTGCGCCCAAAGGCCCGTGCCCGCGGGCACCGTGCCCGCCGCCATGCCCGTATCGCCCGCGCGCAATGCGGCAAGTTTCTCGCCCGCGACGTCGAAGGCTGCGGCGCCTGCATCGACCATCGCCGTCACCGCACCGCCGTTAATGTTGGCGGGCTGCGCGCTTTCGAGAAGGGTGTTGAGCGCCGCCGCGCTCGGCGCGTTCAGCAGGTTGGCGTAGAGGCCGTGGCAGTTCGCGTTGGTCGCGAGGCAGGAATCCTCGATCGCCGCCGCCGCATTTGCGTTATTGCCCGCGCTGGCGACGTCGGACATCGCCTTGATGTCGGTGAGCTCGACCTGAAGGCTGTCTTCGTTGGCCGTCTGTGTAAAGGTGTACAGGATGCCAGAGGTGATGTTGCCCGCCGCCAGTTGCGCGACGTCGCCCGCTTCCGCTTCGCTGCCGTCGACGACCGTGAAGATGTCGCCGATCTTGTTCTGGCCGCCGATGCCGCTGACGTCGATATGCAGCAGCGATTTCGACGAGACGGTGACGATGTTTCCGGCCACGATATTGCCGCCCGTGATGACGCCCTTGGCTTCGCCAGTGAGCGTCGTGTTGATGACCTGACCGTCGCCGATGTTGAAGACGCCGCCGATGTTCAGCGTACTGCTGTTGAGGGTCGTCGCATCGGCAGCGAAGACGTCGCCTTCCATGGTCACCGACGCGTTGTTACCCTTCAGGACGATGGCTTTCAAACCGCCGGTCACGCTGCCGCTCAGGATGCTCACGTCGCCATCGGCGCCGTCGAAGACCAGCGTGCCGATGCCGTGGCCGGTCGTGCCGTCCAACGACACGATATCACCCAGCGTGTTTTGGCCGTAGGTCAACTGCACCGTGCCGTCGTCCGCGAAGTCAATCTCGGTCGCGCGCAGCTTTCCTTCGAAAACCATGGCACCGGTGCCGTTCACCGTCACGGTCTCGGCGTTGACGTTGCCTGCGAAGACGCTTTTGGAGCCGTTCGCGCCGCCCGCCAGCGCGGCAAGACCATCGTCGGCCCACGACACGGCGCCCAGCACCGTCGCGCTGCCCGCCAGCGTCAGGCTGCCGACACCGCTGCCGCCGGTCGCGCCGCTGTTGATGTCGCCGTCGAACGTCATCCCGTTGCCGAGTGTGACCGCGCCGTTCAGGTTTGCATAGCTCAGGTTGCCGGTGACGTCGCCGTTGAACGTGGTGCTGCCCGCACCCGAAAGAGTCAGGCCGCCTTCGACCTTGCCGTTGAAAATGGAAGAACCGGCGTCGAGATTGATCACCGACGCATAGACGTCGCCGTTATAGATATCCGTGGACACGTCCGAAATCCCCGACCATAGCTGCGCCAGCGCCTTGCCGTGCGCGCCGATATTGCCGGTGAAGGTCGTGCTGCCCTGCACGGCAATGTGACCGTTGACGTCCTGATAGGTGACGACGGAGCCGGTCACGTTGACATCAGGATCGATACTCGCCCAAGTGCCGCCCGCGACGAAGCTGATCGCCGGTTCGGCGTGCGGGTCGGCGCTGATGCCGACAACGCCCTGATCAACGATCACGGTTGCGGCCTGCGCGTGCGATACGCACCCCATCGCCACCAACGCGGTGCCGGTCAGAAGCGCTTTTTTGAAGGTAGAAGTCATCATGAAAATTCTCCAAATTAAATAATAAAAACACAACCAAGTCATTTATACCAAACGGACGCCCTGCGCGCCCCTTCTTTCGGCGCACGATTTTTTCGTTTTTATTTACAAAAAACCCCCGACCTTGCGGACGGGGGTTTTTTGTTCTTGATGCGGGAGGTTCTTAGAAGTGAACCGTGCCGCGCAGCAGGCCGGATTGGGCCGTGTAGTCGGTCTTGTAGTTGTAGTCGTAGATCGCGGTCACGTCGAAGTTCGACTGCGTGGTGTAGGTCAGGCCTGCACCCGCGTTGAACTCGCTGCGCGCCGGATCTGCGCCGGTGGTCTTGAAGGTCGCGCCGCCGCCGACGAAGCTGGCGGTGGACTCGACGCTGTCGCCGGTGACGTCATAGGTGTAGTTGGCGTGCAGCGACGGCTTCAGCTTCTCGCCCGTTGCGGACTTGAGCTTCCATTCCGCCTGCAGGCCTGCGCCGACCTTGAAGACGTCGAAGTTGTCGCTGTCGACGCTCAGGAGGGTGCCGGTGCCGGTTTCGCTGTAGCCGTCCGTGTGCAGGTAGGTGTAGGTCGCAAACGCGGTCGGGGTCAGCACGATGCTGTGGCCCGCTTCGTAGTCCTTGCCCGCCAGCAGCTTGGCCGAGTACTGGTCGCTGCTGTAGTTGGCGTTCGCCGTCAGGCCAGCGGCACCCGCGTTGTGGCGGAAGGTGTCGATGTCGTTGTAAGCGTAGCCGACTTGGCCGGCGAGGAAGGCGTTGCCGCCCATTTCCTTGCTGCCGTAGACGGTGATGCCGTAGCTGTCGATGTCCGCGCCGGTCGTGTTGGCGTTCGACGAGTTGACGTTGGTGCGGCCGAAGTTGACGGCTGCGCCGAAGACGTCGTTCTTGTCGCCCGCGTACTTGGCGGTATCAACACCCATCGCGAAGCCGGCGGTATCGCTCTTGTAGCCGGCGATGCCGTCGCGGATGCCTTGCTGCGCCGCTTGGCCGTAGCCTTGCGCCCAAGCGCTGAGGCCCTTCGGCATTGCGCCGGCAGCCATACCGCTTGCGCTTGCATCGCCGTCACGCATTGCGATCATCGTCTTTTCGATAACCTGCAGCGCTTGGCCTTGTGCATCCAGCGTCGAGACGATGCTGGAGCCGTTCAGGCCGGCCGGCTGTGCGCTTTCGAGTGCTGCGTTGAAGGTGGCAGCATCGGGAGCGGCGAGCAGCGTGGTGTACAGAGAGTGGCAAGACGCATCGGGATCCGCGCAATCCGACGAGATAGCGGAAGAGATCGACTTGTTGTTGCCGCCGGTCGCGACTTCCGAGAGCGTCTTGATGCTCGCGATCTCGAGGATCAGGCTGTCGTGGTCGGGATCAGCAACTTGCGTCCAGGTGATCAGCGGGGAGCTGCTGATGTTGCCGGTGGTCAGGGTCGCGACGTCGCCGTAGTCGCCGTCGGTGCCGTCAGCGATGATGAACTGCTGGCCGACTTCGAGGTCGGTCAGCGACGAGATCGCGACGTTGACCTTGGTGCCTGCGCCGATCGTGACGTCGCCCGAGCCAGTAATGTGACCGCCAATGATGTCGGAACCGTCAACTTCGGTAACCGTGGTCTTGATGGTCTGGCCAGCGGTGAAGTCGCCGTCGACGTAGAGGGTGTTGCCGCCCAGGTCGATGGTGTCGATCTGGCCGACGTTGCCGTCAACAATAAACTCGTTGCCAGCGCCGGTGATGTTCAGGGCCTTCATGAAGCCTTCGCCGCCCGTGCCGATATCGCCATGCAGGAGCAGGGAGTTATCGTCGAGGGAGATGTTCACGGTGCCTGCGCCCGCGCCTGCAGAAGCGCCGGCATAGGAGTTGATGTTACCCCAGCCTTCGCCGCCCGAGGTGATCGTGACGGTGTTGTCGCCGACGAGCGCGATGTTGTTGACGTCCAAGCCGTCGTTGAACGTCATCTTGTGCGTGCCGTAAGCAACGATCGTGCCTGCGTCAACGTAACCGTTGAAGTTGGTGGTGCCGCTGTCTTCGACATAAATGTCGTTGTCTGCGTCAACGTAACCGTTGAAGTTGGTGGTACCCTTGCTATCGATGACGATGTTATTGGCGTAAACGGTGCCGGTGACGTCGATCAGGGTGCTTGCAGTGGTGTCGCCGGTGCCGAACTGGACGACGTTGAGGCCGTCGTTGCCGCCGATGTTGCCGTTGATCGTCGCGCTGCCGAGAACGTTCAGGTTGCCGTAGTGGCCTTCGCCACCATTGTTGACCATGTCGCCGGTGAAGGTGATGCCGCCGCCGAGGACGACGGTGCCGTCATGGTCGTTGAAGTCGAGCGTGCTCAGGTGGGTGTCGGCGTTGAAATCCATCTCGCCGTCGCCTGTGAATACTGCGTTTTGCAGCAGGGCCGCGCCGTTGAAGACCATCTTGCCGTTGTCGGCGCTTGCGTTGAGGGCGGAGACGGTCTTCGAGAACGTGACGGTGCCGGTGCTGCCGCCAATGACGGCGTAGAGGTACGACGTGGTATCGGTTACCGCGCCGACGTCGCCGGAAACGGTGGAGCTGCCGTTGAACTCGAGCGTCCCGAAACCTTCGCCGCCGGTGGCGACGATGTTGCCGGTGATGTTGATGCCGGCGTCCACTGCGGCGGTGTCATCGCTCAAGAACTGGATAGCCGTGGCGGCCGAAGGATCATGGTCGATCAGGACACCCTGGCCGTCGATGACAACCGTGCCCGTGCCGGGCGCCTGGGAGTCCAGAGGCGATGCATGCGCGACAGCAGACATGGCGACCAGCGCAGTGCCGGCCAGCAGGGTTTTCTTGAAGATCGACGTCATAAATTTTTCTCCTTGAGAGTGAAAGGTTTGAATAGAACCGAAACATTTATAACAGCCGGCACCATATTAAGCATCGGCTGATTCAGCCCTGTCACAACTTTGGCGAGCGTTGTGTCTTTTATACAACAATGCCCCGATCCGCATGGATCGAGGCATTGTTGTCCGATTGTTTTCTGAAAATTAGAAACGTGCCGTCGCGCGCGCAACGCCGGCATGGGCGCTATACTTGTCCTTATAAGTATAGTCGTAGTTCGCCGAGAGATCCCAATTCGACGTCGTGAGATATGTCAAACCGCCGCCGACGTTGAACGTATGCGGCGACGGATCGATGCCGCGCGTGACGAACGACGTGCCCGGCGCGCCGATGAAGCGCGAGGTCGTCTCGATGTTGTCGTTGACGATGTCGTAGGAATAGCCGAGGCGCACCGCCGGCTTCACGACGGAACCGTCGTAGTTGCGCACGTTCCATTCGGTGTTGAGGCCGATGCCCGCCTTGAACAGGTTGTAGTCCTGGCTGTCCACGCTCAGGCCCGCGGTGCCGATGCCGGTTTCGGCGTAGGAACCGTTGCTGAGGTGCGTGTAGTCGAGCGAGATGCTCGGCGACATCGTCATCGCGTAATCGACTGCGATGTCGTCGCCGATGGCCGCGCGGGCGGAATACTGGTCGCCGTCGTAATCCGCGCTGGCGGTGTCGTTGGCGGCGACGACGTTGTGGCGCTCGCTGCTGATGCTGTTGTGCGCATAGCCGACCTGGCCGTTGAAGAACATCTCGGAACCGAGGTCGTAGCTGGTGTAGAGGCCGAGGCCGTAACTGTCGACGCCGGTCGACGTGGTGTTAAGGTTCTTGGAGTCTGCGTCCGTCTTCGCGTAGTTGAAGGCAACCCCGACGACCGCACCGTTCAGCACGTTCGTGGAATCCACGCCGAACGCCATGCCATAGGTGTTGCTGGTGTAGCCGGCGACGCCTGTCTTGCTGTCATTGTCCTGCGTCGCCGCCTGGCCGTAGAACTGGCCCCAGACGTTTTCGCCGCTGATGAAGCCGTCGTCATAGCCGGCCGACACGCCGCTCATCGCCATCAGCGGGCCGCCGACATTGTTCTGGCGGAGATCCGCCATGCGCGTCTCGACGATGCTGGAGACGACGCCGCCCACGTTGAGCGACGCGACCTGCGCGCTGTTGTCAACGGTGGGCAGCAGGCGCGAGAGGATGTTGTTGAAAGCCGTCGCGTTCGGCGCGTTCTGCAGCGCGACCTGCGCCGCCAGCAGGCTGCCGGTCGCGCCGGCGCCGATGGTGTCGAGCGCGTTGCCGACCTGCACGTTGTTCCAGTTGGAGCCGAGGCTCGCCAGCGACACGCGGTGGACGACGAGGTCGAGGTCCGACGTGCTCGCGCCCTGCGTGAAGTTGAAGAGGTAGCTGTTGTCGGTGATCGTCACCGCGCCCACGCCCGCGCCGCCGGTGCCGTCGACGACCGTGAAGGTCGCGAGGTCCTGAACGTAGGACGTGAGGGACTGGACGCTGACGTCGACCTTGGTGCCCGCCGCGATGGTGGCCGCGCCCGAGGACGTGATGTTGCCGCCCGTCGCGACCGTGCCGGCCGAAACCGCGCCGGTCATCTGCGTCTGGATCGTCTGGCCGCTGACCGAATAAACGGAGCCGCCCGTAATCGCCAGCGTGTTGCCGCCGAGAGACGTTGTATCCGCGATGTTGACGTTGCCGCCCGCGACCGTCACCAGCTGGCCGATGCCGTTGGTGCCCACGGTGCCGCCGGTGCCCGCGAGGGTCAGGGCCTTGAGCGGGCCCGTCGCGCCGATATCGCCGATCATCGACGCCGAGCTGTCGAAGATGAAGGTGCCTGTCGCGGGCGATGCCAGCGCGTTGTCGATGTCGCCCGTGAAGGTCTTGCCGCCCGCGAGATGGACGGTGCCGTTGTCGTTGAAATAGACGCTGCCGGTGACGTCGTCGTTGAACTGGACGCTGCCGGTGCCGTTGATGTCGATCGTCGTCGCCTGCACCGCCTTCGAGAAGACGGCGTTGGAGCCGGTGACGCCGGTGTTGATGAGCGAGAGCGCACCCGTCGCGCCGACGAGGCCGGCGATCGCCTGGTTGCCACCCTGCAGGTTGAGCGTGCCGCCGCTGCTGATGCCGTTGTCGATGTTGCCGGTGACCGTCGTGCCGCTCGAGAGGTTGACCGTGCCGTTGTTGCCGACGAAGTCGATGTCGCCCGTCAGGCCGTTGAGCGTGACCGAGCCGTTGCCGACGTCGAGCGTCGCCGCCTTGACGTAGGACATGAAGGTGGTGTCGCCGCCCGCCGAGCCGGCGGTGACGAGCGCCAGCGCGCCCGTCGCGCCGACGAGGCCGGTGACCTTCTGCGTGCTGCCGAGCATCATGAGCGTGCCGCCGTTGCCGGTGGAATTGTCGACCGAACCGGTGATGTCGGTGCCCGACGCCATCGTGACCGTGCCGCCGTTGCCGCTGAGGTCGATCTTGCCCGTCATGCCAGACATGGCGACGGTGCCCGCGCCGGTGACGTTGAGCGTGGTCGCGTAGACGTTGCTCGAGAACGTGTCGACGCCGGTATCGCCCGCATCGACTTCCTTGAGCGCCGCCGCAAGCGCGCCGACCTGGCCCGACACGGTGTTGCCGCCGTTGAGCAGCTGCAGCGTGCCGGCGTTGTTGGTGATCGTGGTGACCACGCCGGTGATCTTGCTGGCGTTGTCCACCGTCAGGACACCGTCGCCGAGGAAGTGCGCGGAACCGGTAAGGCCGGCGCCGAGGTTGACGGTGCCGGTGCCGCTGATGTTGAGGTCGGTCGCGGTGACGAGGCCGACGAAATCCGTGACCGAGCTTGCCGCGCCGGTGTTGATGGTCGCCGCCTTGACGGTGCTGCTGAAGGTGGTGTTCGAGCCCGCGACGTTCGCGTTGAGGATCGACAGGGAGCCGACCGCGCCGCCGATGGTTTGCGTGCCGCCGAGCAGGACGAGCGTGCCGGTGCCGCCGGTCGCGCTGACGCCGCCGGTGATGTCCATGCCGCTGGCGAGCGTGAGGGTGCCGCCGGTCGCGCCGAGCGCCGCGCTGCCGACGAGGCCGCCGTCAAGCGTGACCGAGCCGGAACCGACGTTGAGCGTCGCGGCGTAGACCGCCTGCGTCGCGTTGGAGAAGACCGTCGCGCCGCCCGACTGGCCCGCGTTGATGACGGAGAGGCCGGTGCCGACGCCGCCGACCGCGCCTGCGATCGCCTGGCTGCCGCCGAGCAAGCTCAGCGTGCCGTTGTTGCCGCCGGTGGAGGTGATGTCGCCGCTGACCGTGAAACCGGAAGCGACGTTTACCGCGCCCGCGAAGTTCGCGAAATCGAGGTCGCCCGTCAGGCCCTTGTTCAGGTTGACCGTGCCGGTGCCGTTGACGAACAGCGTGTCGGTGTTGACAGTGGAAGAGAACGTGTCGGCCGAACCGCCGTTGCCGGCGTAGACGGCTTGCAGCGCCTTGGTGCCGCCGACTGCGCCGGTGACGGTGTTGCCGCCGTTGATCAGCGACAAGGTGCCGGTGCTGGCGGTCGTGGTGTTGACCGTGCCGGTGACCGTGCTGCCGTTGTCGATGACGACCGTGCCGTTATTGCCGCCGAAGGCGATCGAGCCGGTGATCCCGGTGCCGAGGTAAACCGAGCCCGTGCCGGTGACGTTAAGCGTCGTAGCCTTGACCGTGCCGGAGAATACGGACGCGCCGCCGGTCGCACCCGCGTTGACGGCCAGGAGCGCGTTGGTCGTGCCGATATTGCTGGTGACGAATTGCGTGCCGCCTTCGAGCGTCAGCGTGCCGTAGTTGCCGTTGGCGGTGACGTCGGCGCCGAGATCCTCTCCCGTGCCGACGGTCAGCGTGCCGCCTGCGCCGGCGAAGGTGATGCCGTTGGTGATGTTCGTGGCCGTGCCGCCGAGGTACAGCGACGTGTTGGCGCTGAGGGTGACGGAATCAAGCGCGCCCGAAGCGCCCCAGTCGCCGTTGACGGTGACCAGCTTGCCGCCGGAGATGACGACCTTGTTGACGTCCGTGCCGCCGCCGCCATAGATGTTGGCCTCGACCGTGATGTTGCCGCCGGTGCTGTTGAAGGTCAGCGTGTTGGTGTCGGTGCCGGTCGCGTCGCCGAGGATGATGTCGCCCGCCTTGACGTCGCCATTGAAGGTCGCCGAGGAATTGAACGCGCCGTTGCCGTGGATGGAGATGTCGTCGAGCGCGTAGTTGTCGCCGATCGCGCTGTTGAAGGTGACGCCCGCGCTGTTCTCGACCAGCAGGCTGCCCTGGCCGAGGCCCGCGCCGTCGATGGTGCCGGTGACGGTCTGCGCGAAGTTGTCACTGAAGGCCAGCGTGCTCTGGCCGGTGCCGGTTTCGCCGAGGACGACGCCGCCGACGAAGCTGTTGGTCGCGCCGTTCAACGTCAGCGTGGCCTTGCCGTTATTGGCGGCTGTCACGTCGAGCTGGTCGTTGAAGGTCGCGTTGCCGTTGACGGTGACGGCGACGATGCCGTTCGTGCTTCCCTGCAGCGTCGAGGTGCCGTCAACCGTCAGCGTACCGCCGATGGTGACGTTCTGGGTCGCGCTGGCGCTGATGCCGCCGGCGTTAACCGTCAGCGCGCCGCCGAGGTCGACGTCCTGCGTGATGGAAAGGGTGGATACGGCAGGCGAAGCGTTGGCGATGTTCTGGGCCGTCAGGTCGCCCGCGATCTGCACGTCGAAGATCGTGGTGTTCATGTCGCTGCCGCTGAACCCTTCGGGGTTGTAGACATTGACGTTGCCGATGCCGCCGGCCGTGTCGGTGATCTTGCCGACGATGAAGATACCGCTGCCGCTGCCGTCGTAAGAAGTGCCATCGTTCCAGATGTTCAGATCCGCCGTGCCGGAGGTCAGCGTGAAGGAAACGTCGTCGCCGCCGCAGGCGCTGTCGACCGTCGTGCCTTTGCAGTTCGGCGTGCCGGTGCCGCCCCAGTATTCCGTGCCGACGCTCGAGATCGTGCGCGGGTTCGCATCCGCATGCTGGGGCATCGCGGCGACGGCAACCAGTGCGGTCGCGGACATCAGGATTTTCTTGAAAGTGGCGGACATATGAATAGCTCTCCCCGGCTGCGCGAATAATGCGCGATACGTAACACCGCTCGCGCCGGCCCTAGCCGGCAGAACGGATACACTATTGAAGATATGTCATTATTAGCAGAGATCGACCCGCTCTCCAACGGTGGTTTTGTTTTTTATCGGCATTTTAGGAATAACGTTAAGGAAAACGTGTGAGGGCGCGCGCAAAAAATCCCCCGGCCTTGCGGACGGGGGATTTTTTTGAGGCGAAGGTTCTTAGAAGTGAACCGTGCCGCGGACGATACCGGTGTGCGCGGCATAGTCGCTCTTGTAGGTGTAGTCGTAGTTTGCCGACAGATCCCAGTTCGCAGGCGTCGAGTAGATCAGGCCAGCGCCGGCGTTGAACTCGCCGCGTGCCGGGTCTGCGCCCTGCGTCTTGAAGGCCGGGCCGCCCGCGAGGAAGTGCGAGGTCGACTCGACGTTGTCGGAAAGGAGGTCGTACGCATAGCCCGCGCTGATGGAAGGCTTCAGCTTCGCGCCTGCGTCGTTCTTGAGGTTCCACATCGCGGTCAGGCCGGCGCCGACCTTCAGGCTGTCTGCATCTTCCGCGTCGACGGTGAGCAGCGGTGCGCCCGAACCGGTTTCGGTGTAGCCGTCCGTTGCCAGGTGCAGGTACGACGCCGAGAGGCTCGGGGTGACGGTCAGGCCGTGGCCTGCCGCGTAGTCCTTGCCGCCGGCCAGCTGCGCCGAGTAGAGGTCGCTGCTGTAGTCGGCATTCGCAGTGCCGCCCAGGCCGCCGACGTCGTGGCGTGCGTTGGAGATGTCGTTATACGCGTAGCCGATCTGGCCGTTGACGAAGTAGCCCTGCGCCAGATCCTTGCTTGCGTAGAGGTTGACGCCGTAGCTGTCGATGTCGGTGCCGGTCGTGTTGGCATCCTTCGCGTCGGCGTTGGTCTTGCCGTAGTTGAAGGAGATGCCGAGCACGCCGTTCTTGATGAGCTTGGTGGTGTCGAGGCCCATCGCGGTGCCGAAGCTGTCGGCATCGTAGCCGGCAACGCCGTCACGCATGTCCTGCTTCGCCTTTTGGCCGAACGCCTGCACCCAGAAGCTTGCGCCGTTGGTGCCGGAGCCGGCAGCGACGCCTTCCTGCGGGTTGGAAGCGGTGGTCTCGCCGTGCATGACGTTGAACATGCGGGTCTGCGCGATGTGCTGGACCGATTCACCGAAGCTGTTCGCCGCGATGCTGGCCTGGCCGCTGACATCCGGGGTGACGCTGTCGATGATGTGCTGCGCACCCTTGGTGTCGCCGTCTTCGACTGCAGCCTGGAGCTTGCCGAGGACTGCATCGATCGCCGTGTCGCCCGTGAGGGATTCGAGGATATCGGTGACGTTCGACTGCTCGGACGACAGGGAGCCGCCTTCGACTTCGGAAATCGACTTGCGGGTCGCCACGATGACGAAGTTGCCTTCGTCGTCGGTATCCTGCGTGAAGCTCAGCAGGGCCGAGGTCGCGCCGGTGAGGTCGAGGTTGGTGCCGAGGTCGGCGACGCCGGTGCCGGCATCGTTGCCGTCGATGATGACGAACTTGGTGCCGTCGGCGACGTAGATGTCGTTGGCGCGGGTGACGACGATAGTCGCGTCTTCGTCAACCGTCGCGTTGCCGCTCGCGGTGACATGGCCGATCGTGGTCGAGCCGGTGATCGCGACATCGAGTTCCTGGCCCGCGTCCAGCGTGAAGGTGCCGGCCGTAACCGAGAGCGTGTTGCCCGCGATGTCGGTGAGGTCCGCTGCATTGGCGTTGCCCGTGACCGTCAGCGTGTGGCCGGTGCCGGTGATGCTCAGGCTGCCGAGCGCGCCGAGCGTGCCGGTGATCGTGCCGTTCGCCGTGGCCGTCAGGCTGCCTTCGCCGGCGGAGCCGCCCGCAACGTTCGCCTTGATGCTGCCGCCGTCGAGCGACAGGGCGCCGTTGTCGTTCAGCGTGATAGACGCCGCCTGTACCGTGCCTGCGGTGGTCGAGAAGGTCGAATCTTCATCAACGTTGACCGCGCCCGAGAACGTCAGGTTGGCCGCGGAAACAAGCTTGCTGCCGCCGGTGACGTCGAGGGTGTTCAGATTCGTCGTAGAAGCGACATTCTGGGTGACCGTGCCGGGGCCGGTGACCGTGATGGTGTTGACGTCTTGTGCATCAGCACCCACCAGTGCGCGGTCGATGATGATGTTGTTGTAGTAGGTGTCGAAGGTGACGTTGTTGGTGTCGCCGTCGGTGGTGTCGCCGCCGATGGTGAAGGTGCCGGCGGTCATGCCGGTTTCAGCCTTGACGTTGCCGAGGAAGGTGACGTCCGTATTGGCACCGTCAGCGCCGATTTGGATCGACGCGATGTTCGCGCCGATATCCTTCACGAAGTGAACGTCAGCGCCGCCGGCAACAACGACATTGTTGGTTTCGGTGCTGTTCGCGCCCTTCACGACTGCATTGATGATGTTGTAGCTGTCGAAGGTGGCCGTGTTGACGTCGCCCGCGTGGCCGTCGCCGCCGAGGATGATGTTATCCGCGGTGACATAGCCGTTGAAGGTCGCCGACGAATTGCCCGCCGTCTTGTCGATGGTGACGTCGCCGCCCAATTCGATCTCGGCGTCGCTGAAGGTCACGCCCGCCGCGTTCGCGACGACCATGCTGCCTTCGCCGCCGATGTAGGAGTCGACGTTCTGCGCGAGGGTGCCGTTGAAGACCAGCGTCGAGTCGCTGCCGATCACGTAGGTGCCGTTGGCATAGAGGTCGCCGCCGATGTTCAGGGTCGATTGGATGAGGGTGATTTCATCCAGCGCCGCGCCCGAGGTGCCGAGGCTGCCGGATACGGTGGCGGTCGCATCTTCGACGTTCACGGAGCCGGCGTGGTTGGTCTGGCCGTAGATGTCGCCGGTGACGTTGCCGCCAACGAGGGTCAGTCCCGAGTCGCTATCCAGCGCGATGTCGGCCGTGATGGTGCCGCTGTTGCTGGTGACCATGCCGCCGTTGACGGTCAGCAGGCCCGACAGCGTGATGTCGTTGTCGGAGATGAAGTTGGTGTCGTTGATCGTCAGGTTGGTCAGCTTGGTCGTCCACGCGGCTTCCTGCGTGACGCTGTAATCGCTGTTGCCGTTGATGACGATGTTGTTGGTGTCTTCCGCGTCCGCGCCCTGGAGCTTGTTGTTCAGGGTGACGTTGTGGTCATACGCCGCGAAGGTCACGGTGTTGACGTCGCCGTCGGTGCCGTCGCCGCCGATGGTGATGTTGCCCGAAGCGATGTTGCCGTAGAAGGCGACCGACGAGTTGGCGCCGTCAGCGCCGATCTGGATGTTGTTGATGTTGGCGCCGATGTCCGAATAGACGTTGACGCTGCCGCCGCCGGCGATGGTGATGTTGTTGGTTTCGATGCTGTCCGCGCCCGCGATGTCGACGTAGACGTTCGCGTTGCCGCCGAAGATGACGGTGTTGACGTCGCCCGCATGGCCGTCGCCGCCGAGGATCAGGCTGTCGCCGTGAACTTCATCGTTGAAGGTCGCGGTCGCGTTGCCGGCGATCGAGTTGACCGTGATGGCCTGGACGTCAACCGTGCCGTTGAAGATCGCGCCGGCCACCGAGGTGTTGGACACGGTAAGTTGGCCGTAGCCGTCGCCGTTGTTGATGGCGCCGGTGACCGTCTGCTTGGTGCCGCCGTTGAGGGTCAGCGTGCCGTAGTAGCCGATCGACAGGCCGTTGGCGGTGCCGATGTCGCCGCCGACCGTCAGAGAGCTGTCATAGTTCATCTCGATCTGGTTGAGCTTGCCGGTCGCGGAGCCGAGGCTGCCGCTGACGATGACCGTCATGTCGTTGTCGATGTAGACGGAACCCTTGCCGGTGTTGGAAGAGTCGATGATGTCGCCGCCAACATTGATGGTGCTACCGCCGCCGAAGTCGGACGTGAATTCAACATCGCCGTCCTGGCCGTCGAAGTCGATGGTGCCGTTCGACGCGGTGTTGACGTCGTGCGAGAACTCGAGTTCACCCGCATCCGAGAAGTGGATGGTCGCTGCGTCAACGGTACCGTAGAAGTACGTGCTGTCGGTGTTGCTGACGTCGATCTTGTGCAGGAACTTGGTGGCGCCGATGTCGCCGTGGAAAGTCTGGTCGGTGTTGAGGACGATGGTGCCCTCGTTGTTGCCGCCGCCGTCGATGGTGCCGAAGACGTCGTCGGAACCGTTGGTGTCAAAGACGATGCTGGCGATGCCCTTGGTATCGTCGCCCGAGTCATTCAGGACTGCGCCGCTGCCGAAGTCGACGGCAACGTTACCGAGGCCATCTTCGTCGTCGTAGTCGCCGCCGCTGTTGATGGCCAGGATCGCGTTAGCACCCGCCGCCGAACCGGCGGTGATGCTGGTGGAACCCGCGAAGAAGTTGTCGGTGTTGCCGCCGGAGGTGCCGACAGACAGCAAGACGTCGTGACCAGCATCGTCGGATTCATCGTTGCTGATGTTGAGGCTGTCGACCGAGAAGTTGTGCGCGACAAGGGTGGTGATCGAGGCATCGTTGGCGTCAACGCCGGTGACGTTGAAGGCGCCGTTGATCTCGACGCCGACGGCGCCGCCGATGTTGACGCTGAGGTCGGCGCTTTCGCCGGTGGTGATCGTCAGGGTGCCGTTGGGAGATGCGTTGAAGTCGACGACGTTGCCGAGCACGAAAGCATCGGTGCCGTTGGTGCCGTCGTCAGCGGTGCCGTTGTTGGTGATGATGGCATCATAGCTATCGATATCCAAGCTGTCGCCGGAGTTGGCGGCAAAGTCATCGGCCCACACTTGGCCGTCCGCCGTCGGGGAGTGCGTGCCTGCGTGCGCTTGCAGAGCCGAGAAAGACACCGCGACGAGGGCGGTACCGGTGAGAAGCGCTTTTTTCAGGTTGATAGCCATGGTGGATAGACTCCTTTGTGACGGTGTGAAGGCGATAGAAAAATGAAACACTTAGAGAATTAAAAAACGACGTGATCGTCGCACTGCAGAACTTATATCATTGGATTTGTTCAACTCACAACCCACCGTTTCAAAAAACGGCCCGCTGTGATATTTATACAACAATGTTTTCCACAGAAATGAAACATGCTTTCTATTTTTCAGAAAGCGAATTCGATGGCTGTTGACCGCCGCTGCCGCCTGACGCACACTCGCTACACTATATTAAGAAAGGACTCAACCACCCCATGGCCGCCGAACTCAACCTGACGCGCATCCGCGATTCCAAGATCATCGCGCTCGTCTCTATCGTGATCATCTTCCTCACCAAGCAGATGTACGCGCCCGAAACGGCCGAGCACCTGGTCATCGACTATCTCGGCTATTTCCTGATCTCGTTCTGCGCGCTGGGCCGCGTGTACACGACGGCGTTCCTCGGCGGGCACAAGAACGCGGAGCTCATCACCTACGGCCCCTTCTCGGTCGTGCGCAACCCGCTCTATTTCTTCTCGCTGCTCGGCGTGACGGGCATCGCGATGGTCACCATGCACACGCTGGTCTGGCTGTTCGCGCCTGTGGCCTTCATCTTTCTCTACCATTTCCTGATCGGCCGCGAGGAAAAGTTCCTGTCGGGCAAGTTCGGGCAGGTTTATGAAGACTATAAAAAGCGCGTGCCGCGCCTGCTCCCGAACCCGGCGCTCTATGTCGCGCCCGAGACCGTGCCGATGGTGCCGAAGTACCTGAAGAACGCGCTGTTCGACGCGATCTGGTGGTTCGTGCCGTTCCCGGTGCTCGAAATCCTTGAGCACTTCAAGTCTTAAGCGCTATACTGGCGGGGAAAGGGAGCTTCACCATGACCATCCCGCCGCTTGTCCGCCTGACGTTTTTCTGCCTGCTCGCGCTTGCGATCGGCACCCTCGGGGTCGCCAGCTTCACCGGCCTGCTCTCCAGCTATGGCGACGGCAAGGAAGCTGTGCTGATGACCGCCGACCACAGCTTCAAGTTCCCGACCGACGAGAAATCGCTGCAATCGCTGGCCGCGCACCTCTCGGGCGTCGAGCCTGCCGCAGGCAACTAATCTAATTTACAAGTATTCGTTCGCGAGGATTTCCGCGATCTGCACCGCGTTGGTGGCCGCGCCCTTGCGCAGGTTGTCGGCGACGACCCACAGCGACAAGCCGTTCTTGACGGACTCATCCTGGCGGATGCGGCTGACGTAGACAAAGTCCTCGCCCGAGACTTCCGCCGGCGTGACGAAGCCGTCTTCGGGGTCGTGCGTGTCGATGACATGCACGCCGGGCGCCTTTTGCAGCAGCTTGCGCGCCGCATCTGCGGTGATCTTCTTCTCGAACTCGACGTTGACGGCTTCGGAATGGCACACGAAGACCGGCACGCGCACGCAGGTGGCGGAAACCTCGATGTCGGCGCCGAGGATCTTTTTCGTCTCGACGCGCATCTTCCATTCTTCCTTCGTCCAGCCGTCGTCCATGAAGACGTCGATCTGCGGGATGACGTTGAAGGAAATTTGCTTGGCAAAGATGGTGCGCTTGGGAGAACTGTTGGCATAGACCGCGCGCGTCTGGTCGAACAATTCATCCATCGCCGCACGGCCCGCGCCGGAGACGGATTGATAGGTGGATACGACCACGCGCTTGATTTTGGCCGCGTCATGCAGCGGCTTGAGCGCGACGACCATCTGGATGGTCGAGCAATTTGGGTTGGCGATGATGCCTTTTTTGGTGTAGTCCGCGATGGCTTCCGGGTTCACTTCCGGCACCACCAGCGGCACGTCGGGATCCATGCGGAAGAACGACGAATTATCGATGATCACCGCGCCGGCCTTCGCCGCCTTGGGTGCGAAAACCTTGGAAACTGCGGAGCCGGCGGAGGCCAGCACGATATCGACGCCCTTGAAGTCGAAAGTGTCGAGGTTCTGCACCTTCAGGATATGGTCGTCGCCGAACGACACTTCACGGCCCGCCGAGCGTTGGGAGGCGAGCGCATAGACTTCGCTGGCCGGGAATTTGCGTTCCGCCAGCCCGGCGAGCATGGCTTGCCCGACGTTGCCCGTTGCACCGACGACCGCGACTTTATATGATGACATGAAGACCTCTTTCTACTGGGCAACATAATGACTGAAAACAATGGCCCGCTCAAGGGCGTTCGCGTGCTCGACATGTCGCGCATCCTCGCGGGGCCGAGCGCCACGCAGATCCTCGGTGACTACGGCGCTGACGTCATCAAGGTCGAGAAGCCCGGACAGGGCGACGATACCCGCAAATGGGGCCCGCCGTTCCTGAAAGACAAGGGCGGTAAAGATACGACCGAGAGCGCCTATTACCTCTCCGCCAACCGCAACAAGCGCTCCCTCGCGCTCGACTTCACCAAGCCCGAAGGGCTAGCGGTGCTGAAGAAGCTGCTCGGCAGCTGCGACATCCTGTTCGAGAACTACAAGCACGGCACCTTGGAACGCTACGGCCTCGGCTACGAACAGCTCAAGACGGAATTCCCGCGCCTGATCTATTGCTCGCTGACCGGTTTCGGCCACACCGGGCCGTATAAAGACCGCGCGGGCTACGACTATCTCATTCAGGGCATGGGCGGCGTGATGAGCCTCAACGGCCCCATCGACGGCGATCCGTACAAGATGCCCGTCGCCTTCGCGGACATCATGACAGGCCTCTACGCGCTCAACGGCATCCTCGCCGCGCTCTATGCGCGCGAGAAAACCGGCCACGGCCAGATGATCGACATCGCGCTGCTCGATACGCAAGTCGCTGTCATGTCGAACGTCGCGCAATATTACCTGACTGGCGGCAAACCGCCCGCGCGCATGGGCAACGGGCACCTGACGATCGTGCCCTACGAAGTCTTCAAGGCATCGGACGGCTACATCGTGCTCGCCGTCGGCAACGACCGCCAGTTCGCGGATTTCTGCGCGGTCGCCGGCAAGCCCGAACTCGCCGCCGATCCGCGCTTCACCGAGAACAAGAACCGCGTGCGCAACCGCGACATCCTCGTGCCCGTCGTGCGCGACCTCGTCGCGCAGAAGACGCGCGACGCATGGATCGCGGCGCTGGAAGAGAAAGACGTCCCCTGCGGTCCCGTCAACACGATGCCGGAAGTCTTCGACGACCCGCAGGTGAAGGCGCGCGGGCTGGCATTCGAGATGGCGCATGACGTCGCGCCCGTGACACTGCTCGCCAATCCCGTCGTCTTTTCTGAAACCCCCGTCTCCTACCGCCGCGCCCCGCCGACGCTGGGGCGTGATACGGATGAGGTATTGAAGGAAGCCGGTCTTTCCGCCGATGAGATTGCAGTGTTGAAAGAAAAGGGCGCAGTTTAATTCCCTCTCCCTTCGGGAGAGGGTTAGGGAGAGGGATTTCCCCGCACCCGACACCTGTACAATCCCTCACCCTTCCCTCTCCCGGAGGGAGAGGGAGATATCTTGCAATCCGCATTTTCCGCCTGTACTCTTTTCAAACATTCAAACCAAGGTGCTCTCCATGTCGCTTCTCTTCACCCAAACGCCGATTGACTGGATATCGGTGACGCTGTTCTTCCTGTTCGGCTATCTCTCGGGCAGCGTGCCGTACGGCCTGCTGCTGGGCAAGCTGGCGGGGCTGGGCGATATCCGCAAGTCGGGGTCGGGCAATATCGGCGCGACCAACGTGCTGCGCCTCGGCGGCAAGAAGCTGGCGATCGCGACGCTGCTGCTCGATGCGCTCAAGGGCACCATCCCCGTGCTGATCGCGAAGCATTGGAGCATGGATGCCGCTGTGATGACTGCGCTCGGCGCCTTCATCGGCCACCTCTTCCCGGTCTGGCTGCGCTTCAAGGGCGGCAAGGGCGTGGCGGTGGCGCTCGGCGTGATCTTCGCGCTATCGTGGAAGATCGGCATCATCCTCTGCCTGATCTGGCTGGCGACCGCACTCTTCACCCAGTATTCGTCGGCCTCCGCGCTGATGGCGGCGGCCTGCGCGCCCATCGTCGCGGCGCTGCTGACGGCCGATCCGCAGATCATCTTCTTCATGCTGCTGATCTCCATCGCCATCTGGGTCAAGCACCGCGAGAACATCAAGCGCCTCGCGAGCGGCACCGAAGGCAAGATCAACCTCGGCGCCAAGAAGAAATGACGCCGCAGGAGAAGCTGGCCTGGCTGCGCCTGAGCCGCACCGACAACGTCGGGCCGATCACCTTTTACAAACTGCTCGAGCGTTTCGGCACCGCCGAAAACGCGCTCAAGGCCTTGCCCGACCTTGCCCAGCGCGGCGGGCGGATGGCCGGCCTCAAGGCCTTCGACAAAGGCCTCGCTGAAAAAGAAATCGCCGCCGTAGAGAAATACGGCGCGAAACTGATCGCACGCGACGAACCGGAATACCCGAAACTGCTCGCCCAGATCGAGGACGCGCCGCCGCTCATCACCGTGCTCGGCCATGCGGCGCTGCTCTCCAAGCCTGCGCTCGGTGTCGTCGGCGCGCGCAATGCCTCGCTGACCGGCCGCCGCATCGCGGAAGATTTCTCGCGCAAAGTGTCGCAGGCTGGATACGTCATCACCTCCGGTCTCGCGCGCGGGATCGATACGGCGGCGCACGCGGCATCCTTGCAGGGCGGCACCGTCGCCGTGGTGGCAGGGGGCATCGACGTGATCTATCCGCCCGAGAACGAGAAACTCTATCGCCAGATCGCCGAGCAAGGCGCGGTCGTCGCCGAAAGCCCGTTCAGCACAGAGCCGCTCGCGCGCCACTTCCCGCGCCGCAACCGCATTATTTCCGGCCTGTCACTCGGCGTGCTTATCGTCGAGGCGGCGATGAAATCCGGCTCGCTCATCACCGCGCGCATGGCGCTGGAGCACAACCGCGAGGTTTTCGCCGTGCCCGGCTCGCCGCTCGACCCGCGCGCCGAGGGCACCAACCAGCTGATCGCCGACGGCGCACACATGGCGCGCAGCGCGGACGACATCCTGCAGGAATTGCGATCCCTGCGGCAGCGCCCGATGAACGACCCGGCCGCACCACCGTGGCGCGGCGGCGGCTCGACGCTGCCCCTCAAGGAACCCGACGAGTCGCTGCGTAACCGCATTCTGGAAATGTTAAATGCCGTCCCAACCCAGATCGACGAGATCATCCGGGCCTCCGGCGCGGGGGCAGGTGACGTTTTAACCGTGATTCTGGAATTAGAACTCGCAGGACGTATTGAAAGACAGCCGGGAAATAAAGTAAACCTGATTTAGCCACATATTATATAGTGTGGCCCAGAGAGGGATATACATGGCCGCACGCAACCTCGTTATCGTTGAATCGCCCGCCAAGGCAAAGACCATCAACAAGTACCTCGGCTCCGACTACATGGTCGTCGCCAGCTTCGGCCACGTGCGCGACCTGCCGGCCAAGAACGGCTCGGTCGATCCCGACAACGGCTTCGCGATGCAGTGGGAACTGGGCGAACGCTCGGGCAAGGCGCTGGCCGACATCCTCTCCAATGCCAAGAAGGCCGAAACCATCTACCTCGCGACTGACCCGGACCGTGAAGGCGAAGCGATCTCCTGGCATGTCACCGAATACCTGAAGGAAAAGAACCTGCTCGACAAGGTCACCGTCAAGCGCGTCGCCTTCAACGAAATCACCAAGAGCGCCGTCATCGACGCGTTCAAGCACGCCCGC
Organism: uncultured Rhodospirillaceae bacterium; assembly: GCA_964476835.1. GTDB lineage: Bacteria > Pseudomonadota > Alphaproteobacteria > Micavibrionales > UBA2020 > PALSA-926. The sequence continues at coordinate 49,671 of CAYZCE010000007.1, forward strand.
GACATCGACCGCAACCTGGTCGACGCCTACCTCGCGCGCCGCGCGCTCGACTACCTCGTCGGCTTCACGCTGTCGCCCGTCCTGTGGCGCAAGCTGCCGGGCTCGCGCTCGGCCGGCCGCGTGCAATCGGTCGCGCTGCGCCTGATCTGCGAGCGCGAAAGCGAGATCGAGGCCTTCAACCCCGAAGAATACTGGTCGATCGAGACGCTGCTGACCACCAAGGACAACAAATCCTTCACCGCCCGCATCTCCGCGCTGGACGGCAAGAAGATCGAGAAGATGACGATCGGCTCCAAGGCGCAGGCCGACGCCGCCGTCGGCCGCATCAAGGGCCAGACCTACAAGGTCGCGACGATCGAGAAAAAGCAGGTCAAGCGTCACCCCTACCCGCCCTTCATCACCTCGACCCTGCAGGTGGAAGCCTCGCGCAAACTCCGTTTCGGCGCGACCAAGACCATGCGCATCGCGCAGCGCCTCTATGAAGGCGTCGACATCGGCGGCGAAACCGTCGGTCTCATCACCTATATGCGTACCGACGGCGTGACGCTGAGCAACGATGCGATCGAGGCCGCGCGCAAGCTGATCAAGAACAAGTTCGGCGACACCTACCTGCCCGAAGGCCCGCGCACCTACAAGACCAAGGTCAAGAACGCGCAGGAAGCGCACGAGGCGATCCGCCCCACCGACGTCTTCCGCACGCCGGAAAGCGTTGCTTCCTACCTCTCCGACGAAGAGGCGAAACTGTACGAGCTGATCTGGAAGCGCACGATCGCCTGCCAGATGGAATCCGCCGTGATGGACCAGGTCGCGGTCGACATCATCAATGCGGACGGCAAGGTCGTGCTGCACGCCACCGGCTCCATCGTCGCCTTCGACGGCTTCCTCAAGCTCTACCGCGAGGAACAGGAAGACGACGACAAGGACGCGGCGGAAGAAGAACGCCGCCTGCCCGCGCTCAAGGAAGGCGACGCGCTGCAGCTTTCCGATATCATGCCCAACCAGCACTTCACCCAGCCGCCGCCCCGCTTCACTGAAGCGAGCCTCGTCAAGAAGCTGGAAGAGCTCGGCATCGGCCGTCCCTCGACTTACGCCTCCATCCTGCAGGTCCTGCAGGACCGCGAGTACGTGAAGCTCGACCAGCGCCGCTTCCTGCCGGAAAGCCGCGGCCGCATCGTCACCTCGTTCCTCAGCAACTTCTTCAAGACTTACGTGGCCTACGACTTCACGGCGAAGCTGGAAGAAGAGCTTGACGAAATCTCGGACGGCAAGGTCGCCTACAAGAAAGTCCTCTCCGAATTCTGGGGCGCGTTCTCGGCGGCGATCGCGCTGGCCAACAAGCTGACGATCACCGAGGTCATCGACACGCTCGACCACCAGCTCGAGAAGATCCTCTACCCCAACGCCGGTGCGCCCGACGCGCGCGTCTGCCCGAAATGCGGCGAAGGCAAGCTGAGCCTCAAGCTCGGCAAGTTCGGCGCCTTCGTCGGCTGCTCGCGCTATCCCGACTGCCGCTACACCCGCCCCGTGCTCTCTTCCGCCGGCGACGACCAGAACAACGGCGAAGACACAGGCCCGAAGGAACTCGGCCTCGATCCCAAGACCGGCATGATGATCACGCTGCGCCGCGGCCCTTACGGCCCCTATATCCAGCTGGGGCCCGCCGCGACGGAAGCCGCAGCGCCTGTCGTCGAGGAACCCGTCGAACTCGACAAGAAGGGCAAGCCCAAGCGTAAGAAGAAGGCCGCCGCGCCCAAACCCAAGCGCGCGCCGGTGCCGCGCAACATGGATGTCGCCGACGTCGACCTGCAAAAAGCCATCGCGCTGCTCGGATTGCCGCGCGAAGTGGGCCTCCACCCCGAAACGCATGAGATGATCAAGGCCGGCATCGGTCGCTTCGGCCCGTTCCTCGTGCACCAGGGCAAGTTCAAATCCATCCCCGCCGACGATCCCGACGGCGTGCTCGGCATCGGTCTCGACCGCGCCGTCGCGCTACTCGCCCAGCAAAGCAAGAGCCGCAACGGCTTCGGCACGCTGAAAGAACTCGGCAACCACCCGGACGACGGCAAGCCCGTCACCGTCAACAAGGGCCGCTTCGGCGTGTATATCCGCCATGGCGCCGTCAATGCCACCATCCCCAAGGATGCCGAGGTCGAGAAAATCACGCTCGAACAGGCGCTGGAGTGGCTGTCCGCCAAGAAAAACGCGAAATCCACCGCGACGAAAGCGCCCCGGAAAGCAAAGAAAACTTGAAAAAGAAGAACCACACCAAGAAATCCGGACTCCCTACCAAAGACGCGCTTCGCGCTTTCATCCTCAACGGCGGCGGCCCCATCAATAAACGCGACATCGCCCGCGCCTTTCACCTCAAGGGGCGGGACGAGCGCGTGATGCTCAAGGTCATGCTGCGCGAGCTGGCCGACGAAGGCGTCATCGCGAAAGATCTCGGCAAGAACTACAAGGCGCCCGGCGCGCTGCCGGAAACCACGCTGATCGAGATCACCGGCGTCACCGACGATGGCGAAGTCACCGCACAGCCTGCGAACTGGCAGGGCGACGGCGACGCGCCCGTCATCTACATCATGGAAAACCAGCGCAGCCAGCTGCCCCTGAAAGCGGGCGAGCAGATGCTGGCGCGCCTGAAGAAGATTTCCGCGCACGAATACGAAGCACGCATCATGAAGGCCGCCGAAGACGTCGGCGCGCCGGTGATCGGCGTCTTCAAGCCGTACAAGGACGGCGGCTACGTCTATCCGACCGACAAGAAGAACCGCGAAGACTACTGGGTGCCGCGCGAATACGCCGAAGGCGTCGCGGCGGGCGACCTTGTCACCGTCGAGAAGCTCCCGCGCAGTTCGGGCCATGCACGCGGCAAGAACGCGGTGCGCATCGTCGAGAAGCTCGGCCAGAAAGACGACCCGAAACTCATCAGCCTGATCGCCATCCACGCGCATGGCATCCCGACCGTCTTCCCGCCCAAGGTGATCGCGGAAGCGGAAGAGATGCAAGAGCCGGATTTATCCGGCGGCCGCGTCGACCTGCGCCAGATCCCGCTCGTCACCATCGACGGCGCGGATGCGCGCGACTTCGACGACGCCGTCTTCGCGGAGCCCGACACCGACCCGAAGAACGAGGGCGGCTGGCATCTGCTGGTCGCCATTGCCGACGTGTCTTATTACGTGCGCCCCGGCTCGGCGCTCGACCGCACGGCGTACGAGCGCGGCAACTCGACCTATTTCGCCGACCGCGTCGTGCCGATGCTGCCGGAGCGTCTCTCCAACAACCTCTGCTCGCTGATGCCGAAGGTGAACCGCGCCTGCCTTGCCTGCCACTTGTGGATCGACAAGGACGGCCGCCTGATCTCACACAAGTTTGTGCGCGGCCTCATGCGCTCCGCCGCACGATTGACGTATGAGGAAGTCGAAGCCGCCCATCTCGGCACGCCCGACGACAAGACCGGTCCCTTGGTGGAAACCGTCATCAAGCCGCTTTATAAGGCCTACAGCATCTTGAAACGCGCGCGCGAATTGCGCGGCGCGCTCGATATCGACCTGCCGGAACGCAAGGCGCTCATCAACGACAAGGGCATCGTCACCGCCATCGTCCCGCGCCAGCGCCTGGGCAGCCACCAGCTGATCGAGGAATTCATGGTGCTGGCCAACGTGGCCGCCGCCACGGCGCTCGAAAAAAAGGATGCGCCCTGCCTCTACCGCGTGCACGAGCGCCCCTCGCCCGAGCGGTTGGAGAACACGCGCGGCTTCCTGAAGGAAATGGGCTACAGCTTGCCCAAGACAGAAGACCTTCACCCGAAGAACATCAACCACCTGCTCAAGCTCTCCGCCGAGCGCCCCGACAAGGAACTCGTGCACACGCTGCTGCTGCGCACGCAGAGCCAGGCAGTCTATAGCCCCGACAACCTCGGCCACTTCGGCCTCGCGCTGGAGCGGTATGCGCACTTTACCTCGCCGATCCGCCGCTATGCGGACCTCATCGTGCACCGCTCGCTGGTGCGCTCCTACGGTCTCGGCGAAGGCGGCCTGACCGACAGCGAGCGCGAGACGATCGCGGAGATCGGCACGCATATCTCGACGACCGAGCGCCGCTCGATGGTCGCCGAGCGCGACGTGATGGACCGCTTCACCGCGCAATACCTCAGCGAGAACGTCGGCGCGGAATTCAAGGGCCGCGTCAGCGGCGTGACGCACTTCGGCCTCTTCGTCTCGCTGGAGGAATCCGGCGCCGACGGCCTTGTGCCGATGCGCAGCCTGCCGCGCGACTACTACGTCCATGACGAAAAGCGCCACGAGCTGGTCGGCAAGCAGACCGGGCGCAGCTACCGCCTCGCGCAGCCGGTCATCGTGCGCTTGGTCGAGGCCGACCCGATGCGCGGCTCGACCTTGTTCGAGATGGTCGACGGCGGTGCGGCAGAGCCGCGCCCGCGCGGCGACAGAGGCGGGCATTCCCACCCCAAATCCAAGGGCCGCCCTGACAAGAGACGCCAGAAGCATCGCAAAAATAAACGCTGATTATTCAATATCTTGTCGAATTAATTGGCATAATACCTGGGTTTTGATACACTCCCTTATTCCTTTATTATAACCGGGAGTCGAATCATGAAACTTTTCACCTCGCTGCACGACACGTTCCGTACCGCCGTCCTCACCGGCGTCGCCGTGCTCGGCCTTGCCAACATCGCCGCCGCGCAAAAGACGCCGAAGTCCGAACGCTTCGTCTTCGACGACAAGAACATCGACACGGCCGAATGGAAAGCGCAAGAACCCTTCAACTGGGAAATCCGCCAGCCCATGGCCCTCACGAATGAAGGCATCAGCAAAGTTTATAATGGCTGGCTGAACGCGCTGGACAGCCTCGGCATCCAGGATTCCTCGGTGACGATGAAAGCAAACATCATTAATACGCTCGTCAACGCCTCTATCGTCTATATGACCGACAAAGAGATGTATAACCTGCCCGAATACTACGCCCCGCCCGCGCAATCCATCGCCTATGGCCGCGGCGACTGCGAGGATTTCGCCATCGCCAAATACGACGCCTTGCTCCATCTCGGCGTGCCGGAAAATCGCCTGATGTTCCTGCTCGTCGCGCATAACAAGATGATGTCGCATATCGACCACTGCGTGCTGGCGGTCGACACCTCGGCGGCGAACAACTGGACGAACCCGCTTGTCCTCGACATCAACCGCCCGACGCTACGCGTCGCGCCGACGGAAGACGGCAGTTTTGCCCCTGTGGTTGCCAAGCCCAGCCAGACCTTCACCTTCAAGGAAAGGCACTACAAGCCTTTCTACGCCTTCGACGCGAGCAAGATTTATAATTTCAGGGTGGAGAAGGTAAAGGCGCCCAAGGTCAAGAAGTCCGGCCTCAAGCCGTGAAGATCAAGCCGCTCCGCCACAGCTTCCGCGCCGCCGCCCTGTGCCTCATGGCGACAGCCGGCATGGTCGTGGGCGGCTGCAAGCGGGCGGAAGCCGTGTCACGGCTGGAAGTTGAGACCGGCAAGCCGTTCAACGCCTACGACGTCAGCACCATCGAGATGCAGGATTGGCCGTACCGGCAACAGGCGGTACTGCGGGATTCGACCGTCAGCCGCGCCTATGCGCTTTGGATGTCCGGCCTCGACGATGTGAAGAAGGCTTCCCTCTACGACAAGGCCGATGCCGTCAACGACCTCGTCAATGCGACCGTCACCTATACCCGCGACAGCACGCTCTATCGCGGCGATGATGAATACTGGTCGCCCGCCGCGCAGACAATCCTGTTCCGCCGCGGCGACTGCGAGGATTTCGCCATCGCCAAATACGACGCGCTGCGCCGCCTCGGCGTTTCCAACGACCGCCTGATGCTGCTGTGCGTCACCACGCAGGACACGATGAAGCTGCCGAACCACTGCGTGCTGGCCGTCGACACCACGGCCAAGAACACATGGACGAACAGCCTGATCCTCGACGATGCTTTCTATGAAGACAGCGGAAAACCCGTGCACGGCCTGACAAAAATCCAGGATACGGGTTACAAGCCCTATATCGGCCTGACCGACAAGACGCTCTTTAATGTGAAGTTGACGACCCTGAAGACTCCGAAGCGCTGACCGGAGGCTCCGCGGCGCGCACCTGGTTGCGGCCGCCGCGCTTGGCGCTGTAGAGCGCGGTATCCGCGCGGTCGATGAAATCCAGCACCGTCTCACCGGACGCGAATTCGGCGATGCCGATCGACAGCGTGATGCGCCCGAGCTTCTGGTTGTTCGCCTTGTTCACCACTTCCTTCGCCTCGACCGCCTTGCGCAGCGCTTCCGCCACGCGCTGCGCGCCCGCCAGCGGCGTTTCCGGCAGCATGATCGCGAATTCCTCGCCGCCGAAACGCGCCGCGAAGTCGCGGCCCTTGACGCCGTCGGTCAGTTCGCGCGCCACAAGGCGCAGCACCTGGTCGCCCGTCTGGTGGCCGTAGGTGTCGTTGAACGACTTGAAATGGTCGATGTCGAGCATTAGGAGGCACATCTGCTTGCCGTCGCGCGCGCAGTCTTCCGTCCATTCGAGGATCTGCTTGTCGAAGGCCTTGCGGTTGGCCAGGCCCGTGAGACCGTCGGTCAGCGCCTCGCGCTTAACGTTGTCGAGGTTCTTCTTGAGTTCGCTTACCTGCGACGACGACGAGGTCAGCTGCACCTCGAGCTCCTGGTTCTTCTGCACCATCGCCTTGGTGTTCTGCACGATATTGGTGACCACGGTGCCGAGGTCCTCGAGCGAGGTCGCGGTCTGGATCTTCTGCGAGACATCCTGCAGGTTATGGCTGTATTCCTTGGTCTGCGTCTGCACCGCACTGACAGTCGCGGCCAGCTCGCCGATCGCCTGCTGCACCTGTTCGCTGATCTTGCGCACGGCGTCGTCGCGCGCCGCCTCGCTGAGGTGGCGCTTGTAAAGCTGGTGGCAGGCCGTCTCGTCAAGCGCACCGGCGTAAGTGTCCACCGCCCGCACGACCTCGACGCTGCCCTGGAAATAGCGGAACCAGAGTTCGTAGACGTGCGGCACAGGCGTCAACCCCAAGCTGGCGATGCGCTCGAGCGCGCGCGCCGAAATCTCGCGCATCCGCTCGGGATCGCCGGGGGCAAAACCCTTCCTGCCGGTCATGTCGTTTACGTCGGAATTGGCCAAAGTCCGGAATCCTCGTTGTCCTTCCTTATTTTAGCCGGAAAATGGTGAATAAACCCTTCTCCGCCCCGGCCATACCCCCGCCTCATGCCTGGGCATGCCCTTGTCGTTGTATTATGACAAAAAATATTTACTTGTATCCGCAGCCGCCCTGCACAAAACTACACGCTTGCGCATTATGCCCAGTCAAAAAAGAAAGACCGACACGCCATGAACGACCTTCTCGCCACCATTAAAAAGTCCCTGTTCGTGCCGATCCACCCGGCGGGCTGGCCGTTCATCGCGATCATGGCCGTGCTCGGCCTGCTGCTGTCGCGCCTCGGCGAGACGGGCGGCTTCATCGGCCTCGTGCTCACCCTGTGGTGCGTGTACTTCTTCCGCTGCCCCGTGCGCCAGACGCCGGTGCGCGAAGGCCTGATCGTCAGCCCCGCCGACGGCATGGTGCAGATGATCGTCGAGGCGCCGCTGCCGCCCGAACTGGCGGATGCCGGCGAAACCGGCACGCGCACGCGCGTCTCCGTCTTCCTCAACGTCTTCGACGTGCACGTCAACCGCATCCCGGCCGACGGCGAGATCAAACGCGTCGTCTACCGCCCCGGCAAGTTCTTCAACGCCTCCCTCGACAAGGCGAGCGTGGACAACGAGCGCTCGACCGTGCTGATGCAGATCGCCGGCACCGACAAGACCGTCACCTTCGTGCAGATCGCAGGGTTGGTCGCGCGCCGCATCATCTGCAAGCTGACCGCAGGCCAGCAAGTCAAGACCGGCAACGTCTACGGCCTTATCCGCTTCGGCAGCCGCGTCGACATCTTCCTGCCGCCCGGCGTTTCTCCGCTCGTCTCCGTCGGCCAGCGCATGATCGGCGGCGAGAGCATCATCGCTGACCTTAAGTCGTCCGAGACCGCCCGCATCGCGGAGAACCGCGCGTGAAAAACGTAAAAGCGAAGAAGCTTTCCTTCACCAAGATGATCCCGAACATGATCACGCTGACGGCGATGGCCGCCGGCATGACCTCAATCAAGTTCGCAATCGTCGGAAAATGGGAGGAAGCGGCGCTCGCCATCATCGTCGCCGCCTTCATGGACGCCTTCGACGGCGCCGCCGCGCGCCTGCTCAAGGCGCAGAGCAAGATGGGCGCGGAACTCGACAGCCTTTCCGACTTCGTCTGCTTCGGCGCCGCACCGGCGATCGTCACCTTCCTGTGGACGACCAACCAGGCCGGCCGCCTCGGCTGGATCGTCTCGCTGATCTTCGCGATGGCGGTGGCACTGCGCCTTGCGCGCTTCAACATTTCCAAGGACGAGGAAGTGGCGGACAACCCGCTCAACAAGTATTTCACCGGCATCCCCTCGCCGGCCGGCGCGTTGCTCGCGCTGCTACCGATGATCGTCAGCTTCCAGGTCGACGCGGGCGAGAACGCGACGGCCTTCGCCTATACGACCGCGCCCGGTTTCGTTTGCGTCTGGTTGGTGGTGCTGGCGGCGATGCTGGTCAGCCATATCCCGACCTTCTCGACCAAGCAACTGCGCATCCCGCAAAAGATGATCGTCCCGGCGCTCGGCGTCTTCGCGATCATCATCGCCGGCCTGATCAACGAGACGTGGGCAACGCTGACCGTGCTCGGCGTCACCTACCTGCTGCTGATGCCCTTCGGCGTGCGGCATTATAACCGCAAGAAGGCCTCGCTCGCGCAGGGCGTCAAGGATCCTGACGACGACCTGACGGACGAAGACTGATTATCTTTTAATTTGAACCTTTGGGCGGCGCAGGATGCATCTGCGCGGCAGCCTTGGGCACGGCGTTCTTGAGCCTTTCGGGCGTGCGCAGAACGGTGTTTTCGGCCGTATCCACGCCGCGCTTGTAGTCTTGCGCAAGACGCTTGGTGTTCTCGTACGGGTTGGACATGACGCGGTTGGTCACGCTCAGCTCGGCGATGATCTCGGCGACCTTGATGGCGCGGGCATCCGATTCCTTCACCGAAGCGCCCCGGATCGGGGACGGCTTGGCGCCGGTCAACGACGCACCCGTCAGCGATATGCCGGTGATGCGTGCACGCGCCGCAATATCGTCGCGCATGCGGGAGGTGAGCGGCGCGCGGCGCGCAGCGGCCTTCTTGTCGCCATAGCTTTGCGGCACCAGCGGCGTGACGCGCGATGCCTTGTTGTTGGCGCTGACGCCGCCGCCGACGAACATGCTGCCCTTGCTTTTGGGATTGACGAACATGCTGCTGCCAGTTGTGCCGGCGCGGGCGGCGGGGGTGTTCTTGTTGCTGGAAGCCACATCGTCTGCGGCGGTGACGGCAGCAGCGGCAACGCCGAGGCCGGTTGCGGCCAGCATCATCTCGCTCGCCATCTGGCTCGCATCGTTGCCGGGGCCGGGTGCGGTCTTTTCCGCTTCCAGCGCGCCGATCAGGTCCTGCTTGTGCTGTTCAAGCGACAGGTTTGCCGAGTCTTGCTGCAGTTTTTCCATGCGGCCCTCTTTATGCCTTGATAAAACTCACACCCTGATTTTACCACGATGACGATTTTTATGCGCAACTATGTTGCAACTATTTGATTTTACTAATTAAGCCGCTAGCGTCACGCCCGGTTGGAGTCGGCGGTAGCCCAAAGCCTCGACCACATGGGCGCGGCCGATGGATTCGCTGCGGTCGAGGTCGGCGATGGTGCGCGCGACCCGCAGGATGCGGTGATAGCCGCGCGCCGAAAGCTTCATGCGCTCCGCCGCCTCGGTCAGCAGCTCGCGAGTCGCATCGTCAAGCGGGGCGATCGCCGTCAGCACGTCGCCATCCGCATCCGCATTGGCACGCAGGCGCTCCGCGCCGGGGATAGAGAGGAAACGTTCACGCGCAATAGCGCGCGCGGCGGCGACGCGTGTCGCGACCTGCGCCGAATTCTCGCGCGGCGCGGGCAGCGAGAGGTCGGAAGGCTTCACCGCCGGCACCTCGATATGGATGTCGATGCGGTCGAAGATGGGGCCGGAGATTTTCGCCTGATAGTCCATCACGCATTTCGGCGCGCGGCCGCAGGCGCGCGAGACGTCGTCGACGTGGCCGCAGCGGCACGGGTTCATCGCCGCGACCAGCTGGAAGCGCGCGGGGAAAGTGACGTGGTAATTGGCGCGCGCCACCATGACCGAACGCGTCTCGATCGGCTGGCGCAGCGCCTCGATGGTCTGGCGCGAGAATTCCGGCAGCTCATCAAGGAACAGCACGCCGTGGTGCGCCAGCGAAATCTCGCCCGGCTTCGCGCGGTGCCCGCCGCCAACCAGCGACACCAGAGACGCCGAATGGTGAGGGCTGCGGAAGGGCCGCGTACGCACCAGCCGCCCTTCGTCGAGCATGCCGGCGACCGAATGGATCATCGAGGTTTCCAGCGCCTCGACCGGCAGGAGCGGCGGCAGGATGCCGGGCAGCCGCGCCGCCAGCATCGACTTACCCGAACCGGGAGGGCCGACCATCAGCATGTTGTGACCGCCCGCCGCCGCGATCTCAAGCGCGCGCTTGGCGCTTTCCTGTCCCTTGACTTCGGAGAGATCGGGCACGGGCATATTGTCTTCAAGCGCCGATATATCGGCCATGGGACGCGCGAGCACCTGCACGCCCTTCATGTGATTGAGCAGCGCGACGAGATTGGCGGGCGCCAGCACTTCAAGCTCCCCCGCCCAGACGGCTTCGCGTCCGCACGCCTCGGGGCAAATGATGCCGCGCCCCGACGCCGAAGCCGAAATTGCCGCCGGCAGCACGCCTGCCACCGGGCGGATGCCGCCGTCGAGCGCAAGCTCGCCGAGCACCACGTAATGCGCCAGCTCTTCGCCCGGGAAGACGCCCATCGCCGCCAGCACGCCCAGCGCGATGGGCAGGTCGAAATGGCTGCCTTCCTTCACAAGGTCGGCGGGCGCCAAGTTGACGGTGACGCGCTTGGCCGGCAGCGACAGGCCGATCGCATGCAGGGCGGCACGCACACGCTCGCGGCTCTCGCCCACGGCCTTGTCCGGCAGCCCGACGATGTTGAACGCCGGCAGGCCGTTGGCGATCTGGACCTGGACGTCGATATCCAGAACCTCGACGCCCTGAAACGTCACTGTGCTAACGCGTTGAACCATATAATTTTATTTTGTTGAATCAGACGGATCAGGACTTTTGTACATGAAATGTTCTCGTCGGTCAAAGGAATAACATTTGACAGAATGTCAATAATTATAGTACTCTATCCATGTTAGTTCATCCTTTCAAGGAGCCTTGCATGACTGCCCACGTTGATTACGTCCTTCTCAACCTCACCGCGTATCGCGGCACCGTCGATGAGTTCAAGGAACTGCTGTTCAACCACGGCGACGACAAGAACGCGATGATCGCCATCGTGTCAGGCCTTGACGGCGAAAGCGCCGAGGGCCTCTCCTACCGTCTCCCCAATGCCCTTCATGAAACGGAAAAGCGCGCCGCGCTGGCCAGCTTCCGCGGACAACAAAACGAATTCTCGCCCAACAGCATCGAATCCAAGCTGAAGAAGGCCTACGACAAGGCCTCCACCAAGGTGGATAAGCTGACCGAGCGCAACACCGAGCTGGAAAAGGAAGTCGCGCGCCTCAAGAGCGAACTCGCGCAGAAGAATTCCGGCCCCGGCTGGCAAGGCCACTGACACAACAGCTTCATAAAAAGCGCCGTCAACCCCGGGATTGACGGCGCTTTTTATTGCGCCATAATACGGGCTGTTTTCAGCAGGAGCATTTTATGAAGTACAAGGATATGAACTATTCCGCTTGGTCGGGCACCGCGGAGCAACTGGTCACGCTGCTCAAGACCTTCGGGCAAGATCCTATGGCCGTCGAGGAAATCCAGAGGGGCATCAACGGCACATATTATCCCGACACGCCGCGCTTCGCTGGCTGGCTGACGGAACGCGCCAGGCCCGCCATCGAGGCCGAGGCGAAGAGATCCCTGATGGTGGATTTCCACGCGAAAAAAGGCGTTTTCTCTCCCGACTATACCGAAGCGAGCCTCGCAGAGAAATTCAATCAGGCACAGGTACGCATCCGCGCACTCGAGCAGCAGGTCGCTGAACAGAAGCAAACCATCGAAACGCTCTCAAAGAAGAACGACAACCCGAGCATCCACTAAGCGGCAGCGGCGGCCTGCTGTTTCTGCACGACGCCCGCGCAGCGCGCGCAGAGCGTGGCATGGGCGGCGTTGGTGCCGACGTCGGTGGTGTATTTCCAGCAGCGTTCGCACTTGTCGCCGGCCGCTTTTTCGACGACGACGGCGATGCCGGGAACATCTGCGTTCGCAAACGCGCCTGCGGGCGCCGCGCCGTCTTGCAGCGCCAGATCCGAGGTGATGCAGACGTCGGCGAAACCGACGCTTTTCAGCACTTGCGCCAAGGCCGTGTCGGAGACATAGACCTTGGGCGCGGCTTCGAGAGACGCGCCGATCATCTTTTCCGCCCGCTTGACTTCAAGCGCGCCGGTGACGACGCCGCGTGCGGCGAAGACCTTTTGCCATTTTTCTTCCAGCTCCGGCTTGTGCCACGCGGCAGGCGCGGGCGGCAGGATGCTGAGGTGGATGCTTTCCTTCGTGTCTTCCAGCGTCAGGCCCTTGTACGACAGCCACGCCTCCTCCGCCGTGAAGCAGAGAACCGGCGACAGCCAATGCACGAGGTGGTTGAACACGGCGTCGAGCACCGTCAGCACGCCGCGGCGTTTGACGCTGTCGGTCGCTTCGCAATAGAGCGTGTCCTTGCAGACGTCGAAGTAGAACGCCGACAGCTCGCGCGCGCAGAAGTTATGCACGACCGTGGTCATCTCGAGAAAGTTGAATTCCGAGATCGCCTTGCGCACGGTGCCGTCGATCTCGTGCAGCTTGTGCAGCACCCACTTGTCCATGTCGGAGAGCTGCGCGTAGTCGACCTTCTCGAAATCCTGCAAGCTACCGAGCAGATAGCAGAACGTGCCACGGATGCGGCGGTAGATGTCGATGTGGCCTTGCAAAATATGCTCGCCGAACTTGATGTCTTCCGTATAGCCCGAGCCGGCGACCCACAGGCGCAGGATGTCGGCGCCGTGAATCTCCATCAGCTTCGACGGCGCGGTCACGTTGCCCTGCGACTTCGACATCTTGTAGCCTTTTTCGTCGAGGATGAAGCCGTGCGTCAGCACGTTCTTGTACGGTGCGCCGTGTCCGGTGCCGGTGGCGACGAGCAGCGAGGACTGAAACCAGCCGCGATGCTGGTCGGAGCCTTCGAGGTAGAGGTCGGCGGGCCATTGCAGTTCAGGCCGCTGGCGCAGCACGAAATCCTGCGTGATGCCGGATTCCATCCAGACGTCGACGATGTCCTTCACTTGATCGTAGTCGTCGGCCTTGTGGTCGTTGCCGAGGAAATCCTGCGCCGGGCGGTTGTACCAGCTTTCCGATCCGTCCTTCTGGAAGATATCGATGATGCGCGCGAGAACCTTTTCGTCCTTGAGCGCTTCGCCGGTCTGCTTGCTGACGAAGATCGCGAGCGGCACGCCCCAGACGCGCTGGCGGCTGACGCACCAGTCGCCGCGTTGCTCGACCATCGCGCCGATGCGGTTCTGGCCGCGCTCGGGATACCACGTGGCCTTCTTGATTTCAGCAAGCGCGCGGTCGCGGATGCCGGTCTTGTCCATCGAGATGAACCACTGCGGCGTCGTGCGGAAAATCACCGGCGCCTTCGACCGCCACGAGTGCGGATAGGAGTGCTGCACCTGCCCCTTGGCGACAAGGTTGCTCGCGTTCAGGATCGCCTCGGTCACCAGCTTGTTGGCGGGGCCCTTCTTGCCATCGCCGTAGTACACAGCTGCGCCCGCGAACAACGGCACGCGATCGGTATATTTGCCGTCGCCCGTAACCGTCTCCGGCACTTCGATGCCATTCTTGACGCCGAGACGGTGGTCGTCTTCGCCGTGCCCGGGCGCGATATGCACGAAGCCGGTACCGGTGTCGGTGGTGACGAAATCGCCTGCGAGCAGCGGCACGTCGAAGTCGTAGCCTTGGCCGTGCAGCGGATGGCGGCAGATTGCGCCCTTGAACTGCGCGCCCTTGCCAAGCTGCGTGTCTTTCGACGCCGTGATGCCGGCGGCCGCGACGAACGCCGCATGGAGCGCTTCGCAGATCACGTATTTGTCGCCCGCCTTCACGAGGCTGCCTTCCTTCACCGAAGACACTTCGAGCAGCATGTAATCCATGTCCTCGCCATAAGCGATCGCGCGGTTGCCGGGCAGCGTCCACGGCGTGGTCGTCCAGATGACGACCGAGGCGCCAGAAATAGCAGCCGGGCCGGATTTCACGGGGAACGCGACGTAGAGCGTATCGGAGGTGATGTCCTTATACTCGATCTCCGCTTCCGCCAGCGCGGTCTGTTCGGGGATCGACCACATCACGGGCTTGGAGCCGCGGTAGAGGGAACCGTTGAGCAGGAACTTGTGCACCGTCGCGGCGATGGTGGCTTCGGAGTTCTTGTCCATCGTCTTATACGGGTTCTTCCAGTCGGCGAGGATGCCGAGGCGCTGGAATTCGCCCGACTGCACACCCACCCACTCGGCTGCGAAATCACGGCAGGCCTTGAGAAAGCCGACGCGGTCGCTGTCCTTGGTGATGTTGCTCTTCTTGGCGCGGAAATTTTCCTCGACCTTCCACTCGATCGGCAGGCCGTGGCAGTCGAAGCCCGGCACCAGCGGCGCGTCATAGCCTATCATCTGGTGGCTGCGGCACACGACGTCCTTGAGCACGGTCGAAAGCACGTGGCCGAGGTGGATGTTGCCATTGGCAAAGGGAGGCCCCATGTGCAGGATGAATTTCTCGCGGCCCTTGGACGCGGCGCGCTGGCGCTCGTAGAGGCCCATCTTCTCCCAGCGCTGCTGCAGCTGCGGCTCCTTCTGCGCGAGACCCGCGCGGCGCGGGAAGTCCGTTTTGGGGAGGTGGATGGTCTTGCTGTAATCGATGGTCATGGGCGCATTCCTTTTCTTCCCCCTGCATAGCACAGCCCCCTGCCCTTGGTCGATTCTTGCACTGATATATTTTTCATATTTATTGAATAAGGCGGATGCCGCGCAAGCATAGGGAATGCCGCATCGGCATTTGCCGGAGGGATCGAACAGGTGTCATGCTTTTCCCGTCAACAACAGGAGAACGCACATGACCACCCCCTCCCGCCTGACCCAGGCTTTCCTCTTCGCCGCCGAAAAACACGTCGACCAGCGCCGCAAGGGCCACCGGCACGAGCCTTACGTCAACCACGTGATCGAGGTCGCCAACCTGCTCGCCGCCCACGGCGCGGACGAAGACACCGTCATCGCGGGCATCCTGCATGACACCATCGAGGACACCGGCACCACTTACGAAGAGCTGCTGCAGGCCTTCGGCCGCAACGTCGCCGACATCGTGCGCGAAGTCACCGATGACAAGTCCCTGCCGAAAACGGAGCGCAAGCGCTTACAAGTCGAGCATGCCGCGCATGCGTCGAATGCGGCGAAAATGGTCAAGCTGGCCGACAAATCCGCCAACCTGCGCGCGCTACTCGAAAGCGCGCCGGCGGATTGGGAACAGCGGCGCATCACCGAATATTTTACCTGGGCGAAATCGGTCGTCGACAACTGCCGCGGCGTCAACGCGGGGCTGGAGAAGATCTTCGATGACCTGTATGCGCGAAAGAGGATGGCGTGATTTCTTACTGGACGACGACAGCACAGCCGTTGTCATCGCACACGACGCTGGGCGCGCGCGTGCCGCCGGCGAGAGCCTGATCGAGGCGACCGCTGATGTAGCTGGCCAGCTGGGCATCGGTCATGGCCGCATCCGCCCAAGCCGGCGTTGCCACAAATACAAGCAAAATCAATGCAATAAATCTCATTTGATGTCCGGCTGTTGTCGTTGGTGGATTATGTATAGCCAATCTGCCGCCGCCTGTCAACCGAGGCGTTTCAGCCCCACGACCTCGCGCGCCCGCGACAGCGTCTCACGCGCGGCCTTGCGCGCCTCGGCGGCGCCGGCGGCCAGTAGCGCATCAATCTTCGCGGTATCCGCCATGAAGTCGTTATAGGCCTTGGTCGGCGCTTCAAACGTTTTCTCGAGCGCCTCAAGCAGCAGCTTCTTTGCATCGCCATAGCCCATGCCGCCCTCGAGGAAGGCCTTGCGCATCGCCGCGATATCGTCGGGCGCGGCGAAGTGGGCGTAGAGTAGGTAGATCGCGTTGCCGTCGGGATCCTTCGGCTCGTTCGGCAGCTTGCTGTCGGTGACGATCTTCATCACCAGCTTCTTGCGCGACGCGCTGTCGAGGAAGACGGGGATATGGTTGTTGTAGGACTTGCTCATCTTGCGTCCGTCGAGGCCCGGCAGCAGCGCGCCGCTTGCGCCTTCTTCCAGCTTGTAGGCGGGCAGCTTGAACACGGGCTCGAAGGTGTGGTTGAAATAGCCCGCGATGTCGCGCGCGAATTCGACGTGCTGCACCTGGTCCTTGCCCACAGGCACGATATCGGTCTGCGCCATCAGGATGTCGGCCGCCATCAGGATCGGGTAGGTGTAAAGGCCCATGTTGACGTCGGCATCCACGTCCTTGCCCGCCTCGCGGTTCTTGTCGACCGAAGCCTTATAGGCGTGCGAACGATCCATCAATCCCTTGGGTGTGACAGCGGAGAGCAGCGTGGTGATCTCGAAAATCTCCGGCACATCGGACTGGCGGTAGAACACGGTGCGCGCCGGATCAAGCCCAAGCGCAAGGTACGTCGCCGCCACCTCGTAAGAGTCGCGGCGCAGCGCGGCAGGGTCATAGACCGCGTTGAGCGCGTGATAATCCGCGATAAACAGGTAGCTTTTCGCGTATTCGCGCGACATGCGCAGCATTGGGCCAATGGCGCCGATGTAGTTGCCGATGTGGGGCGCGCCCGTGGGCTTGACGCCGGTAAGGATGGTTTTTGCGATCATGGTCTATCTCTCGTCAGGCAGGGGAAACGGCGCGACGGCGCCACAGCAGCATCAGCACCAGCGCGGTGTTGAGCCCGGCGATCAACGCGGGGTACAGCGCCGTCACCAGCGTGACGCGGTCGAGCGCGACGATGGAGAGCAGGAACTGCGGCACCGTCAGCGCGAACATCAGCGCGCCTTCCTGATGCGGGCGGTACCAGCTCTTGCGGAAGGTCGGCCACACAGCGGCGCAGTCGATGGCGCAGATGAGCAGCACGGCGTAAACCGGGTTGGCCGTCATCTTCCAGACAGGGATTGCCGACAGCGAGGCGATGAAGGCGATCCAGTCGCCGCGCGTGATGTTGCGGTCGCCGTAGAAGAGGCTCGCAATCGCGACCGCCACGGTCAGCACCGTGCTCGACATCAGGTTCCACGTGCCGGGGCTGGTATCTTGCGTCAGCTGCGCCGCGAGCGCGATGGACATCAGGATGCCCCAGACCGTCCACGTGAACAGGTGCGGGCGCACATGGCCGCGCAACACGTCGCGAATATACATGCCGTAACCGTAGACGCCGAGAAGCGCCGCACCGGCGCCGATGATTTGCTGTTCTGTCATGGGCATAGCTTAACACTTTGAAAGCAATCAATATATATTATTTTCTTGTGATTTTGTAAAATATTCTGTATGCTCCATCCCGAGTTCAGATAACTCTATGCCTTAACGCATTTTGGCCTGTCGATTCTACGGCCAGTCATATCCCTAAGCTTGGCGGGTATGAATGAAAGCGGCCCGCCCGCCTTCCCCGCGCCTTTTGTCAAAGAGTTCCCCGCTCTCTTTCTCAGCTTCATGGTGAAGCGGAGACGATGACATATGCTTAGACAAGGATACTTCAATAATGACCACTTTCGCTGATCTGGGCCTGCCCCAGACCGTTCTCGCCGCCATCCAGAAAATCGGCTTCACCACGCCGACCCCCATTCAGGAACAGGCGATTCCCCATGCACTGGAGGGCCACGACATTCTCGGCTCCGCGCAGACCGGCACCGGCAAGACCGCCGCTTTCGGCATCCCGATGATCGTCAAGCTGCTTGCCAACCCGCAAGGCGCCGGCATCATCATGACGCCGACGCGCGAACTGGCGACCCAGGTGCTCTCGACGCTCGAGCCGCTCTTGGTCGGCAGCCGCATCCGCACCGCGCTGCTGATCGGCGGCGAATCGATGAACAAGCAATTCTCGCAGCTGCGCGCCAACCCGCGCATCATCGTCGGCACCCCCGGCCGCATCAACGACCACCTGGAACGCCGCAGCCTCAACCTCTCGACGGCCGACTTCCTCGTGCTCGATGAAACCGACCGCATGCTCGACATGGGCTTCGGCGTGCAGATCGACCGCATCCTGAAACACATGCCGAAGAAGCGCCAGACGCTGCTGTTCTCGGCCACCATCCCGCCGGAGATCGAAAAGCTGGCGCAGAAGTACCAGACCGACCCGATCCGCGTCTCCGTCGGCTCCACCATCCAGCCGACCGCGAAGATCAAGCAGGAACTGCTGCACGTCGGCGAAGGCGAAAAGTACACCACGCTGCTCGGCCAGCTGACCGAGCGCAAAGGCTCGATCATCGTGTTCGTCAAGACCAAGCACGGCGCCAAGCGCATGGCGGAGAAGCTGGCGACGGCGGGCTTCAAGGCCGACGCCATCCACGGCAACCTCAACCAAAACAAGCGCGACCGCGTGATTCAGGCGTTCCGCGACAAGCGCTACCGCGTCCTCGTGGCGACCGACGTCGCCGCGCGCGGCCTCGACATCCCGCACATCGAGCACGTCATCAACTACGACCTGCCGCAATCGCCGGAAGACTACATCCACCGCATCGGCCGCACCGCGCGCGCGGGCGCGGAAGGCGCGGCACTTGCTTTCATCACGCCCTCGGACGGACGCCTCTGGCACGCCATCCACAAGCTGATGAACCCCGGCGACAAGACCCCGATGCCGCGTGGCGGTGCCGCACCCAAGCGCGGCGGCGGCAACAAATTCGGCGGTGGCCGTAAATTCGGCGGCGAACGCAAGTTCGGCGGCGGCTCTAAGTTCGGCGGCGAGCGCAAGTTCGATGGCGAACGCAGAAACGATGACCGACGCAGCGAAGGCCGCGGTCGCGACGATAATCGCCGCGACTCTTCCCGCGACACCATGAGCGCCGGCGCCGCAGACGACCGCAACTTCGGCGCACCCCGCGACGCGACCGCACCGGCCCGCACCAAGGACCGCGCCGCGCCGCGTTACAAGAGCAAGCCGCGTGCCGACGGCACTCCCGGCTTCAGCCGCGAAGGCCAGCGCCGCAGCCGCAAGTTCGCGAGCCGCTAAGAGCTGAACTTAAAAAAAACACCCCGCTGCAAGGCGGGGTGTTTTTTTATGCCTAGGGCATGAATTGTTCCTTGATGATGCGCTCTTCGAGATTGTGCTCGGGATCGAACAGGAGCTTGATCCCGGCTCTCTCGTCGCGCCAGACGTCGACGCGCACGGCGTCGCGGACTTCGGTGAAGTCGGCGACCGCGCTGACGGGGCGGTTTTTCGCCTCAAGGATATCGAAGGATAGCTTCACCGACTGCGGCAGCAGCGCCCCGCGCCAGCGGCGCGGACGGAAGGCGCTGATCGGCGTCAGCGCGAGCAAGGCCGCGCCCAGCGGCACGATCGGCCCGTGCGCAGAGAGGTTATAGGCGGTGCTGCCCGCCGGCGTCGCCACGATGATGCCGTCGCAGATCAGCTCTTCCAGCCGCACGATGCCGTCGATGGAAATTTTCAGTTTCGCCGTCTGGCGCGTTTCGCGCAGCAGGGACACTTCGTTGATCGCCAGTTGCTCGACCGTGCGGCCTTGCTGCGTGGTGACCTTCATGCGCAAGGGGTTGATCGTCACGGCTTGCGCCGCCGTCAGGCGCGCTTCCAGGCCTTCCTCGCGGAATTCGTTGAGCAGAAAGCCGACGGAGCCGCGGTTCATGCCGAACACCGGCTTTTGGTGCTTCACGCTGTCATGCAGCGCGCGCAGCATGGAGCCGTCGCCACCGAGCGCCACGACGACGTCGGCTTTCTCCAGCGGCGTGTCGCCGTAAAGCCCGGTCAGCGCCGCCTTCGCCTGCCGCGCCGCCGCCGTGTCCGCTGCGAAGAAATGCGCTTTCATCAGCCCGCTGCTTTCAGGCCTTGCGTCTCGACCGCATGGCACAATTCGTCGACCACCGCGCGCACCAGCTTTTCGTCGTCGCCTTCCGCCATCACGCGGATCAGCGGCTCGGTGCCGGACTTGCGCACGAGGATGCGGCCTTCGCCGATCTTCTTCTCGGCAGTGGCGAGCGCGGCCTGCATGGCGCTGCTCTCCATCGACACCGGGTTCTGGTAGCGCACGTTTTTCAGGATCTGCGGCACGGGTGCGAAGACGCGGCAGATCTCGCTGACCGGCTTGCTTCCGAACTCCGGCATGACGACCGCGAGCACTTGCAGCGCCGCGATCAAGCCGTCGCCCGTCGTGCTGTAATCGCCGAGGATGACGTGGCCGGATTGTTCGCCGCCGATGTTGTAATGGTTGGTACGCATATGGTCGACGACGTAGCGGTCGCCCACCGGCATGCGCTTGAGCGCGATACCGAGGTCGCGCAGGAAACGCTCAAGGCCGAGATTCGACATGACCGTTGCCACCACGCTGCTGCCCTTGAGCGTGCCGCTCTTGTGCCACGACGCGGCGATCAGGCCCATGATCTGGTCGCCATCGACCACCTGGCCTTTTTCGTCGCAGAGGATCAGGCGGTCGGCGTCGCCGTCGAGGGCAAGACCGATATGCGCCTTGTGTACGATAACAGCGTCCTGCAGCTGCTGCGTCGCCGTCGCGCCGCAATCCCTGTTGATGTTGGTGCCGTCGGGCGACACGCCGATCGAGATGACTTCCGCGCCAAGTTCGTAGAGGATGCGCGGCGCGACCTTATAGGCCGCCCCGTGCGCGCAATCGACCACGATCTTGAGGCCTTCGAGGCGCATGCCGCGCGGGAATGTGTTCTTTGCGTATTCGATATAACGTCCGCTGGCGTCGTCCAGACGGCTGGCGCGGCCGAGGTCGGGCGCAAGCGCCAGTTCCGCGGTGAGCGGGCTGGCGATCAGCTTCTCGATCTGCGCCTCGACGTCGTCGGTCAGCTTGTAGCCGTCGGCGCCGAAAATCTTGATGCCGTTGTCTTGGTAGCCGTTGTGCGAGGCGGAGATCATCACGCCGAGGTCGGCGCGCAAAGACCGCGTCAGCATGGCGACCGCCGGCGTCGGCATCGGCCCCACCAGCACCACGTCGACGCCCATCGAGATGAAACCCGCCGTCAGCGCCGGCTCGAGCATGTAGCCGGAGAGGCGCGTGTCCTTGCCGATGACGACCTTATGGCGGTGGTTGCCGCGCTTCAGCTGCACCGCCGTCGCCTGCGCGACCGCGAGCGCCACGTCGGCGGTGATCGGCGCGACGTTGGCCTTGCCGCGGATCCCGTCAGTCCCGAAAAGCCTGCGTGTCATGTGATCCACCCCTCCGCTTAGGCGTTGACGCCCGTCGACGGCGCAACGCCAGGCAGGACGTTGCGGCGCGGCGCTTCATCGGCGTCTTCGGCGCGCGCGAGTTTTTCGCCCCTGAGCACGCGCGGGATCTCCTCGCCGCTGAGCGTTTCGTATTCGAGCAACGCCTTGGCGAGCGCTTCGAGCTCGTGACGGTTGTCCGTCAGGGTCTTGCGCGCGCGGACGTAAGAATCATCGATGATCTGGCGCACTTCGGTGTCGATGCGGTTCGCGGTGTCCGCCGACACAGTCTTCTGGCCGCCGGCGGAATAGCCGAGGAACACTTCTTCGCGCTCGTTGCCGTAGCTGACGGGGCCGAGGTCGCCGCTCATGCCCCATTCCATCACCATGCGGCGCGCGATCTCGGTCGCCATCTTGATGTCGGAAGAGGCGCCGGTGGTGACCTTCTCCATGCCGAAGACCATCTCTTCCGCGATGCGGCCGCCGAACGCGACGGCGAGGTCGGCAAGCAGCTTTTCCTTGCTCATCGAGATGCGGTCGCCTTCCGGCAGGCGCATGACCATGCCCAGCGCGCGGCCGCGCGGGATGATGGTGGCCTTGTGGATCGGGTCGGACGCCGGTTCGTGCAGCGCGACGATGGCGTGACCGGCTTCGTGGTAAGCG
>CAYZCE010000008.1:0-65999 GCA_964476835.1 uncultured Rhodospirillaceae bacterium
GCCGTGCTGGTCGTCGTGGAAGACGGGGATCTTCATGCGCTCTTTCAGGCGGCGCTCGATCTCGAAACATTCGGGCGCCTTGATGTCTTCAAGGTTGATGCCGCCGAAGCTCGGCTCCAAGGACGCGATGATGTCGACGAGGCGGTCGACGTTCTTCTCGTCGATCTCGATGTCGATGGCGTCGATGCCGGAGAATTTCTTGAAGAGGACGGCCTTGCCCTCCATCACCGGCTTGGCGGCCAGCGGGCCGATGTCGCCGAGGCCCAGCACGGCGGTGCCGTTGGTGATGATCGCGACGAGGTTGCCGCGCGAGGTGTATTCGTTGACGCAGGCAGGGTCCGCCGCGATCTCGACGCACGGCGCGGCGACGCCGGGCGAATAGGCGAGCGCAAGGTCGCGTTGCGTCGCCAGCGCCTTGGTCGGCGTGATCGATATCTTGCCCGGCCCGTTCGGGTTGCGATGATATTCGAGCGCGGCTTCGTGGAGCGAATCTTTTTTGACGGGCATGGCGGGATCCTTCAAGCGTGCCGCGGCGCGGCATGCGTGAATTTAGCACGATTTGGCGCACGCGCGCTAGATAAAGGGATCATATGACCATTGCAAAAGCGCCTGCCGCTGGCGCGGGCGGCAGGTCAGGCAGTGCTTTGGGCAATTGATCCTGACTTGCGCGGCGTGGCGGGAGAAGGCGCGCCAGCGCCGGATCTGCGCCGCATCGACTTTCGGCAAACGGCGGCCCATCCAGTAGCGGCAATACCACTGGAACCAGCCGCGTGGGTCGGGGCCGATGATCCAGCCGTTCGCGCGCCAGACCGGCAGCGGCTGCCGGCTCTTGATGCCGAAATAATTCAGCGACGGATCGGCTGTCTCCGCCGTCTTGGCTTTCTTGAACCATGCCGTGGGGAATTCGTCCTGGCAGTCGTTGCAGTACTTGCCCTCGAAGACGCCGAGCTCGAGCATTTTCTGCGGCGTAAAGTGCGGCGTGAAGCCGGCGTCGAAATCCTTTCCGGCACGCGCGGTCAGGCTGTAAGTGTAATCCTGCTGCATCTTGTCATGCACGTGGATGGTCGTACCGGGCTTGAAGGAAGTCGTCATTTTTTTAAGATATGGTGCGGTCGAAAAGACTCGAACTTTCACGGGTCGCCCCGCTACCACCTCAAGGTAGTGCGTCTACCAATTCCGCCACGACCGCACATAGGTACATGGTTATCCTGAGGTGGGATTTCAATAACAGATGCAGCGGGGGGATGCAAGCCTGTTGCGCATTTTATATTATGTATACCTGTTTCCTCCCCCGAATCCCCCCGTTTTTGCTATGGTTGGGGCATGAGCGGATTCAAAACCACCGAATGGCGCGCTGACGCCGATCCCGTGCCCTACGACAGTGCCGTGGCCTTCATGGAAGGTCGTGCGGCGGCGATTCGCGCGGGCGACGCTGCCGACCTTGTCTGGCTGCTCGAACATCCCGCGCTTTATACGGCCGGCACCAGCGCGAACGATTCCGATTTGCTGACCGACAGCCTGCCGGTCTTCCGTACCGGGCGGGGCGGGCAATACACCTATCATGGCCCCGGCCAGCGCGTGGGCTATGTGATGATGGATTTGAACAAGCGTGGGCAGGATCTGCGCGGCTATATCTGCGACCTTGAAGAATGGATCATCCAGGCGCTTGGCGCGCTTGGCGTGAAGGGCGAGCGTCGTACCGGCCGCGTCGGCATCTGGGTCGCGCACAACGGGCGCGAGGACAAGGTCGCCGCCATCGGCGTGCGCGTGCGCAAGTGGGTGACGTACCACGGCGTCTCGATCAACCTCGACCCCGACCTCTCGCACTTCCGCGGCATCGTGCCCTGCGGCATTTCTCAGCATGGTGTGACGTCGCTCAAAGCACTGGGAATCAATGTCAACATGAACGACCTCGACGCCGCGCTGCGCACGTCATGGCAGCAGGTATTCGCATGACAGAGATCATCGTCGAGACAACGTCATGGGAGGCGACGACCGGGCGCGTGAAGGTCGGCGGCCACGTTTTCGACTGCACGCTCGGCCGCGCCGGCGTGATCGCGGCGGATGACAAGCGCGAAGGCGATGGCAAGACGCCGCTCGGCACTTATCCCTTGCGCCAGTTGATCTGGCGCGCCGACCGCGCGCCGCGTCCCGAGACGCAATTGCCCGTCGAGGAACTGACGCCCGAGACCGGTTGGTGCGAAGATCCCGCCGACCCTGCTTACAATACGAAAGTCGCGCTGCCGCACACGGGCAGCGTCGACCGCATGACGCGCGACGACCATCTTTACGATTACGTGATCGTCGTCGGCTACAACGACGCGCCGCCCGTGGCGGGCCGGGGCAGCGCGATTTTCATCCACCTCGCGCGCGAGGCGATGACGCCGACGAAAGGCTGCGTGGGCCTGCGCCGCGCCGACATGCTGACGCTGTTGAAAGCGTGCGATTCCAACGCGACGCTGACAGTGCTGCCGCCGCCCGATTCTCCGTCTTGACCGACAGCGCAAAGGCTTTATTGTTCCCACATCGATTCCAGCAAAAACAGAGGTGACCCATGGCAAAAGAAAACATCAAGAAGCAAGGCGACAACGTGACCGACATCTCGGGCAACCGCCTTAAGTCCTTCATCGAGCGCGTCGAGCGCCTGGAAGGCGAGAAGAAGGCCATCGCCGAGGACATCCGCGACGTCTACAGCGAAGCCAAGGGCACGGGCTTCGACCCCAAGATCATGCGCAAGATCGTCTCTCTGCGCAAAATGAACCTCGAGAAGCGTCGTGAAGAGCTGGAACTGCTCGAGCTCTACATGTCCGCGATCGGCATGGCGGAGTAATAATTTGCGCAAGGGGGCGTCCATCGTTGTCCTGATGGCGATGCTGCTGGCGGCTGCGCCGGCGCGCGCCCAAGATGACGACAACAAGCCCACTTTCGACCAGGCCAAGGCCTACTACGACAACGGCGATTTCGACAACGCGGCGGGCATCCTCTGGCGCATCGCCGGCGACGGCGACCCGGCGGCGCAATACTATCTCGGCGTCCTCATGGACAATGGCTGGGGCACGGCGAAGAACACCAACGACGCCGCCAACTGGTTCCGCAAGGCCGCGCAGCAGGACTATGCGCCGGCGATGGCCTATCTCGGTTATCTCTACAGCTCTGGCCGCGGCGTGACGAAGGACGAGCGCGCCGGTTTCGACTGGTACGCCAAGGCGGCGCAGGCGGGCGACCCGGCGGCGCAGAACAACCTTGGCGTCATGCTGCGCGACGGCCGTCCTTACAGCAGGGATTACACGCAGGCGGCGAAGTGGTTTTACCTCTCCGCCATGCAGGGCTATGCGCGCGCACAGTTCAACATGGGCGATGCCTACCGCCTCGGCCAAGGCGTCAAGCAATCCGACGCGGACGCGGTCAAGTGGTACACTTATGCGGCGAAGCAGGGCGACGTCTCCGCCGAAAACGCGCTGGGCGATGCCTACCGCAACGGCCGCGGCGTGGACAAGAGCGGCAGCGAGGCGCTTGCCTGGTACAACCGCGCCGCCAACCAGGGCAGCGTGGACGCGATGGTCAACGTCGCCAAGATGTACGAGACGATGGAAGGCGACAAGACGCACGGCCCCGCCGATGCGGCCGTGTGGTACCAAAAGGCGGCGGAGAAGGGCAACGTGCCCGCGATGCATTACCTCGCCAACCTCTATGAAATGGGCATCGGCGTGAAGCAGGACTATACGCAGGCCGCCATTTGGTACAAGAAGGCCGGCGAGGAAAACAAATTCATGCCGTCGCTGATCGCGCTCGCGCACCTCTACGACAAGGGGCTGGGCGTCACGCAGAACGCCGACATGGCGCGCAGCCTCTACCAGCGCGGCGCCAATACCGGCGACGGGCAGAGCCAGCTCGCGCTCGCGCGCATGTTCAAGGAGGGCCGCGGCGGCGAGGTCGACCTGATCGCCGCTTATCAGTGGTTTGCATTGGCGGCCACCGCGCTGCCTGAAGGGCAGGACCGCAACGCCGCCGTCGTCGGCCGCATCCAGACCGCGAACGCGATGAACGAATCCCAGGTCGCCGAGGCGCGCAAGCGCATCAACGAATTCACGCCGCAGCCGTCGAAATAACCGAAGGGGTCTTGCGATGTCCGATTATATCTCGACCTTCCAGACCGTGGCGGCGTCGCTGACGTCGAAGGACTTCAGCGCGACGGACCTCTCCGCGGCGACGCGCCGCATCCTGAACAACCTGCAATCCGACATCGGGCAAGTGCACCGCGACAGCGCGATCCTGTTTGCGCCCGGTTCCGCAGGGCCGTTGCCTGCGGGTCATGCGATCGCGCGGATGTTCGTCCGCTGGCGCAAGGACCCGCCGTCGATGCCCGCGCTGCTGATTGTCGCGGCCGCGCATTTCAACATCCCGGCGGAAACGCCCGCGTTCAAGGCCGCGCTGATGGCGGCCGTTGCGGCTGAAGTGCCGAGCCGGCTTCCCTACCACAGCAACCACCACTTCCGCGAAGTGGTCGCCATGATGGCGCGCCTGTGCGACGCCAATAACGCGCTCGCGCAGGTCGGCACCGCCGGCACCATGATGCTGTCGCCCGACGACGTCGCGCTCTGCCTGCTCGCCGCCGTCGGCCACGACCTGCTGCATGACGGCAAGGGCAACGCGCCGCAAGGCAACTGGACGCCCTACAGGCTGGAAGACCGCGCGATTGCGGCGATCGCGCCGTTCATGGCGGCCGCAGGCGTTTCCGTCCATGACATGGAGTGCGCGCGCGTGATGATCCGCGTCACCGACACTTCCGCCGCGCCCAATGCCGACAGCCCGCACAAGGTCTTGCGCAAGGTATTCAACGGCGACGCTTCCGTCACCGTGCCGCCCGAACTGGCGGCGCTCATCGGCGACAAGAAATTGCAGACGCTGGCCGCATTGATGTCGGATGCCGACCTCAGCCCCTCGGGCGCGACCAATTATTTGTTCTGCCGCATGCAGACGCACCTGTTCGCCGCCGAGACGCCGGGCTTCGTCGCCAGCGACCGCAGCATGGGCGGCTTCCTCGGTTTCGTGCTGGAGAACCGCTTCCTCTCGCACGCGGCGATCGCCGCGTCGCAGCCGTCGCTCTCGACGCTGGTGCAGAAAGTCGGCGACCGCATCGCCGCCGGCACGCCGCCGCACCCGAACCGCGCGATCGGCCCTTAAGCCAAGATGCTGTTGATGACCGGCCGCGGCTCCTCGGTGAGCGTGCGGTGCACCGGGCATTTGTCGGCGATCTCGAGCAGGCGCTGGCGTTGCGTGTCGTCGAGGTTCCCTTCCAGCGCGATCGTGCGCGTGATGATGTCGGCGCGGTTTTCCTTCACGTGCGTCAGGGCGACCGAGATGCGCGTCACATCCCATTTCTTCTGGTTCGCGTACATGCGCAGCGTGATCGACGTGCAGGCGCCGAGGGACGAGAGCAGCAGCGCGTACGGCGACGGCCCCGCGTCGCGGCCGCCCGTGGCAAGGGGCTCGTCGCCCGTCCAGCCGTGGCGCGTGTCGGTGATGGCCTGGGTATAAAGGCCGTCGCCGGTTTCGGTGACGGTGACGGAAAGGCGCGCGGCATCGGTCATGGTGAATCGGCCTTGTTGTTGTTCTCCTTGAAATAAGGCCATCCAAACGTACTTTTCAAGGCGAAAACCCCTTTCGGTAATCATATAAAACCCTATCTATATCAATATGTTATATACCAGTAACCAGATCTTAACTTTGTTTGCATAAAGTGAAAGACGAATAAGGGACTTCCCAATAAGGAGATAAACGATGAGCGACACATATCACTTCCTCAAGACGACCGAGCACGATGGTCGCATCATGGCCCTCATGGGCGATGCGGACAGGCTGGGCGGCGAGGCTGGGGTCAGCGCGCTCCGCAGCTCTTTCCGCGCCAATGCCGCGCCGCACCTGCGCGGCGGGGTGATCCCGATGAGCATCGACCAGCTGCGCGAGCGGCTGCCCGAATTGGAACAGCACGGCATGGTCAAGAGCGCCAGTGCCTTCCGCCGCGCGATCCAGTGCATCCACGACAAAGACCCGCATGCAGCGCCGGCGGGCCCGAACACGCCGGATAGTGCCAATGGCAGCGTCAGGGAAACGCCTGCGGCGCATAAGCCGAAACGCGCCGGCACGCCGCACAGCCCGAAGAATTCTTAAAAGCCAGCCCTATCTCTCCAAAGATGGAACCCGGCGCCGGTCGCAAGACCCGCCGGGTTTTTCTTCATCCTTTACAAATGGATAGGTGGTGGGTTTTGCGCGGCGGCCAAAACTATGCTATCGGTAAGGCAGTCTTCATCACAGGATCTGTATTTTCATGGCGAGCCTTTCCGAACACCTGAACCGCAAGCTGGAGCAGGAACGTGCACACGCGCATCATAAAAGCCCACTCGGCATCATGATGCTCGGCGCGCTCGGCGTCGTCTTCGGCGACATCGGGACAAGCCCACTCTACGCCATCCGTGAATCCTTCGTGCAGACCGGCATGCCGGTCGAGCCGGAAAACATCTTCCGCTTCCTCTCGCTGATCTTCTGGCTGTTGTTCGTCGTGGTGTCGGTCAAGTACGTCACCTTCATCATGCGCGCCAGCAACAAGGGCGAGGGCGGCGACCTTGCGCTGCTCGCGCTCGTGCTGCGCCTGACGCGTCCCAGCCCGACACTCTTTTATATCATGAGCCTTATCGGCATCCTCGCGGGCAGCCTGTTCTACGCTGATGCGGTCATTACGCCGGCAATCTCCGTCCTTTCGGCCGTCGAAGGTCTGCAGGTCGTGGCGCCATCGCTGCATACATTCGTCGAGCCGTTGACCATCCTCATCCTCGTCGGCCTTTTCTCCGGCCAAAAATTCGGCACCGGCAAGATGGGCGGCCTCTTCGGTCCCGTGATGATCGTGTGGTTCTTCACACTCGGTGCGCTGGGCCTCTGCCAGATCCTGCGCATGCCCGCCGTGCTGCAATCGGTCAATCCGCTTTACGCGCTTGAGTTCATTGTCGGCCACCCGGCGCTCGCGTTCCTCGCAATGGGCGCGACGGTGCTGTCCGTTACCGGGGTCGAGGCGCTGTATGCCGACATGGGCCACTTCGGCGCCAAGCCGATTCGCTATGTGTGGTTCCTCATCGTCTGGCCGTGCCTGCTGCTCAACTACTTCGGTCAGGGCGCGCTCTTGATGCAAGACCCGACCGCGCTCGAAAACCCGTTCTTCCTGCTCGCGCCCAAGGCGCTGTCGGCGCCGCTACTGGTGCTGGCGGCGATGGCGACGGTGATCGCGTCTCAGGCGGTCATCTCCGGCACCTTCTCGCTGACGCGGCAGGCCGTGCAGCTCGGATATTTGCCGCGCATGCGCATCATGCATACTTCGACGCGTGAGATGGGGCAGATCTACATCCCCTTCGTCAACTGGCTGGTATTGCTGCTGGTGATTGCGGTGGTCCTGATCTTCAAGTCGTCGTCAGGCCTGGCCGCCGCTTACGGCATCGCCGTCACCGGCGCGATGATGATCGCGAGCGTGATGGTCTCGATCGTCATGTGGCTCAAGTGGCATTGGAAGTGGTGGCGCATCGCCATGACGGCCGGCCTGTTCTTCTGCATCGACGCGACGCTCTTCGCCTCCGCCGCGACCAAGGTGATGACGGGCGGCTACGTGCCCTTGTTCCTCGCCAGCCTGATCTTCACCGCGCTCACCACGTGGAAGACCGGCCAGAAGATCCTCAACGACAAGATGGCGCGTTCCAGCGTCTCGGTCGAGCGCTTCGTCAAAGAAGTGCACAAGAACCCGCCGCTGCGCGTGCCCGGCACCGCCATCTACATGACGCCGTGGCATAACGTGGTGCCCGCGGCCCTGCTGCAGAACCTCAAGCACAACAAGGTGCTGCACGAGCGAGTGATCTTCCTCACCGTGATCTCGCAGGAAGTGCCTCACGTGCCGCCAGAAAATCGCATTCACGTGTATCAGCTGGGGCAGGACTTCTACCAGCTCGACATCCATACCGGCTTCAAGGACGAACCCGACGTGCCCGCCGCGCTGCACCATTGCCAGGTGCGCGGCATGGACTTCGACCATATCCACCAAGCCTCGTTCTTCATGGGCAAGGAAACCGTCGTCTCCACACCCGAAGAATCCGGCATGGCGCGCTGGCGCGAACACCTGTTTGCGTGGCTGAAGCAGAACGCATCGAGCGCCGTCTCCTACTACAAGATCCCCTCCGACCGCGTGATCGAGCTGGGCGGGCGGTACGAGATTTAAGCGGCCTAAGATTCCAGGCTCATAACAAATCACCGCGCCACAGGGCGCGGTGAGGGCTCGCAGATTGGGTTGGAGCTTTAGAGCGACTGAAGGATCTGAGTGACTTTGTCGCTGTAACCCGAAAACTCTTTCGCACGTTTTTTCAGCAGGGGGCGATTGATGCTGTTGCCAACGGCGGATGCGGGCTTCCTGGCGACCTCGTCGAAGGACTTCCTGAGGCTATAAAGGATGTCGCGCGTGGTGCGCATGGTCTCCCCGTTATCTGCGGCCTTTTCAAGGTCGGCCGCAGCTTCGCCGTAAATATTCGCTATCCCCATGTGGTTGTTGAATCCGCCGGAAATTAAAACGCCGATCCGTTGAAAGATGTTTCCGTTGAGAAAACGATCGTTCTCTTGAGCGACTTTAGCGAGATATTGCTGGCACTTTTCCTGCAGCTGTTCTTTAAGCTTGGCGATCATCTGAAGGGAGGACATGCGGCGAATCTCCTTAAAAAATAAAGCGAATGGCGAATGGCGTGAATAATGAACGAAATTCATAATTATGTCAATTAAAAAGTGTGCGCGGCCTACAGACAGCGGCGGGGAGCCACTTCTTCCTTGCCTCGGGGCTTTTTCTTATGGTACTACCTATCCCGTTCTGATGCGTATGCGCGTGTAGCTCAGTGGTAGAGCACTGCTTTGACATAGCAGGGGTAGAAAGTTCGATCCTTTCCACGCGCACCATCAGCCCCATGAAAAAAGCCGGACCCTTGAGGTCCGGCTTTTTTCATTCCTGAAACACCGCCTATTTCTTCGCCGACGCGGGGTCGACCCAGCCGATGTTGCCGTCCTTGCGGCGGTAGACCATGTTGAGGCCGCCGTGCTTGGGGTTGCGGAACAAAAGCGCGGGCATGCCGCCCAGCTCGAGGCGCATCACGGCGTCGGCCACCGCCAGCGTCTGCACCGGCGCGGTCATTTCGGCGATGATGGCGGGCTCTTCGCCGCCTTCGACTTCTTCCTCGGCATCTTCGGCGCGGAAAGTGGTGTAGACCGCGCTCAGGTCGTCCGCCGCTTCATGCTTGCGGTGGTCGCGCAGGCGGTCCTTGTAGCGGCCGAGGCGCTTGCCGAGCATCTTCGCCGCGATGTCGAAGGCCGGGTAGGGATCGTCCGTCTCATGTTCGGATTGCAGCACGATGCCGCCGCCGCGCACGTGGATCGAGATGTCGGCCTTGAACAAATGCGGCTTCTCTTTTGAGAAGATCACCGTCGCCTCGATCGGGTCGCGGAAGTATTTCTGTGCCGTATGCGTCAGAATCTCTTCTACATGACCGCGCAGGCTGTCGCCCACATCGAGGTTCTTGCCTTTGACCGTGAGTTGCATGTTGTTGTCCTTGAATTTGATGAAGAAAGTACCACCCTTAATATTGTAGGCGGGTCGTCTTAAAATAGCGTTAACGCCTTATTTACCTTGGGCTTTCAGCCGCCGGCGTTGCACCGAGGAGAGGATCTTCATCGCCTCGCGGTACTTGGCGACCGTGCGGCGCGCGATCGCGATGCCGGCTTCCGCCAGGCGGTCGACCAGGTCGTCGTCGGAGAGGACGGCGTCGGCGGCTTCCGCGTCGATCAGCGTCTTGATGCGCGCCTTGATGGCTTCCGACGAAAATTCCGCGGCGCCGTCGGATGTCGAGACGCCGGAGGTGAAGAAGTATTTCAGCTCGAACACGCCGCGCGGGGTGCCGATATATTTGCCGGTGGTGACGCGGCTGACCGTGCTCTCGTGCATGGCGATCGCGTCGGCGACGTCCTTGAGCACCATGGGCTTGAGGTATTCGACGCCGTAGTTGAAGAAGGCTTCCTGCTGCAGGATGATGTCGGTCGCGACTTTCATGATCGTCTGCGCGCGCTGGTCCATCGCTTTGACCAGCCAGTTGGCGGTGGCGAGCTGGTCGGAGAGGTATTCCTTATCCTGCTTGGTCTTCGCGCCCTTCTGGATCTCGGCGTAGTAGACCTTGTTGACCAGCACGCGCGGCAGCGTGTCGGCGTTGAGCTCCACCGCCCAGCCGCCGCCTTTGCTTTTCGGCAGCGGCTTCATGAGCACGTCGGGCACCACGGTCTGCGAGACGAAGTGGTCGAAATGCAGCGCGGGCTTGGGGTCGAGCGCCTTGATCTCCCCGATCATCTCGCGCAGGTCGTCGTCGTCGACGCCGCAGGCGGCCTTCAGTTTCTTGAGGTCGTGCCCGGCGAGCAGCTCGAGATTCTGGAGCAATTTCTCCATCGCCGGGTCGAGGCGGTTCTTCTCGCGCAGCTGCAGCGACAGGCATTCGCTGAGCGAGCGGGCGAAGATGCCGGCGGGATCGAGTTGCTGCAGGCGCGTGAGGATGCCCTCGATGCGCGCCGTATCGACGCCGAGCCGCGCGGCCAGCGCCTCGGCCGGCGTGCGGAAATAGCCGGCTTCGTCGAGATAGTCGAGCATCAAGACGGCGATCGCGCGATCGCGCGGCTCGGTGAAGTCGACATGGATCTGGTCGAGCAAATGGTCGCGCAGCGTCGTCGTCGCGGCCATGGTGTTCTCAAAGCCGTTCTCGGGGTCGTCGAAGGTGCTGTTGCCGCCCGCGCCGGTTCCGGCGAAAGCGGAGGTGGAATAATCCATGCCTTCTTTTTCTTCCGCCTTCTCGCTGAAGCCTTCGCCGGTGTCGAGCGGCGCTTCGTCCTGCTGCTGCGGTTCGCCCGCGGCTTCTTCGGCGGGTGCGTCTGGCCCTTGCGCGTCGTCGCGCTCGAGTAGCGGATTCTTCTCGAGTTCGGCCTCGATGAATTCGGAAAGCTCAAGGTTCGACAACTGCAGCAGCTTGATCGCCTGCTGCAATTGCGGCGTCATGCTGAGCGCCTGGCCTTGCCGTAGATCAAGACGTTGATTGATCGTCATCCCTGAACTCCCTATACTCCTTATATCACAGACGCGCCGGCGCGCGGAGATTTTAAAGAGAAGATATGTCAAACGAGACGCTGGAAATCATCCCGACCTCTGCGTTAGTCGCCTTCGAGGACTTTGTCGGCAAATATCCCGTCAAGGTCGATCTCGTCTACGCGCAGCCGGCGCACCGCGACAACATGTTCGGATCCGGCATCTACCGCGCCGACGCGCGCATGCTCGCGCACCGCGACATGGCGGCGGTCGTGCTGCGCGCGGCGGAGATTTGCTTCAAGCGCAGCGGCTATATCTTCGAGCTGAAAGATTGCCTACGCACCGTCGAGGCGCAGGCGATGATGATGGAGACCGACATCGTCAAGGCGCATCCGCATTGGACGGAAGAACCGAACCGCCTCCTGTCGCCGCCCGGGCGCGGCGGGCATCCGCGCGGCATGGCCGTCGACATCATCCTTCTCGACAAGAACGGCGACGACGTTGACATGGGCACGCGTTTCGATTTCCTGACTGAAGACCGCGCCAACAATCCCGCCGCGCGCAACTACGCTAACTTCAGTGCCGAGGTGTTGCAGAACCGCCGCCTTCTCGAAGAAAGCATGATGGAAGCCGCCGCCGAAGCCGGGCGCGAGTTGCTGCCGCTACCGCAGGAATGGTGGGACTTCCGCTTCCCGCACAGTTACACCAGCCGCTTCGCGCCGATCTGCGACAAGGATTTGCCGCCCGCGCTGCGGATGACGGCGCTATAAGCCGCTACGCTTCAGGTCGCGCAGGATGAAGCGTGACGGCGCCAATTTCTCGATCAACCGTGCAGGCAAAGGCATCGGGTCGCCCGTGATCATCGCTGCGATCATTTCCCCCGCCAGCGGTGCACCAGTCATGCCGAATGAACCAAACCCTGTTGAAATGTAAACCGCCGCGCGCGTTTCCGCGTCCTGGCTGTCGCGGTCGGGCGCTTTGCCGATCAACGGCAGGCGGTCCGGCGTGGTGGCGCGGTATCCGGCGCGGCCACCAACAATGGAGCTTGCGGTGAAACCGAACTGCGGCGTGGCGTCGTTCAGCGCCCGCAAGTTTTCAAGGTTGTCTGCATCGCGCGGTGCGGCGGCGGCGAGCGCCTCCTTCTGAAACGTCGCGCCTGCATAGTGCAGGCCGCCCACGGCAGGCGTGATGAAACCTTCGTGACAGATAACGCGGTCAAGCGATGCGGAAGTGGGCGTCGATGCGAGCGCCGTGACCTGTCCACGCACAGGTCGCAGCGGCAAGTCGCGCACCAAGGCGCTGCTGTCCATGCCGAGGGCGATGACGATGGCGTCAGCCTCGATCTTGTTTAAATCTTCAATCATCGCGCCGGCCTGCATCGTGATGTGCGGATGGTCGGCCAGCGCGCGGCAGAATTCCGGCGGCGAGAGATATCCGCCGCCCGGCTGCCACAGGCCGCCGTCATAGGCCGCGTAGGCCGGCGCGTCATATTGCGCGGCAAGGGCGCGGTGGCGCGCGGCGCGTTCTTCGGTGAGGTCGAGGTGCAATACGCCGCACGGATTCCACGACGGCAGTTTCAATGCACGCAAACGCGCGCGCGTCACGCTGAAGCCGTGCTGATAAAATGCGCCCAGCGACGATTCCGCCATCGTCAGCTTAGGGTAGACGATGCCGACGGGGTTGCCGGAGGTTTCCGTGGCGATGCCACTACGGTCGATCAGCGTCACGCGGCATCCGCGTTCGGCAAGAGATCGTGCTGCTGCTGCCCCTGCAATCCCGGCGCCGAGCACCGTTACAGTCTTTTCTTGAGATGTGGATGCTGCGCCCGGTTTCTGCGCAACAGTCATATGCCACTTGCTGCCGAAGCCGTCTTCCTTGCGCACGTCAAGCCCGGCGGACTTCAGCACACGGCGCATGTCGCCCACCGATGAGAATGTGGCGAGTGTCCCACCAGGCGCGAGATGCTCGGCTACACCGCGCAGCAGGTTTTCTTCCCACATGTCGGCGTTGAGGCTCGGCGAGAAGCCGTCGAGATACCATGCATCGAAGTTGCCGCGCAATTCCGGCAGCAGGTCGCGTGCGTCGCCGAAGGCGAGGATCAGGCGCAGGCGCAGCGTGGGAAAAAAGAGGGCGTGGAAGCCCTCGATCATCGGCGGGTATTGTGCGGCCAGTTCGGCTGAAACATCGGTGAATTCAGGCCAGTGTGCGTGGATGCGCTTGAGGTCGGCGCCAGAGATGGGGTGTTTCTCGAACGAGACGTAGGTCAGTGTCGCGTTTTTTGGTGCACGCTCACGCCACAACTGTGCGGTCGCAAGGAAATTGAGGCCGCTGCCGAAGCCTAGTTCGGCTATACGAAAATTCGCTGCCGTCGCGAAGCGTTCGGGCAGGCGGTTACGTTCGAGAAAAACATAACGTTTCTCGGCAAGACCGTCCTGGTACTGGAAATAGACGTCGCCATAGTCGAGGCTCTTGAGCGTGCCGTCGTCAGACCATTGCAGACGGGCCGGTTTCAGTGGCACAATCATCTCCCAGGTTGCGGCTTTACAGTTGCAGATGCACCCGCCCCCGTCAAGCGCCGGAGACATGCCCATGATGACGCCCGAATTACAGGCCGAAATCGAGACCCACCTGAAGACCAAGATCGCGGCGATCACGCCGCTGTCGTCTGCCAATAACGCGCATATCTATAGCCTTGGGCTGAAAGACGGCCGCGCCTGCGTTGCCAAGGTGGCCGAGCGCGGGCTGGAGATCGAGGCTTACATGCTGCGCTTCCTGCGCGAGAAATCGAAGCTGCCGATCCCGGAAGTCTATTACAGCCACGATCACCTCATCCTGATGGAGTTCGTCGAATCCCATCACGGCCTCGACGACGCGGCGACGCGCCATGCGGCGGAACTGCTCGCCGAGCTGCACCGTATCGGGAACGACACCTATGGTTTCGACCGCGACACGTTGATCGGCTTCCTGCGTCAGCCGAACGCGCCGTCGAAGGACTGGCCGAAGTTCTTCGTCGAGAACCGCCTCATGTACATGGCGGGCGAGGCCTTCAAGGAAAACAAGATCGACAAGGCGCTGATGAAGAAGGTCGAGAAGCTTGCGGCCAAGGTCGGCAGCTATATCAAGAAGCCGAACCCGCCCGCGCTGATCCACGGCGACGTCTGGGGCGGCAACATTCTGGCGGCGCGCGGACGCATCGTCGCTTTCCTCGATCCGGCGATCTATTACGCCGACCCGGAAATGGAACTGGCCTTCATTCGCCTGCTCAATACCTTCGGCGATGGGTTCTTCGCGCGCTACAACGAGATCAACCCGATCCAGCCCGGCTTTTTTGAAGAGCGCGCGGACATCTACAGCCTCTACCAGCTCTTCGTGCACACGCGCCTCTTCGGCGCCTCTTACGTCCGCAAGGCGCAGAAGATTGTCGACCGCTTCGTTTAAACGAGCTGTTCACCGAACAAGCCGACCGTGCGGCGCACGAAGTCGTCGATGTTCGCCGCGCCGAACTGGCTCAGGTTGATCTTGTCGTCGATCAGCAGGGATGTCAGGCCGTGGCAGAGGCTCCACAGCGCGACGGACAGGAACGGCGTGTCGTCGCCCGCGTTCTGGCGCTTCGACAGTGCGGCCGAGATCAGCGCATAGGATTTTCCGGCCGTCATCGCCAGCGTCGGGTATTCCTTCATGTCCTGCGCGCCGTTGGCCATCAGGCGGAAGAGGGGCTTATTGGCCAGCGCAAAGCGGATATAACTGGTGAGAAGCTTCTCCACACGGGTGCGCGCGTCTTTATATCCGGTCGCGTCCTCGGCCATCTGCAGCGCGAGTTTCTGGTAGCCTGCCTCGGCGACGGCGGCGAGCAAATCTTGTTTGTCGCGGAAGTGGCTATAGGGGGCGGCGGGCGACACGTCGGTCGCTTGCGCGAGCGCGCGGAGGTTCAATCCCTCGATCCCCTGCGTGGCGATGATGCCGAGCGCGGCGTCGATCAACGCCGCGCGCAGCTGGCCGTGGTGATACCTGAACTTTTTTTGAAACGCCGCTTCCGTCATTGCCAAGACCCCCATCTTGCAGAACCCACACAGATTCTCTCATTACCCGGGCAGAGGGTCAAGACTATCTGCTTGTTTTTCAATATGATTTTGATGCTTTACGGCAGGGGAGTATTCTGATAAATATTTGTCCTAATCTGAACATTTTCAAGAAAGTATATCTCATGCCGAAAGACAACGAAAATCAGGCTTTTGAAAACTTCCCGTGGTCGAAAAATTATCCGGTTGATATCCAATGGAATTCCGAACTGCCGGAAATGACCATGATCGAGATGTTCGACCGCACGGTAAAGAACTTCAGCGACCGCACGGCGCTGAACTTCCTCGGCAAGAAGATGACGTACAAGGAATTGGGCGCAGCGGTAGATGCTTTCGCGCGCGGCTTGCAGGACCAGGGCATCGGTGTCGGTTCGACCGTCGGCGTCTGCCTCCCCAACACGCCTTTTTACCTGATCGCCTATTACGGTGCGATGAAGGCCGGCGCCCGCGTCGCCAACTTCGACCCGACCGCGCCCGCTGAATCCCTCGCGCAGCAGATCAATGACAGCCAGACCGACGCCCTCGTCGCCGTCAACCTGCTGGGCGACGCCACGCAGTGGCTCTACCCCAACGTCGAGAAGGCGCAAGCCCTGACCGGCCTCAAGAAAGTCATCGTCTGCGATTTCCCCGACGGCTTGCCGGGCAAGAAGAAAGTCCCCTTCAAAATCATCAACGGCCTGTGCAACGCCACCAAGGGCTGGGCATGGATGAACAAGAAGGTCACGGCGCTGCGCGACAAGCTGGGCGTCAAGGAAACCGTCGCTGTCAAGGCGGATGCGGCGCATCTCTTGTTCTCTGACCTCGTCAAGACTAAGGGCAAGCCTGCAAAGGTCGTCGCGAAGCCTTCCGACGTCGCGCTGCTGCAATATACCGGCGGCACCACCGGCGTGCCGAAGGGCGCGGCGCTGACGCACCGCAACCTGACCGCCAACGTGCAGCAGGCGCATCTCTGGTTCACCGGCGGCAAGCCGGGCGGCGAGAAGGAAAAGGTTTTCGCTGTTCTTCCGTTCTTCCACGTCTTCAGCATGACGGTGCAGATGAACCTCGCCGTCTACCTCGGCGCGGAACTCATCACCATGCCGAAGCCCGACCTCAAGCCGATGCTCGAGATCATCGACAAGGAAAAGCCGACGCTGTTCGCGGCCGTGCCCGCCCTCTACAAAAAGATGATCGACACCAAGAACATCAACGATTACGACCTGTCGTCGCTGAAGTACTGCATCTCCGGCGGCGCGCCGCTGCCGGTGACGGTGGCCAAGGCATTTACCGACCTGACCGGCGTCGAGATCATCGAGGGCTACGGCCTTTCCGAGACCGCGCCGATCGTCATCGCCAACCCGCTGACGGGCGAGAAGAAGACCGGCTCCGTCGGCATGCCGGTGCCGCAGACCGAGGTGAAGTTCACCAGCATCGACGATCCCAATATCGTCGTGAAGATGTCCGAAGAAGGCGAGATCTGCCTGCGTGGCCCGCAGGTAATGAAGGAATACTTCGGCCGCCCCGACGAGACCAAGAAGGTCTTCGACAAGGACGGCTACTTCCACACCGGCGATGTCGGCTACATGGATGCCGACGGCTATGTCTTCATCACCGACCGCATCAAGGACATGGCGATCGTCAACGGCTTCAAGGCCTTCCCCAAGAAGACCGAAGAGGCGATCCGCCAGTTCGACGGCGTCTCCGAAGTCATCGTCGTCCCCATGCCGAACGAAAGCACCGGCGAAACGCTGGCGGCCTTCGTCCAGCCCAAGGAAGGTGTTACGCTGGATGCAGCGAAGTTGCATGAGTTCCTGAAAGAGAAACTCAAGTGGTACGAGACCCCGCTTGTCCAGAACATCGAGTTCCGCGACACCCTGCCGCTCACCAAGATCGGCAAGCCGGACAAGAAGCCGCTGAAGGAAGAAGTCAAGCAGCGCTTCGAGTCCCGCAAGGGCGGCCCGAAGCTCTAAAAAGCTTCCGAAATAGAGCTTGAGCGGGGATCGTCTGCAATCGTAGACTATCCCCGTTCTTCTTTTTCGGGGGTTGCATGGCCAGGACTGATAGACTTTTTCTCACGACACAGCTTGCTTTCGCCGTGGCCCTCGTCGCTTTGTTGACGTTGGGGCTGCTGCCGGTCCTGCTTAGCGGGCTTTTCGTCTATTACATCATCGTCTTCGGCGCGGCGCAGATGGCGCGCCTGGGCGTCCTGCCTTCGACAGGCCGCATCATTTTGCTGATCCTGCTGACCGCGGCCGTCGTGATGGGGTTGGGAACCGCGATCGGCGCCATCGCGGCGCAGTTCTCGGCCGGCTCGGAAGGCGTCTTCGCGCTGATGCAGAAAATGGCCGACGTCGCGGCGACCGCGCGCTCGCACCTGCCGTCGTGGATGCAGGCGTGGATGCCCGCCAATACGGCGGAATTGCAGGCTGCGTCCTCCGCGTGGCTGCGCCAGAACGCCTCTTCCATCGGGCTGGTCGGCAAGGACGCGCTCGTCCTCTTCGCGCATATCTTCGTCGGCATGATCATCGGCGGCATGGTCGCGCTTTATCCGGCATTCCCGGCGCATCGCGGCGAGCTGGCCAAGGCGGTCGCGGGGCGCGTCGCCTTCCTCGGCACGGCGTTCCGCCGCGTGGTCTTCTCGCAGATCCGCATCTCGGCGCTCAACACGTTCCTGACCGGGCTGTTCCTCATCGTCGTGCTGCCGCTGCTGGGCGCGGCGCTGCCGTTCACCAAGACGATGATCGTCGTCACCTTCGTCGTCGGCCTGCTGCCGATCGTCGGCAACTTGATCTCGAACACCATCATCTTCCTGATCGGCCTGTCCGTCTCGCCTTTCGCGGCGACGGGGACGCTCTTGTACCTCATCTTCATCCACAAGCTCGAGTACTTCGTGAACGCGCGCATCATCGGCAGCCAGATCCGGGCGCGGGCGTGGGAAATCCTGCTCGCCATGCTGGTTATGGAATCTGTTTTCGGCCTCGTCGGCCTGATCGCGGCGCCGATCTACTACGCCTACATGAAAGACGAGCTGTCGTCGCAAGACCTGATTTAACGTATTGCCGCCATGGTTGACTCAAGGGCAGGCGGGGGCATATTTTGTTATGCCCTGTCGCTATTATAAGGTCTCGCCGCTTTGAACAACGCCGCTTCACAACAATCCGCCCCGCTCCTCAAGACGCCGCTCTGGGCGTTGCACCGGGAACTGGGCGGCAAGATGGTGCCCTTCGCGGGCTACGACATGCCCGTGCAGTATGACGGCATGGGCGTGCTGAAGGAACACCTGCACACCCGCGCCGCCGCCGGCCTCTTCGACGTTTCGCACATGGGGCAGGCGATCCTCTCCGGCGACGTCGACGCGCTCGAGGCGTTGGTGCCTTCCGACATCCGCGGTCTCGTGCCTGGTCAGATGCGCTACACGCACTTGTTGAATGACCAAGGCGGCATCATTGACGACCTGATCGTCACGCGCCGCGATGCGCAAACTTTGTTCATCGTCGTCAACGCCGCCTGCAAGGATGGCGACTTTGCTCATATCCGTGCGAAACTAGCGGGCAAGGCCGAGCTAAAAATCCGCGATGACCGCGCGCTCATCGCGGTGCAGGGCCCTGCGGCGGAAAAAGTCGTCGCCGCGCATTTCCCGGCGGCGGCAGCGCTCGGCTTCATGACGTCGCTGGTGGAAGGCGACGTCTTCGTGTCGCGCTGCGGCTATACCGGTGAAGACGGTTTTGAAATCTCCATCCCCGCCGCGCGCGCGGAAGAATTCGCGCGCATCCTGATGAAGCACGACGATGCAAAGTGGATCGGTCTCGGCGCGCGCGACAGCTTGCGCCTTGAAGCCGGCCTGTGCCTTTACGGCCACGATATCGACACGGCCACCACGCCGGTCGAGGCCAACCTGAAGTGGATCATTCCCAAACGCCGCCGCGCCGACGGCGGCTTCCCGGGTGCGAATAAGATCATCGCACAAATCACGGACGGCGCACCGCGCCTGCGCATCGGCCTGCAGCCGGAAGGCCGCGCCCCCTTGCGCGAAGGCACCGAACTGTTCGCCGGCGGCCGCAAGATCGGCGTCATCACCAGCGGCGGCTTCGGCCCCAGCGTGAACGCGCCGGTGGCGATGGGCTACGTCGAAACCGCTTTCGCCGCCGTCGGCACGAAAATCGACGCCATGCTGCGCGGCGAGGCGCGTCCCTGCGCCGTGGCCGCGCTCCCGTTCATTCCCGCCAAATACAAGAAGGATTAAGACCATGAGCAAGACGTTCTTCAGCGACGATCACGAATATGTGCGCCTTGACGGCGGCACCGGCACCGTCGGCATTTCCGATTACGCGCAGAACGCGCTGGGCGACGTGGTCTATGTCGAGCTGCCCAAGGTCGGCGCGGCCGTGAAAAAAGGCGCGCAGGCCGGCGTCGTCGAATCCGTGAAGTCGGCGAGCGAGATTTATTCCCCCGTCTCCGGCGAAGTGACCGAGATCAACGCCGACCTCGCGACCAACCCCGCGCTCGTCAACGAAGACCCGCTCGGGAAGGGCTGGTTCTTCAAGGTCAAGGTCGCCAATGAAGGCGAGCTCGCCGCGCTGAAAGACGAAACCGCTTACACCGCTTACATCAAGAGCCTCTGATGCCCCACACGATCGCTTCGCTGGAACGCAAGGACGAATTCGTCGGCCGCCACATCGGCCCGCGCGATGCGGATATCGACGCCATGCTGCGCGTTGTCGGCGCGGCAAGCCTCGACGACCTCATCGCCAAGACTGTGCCGGCTTCCATCCTCGAAAAAGCCCCGCCTGCCATCGGCGACGCGATGACGGAACGCGAAGCGCTCGAGAAACTCGCCGGCATGGCCGCGCAGAACAAGGTCGCGCGCTCGCTGATCGGGCTTGGTTATTACGATACCGTCACGCCCAACGTGATTCTGCGCAACGTGCTGCAAAACCCGGGCTGGTACACGGCCTATACGCCCTATCAGCCGGAAATCAGCCAAGGCCGCCTCGAGGCGCTGGTCAACTTCCAGCAGATGACGATGGACCTGACGGGCATGACGCTGGCCAATGCCTCCATGCTTGACGAAGGCACCGCGGCGGCGGAAGCGATGACGCTCGCCAAGCGAGTCGGCGGATCGGCTTCCGAGACTTTCCTCGTCTCGCATGATTGCCAGCCGCAGACCATCGCGGTCGTTGAAACCCGCGCCCGCGCGCTGGGCTATCACGTCGTCGTCGGCGACCCGGCCGACTTGGTCACGCGCGAAGGCTTCGGCCTCCTGCTGCAATATCCCGCCACCACCGGCGCCGTCACCGATCCCGCCGAGATCGTCAAGGCTGCGCATGCCAAGGGCATGATCGTATCTGTCGCGACCGACCTCCTCGCGCTCACCTTGCTCAAGCCGCCCGGTGAATGGGGCGCGGACATCGTGTTCGGCAGCGCACAACGCTTCGGCGTGCCGCTCGGTTTCGGCGGCCCGCACGCGGCCTTTTTCGCCGCACGCGACGACTATAAGCGCTCGGTGGCCGGCCGCATCGTCGGCGTCTCGGTCGACAGCCGCGGCCGTCCCGCCTATCGCCTCGCGCTGCAAACGCGCGAACAGCACATCCGTCGCGACAAGGCGACCAGCAACATCTGCACCGCGCAGGTTCTGCTCGCCAACATCGCGTCGTTCTATGCCGTCTGGCAT
This sequence comes from uncultured Rhodospirillaceae bacterium, assembly GCA_964476835.1. GTDB lineage: Bacteria > Pseudomonadota > Alphaproteobacteria > Micavibrionales > UBA2020 > PALSA-926. The sequence continues at coordinate 20,864 of CAYZCE010000008.1, forward strand.
GGCGCGGAAGGGCTCAAGACTATCGCGCTGCGTATCCATCGCCTGACGTCGGTGCTGGCGGCGGGGTTGCAGAAACTCGGTTTTTCCATGTCGAACGCGCACGGTTTCGACACGCTGACCGTGGACGCGGGCGCCAAGGCGCAGGCGATCCTCGAACGCGCCCGCGCGCGCGACATCAACCTGCGCGATTTCGGCGATGGGCGCATCGGCGTCTCGCTCGACGAGAAATCGACGCGCGACGAAGTGGTGCGCCTGTGGCAGGCGTTCTCCGGCCAAGCGGTCTTCAGCTTCAACGTCGACGGCCTCGATGCCGAGACGGCGGACCGTATTCCCGCCGCACTGCGTCGTACGTCTGAATTCCTGACACACCCGGTCTTCAACGCGCACCGCTCCGAAACCGAGATGTTGCGTTACCTGCGCAAGCTGGAACGCAAGGACACGGCGCTCGACCGCTCGATGATCCCGCTCGGCTCCTGCACGATGAAGCTGAACGCGACCGCCGAGATGATGCCGATTTCGTGGCCGGAATTCTGCGATATCCACCCCTTCGCGCCCGCCGACCAGACCGAAGGCTACCGCGTGATGCTGAAGGATCTGGAAGACAAGCTCGCCGCGCTCACCGGCTTCGCCGCCGTGTCGCTGCAGCCGAATTCCGGCGCGCAGGGTGAATATGCGGGCCTGCTCGTCATCCGCGCGTGGCATGAAAGCCGTGGCGAGAAGCACCGCAACGTCTGCCTGATCCCGTCGTCGGCGCATGGCACCAACCCGGCCTCCGCCGCGCTCGCCGGCATGGAGATCGTCGTCGTCAAATGCGACGACCGCGGCAACGTCGAAGTCTCCGACCTGCGCGCGCAGGCGGAAAAGCACAAGGACAAGCTCGCCGCGCTGATGGTGACGTATCCATCCACCCACGGCGTCTTCGAGGAAGAGATCCGCGAGATTTGCAAGATTGTGCACGACAACGGCGGTCAGGTATATATGGACGGCGCGAACTTCAACGCCATGGTCGGCATTGCCTGCCCGGGCCGTTTCGGCGCCGACGTCATGCACATGAACCTGCACAAGACCTTCTGCATCCCGCACGGCGGCGGCGGTCCCGGCATGGGGCCGATCGGCGTCGCGGCACACCTTGCACCCTTCCTGCCCGGCCATCCGCTGACGGTTGCTGCCGGCGGCACCGAGGCGATCGGCCCGGTCTCGGCCGCCCCTTACGGCTCCGCCTCCATCCTGCCGATTTCGTGGATGTATATCACCATGATGGGCGCGGAAGGGCTGAAGAAAGCGACGCAGGTCGCCATTCTGAATGCCAACTACATCGCTAAGCGCCTCGAGAAGGATTATGCGACGCTCTACAAGGGCAAGCGCGGCTATGTCGCGCATGAATGTATCCTCGATACGCGCGGCTTCAAGGACACGGCGGGCATCAGCGTCGACGATATCGCCAAGCGCCTGATGGATTTCGGCTTCCATGCGCCGACGATGTCCTTCCCGGTCGCCGGCACGCTGATGATCGAGCCGACCGAGAGCGAGTCGATGGCGGAGCTGGACCGCTTCATCGACGCCATGCACCTGATCCGCGCCGAGATCGCGCAGATCGAGAACGGCAATTGGGATAAGAACAACAACTTGCTGCACAACGCGCCGCATACGCTGGCCGACGTGCTCGACCCGCACTGGCAGCGCCCCTATACGCAGCATGTCGCCGCCTATCCGGCGCCGTGGGTGCGTGAGGACAAGTACTGGCCGACCGTCAACCGCATCGACGCGGCGGCCGGCGACCGCCACCTCGTGTGCAGCTGCCCGCCGATCGAAGCCTATAGCGACGCCGCCTGAATTTTTTGAAGGAGAGTTCTATGACTGCCACGCATAACGAAATGGCCAACGCCATCCGCGCCCTGTCGATGGATGCGGTGCAGAAAGCGAACTCCGGCCACCCCGGCATGCCGATGGGCATGGCTGACGTGGCGACGGTGCTGTTCACGCGCTTCATGAAATTCGACCCTTCGATGCCGACGTGGCCGGACCGCGACCGCTTCATCCTTTCGGGCGGTCACGGCTCCATGCTGCTCTATTCGGTCTTGTACCTGACGGGCTACGAGAAGATGACGCTCGACCAGATCAAGAACTTCCGCCAGCTGCACAGCTTGACGCCCGGCCACCCCGAAGTCATGCAGGATATGGGCATCGAGACGACGACCGGCCCGCTCGGCCAAGGCCTCGGCAACGCCGTCGGTTTCGCGCTCGCCGAGCGCATGCTCAACGCGCGCTTCGGCGGCGACGTCGTCGGCCACTACACTTACGTGATGGCAGGCGACGGCGACCTGATGGAGGGCATCAGCCACGAAGCCTGCTCGCTCGCCGGCCACCTCGGCCTCGGCAAGCTGATCGTGCTGTATGACGACAACGGCATCTCCATCGACGGCCCGACCTCGCTCTCCTTCACCGACGACACGCGCAAGCGTTTCGAGTCCTACGGCTGGGAAACCTTCGATGTCGACGGCCACGATCCAGAGCAAGTGGCGAAAGCCATCCTCACCGCGCAGACCAACGGCAAGCAGCCGAGCCTGATCTGCTGCAAGACGAAGATCGGCTACGGCGCGCCGACCAAGCAGGGCTCTTCCTCCAGCCACGGCTCGCCGCTCGGCGATGCGGAAATCGCGGGCGCGCGCAAGAACCTCGGCTGGGATTCCCCGCCGTTCGAGATTCCCGAGCATATCTTCAACGCATGGCGCGAGGCCGGCAAGGCCGGCGAGAACACCCGCAAGAACTGGCAAGCGCGCCTCGATGCGGTCGACGCGGAAAAGCGCAGGGCCTTCGACCGCGCGCTCAAGGGCGACGTGGCGCCCGCGACCGACGCCGCCATTGCCGCCTTCATCGCCAAGGCCAAGCAGGAAGCGCCGAAGATCGCGACGCGCCAGGCCTCTGGCAAGGTGCTCGAAGCGTTGGTGCCCGAGCTGCCCGAGCTGATCGGCGGATCGGCGGATTTGACGGGCTCCAACCTGACGCTCATCAAGGGCGCCGGCACGGTCACGCGCGACACCTACGACGGCCAATATATTTACTACGGCGTGCGCGAGCACGGCATGGCGGCGGCCATGAACGGCATGGCGCTGCACAAGGGCATCATTCCCTACGGCGGCACCTTCCTCAGCTTCACCGATTATTGCCGCCCGTCGATCCGGCTTTCCGCGCTGATGAAGCAGCGCGTCATCTACGTGATGACGCACGACAGCATCGGCCTCGGCGAAGACGGCCCGACGCACCAGCCGGTCGAGCATCTCTCGGCCCTGCGCGCGTTCCCCAACGTGCTTGTCATGCGCCCGGCCGACGTGGTCGAGACGGCGGAATGCTGGCAGATCGCGCTGGAAAGCCAGTCGCGTCCGTCTGTCCTCGTGCTGACGCGCCAAGCGCTGCCGCTGGTGCGGCGCGAGGCGCAAACCGACAACAAGACGCGCCGCGGCGCCTATGCGCTGGAAGGCAACGACGAAGCCACCGTCGACATCTGGGCGACGGGATCGGAAGTCGAAATCGCGCTGGCGGCCAAGGCGCTCCTCAATAACGAGGGCATCTCCGCCCGCGTCATCTCCGCGCCGTGCCTTGAACTCTACGACACACAGGATGATGAATATAAGAAGTCGCTCTCGACCGGCAAGATCAAGGTCGCCATCGAGGCCGGCATGCGCTGGGGCTGGGACAAATATATCGGCCAGGACGGCATCTTTATCGGCATGAAGAGCTTCGGCGAAAGCGCGCCGTATCAGGAACTCTACAAGTATTTCGGCATCACCGCCGAAGATACCGTCGCGGCGGTGAAGAAGAAGCTCTGATGCCCGAACTGGTGGCGCCATCGACGCGCTGGCAGGAGAGTTTCGCCGAGGCGCTCTATGAAGGGCTCGACCTGCTGCCGGAAACGCCCGAGAACATCCTGTTCGCGCGGCATGATTTCGACGCGTACATGAAACAGCGCCACGACCTTAGCCGCCCCATCGTGCTGCCGGGCGGCCTGACATTCAACCGCGTGCCGCAGCAGGATTACTGGCTGGTCGAGGGCGAGCGATTTCTCGGCCGCATCAGCCTGCGCCCGACGCTCAGCATCCCGCTCAAAAGGCGCGGCGGCAACATCGGCTACGCCGTCCGGCGCAGCGAGCGTCGCCATGGTTACGGCCGCCTGATGCTGGAACTGCTGCTGCCGATCGCACGCGCGAAAGGTCTGGAAAAAGTGCTGGTCACGTGCCACGATGAGAACCACGGATCGATCCGCATCATCGAAGGTGCGGGCGGCGTGCTGCAGGACAAGGTCGCCATCGACGGCCAGCCGCTGCCGGAACGCAGGTATTGGATAGATTTAACAGGAGAGAAGAAATGACCGTCAAAATCGCCATCAACGGCTTCGGCCGCATCGGACGCCTCGTGCTGCGCGCGATCGCGGAGAGCGGGCGCACCGACATCTCCGTCGCCGGCATCAACGACCTCGCGACGGCGGAAGCCAACGCGCACCTGCTGAAATACGATTCCGTGCACGGCCGCTTCAAGGGCGACGTGAAAGTCACGGGCGACAAGCTGATCGTCAACGGCCACGAGATCACCATGACGCAGATCAAGGACCCGACGCAGCTGCCGTGGGGCACGCTCGGCGTCGACGTCGCGATGGAATGCACCGGCATCTTCACTAAAAAAGACGATGCGATGAAGCACATCGCCGCCGGCGCGAAGAAGGTGCTGATCTCCGCGCCCGCGACCGACGAAGACCTCACCGTCGTCTTCGGCGTCAACCACAGCAAGCTGACGGCGGCGCACAAGGTCGTGTCGAACGCATCCTGCACCACCAACTGCCTCGCGCCCGTCGCGCACGTGCTGCACAACAGCATCGGCATCGCGCACGGCTTCATGACGACGATCCACAGCTACACCGGCGACCAGAACACGGTCGATACCATGCACAAGGACCTGCACCGCGCGCGCGCGGCGGCGGTCAACATCATCCCGACCTCGACCGGCGCGGCGAAGGCCGTCGGCCTCGTGCTGCCGGAACTCAAGGGCAAGCTCGACGGCACCGCCATCCGCGTGCCGACGCCGAACGTCTCGCTGGTAGACTTCAAGTTTACCGCCAAGCGCGCAACCACGGTCGAGGAAGTCAACAAGGCGATCCTCGATGCGTCCAACGGCGCGCTCAAGGGCATCCTCGGCACCTATGACGAGCCGCTGGTCTCGACCGATTTCAACCATGACCCGCGCTCCAGCATCTTCGCGCTCAAGGAGACCAAGGTCATCGACGGCACCTTCGTGCGCGTGATGAGCTGGTACGACAACGAGTGGGGCTTCTCCAACCGCATGTCGGACACCGCGGTCGCGATGGCGAAGCTCGGCTGAGTCCCATGACGGCGCATCTTTTCTCTCCCCTGACGTTGCGCGGCGTGACGTTCCGCAACCGCATCGGCATGTCGCCGATGTGCCAGTATTCCTCGGCCGACGGCTTCGTCAACGACTGGCACCTCGCGCATATTGGTGCGCGGGCGGCAGGCGGCGTCGGGCTGACGATGATGGAGGCGACGGGCGTGACGCCCGAAGGCCGCATCACGCCGGGCTGCGCCGGCATATGGAGGGACGCGCATATCGAGCCGTTCCGCCGCATCGTCGATTTCGTGGAGTCCCAAGGGGCTGTCGCCGGCATCCAGCTCGCGCATGCGGGGCGCAAGGCCAGCATGAACGTGCCGTGGAAAGGCGACAAGCGCCTGACCGCCGCCGAGGGCGGCTGGCAAACGATCGCGCCGTCTCCGGTGCCTTTCGCAGCCGAACACGATGCGCCGCTGGAGATGTCGGCCATTTATATCCGCCAAGCCATCGACGCTTTCGTCGCGGCGGCGGAGCGGGCGGTGAAGGCGGGCTTTCGCGTCATCGAGCTGCACGGCGCACATGGATACTTGCTGCACGAATTCCTCTCTCCCATCAGCAACAAGCGCACCGATTCGTATGGTGGACCGCTCGATAACCGCTGCCGCCTGATCTGGGAGATCGCCGAGCAGGTGCGGGCGAAAATTCCCAAAGGCCTCGCGCTCGGCGCGCGGCTGTCCTGCGCGGATTGGGTCGCGGGCGGCCTGACGATCGAGGACACCATCCATGTTGCGGCGGGATTGAAGCAACGCGGCGTGGATTTTATCGATTGCTCTTCCGGCGGCATCAGCCCCGACGCAAGGCCCAAGGCCGGGCCTGGGTATCAAGTGCCCTTTGCACGCGACATCCGCGCCAAAGCAGGCGTTCCCACCTGCGCCGTCGGCATGATCACCGAAGCCGTGCAGGCGGATGCGCTGATCCGCGACGGCGCCGCCGACATGGTCTTCATCGGCCGTGCGCTGCTGCGCGACCCGTCGTGGGCCTTGCATGCCGCTGCGGCACTTGGCCAGAAGGCGGACGTACCGCTGCAATATTTACGGGCTTATTAAGCCTTCGGCGCCGGGATCCAACGTTCCGCGTCCAGCGAACCTTGCGGCAGCGACACGAGGCTGACTTCCAGCGTCGGGGCGGCGGCCTTGTTCTCGTATCCGTCGCGGAATTTCTCGAGGATCTCGCAGAAACGCGTGAAGGCGTCCAGCGGCTCGGTCTCGTATTGCGGGCGCTGCAGCAGGATCGCGAAGTCCTGCGTCGAGAGGCGGCCGATGACGTCGGACTGGCGGCGCATGAAGGTGACCTTTTCGGTCAGCTTGGCGAGCGAAGCTTCGGCGGCCTCCGCGCCCGATGCGGCCACGACCTCGTCGTAATTCGCCATGCTGATGAAGACGACAAGGCTGCGCTCGCCGTAGCGGAACGAGCGGTCGATCGCCGAGAGGAAAAGCTGGTTGAACGCCGCCTTGCCGATCATCCCGCCGGTCGAGTGCACGTTATCCTCGTGCGCGAGGTGCGCCATGATGTCGAGCAGGCGTTCGGCGTTGCCGATTTTGGTCTCGATGTCGGTGCTGCTGAAGGGCTTGACCAGCACGTCGTTGGTGCCGGACATGATCGCCTCTTCCGCCGTCGCCGTCTTGGAGAGGAAGAGGAGGTAGGGCTTGGGGCCGTTCTTCGGCGTGCTCTTCCAGATGCCGAGCATGACCGGGCGCGCGTCGCTGAGCGGTGCGGGGTCGAACATGATGCAGTCGAAATTGCCGGCCTTGATCTTGTCGAAGGCGTCGTTCTTCGACGGCTCCACCACGACGGTATGGCCCAGCGATTGCAGCTTGGCCGCAATCAGCTGGTTGGTCAGGGATTCGCGGTCAATGACCAGGATATGCATGGAAGGGCCCCGTTGATCGTCCTGTTTACTCTAGGAAAAAGCGGGCGGATGACCAATAAAAATCGGAGTTTCCGTATTAACCCCCACAATTGTTTGACAAAAGAGGGGATTCTGGACTAAAACACCCTCCTACCCCGTGCCCAAATGGCGGAATTGGTAGACGCGCAGGTTTCAGGTACCTGTGGGGCAACCCGTGGAAGTTCGAGTCTTCTTTTGGGCACCATTTACAAGATGTAAAGCAAGAAGCCGGAGAGTGCGGAAACGCCTTTCCGGCTTCTGCTTTTCGTAAAGATTTTCCTGCCGAATCTTCCTTGTCAATCTCCGCGCCGGTTTGTCATTCTAATGTGCAGAAGAAACCTCATGAATAAGGATCGCCCCTCCATGACCTCCCGTTCAGCACGTGCCATGAAGACGTCACTTCTTGCCGGTGTGGCCTTGATGTGCCTGGTAGCGACGGGAGCCCGCGCGGACAATTTCATCACGGACGGCGAAACGGTATCCGCCGACCATATCAATGCCAGCTGGGATATCTACGGCACCGGCTTGCCGGACAATACCGCCAATATCACGATCAACAGCATCGGCAACACCGTCACGCTCGGCGCGTTCAATTCTTACGCGGCTTTCCAGTTCGACCCCACGCCCGACGCGGATCCGGACCTGATCGGCGCATTGACGGTCATCGGCGGAAACGCCGTCACCTTCGACGGCTTCATCGACGGCAGCCACGGCGGCATCACGCTGACCTCTGCTGCGACCAACCTGACCTTCCATGACGACATCACCAACAACGTCGCCATCACCATCGGGGATGACGCCAATGCGGTCGCCGCTACGTTCATGCTGGCGGACCAATCCATTTCCGGCCTTGCCGGCGGGTACGACCTGAACGTTTCCGCCACCATCGATGCCGGCGGCACCGCGCCTGAAAACGCCGCGATCAACGTGGTGAACAACACGGGCAGCTATCACACCGTCATCTTCAGCAGCGACCTCGGCAGCCAAGGCGCGCTCGGCGCCATCACCGTCGGCGCGGATACCGTGTCGACGGGCGTGGATTTCGGCGGCAACGTCGATGCCACCAACATCACGCTCGGCGGATGGAGCACGCAGGGAGATACCAACTTCGCCATCTTCGGCAATGCTGTCGCCGCGCCGACCGTCGTGACGGCGGACATCGACGGCGCGGAATATGAATCTGCCGTTGACGACATAAGCGAGGAAAATACCGGCGGCAACTGGGTCGGCGTGGAAGGCGGCGCCGATGTCACGTTCACCGGCGCGATCGGCAGCAAGATCAGCGCTGTGCTGCTCGGCCTCGGCGGCGACGGCACCGAAGACACAAGCGCGACGTTCACGGACGATGTCGCTACCTCGATCATCCTCAACACCACCGGAATTTCCGAGAACAACCATTTCGACAGCGACTACGCCACCCCGCCGAACGACAGCCTGACCATCGACGCCACGGGCGGCGACATCACCGTCTCCGGCACCATCCTCAATGCCGTTTTCTACAACAACCCTTCGTACAGCACGCCCGAAGAGCTCATGGACAGCCTGACGGGCACCGTCATCCTCACCGGCGGCACCATCGGCACGCCGCGCGAGATCAACGTCGGCGCGATCGACTTCGTCAATACCCTGAATGTCGGCGATTACACCACGGTGAACCTGGCCGGCGATTCTACGTCGCACGACGGCATGGACTGGGAGATGTACAGCAACGACATCTACGGCAACAGCATCCTGCTTCTGAATGTTGCCATGCAGGACCATTCCGTCATCAACCTGACGACGCCTGGCGGCAGCATCCTTGAAGCCATCGTTTCCTCGACGGGCGGCACGGTGAACGTCGGTGAAGACAGCGCCGCCCTCTTCGACGGCGACACCAGCACGGCGGTCAACCTGCAGGGCGCCAACGCCTCGGTCGGTTTCGATTCGTTCCCCGGCAACCCGGCGGTATCGGTGGTGACGAGCGACATCGTCTCGTCCATCGCGGACGTATCTGAGCGCGGCCAGACGCGCACCGTTTCTTTCAATGACGTGGATTTTCAAGGCACGCTGTCGTTCGGCGACGCCAACGACACGCTGCATATCGAGAACATGACGCTGGACGGGCCGGTCGACCTCGGCTACGGCGCGAACCATGTCGAGCTGGCCAACGGCGGCGCGATCAGCAACAGCACGTCCGACCCGGATATCACGTTCGGCTCGGGCACCAGCGTATTGAAACTCACCGCCGCGACCTTCGACGGCGCGGTCGCGCATAGCGGCACCGGCGGCGTTGTCCTGGACCTGCACGGAGGCTGCCCGACGTCGGATCCTTGCGCGGCGATCGGCGCAGATGCGACATTCGAGGACCTGACCGATGTCGACGTCACCGACGACATCTCCGTCGTGCAAGCGGCGCTGGCGCCGGCGAACGGCACCTCGATCACTTCCAGCGGCACGCTGATTATCAACGGCGGATCAGCATCGCTCGCAGGCGACGTCCGGGGCGACAGCACCGGTACGCTGGCGTTCAGCAACGGCAGCTTCAGCAACCCGGCGTCGGGCGGCGTTTACTCGTCCGTCAGCCTCGCGCTCGACAACGCGACCTTCACGACGGCGACCGCGACCGACACCGGCATCGATTCCCTCCATGCGATCAGCGTGCTGGACGGCTCCACGTTCAACGTGAATGCCGACGTTTCTTCCGCCGACGCGCTGACCGTCGACAATTCGACGGTAAACATCGCCGCCGGAAAGACGCTAGCGGCGGGTTCCATGAACGGCATGACCGATGGCACGCTCTCCTTCGGCCTCGACGACGACGGCACGGCCGGCCGCCTGACCCTCACCGACGGCGGGATCATCCTGCAGGGCGCGACCGTCAAGATCGACCTGACGTCGCCGAGCACGTTCAGCCTGACCACGCCCGTCCTTCTCGCCACCGGCACCGCGACGCTCATCGGCTTCGACGGCAGCGACGGGCAGGCGGCAACGGAAATCGGGGCGAACACCGCGTTGTGGACGTTCTATGTCGAGGACGGCACCTATGCCGGCGGCGACGACACTCAGCTCTACGTCGTGGCGGAACGCGACGGCCCTTCGATCGCGGAGGTGGGTGCGGAACATAGCCCCAGCAACGCATCCGTCGGCGCGACATTTGACGGCCTTTCCGCGACCACCGACCCGCAGCTCCTGGCGATCCTGACGAAGATCAACGCGGCGCCGACCGACGCGGCGATCAACGCGATCCTGTCCTCCGTCAAGCCGACCGGCAACGGCGCGGCGGCGGGCACGCTTAACATGATCAACAACGCGCTCAACCTCAACAGCATGCACCTCGACGAAGTGCGCCAGACCGGCCTTTCCGGCGGCACGGCGGTGCGCGGCATGCAGTTCTGGACGCAGGCCTTCGGCCAGACGGCAAACCAGGGCATGCGCGGCGGCGATGCGGGTTTCGAGGCGGATACGGCGGGCTTTGCGGCCGGCATCGATTCCGAGAACCTCGTGAAGAACGCGGTGATCGGCGCGGCCGTCGACTACGGCCACACCAACGTCAACTCCAGCAACGGCAACAGCACCGGCGCCGACATCAACAGCTACCAGCTGACGGCCTACGGCGAGTACGACTTCGGCAACAAGACCTACTTCAACGCGCAGGCGTCTTATGCGTTCAACAAGACCGACGTTGTGCGCTACGACGTCGGCGGCCTCGGCGGCTTGACGGCGCGCGGTAGCTTCGATGCCGACCAATACGCGTTGCGCGCTGAAACCGGCCACAGCTTCCAGGCCGGCGCGACCACGCTGACGCCCAAGGCGCTGGCGCACTGGGCGCACTACAGCCCCGACGACTACACCGAAACCGGCGCGGGCGGCGCGAGCCTTGCGGTCAACCAGAAGTCGATGGACATCTTCGAGCTGGGCGGCGGCCTCGACGCCAGCTGGAAGTTCCGCCGCGACGACGGCGCCGAAGTGGTGCCGGCGATCCGCGCGGGATACCGCTATGACCTCATCGGCGACAGCGTCGCCTCGACGTCGACCTTCGCGGGCGGCGGCACGGCCTTCAGCACCGAAGGCGCAAGCCCGGCGCGCGGCACCGCCACGCTCGGCGCAGGCCTCAAGTACGCGCTGCCCAACGCGGTCGACCTGACGCTCAATTACGATTTCGAGCACAAGGCCGACTATAATTCCAACTCGGGCTACCTTCGCGTCGGGTACAGCTTTTGACGGAAAAAAGGCATCAGCGGGCGCCGAACGCCTATCTCCAGGACATGCGCGGCGATGCGGCGGAGGTCGCGTGGCCAGCGTTGCTGACCTCGGCGCGTGCCTCTCTCGTTGCGCTGCTGTACCAGATGGAAGACACGCAATGGCTGCCGGCGGATGTCTTCGTCCAGAACCAGATGCGGCAGGTCGGCAAGCTGGTGGCGCATGCCGCCACGCAGTCGCCATTCTTCCGCCAGCGGCTTGAAAAGGCCGGGCTGAAGCCGGAAGACCTCGCGACGCCGGAAGGTTTCCGTCGCCTGCCGCCGATGACGCGCCGCGACATCCAGGATGCGCAAGAGACGCTCTTCTGCGCTTCATCGCCGCCGACGCATATGCCGGCCTGGGAGGCGACGACCTCCGGCTCGACGGGCGAGAAGGTGAAGGTCCGCAAGACCCAGCTAAGCAGCCTTTATTGGGTCGCGCTGACATTGCGCGGGCATTTCTGGTATGCGCGCGACATGAAGAAGCGGCTGATGGCCGTGCGCGACGGCATCCCCGAGGTGCAGAACGCGCCGGACTGGGGCTTCCCGATCAGCCAGCTGTTCGACAGCGGGCCGATGCGCATCGTGCCGGGCTGGACGCCCGCGCCGGAATACGAGCGCCATATCCGCGATTTCCGTCCGCACTACCTGATCGCCTACCCGAGCGTGCTCGCCGCCATCATGGAAGAAAGCCGGCGCAAGAATATGCCGATCGAGGGCGTCGAGCACGTCATGACGATCGGCGAGCGCCTGTCGCCCGAACAGGCACAGGATATCGCGGCCTTCTTCAACGCGCGCGTCATCGACGTTTATTCTTCCACCGAGACGGGAAACACGGCGGTGCAATGTCCGGAAAGCGGGCTGTATCACGTGATGGGCGAAAGCGTGCTGCTTGAGATCCTCGACGACAAGGGCAACCCTTGCGCAGCCGGCGAAGTCGGGAAAGTCGTCATGACGGACCTGAGCAATTACGCGACGCCGATGATCCGCTATGCGATCGGCGACTATGCCGAAGCGGGCGGCGCCTGCTCTTGCGGGCGCGCGCTGCCGACGGTCAAGCGCTTCCTCGGGCGCGAACGCAACCTCGCACTGCGCCCGGACGGCACCAAATACTGGCCGGTCATCGGCGCCGTCATGTTCCACGAAGTCGCATCCGAGGTCCGGCAGGCGCAGTTCGTCCAGCTTGACCGCAACACGCTGGAAGTGCGGCTCTCCACCGATGCGCCCGTCGCCCCGGCACAGGAGGAACGCTTCCGGGAGATGATATATAAGGCGCTCGGTTGCCGTTATACCGTTAATTTCGTTTATTTTTCCGACCGCCTGCCGGCGTCGTCGAACGGCAAGTTCGACGATTTTATTTGCCAAGCGAGCTAGAGTTTCGTAAAAAGGCGCCTCTCAAAAAAGCCCCCCTCGGCTAGAATCAGGCTGACTGATTTGTGACGAATAATAACAACGAAAAAGTAACGCACATGATGTCACCCTTTCTCCGCAAAGCCCTTTTCGCAGGCTCGGCCCTTGTCGCCTTGGGCGCGGCAGTGCCCGCGCAGGCTTCGACGCAAATCGTCAACGGCAGCGACATCGTCGTCAACAGCGACCCTAACGCGACGCCCGCGATCGAGTTCCAGTCGGACAACATCGCCACCATCAACGGCGGCGTCAACATCACGGGCACCATCGTCGCGGATGCGCCGTCCACCGGCATCCTCCGCTTCCTCGGCTCTACCATCGTCGAAGGCGACGTCGGCAGCGCGACCAATGCGCTGAACCGCATCGACCTCTTCACCCAGATCGAGTTCAAGGGTGTGGTCTATACCGATGGCTTCGCAGGCCCCTTGGATGATGCGGAAGTCACCTTCGACCAAGACGTCTATGCCCTGTTGAACGGCCTCAACTTCGGCACCAGCCCGACGTCGGGCACCGTCAACCTCGCCGACGGCGTGACGTTCCATGGCGATATCGTCAACACCGTCTCGTCCGAAGGCGGGCAGAGCGGCGGCATCCTGACCTTGTGGGGCGACGGCGTAGTGACCGGCATCGTCGGCGGCGGCCCCGGCAGGCCGCTCGACACCATCAACGCCGGCGTTGACGGGTCTTCGTCGACGTTTGAAAACACAGTCATGACGGCCACGGCGAACATCACCGGCGACGGCACGGTGACCTTCGACCAAAGCGTCGAGACGTCCGGCGTCAACTTCCTCGCCAACGGCACGGTCGTGCTCACCTACGGCTATAGCCTGAGCGGCCCCGAAGGCGGCAACACCCTAATGGTCGGCGCAGAAGCGGCGCCGCCGGGCGGCGGACATGGCAACGTCCTCATCCAGGGCGGCGACAATGGCACTTTCAATTTGCACAGCAGCCTCGGCGGCCTCAACTCCCTGACGCTGGACGGCACGGGCAATACGACGACGGTCACCGGCAACGTCAATTCGATCAACGCCATCTACCTCGGCACCAACAGCCTCGTCATCAACGGCGGTTTCACCGAAGCGGCGGGTGATGCGATTTACGCGACGATCACGGGCGAAGTGGGCAGCACGCTGACCGGCGGCAACATCACCGTCGCCGGATCTGAGGGCGGCGGCACCGTGAACCTCGACATCTCGCCGTCGACGGCCGTCTACCTCGCCAACAACAGCCCCAGCGTCCACGCGGGCGACGTCTATACGCTTGTGACCTGCGCCACCGCCTGCAGCGCGGCGATCGGCACCGGCATCACGCCGGTCTCGCCGGGGCTTTCGTTCACGCAAGTCACCTCGGACCCGAACGTGCTGGCCTTCACGGTCAGCGCCGTCACGCCTGCGGGCGGCCTCAGCAATGCGCCCTTGTTCTACATGGCCGACCTGCCGCTCGAGGTGCTCGACGTGACGAGCGACGAATTGATGGCCGTGCGCGACGGCAACCCGGCGGTGGCCAGCGCGATGACTGGCATGTCCGCCGGTTACGCCGCGCCCAACGTCATCTACTTCAGCATGCCGTCGGGTTACAGGACCATCGGCGACCGGGACGGCAAGTCGCCCGTCGTCAACACCACCAACGCATGGATGCAGGCCTACGGCCAGCTGACGACGCAGGACACGCATGACGGCTATGCCGGCTATCACGCGATCGCGCGCGGCATGAGCGCCGGCGTGGACACGATTTCCCTGATCAAGGACACCATCGTCGGCATCGCGGCGAACTTCATTTCCGCCGACCTCAAGTCGAAGAACAACGAGAAGGCCGAAGTCGAGAGCCGCGGCATCATCGTCTACGGCGGCCATGAACTGCCCTACAACCTCTTCACGCGCGCGCAGGCGGGTTATTCCTACAACACGGTCACGACGAAACGCTACAATTCCGACGGCGTCGGCGGCGAGTCCGACGGCAACTACGGCGCGGACCAATACTACGCGAAAGCCCTCGTCGGGCGCGATTACGTGACGAACAACGGCACGATCCTGACGCCCAACGTCGTCGCCGACTATATCGGCCTGCACACGCAGGATTACACCGAGACCGGCTCGAGCCTGAGCAACCTGTCGATCGCCAGCGAGACCTTCAGCCAGTTGCGCGCCGGGCCCGGCCTCGACATGGCGTGGCGCATGCAGAACGCGAACGGCGGCGTCTTCCAGCCGTTGCTGCGCGTGCTCTACCAATACGACATCCTCGGCAACCGCCAGAGCACGGCCGCGACACCGGTGGGCGGCGGCGGCGCCATCATCGCCGACGGGCCGTCTCCCGCGCGCAACATCATCCGCCTCGGCGCGCAGGCGACGTACATGACGGTCGCGGGCTGGGATATTTCCGCCCGCTACGACTTCACGTACAAGACGGACTATCACGCCAACGACGGACTGCTGCGCGCGACCCTGCACTTCTGATTTTTTCATAAGCATAGGCTGAAAAAACCGCTGTATTTGCAGGCGTTCCCGGGTTATTTTTGTCGTAACCTCAATTTTACCGGGCGACCATGTCTGTCACACTGCACCAGGGCGATCTTCCTGCGGGAATTTCATTCGGCGACGTCGTCGCCGTCGATACCGAAATGATGGGGCTGCGCCCCGCGCGCGACCGCCTCTGCCTCGTGCAGTTGTCGGCGGGCGACGGCAGCGCGCATATCGTGCAGCTGAAGAAGGGTGACTATGCCGCGCCGAACCTGCGCAAGCTGCTGACCGACCCGAGTGTGACCAAGCTCTTCCACTTCGCGCGTTCCGACATCGCGTCCATCTACGCATGGCTCGGCGTCCTCTGCGCGCCGGTCTATTGCACCAAGCTGGCGTCGCGCCTGGCGCGCACCTATACGCAGCACCATTCGCTCAAGACCGTCTGCTCTGAACTGCTCGGCGTCGAACTCGACAAGCAGCAGCAGGCGACCAACTGGGGCGCGGAGACGCTGACGCCGGAGCAGGTGGCCTACGCCGCTTCCGACGTGCTCTACCTGCACCGCATCAAGGAAAAGCTCGACGCCATGCTGGCGCAGGAAAGCCGCCGCGCGCTGGCGGATGAATGTTTCCGCTTCCTGCCCGCGCGCGCGTTGCTCGACCTTGCCGGCTGGGACAACGAAGACATTTTCGCGCATTGATGGAAACGCAGGACAACAGCAGCGCGCAGAACCTTCCGGCCCTTGCGCCCGTGTTCAACGATGCGGCGCAGGCCGCCCTGCGCCTTGCCGCGCAAGACGAAAACATCGCGCATATCGCCGCCATCCTGAAGCAATATCCCGGCGCGGCCGCCACCTATACGGCGCAGCAGGTGCTGATGGAATCCATCGAGGAATGCAAGGTCGCCGTCGCCCTCGCGCTGCTGGACGGCGGCGTCAGTCCCGACGACAGCCGCCGCAAGGGCGAGACGCCGCTGACCTTGGCCGTGCAATGCGGCTTGCCGGAAGTCGTCGAAAAAATCCTCGACATGGGCGGCGACGTGAACAAGGCGAATACCGACGGCTGCACGCCGTTCCTGCTTGCGGTATGGAAGGACAATTTGGCTGTCGCCCGCCAGCTGCACGCCCGCGGCGCCAATATCGACCGCCCCAACAGCAACGGGGAGACATCGCTGATCCTGGCGATCGCCCACAACTATGAAACGGCGGCGCGCTTCCTGCTCGCCGCGGGCGCCGATATCGCGCCGGTCGACCATGACGGCGTCTCGGCCCGTTCGGAGGCGAGAAAATATCTGGAGAAGCCTGAGGGCGATCTCTATATCCGCCTGCTCGACATCAGCGTGGAAGACCGCCGCCGCGCCGCCGAAGCCGCCATCGAGGCGGAGAAGTGCGCCATCAGCGAAAACACCCTGGGGCGGTTGCAGCAATGTGCCGGGGGTGGGGCAGCATTCCGCCGGAAATCTCCGCCGCCGGGACCGCAATAGGCTTTATTTTTCATAATTTATAACTTTTTGCGATAAAATCCTGAATCCAGCTGTTTCGGCGCCCAGAAAAGACTGTC
The DNA here is from genome assembly GCA_964476835.1 of uncultured Rhodospirillaceae bacterium. Taxonomy (GTDB): domain Bacteria; phylum Pseudomonadota; class Alphaproteobacteria; order Micavibrionales; family UBA2020; genus PALSA-926. The sequence continues at coordinate 37,783 of CAYZCE010000008.1, forward strand.
CATAACCACGGGGACGGCTTATTATTTCCCGATCAGAATCAAGGAAAAGCGAAATTTTCATGACCGCGAAGAACGGCAAGAAAAAGAAGAAGCCCGCGCCGCGCAAGAAGCCGTCCGCGCCCGCGAAGGATGACGGCAAGAAGAAGCCGAAGGCCGCATCGCCCTCCTTCAACAAGAAGGCCAAGACCCCCAAGCCGGGGCCGTCGCCGGAAGACATCAGCGACCTCATGTCCTCGGTCGTCGCCGGCGTCAAGGATGAGGTTGTCGCCTTCGTCAAGAAATTCCCCGGTTTCGTCGATGTCAAGAGCGACGCTGACGAAACCACGGCGCTTTACAACGCCGCCTTCTGGGGCCAGGAAGAGATCGTGGCCGTCCTGCTGAAGGCGGGCGCCAAGCCCGACCTGCCCTGCACCAGCGGCGCCACGCCGACACTGCGCGCGGCCGAGCGCGGGCATGAGGCGTCGCTTGAGCTGCTGCTCCGCGCCGGCGCCAATCCAAACCTGCAGGATGAAGACGGCGATACGGCGCTGTCGGCCGCGGCATACAGGAACGAACCGTCGTGCGCGCGCATGCTGATCGACTACAATGCCGACGTCACCATCGCCAATAACGACGGCAATACCGCGCTCGACATCGCGCGCGAGTACGAGCGCGATGCATTCACCGAACTTTTCGAGGCTGCCGCCGCCCGTCAGCAGGAAGCCCGCGCCAAGGCCGAAGAGCAGCGCAAGACCGACGCCAGCGCGAGCGCCATCGACCGCCTGAAGACCAACGCGCCCGCACCGCGCAGCGTGTTCGGCAAGAAGAACAAGCCGCCCAAGCCATGAACCTTTCCCCCCTCGCGCAACAGCAGCCGGAAGAGACCGACATCAGCCTCTTCATGACCGCCGTCATCGATGGCGACGCGGTGCGCATCAAGGGTTTCCTCGAGCGTTTCTTCGGCCTCGCCAATACGGCGAATCCCGAGAACGGCATCACGGCCCTGTGCTATGCCGCCGGCGACGGGCGCGACGACATCGTGGAAATCCTGCTGGAAGCGGGGGCCGATGTCGACCTGCCGTCGTTCGGCGTGCTCGCGGGTGATACGCCGTGGGCGGACGGCGCCACGCCGCTCATGAAGGCGGTGGAATTCGGCCGCGTGAGCACGGCGATCCTGCTGTTCGGCGCCGGCGCGAAGGTCGACCGCCAGAGCCGCAGCGGCTACACCGCGCTGATGGTGTCGGTCGAGCGTTTCAATCCCGAGATGAGCGCCCTTGTGCTCTCCTACAAGCCCAACACGGCGTTGACCAACAATAAGGGCCATTCCGCGCTTGATCTTGCGCGCATTGCGGCGGAAGCCCGCCTCCAATTCGCGGCGCAGCTCGGCGGCGATATCGGGCGCGTGGAAAAAGAGCGCGCCGCCGAAGGGGTCAGCGATATCTCCCTCGGCAAGCTGCGGGTAAAATCCATCAAGCCGGGCAGCGTGTTCGGCAAGAAGAACAAGCCGCCCAAGCTGTAATATCCAAGGAAGGAACATATGACTATGACCATTTCCAAGCTCCCGCAAAAACCGGCTTCCGCGACGGCCAATGCCGACCTCGCCATCGCCACGCGCGTGCTGCAGACCGAGGCGGCGGCGCTGCTGAAGCTGTCGCAGTTCATCGACAACAGCTTCCTGCAGGCGGTCGAGATGATCGAGGCCGCCGAAGGCCGCGTCATCGTCACCGGCATGGGCAAGAGCGGCCATATCGCGCGCAAGATGGCCTCGACCTTCGCGTCCACCGGCACGCCCGCCTTCTTCGTGCACCCGGCCGAGACCAGCCACGGCGACCTCGGCATGATCGTGCGCGGCGACATCGTGCTGGCGATCTCCAACTCGGGCGAAGCCAAGGAGCTCAACGACCTCATCGAATACACGCGCCGTTCCGCCATCCCGCTGATCGGCGTCACCAGCCGCGCGCAATCGACGCTGGCCACCCGCGCTGACATCACGCTGCTGCTGCCCGATTGCCCGGAAGCCTGCCCGAACGGCCTTGCGCCGACCACCTCGACCACGCTGGCATTGGCGCTGGGCGATGCGCTGGCGGTCACGCTGCTCGAGAAGAAGGGCTTCACGGCCAAGGATTTCAAGGTCTATCACCCGGGCGGCAAGCTCGGCCAGCAACTGACCAAGGTGGCCGAGATCATGCACGGCGGCCAGAACCTGCCGGTGGCGCCTGAAACGATTTCCGTGTCGGAAGCGGTGCAGATCATCACCGACAAGGGTTTCGGCTGCGTATGCCTGACCGACGCGATGGGCCGCCTGACCGGCATCGTCACCGACGGCGACCTGCGCCGCAAGCTCTCCGACGACCTGCTGCGCAAGTCCGCGCATGAAGTCATGACGCGCGACCCGCGCGCCGTGTCGCCGGACACGCTCGTGGCCGAAGCGATGGCGATCATGAACGATATCAAGGGGTCGTTCCGCAAGATCACCGTGCTGCCGGTCAAGGACGCGGACGGCAAGCCCGTCGGCCTTCTGCACATCCACGACTGCCTGCGCGCCGGCTTCGCCTGATCGGCCGTACGATGACCGATCACCGCCGTTTTGACGCCTATGTGCCGCGCCGGTTAAGCGCGTTCGGGCGCGGCTATTCGGTTTTCGTCCGCGTGCTGAAATACGTGCTGCCGCTGGTGGCGCTGGTCATCATAGGCATCCTGTTTGCGCGGCTTTCCGGCGAGCATGCGCAGAACGCTTCGACAATGGCGCAAGGCGAAAAGACCACGCCCGGCCAGATCGAGCTGGTCGGCGCGAAGTACGAAGGCGTCGACGACCAAGGCCACCCTTATACGGTCACCGCCGACCGCGCCGTGCGCGACATGAGCAATGCCGAGAGCATGCGCTTCGAGAACCCGGTCGCCGACATCACGCTCACCGACGGCACGTGGCTGGCGGTCAAGAGCCGCTCCGGCTTTTTCGACCGCACCAATGAGACGCTGCAGCTCGACGGCGGCGTCACGGTCTTTCATGACGGCGGCTATGAAATGACGCTCGAGGACATTAACATCAATTTGCGCGACCGCACGGCATCGAGCGAAAAGCCGGTCTCCGCGCAAGGCCCGCTCGGCACGATCGCCGCACAGAACATGACGGTGAGCGACCAGGGCTTTCTGATCACGTTCGGCGGCCCGGCGGTAATGAAGATTTTCGTGAAGGCGAGGGGATGATGAAGAAGTTTTTGGCGATCGCGCTCATGTTCGTATGTACGTCCGCTTTTGCGGCCGAACAGGCGCCGGTCGAGATATCCGCCGACAAGTCGCTCGAGTGGAACCGCCGCGACAAGACCTATACCGCGCGCGGCAACGTCGCTGCCAAGCAGGGCGAAGCTGTCGTCAAAAGCGACCTGCTCGTCGCGCGCTACAACGACGCCAACGGCGGCACAGACATTTCCACCCTGACGGCTACCGGCCATGTGACGGTGCAGTCGCCGCCCTATACGGCCTACGGCGACCGTGCCGTCTACGACGTGCCCACCGGCAATGCGACCCTGACGGGCAATAACCTGAAGGCCGTCAGCACGGAAGACACGCTGACCGCGCGCGACAAGATCGAGTTCGTCGGCAAGGAAGACCGCCTGAATGCTGTCGGCGGCGCCACGGTGACGCATGGCACTTACGTGGTGACGGCGGACACGATGAGCGCCTGGTTCATCGCCGACGCCACCGGGAAGAAAACCGCGAAGAAGGTGACGGCGAACGGCCAGGTGACGATCAAGACCGCCAACGAGACGGTGGTTGGCGATGAAGGCGTCTATGATTTGACGACCGGAAAAGCCGTATTGACGGGCAAAGTCAAGGCGCATCAGGGCGACAGCTGGCTGGAAGGCACGCGCGCCGATGTTGACATGAAGACCGGAATAAGCCAACTTTCAGGAGGCGGCAATGCCGATACCGGCGGCCGCGTGAAGGGTGTCTTTTATCCCAAGAGCAAGCAGTAATGACGACTGAGAAAAAACCGATGGAACCGCACCTCGTCTCCTCCAACCCGCAAGGGCTGGTGGTCGACCACCTGATGAAGCGCTACAAGCGCCGTCCGGTGCTGCGCGACGTGTCGCTGAACGTCAAGCGCGGCGAAGCGGTCGGCCTGCTCGGCCCCAACGGCGCGGGCAAGACGACGTGCTTTTATATCGTGACTGGCCTCATCGAGGCGGACAGCGGCACGATCTCGCTCGACGGCCGCGACATCACGCGCCTGCCGATGTACCGCCGCGCGCGCATGGGCATCAGCTACTTGCCGCAGGAATCCTCGATCTTCCGCGGCCTCAACGTCGAAGACAACATCCGCGCCGTGCTGCAGGTGGTCGAGGAAGACCCGCAGCGCCGCGAGCACATGCTGGAAGAGCTGCTGGCCGAATTCTCGATCAGCCACCTGCGCCAGACGCCGTCGGTGGCGTTGTCGGGCGGCGAGCGCCGCCGCGTGGAAATCGCGCGCGCGCTGGCGACGCATCCGCACTTCATCCTGCTCGACGAGCCGCTGGCCGGCATCGATCCGATCGCGGTCGCCGACATCCGCGACCTCGTCAAGCATCTCAAGACGCGCAACATCGGCGTGCTCATCACCGACCACAACGTGCGCGATACGCTCGACATCGTCGACCGCGCCTATATCCTGCACGGCGGCCAGGTGCTGATGGAAGGCAAGCCGGCGGATATCGTCTCGCACAAGGACGTGCGCCGCGTCTATCTCGGCGAGAAGTTCAGTCTGTAATCGTTATTATTGCGCGGGCGCTGCGACAGGCGCTTTCGCGGCCGCCGGTTTTGTGGGCAGCTGCTGCTGTTCGGACATCTTGACCGTGATCTGGCGGGCCTTGTCGGGGTCCATCTGCGCGATGATGGGGGAGCTCTTGCGTTCGCTCATCTTGCCGAGCACCTGCATCAGGACGTCCATGTCGAGCGTGTCGAAGATGCGCGCGGCTTCCTTCGGCTTCATGCCTTCATAAATCTTCACGAGGCTGTCGATATGCGCGTTTTCGGCAGCCTGCTGCTTGGCGAGCAGGCCTTCGAGGTCGCCCTTGAGCTTGTTCAGCTCCGCGATCTTGCGGTCGACTTCGCCTTCGGCGGCTTTCATCAACGCTTCGCGCTTGGCGATGCCCTGTTCGCGCGCGTCGAGGTTGTCGCGGCGCTTGGCGAGGGATTGCAGCACGTCGATCTCGGCGGCGCTATAGGCGCGCTCGCCATTGGTGGGCGGCGGCGGGATGCTGGCGTCGGCAGGCGCGGGCGCAGGCTTGGTCGCGGCATCCGGCGCAACATCGGGTGCAGGCGCTGCCGCAGCGGCAGGTTTCGCATTCGGGTCGGCGAGCGTGCTTTGCAGGCCCGTGGCAGGCGCGGCGCTTTCGGCAGCGGAAGGCGTGATGACGGCGGAAACGTCGAGCAGGCGCAAGCCCGCCTCGAGCACGGCGACGACCATCAATATCGTGAAGATGTTGAAACGCTTCATGACTGTGTCTTCGCTTTCATCGCCTCAAGCAATTCCTTCTCGGCGCGGCTGCGCGGCTGCAGGGCGTCGGGCAGCGGGTCGACGGCGCTTTCGGTCGTGGCCGCCACATGCGCGCGGCGGCCGGATTCGGCCAGCGCCTGCAGGCGGTTGGCGAGGTTGTCGCCGGCCTGGATCATGATTTCGAGCTCCTCGGCCATGGCGCGGGCGCGGTTGTTCTTTTCCTGCAGCTGTTCGCCGCTTTGCAGCGCGGCTTCGCGGATGTTCTTGAGCGTGCCGTCGGCGCGCGCGATGGCGACGTTGAGCGCGGAGATCAGCGTCTCGAAAGCCTTGCGGTCGGCCTGCATCTGGTTGAACTGGCGCGACAGGCGCATGCACTGGAAGATCGTGTAGACCAGCGTGCCGAGGATGGCGACGTCGAAGACGAGGTTGAAAATCTGCATCATGTCTTAAATGTCCTCAGGCGGCGGCGGTTCGATGTATTCCTCGATGCTGACGGCGACGAGGCCTTTTTTCTGCCCGATCTTGCCCATGAACATCGCGTTTTCGCCGACGCGCATCTCGATCAGCTCGTCGGGGCGCGTGTTGAGCATGACGATGGAGCCAGGTTTCCAGTTGACCATTTCCTCGAGCGGCACGGTGGTCTCGCCGAGGATGGCGGAGAGCTGGATGTCGGTCTGGTACAATTCGCGCGTCAGGTGGACTTCCCAGATGCTGTCGCGGCCGAACTTTTCGCCCATGAACATCTGCAGCAGCAGTTCGCGGATCGGCTCGAGCGTCGCGTAGGGCAGCATCACCTCGATGCGGCCGGAGCGGTCGCCCATGTCGATGCGCAGGCGCGCCAGCACGCCGGCGTTGTTACTTTGCGTGATGGTGGCGAAACGCGGGTTGGTCTCGATGCGGTCGAGATGGAAGCTGACGGGCGACAGCGGGTCGAAGGCCGACGACAGGTCGTTGAGGATCACGTGCACGAGGCGTTCGATCAGCTTGGTCTCGATCGTCGTGTAAGGACGGCCCTCGACGCGCAACGCGGCGGAACCACGGCGGCCGCCGAGCAGCACGTCGACCAGCGCATAGATCAGCGCGCTGTCGACGACAAGCAGGCCGTAGTCGTCCCATTCCTCCGCCTTGAAGATGCTGAGCATCGCGGGCAGGGGGATCGAGTTGAGGTAGTCGCCGAAGCGCACGGAGGAAATGTGATCGAGCGAAATCTCGACGTTGTCGGAGGTGAGGTTGCGCAAGCTCGTCGACATCAGCCGCACGAGGCGATCGAAGACGATGTCGAGCATCGGCAGGCGTTCGTAGTTGACGAGCGCGCTGTTGATCAGCTCCATCAGGCCGGAGCGCGCGCTCTTGTTCGCGTCGCCGTCGAAGCCGAGCAGGCTGTCGATCTCGCTCTGGTCGAGGATGCGGCCTTCTTCGGCCGGGGCGGCGGCCTGTTCGGCTGCCGGATTTTCCTGCGCGTCCGCCGTCATTGCATCAATATCTCCTGGAACAGCACGTCGCGCACGCGCACGGTCGGCGCGGAGGCGCGTACGCGGTTGAGCAGCTCGATCTTGAGGCGGTAGATGCCCGAGGTGCCGCGCAGGTCGTCGACGCGCAGCTCGCGCAGGTACATCTGGAACTGGTCGACCACGCGGGGCAGCAGCTTTTCCATGTTCTTCTTGTCGAGTTCGGTGTCGAGCTCGATCTTCATCGAGATCTTCAGGAAGCGCGGCTGCTTCGACGGGCTGTTGAGGTTGACGATGATGTCGGGCACGTCGATGAAGCTGACCGGCTTGCCGTCGTCGGCCGCCGCGCGCTGCGTCTCGCAGGCCTCGAAGTTGGGGTCGCCTTCCTTGACGTTGTCGCAGGAGAGCGGCGCCTTGTCGTGATGCATGTAGAAATACCCGCCGCCGCCAAGCGCGATCAGCAAGACGATCGGCACCATCAGGAGGAGCAGCTTCTTGCGCGGGAACTTTCCGCCGGCGGCTTCGCCACCTTCGGCGGGAGCTGCACCTTCGGCAGGGGCCGCGCCTTCGGCGGCGGCGTCCTTCGCCTCGTCTTCTTTTTTCTTCTTATCGTCGGCCATCTTACCCTGCTTATGGCAACAATGCGCGCGCACGTGAACGCCGCATCCAAACTCCTTATAAACCCTGCATATATCGTGCCATGCTTTGGCAGCGCTGTCATTGGATTTCTGGACGCCCGCGCGTGCTTGGCAAAATGTGCCCCGGCGATCTTCGCGCCTCTTTCTTGGTTTTGTCACCTTCTGTCAAACACGCCCAGAATACACAAATTATCCAATTGTTTTTATTGAAGAAAATAAGTTGGCACGTTTTCTGCATTGTTGTCTTGCGGGTAAACGGCGCGTGCAGTTTGTCGGCCTTAATGAACGGACGGCGCGCCAGATAGAACAGAGTGGGTGGCTCGATGGAAAACCTTTCATACATTGCCTTGTCGCGGCAGATGGCCTTGCAGAAGCTGCTCGACGTCACCGCCAACAACATGGCGAACATGAGCACGCCGGGCTTCAAGGCGCAGAACGTCCTCTTCGAAGAATACATGAACAAGACCGGCACCAGCGGCAAGATCGGCCAGGTGCGCGATGCCGGCGGCTACCGCGACGTGGCCCAAGGCACGCTGTCGCGCACCGGCAACAAGCTCGACGTCGCGCTGCAGGGCGAAGGCTACTTCGCGGTGCAGACGCCTGACGGCAGCATCAAGTACACCCGCGACGGCTCCTTCAGCCTCAACAACAAGGGCGAGATCGTCACGCAGAACGGCAGCACGGTCGAAAGCGAAAACGGCGGCCCGTTGACCATTCCGCAGGGCGCGACCGACATCATGATTTCCGACAACGGCTCGGTCAGCACCAACCTCGGCGTCGCGGGCAAGCTGAAGGTCACGAGCTTCGCCAACGAAAAGGCGCTGATCAACACCGGCAACAACCTCTACGACTCCCACCTGACGGTCGAAAAGCCCGTCGAAGGCACGCTGGTCGAGCAAGGCATGCTGGAAACCTCCAACGTCTCGCCGGTCATGGAAATGAATAAGATGATCGATATCCTGCGCATGTACCAGGCGACGCAGAACATGCTGAATACGGACCACGACATGTCGATGACGATGATCGACAAACTCACCAAGACTTCATAAGCAAGGAGATACGCACATGATGCTCACCCTCGATATCGGCGCAACCGGCATGCTGGCACAGCAGCTCAACGTCGACACCATCTCGAACAACATCGCCAACATGACGACGACCGGCTTCAAGCGCCAGCGCGCCAGCTTCCAGGACTTGCTCTACCAGACCAAGATCCGTCCGGGCGCGTCGTCTTCCGACAGCGACACCACCATCCCGGTCGGCATCCAGCAAGGCCTCGGCGTCAAGGCCGGCGCGGTCTACCGCATCAACGAGCAGGGCGCGCTGCAGCAGACCAGCAACAAGCTCGACATGGCGATCTCCGGCGAAGGGTACTACCAAGTGCTGCTGCCGTCGGGCCAGACCGCTTACACCCGCGACGGTTCCTTCCAGCTCAACCAGAACGGCGAAATCGTCTCGGCGCAGGGCTACAAGCTGCAGCCCAGCATCACTATCCCGAGCGACGCGACCGACATCACGGTCAACAACTCCGGCCAGGTGCTGGTGAAGCTGCAAGGCCAGACGTCGCTCTCCAACGTCGGCCAGCTCCAGCTCGCCGTCTTCCCCAACGCAGGCGGCCTTGAATCGATCGGTAACAACCTGAGCACCGAGACGGAAGCTTCCGGCGCCCCCCTCACCGGCAACCCCGCGCAGTCGGGCTACGGCGAGATCGACCAGGCCTTCCTCGAAGCCTCGAACGTCAACGTGGTCGAAGAAATCACCGCCCTCATCCAGGCGCAGCGCGCCTACGAGATGAACTCCAAGGTCATCCAGACGGGCGACCAGATGCTGAACACCATCACGCAGCTGCGCTAATTAGGAGAAAATAAGCCATGACGATCAAGTGCCCTGAACCCAAGAAGCCCCTGAACGCCCGCCTGCTGCTGATGGCGGTCGCCATGACGGCCTCCGTCGTCAGCCACGCCTTCGCGGCGATGCCGAAATCCGAAAGCGTCATCACCCGCGACCAGGTGACGCTGTCCGACGTCTTCGACGGCGTGACCGAGAACGCGGATTATGTTCTCGCCCCGGCGCCGGACATGGGCCGCACGCTGACGCTCAACGTCAACGACCTCAACCGCATCTCGGAGGCCTTCAACCTTGGCTGGCATGCCTCCGCGCCGCAGCAGACCGTCATCCGCCGCTCCGTCAACGTGATCGGCAGCGCGGACATCAAGGACGCGCTCGTCCGCAGCCTGAAGGAAAAGCTGAGCGGCCAGCGCGTCGACCTCGACCTTGCCGACGCCAACGCGACGCTCAAGGTGTCGGGCGAAACCGCGGCGCTGCCTTCCGTGCAGGAACTGCATGTCGATGCGGCGCACAATTCCTTCACCGCAGTGGTCGCTGCCGGCGATGCGCACCGCGACGTCAGCGGCACCTACTACAGCATCACGCAGCTGCCGGTGCTGAAAACCCCCTTGCGCCCCGGCGACGTGATCGCGAAAAGCGACATTGATTTCATCGACGTCCGCTCGACCGACATCAGCGCCGCGATGATCGTGGACACCGGCCACCTCGTCGGCCAGACGCCGAAGCGCGGCCTCTCCGCCTTTAAGCCGCTGACCGCCAGCGACGTGACCGCGCCGATGGTCATCAAGAAGGGCGACCTCGTCACCATGACGCTGAAAAGCGACATCCTGATGCTGACGACGCAAGGCCGCGCGATGGAAGACGGCGCCGCCGGCGACGTCGTGAAAGTGATGAACACCGCCTCCAAACAGACGCTCGACGCAGTCGTGACCGGCCCGCAAGCGGTCGACGTCCGCGCGCTCTAAGACCAAGAAAGGGAAGATAACATGTCCAGCAAAACCGCAAAATTCCTGACCCACGCGACCTGCCTCGTCGCCGTCATGGCGCTCTCCGCCTGCGGGATCTCTGACCGCCTCTCCTACGTCGGCAAGCCGCCCGCGATGGACAAGATCGAGAACCCCTACGAACAGGCCGACTACAAGCCGGTCTCCATGCCAATGCCGCCGGTCGTCGCGCAGAATACCGAGATGAACTCGCTCTGGCAGCCGGGCCGCTCGACCTTCTTCAAGGACCAGCGCGCCAACAAGGTCGGCGACATCCTGACCGTCCTCATCAATATCAAGGATATCGCCAACCTCAAGAACAAGACCGAACGCACCCGCGACAGCAACGACAGCGTCGGCGTGCCGAACATGTTGGGCTTTGAAACGAAGCTGGGCAAGGTTCTGCCGGATGCGGTCGACCCGTCGTCGCTCGTCAAGGCCAACTCCGCCTCCACCTCCACCGGCGACGGCAAGATCGAGCGCGGCGAGGAGATCAACCTCAAGCTCGCCGCCACCGTCGTGCAGGTGCTGCCCAACGGCAACTTCGTGCTGCAGGGCCGCCAGCAGGTGCGCGTGAACGCCGAACTGCGCGACCTCGCGCTGCAAGGCGTCATCCGCCCCGAGGACATCCTCAACAACAACTCCATCTCTTACGAGAAGATCGCAGAAGCGCGCATCATGTACGGCGGCAAGGGCTCGCTCGCCGACATCCAGACGCCGCGCTACGGTCAGCAGTTCTTCGACGCGGTCTTCCCCTTCTAAGGGCGCGTCTCCTCCTTCCACCCCACCACCACCCACCCACCTTGAAAGGGCCGATGCGTTGTCATCGGCCCTCTTTTTTTGCGGTGGAAATGTGTCTATACTTCACGTCTTCGGTATTTTCCGTGGGGATAAAAGGACTTTTTAGTTATGGAACAAGCCAAGCGGCAGCTTTTCGAGAACGATCAGTGGTTGTGGGAAAAGCATTATCCCAAGGGCCTCAGCTGGCGCATTCCGCTGCTCAAGAAGCCGTTGTTCCACATCCTCGACCGCGCGGCGGCGCAGTATCCGCACAACGACCTCTGCATCTTCCAGGGCAGGGCGTTCACGTATGAAAAGATCGCGCAGATGGCCGACCGCGTCGCGGCGGGCCTGCAGAAGATCGGCGTGAAGAAGGGCGTCAAGGTCGGCCTGTTCCTGCCCAACATGCCGTATTCGGTCGCGTTCTATTTCGGCATCCTCAAGGCCGGCGGCACGGTCGTGAACTACAACCCGCTCTATGTCGACCGCGAGCTGAGCAACCAGATCGGCGACAGCGGCACCGACATCATGGTGACGACCGACCTCAAGTTCCTCACCGACAAGATGGAGAAGATGCTGGCGACGACCCAGCTCAAGAAAGTCATCGTCTGCCCGATGGCCGACGTGCTGCCATTCCCCAAGAACATCCTCTACCCGCTCGTCAAGATGAAGGACATCTCGCACGTCACATACGACGAGCGCCATATCTCCTTCAAGGCGCTGGCCGACAACGACGGCAAGTACGAGCCCGTGCATGTCGACGCCGACGACATCGCCGTGCTGCAATATACCGGCGGCACCACCGGCGTGCCGAAGGGCGCGATGCTGACGCACGGCAACGTCTATGCCAATGTGCAGCAGACACTTGGCTGGGTCGGCAGCATCATGACGCCGGGCGAAGAGGTGATGATGGGCGTGCTGCCGCTCTTCCACGTCTTCGGGATGACCGTCGTCATGCACTGCTCGCTGTGGATGGGCATGAAGATCGTCCTGCTGCCCAAGTTCTCGGCAGAGGAAATGATCAAGGCCATCCGCGACAACAAGGCGACCTTCGTGCCCGCGGTGCCGTCGATCTTCAACGCGATCGCCGTCAACCCGACCTTACGCAAGACCGATTTCGACAGCGTCAAGTTCTGCATGTCGGGCGGCGCGCCGCTGCCGGGCGACGTCCAGCGCCTGTTCACCGAGAAGACCGGCTGCACGCACATCGGCGAAGGCTACGGCCTCTCGGAAACTTCGCCGGTCGCCTGCTTCAACCCGCCGGTCGGCAAGATCAAGCCGGGCACCGTCGGCCTGCCGATCCCCGGCACCGTCGTCGAGATCCTGAGCCTTGAGGACAGCGCGACGCCCATGCCCGTCGGCGAAAAGGGCGAGGTCTGCATCAGCGGCCCGCAGGTGATGAAGGGCTATTACAACAAGCCCGAGGAAACCGCCGCCGTGCTGAAACGCGGCCGCCTGCACACGGGCGACGTCGGTTTCATCGACGACGAAGGCTACCTGCACCTCGTCGACCGCATCAAGGACATGATCATCGTGCGCGGCTATAAAGTGTACCCGCGCTTCGTCGAGGAAGCGCTCTACAAGCACCCCGGCGTTGAGGAATGCATCGTCGCCGGCGTCGCCGACGCGGAACGCGGCGAGACCGTGCGCGCCTGGATCAAGCCCGCCGCCGGTTACGTGCTGACGGAAGACGAGCTGAAGGCGTTCCTGCACGACAAGGTCTCGCCGATCGAGATCCCGCGCCAGATCGTCATCCGCACCACGCCGCTGCCGAAGACGGCGGTCGGCAAACTGTCCAAGAAAGACCTGCTCGCCCAAGAAGGGTTGAGCCGCTAAGGGAGGAACCACCATGGATCAAGCTGCATTGAAAAACCCCGCTGCGTCCGCCATGCCTTGGCTCAAGAGCTATCCGCACGGCGTCGACGCGCAGTTGACGGTGCCGGAAAAGCCACTGCCTGTCTTCCTGACGGAAGCTGTCGCCCGCTTTGGCGACAAGACGGCAGTCACGTTCGGCGGCCGGGATTATTCTTATGCGACGCTGGCCTCGCTGGTCGACCGCGCGACCGTGGGCCTGCAAAAACTTGGCGTGAAGAAGGGCGTCAAGGTCGGCCTTTTCATGCCGAACTCGGCCTATTCCATCGTCATGTACTACGCGATCCTGAAATCAGGCGCGACGGTCGTCAACTACAACCCCATCTATGCCGAGCGCGACCTGATCTTCCAGGCCGAGGACAGCGAAACGGACATCTTCGTCACCCTCGACCAGCCGCAGCTGATCGATAAATCGCGCGCGCTGATCGACAAGACGCGCGTCAACCGCGCCATCGTCTGTTCGCACGCGCAGGACATGTCGGCCTCGACCAAGACCCTGGAATTGCCCGCCGACATCACCTGGTTCTGCGACCTCATCGCAAACGACGGCAAGCCGGCGCCTGCCGCGATCGACTTCGCCAACGACATCGCCGTGCTGCAATATACCGGCGGCACCACCGGCACGCCCAAGGGGGCTGTGCTGACGCACCGCAATATCGTGGCCAACGCCATCCAGATCGGCGCGTGGTTCCACCTGATCGAGGACGGCAAGGACAGCATGATCGCCGTGCTGCCCCTGTTCCACGTCTATGCGATGACCGTCTTGATGAACATGTGCCTGATGCACGGCATGCGCATCTTCCTGATGCCGCAATTCGACATGAAGGAAATGATTCATCTGGTCGAGACGGAAAAGCCGTCGTTCCTCTGCGGCGTGCCGACCATCTTCATGGCCATCGCCAACCACGACCGCGCGGGCGACGGGATGTTCTCGTGCCTCAAGGCCTGCGTCTCGGGCGGCGCGCCGCTGCCGGTCGAGGTCAAGTCCGCGTTCGAGGCGCGCACCGGCGTCAAGCTGCTCGTCGAAGGCTACGGCCTGACGGAAGCCTCGCCCGTCGTCTCCTTCAACCCGATGACGGACAAGCTGCGTCCCGGTTCCGTCGGCCTGCCGGTGACCGGCACGGTGGTCGAGATCGTCAACCTCGACGACGGCGTCACGGCGCTCAAGCCCGGCGAAAAGGGCGAGATCTGCGTGCGGGGCCCGCAAGTGATGCAGGGCTATTACAAGAAGCCCGCAGAAACCGCCGCCGTCATCCGCAACGGCCGCCTGCACACGGGCGATGTCGGCTACATGGACGACGACGGTTATATCTTCATCGTCGACCGCATCAAGGACCTGATCTTGGTCAGCGGCTACAACGTCTATCCGCGCCACGTGGAAGAGGCAATCTACACGCACCCGGCCGTCAAGGAATGCATCGTCGCCGGCGTGCCCGACAAGCTGCGCGGCGAAGTGCCGCATGCGTGGGTCAAGCCTGTCGACGGCAACCCGCTGGATGCCGAGACGCTGCGCGCCTACCTGCAGGACAAGCTTTCGCCCATCGAGATGCCGAAGAAGATCATCGTGCGCGACGAGCCGCTGCCGAAGACGGCGGTCGGCAAGCTCTCGAAACGCGACTTGCTCGTGCAGGAAGGCTACGCGAAGTAACGCTTACTTCTTTTTCTTTTTCGGCCAGCGGTTGTGGATCCAGAGCCACTGGCCCGGGCGGGCGCGGACCCAATCCTCGAAATGACGGTTGATGGTGGTGAGGACCTCGCGCTGGGCTTCGGCCTTGTCCGCGGCGGCGGGCATGTCTATCGCCGGCAGCACGGTGACGCGGAAATGGCTGCCCCGCAGGCGTTCGATGCGCACCGGGTGCACGGGGCACCTGAACTTCAGCGCGAAAGCGGCAATCGCGGGCGCGGTCATCGCGTCGATCCCGAAGAACGGGATAGCCATGCCTTCGTTCAATTTCTGATCCATCATGATGCCGAGCGCCTCGCCGCGCTTGAGCACGGCCAGCATCTCGCGCGCGCCTTCCGCGCCCTTGGGGATCAGGCCGACGGCGCCGGCGCCGCGCGCATGCGCGAGCAGGCTTTCGACGCCTGGATTGTTCGGGCGGCGGTAGACCGGATAGACCCGGATGCCCGCCTGCTTAACCGCGATCGAGCAGATTTCCCAATTGGCGATATGCGCGGCGAAGAAGATCGACGCCTTGCCCGATGTTGCCGCCGCCTCGAGGTGTTTGTGCCCGACGATCTCGACGTTGTCGGCGATGTGGCCGAGGTGCGGATATTCCGCCATGACGCGGCCGAGATTGTCCCAGACTTCGCGGACGATCTGGCGGCGTTGCTCCATCGTCGTCTCCGGCATCACGCGGGCGAGGTTGGCGTAAGCGACCTCAGTGGAGGGAAAGAAGCGGCCGAAGGTGCGTCCGATCCAGCCCCCGGCGGCGGAAGCGACCGGCAGCGGCAACACGCGGAAGAAGGCGTAGATGATATAGACGCCCAAGGTCTCCAGCGCATAGCGGAAGCGCACGACCGGCGGAAGGCGGCGAGGATCGGTCATGTCATCCTTTTGCGCAGGGCCTGCTCGATCATCGCGGTCAGCGTCGCAGGATCGTCCCATGAGATGCGGATCGCGAACTTGTCGATGCGCCCGCGCAGCTTCGCGGGCAGGCGCACATGGTCCTTGGTCGTCGTCACGACGGGCATGCCTGCCGCATCGGCGCGCGCGACGATCTCGGCCAAGTCCTCGTCGTCGTAAGGGAAGTGGTCGGGAAATTCCATCCAGTCGACAACGTCCGCGCCGGCTTCCTCAAGCGTCTCGCGGAATTTCTGCGGACGGCCGATGCCGGCGAAGGCGGCGATTTTCCTGCCGCGCAGGTCGGGGTTGGCCGGGTCGGGCAGGGTGGAGGCCGTCAGGATCGGCACGCTGTTGAGGCGGCGGATGTAATCGGCGATGCCTGTCTTGTCCTTGCCGACGATGACGACCGCGTCCGCGCGCGACAGGCCGAAGGCCGCGTCTTCGCGCAAAGGACCCGCCGGCATGACGCGGCGGTTGCCGAAGCCCGCGCCGCCGTCGACCACGACGAGCGAGAAATCCTTGTAGATGACCGGATTCTGGAAGCCGTCGTCCATCACGACGATATTGGCGCCGCTGTCCATCGCGTCCTGCGCGCCGATCGGGCGGTTGGCGGAAACCCAGGTGGGCGCGGCTTCAACCAGCAGAAGCGCTTCGTCGCCGACATCCGAGGCGGTATCGCGCGAGGGAGCGACCTGCAAAGGCCCCGTCTCGGTGCCGCCGTAGCCGCGCGTCAGCAGGTGGGGGTTGAATCCGCGTTCCTGCAGCAGCTTGGTCAGCGACAGCACGACTGGCGTTTTTCCAGCGCCGCCTGCGACGAGGTTGCCGACGCAGATGATCGGGCGCGTCATCGGCACCGGGAAATAAAGGTCGAACTTTTTGCGCGTCAGCCAGCCGTAGATGCGGCCGAACGGCGACAGCAGGGTCTTGCGCGCGATGTCGCCGAAGGTCTTCTGCCGGTACCAGAAATCGGGCGCGTTGATCATGCGGCTCTCCTTGCGGCAGGGATGAGGGGGATGATCGCGCCCGCGACGCCGTCGGCGACATGCGCCTGTTCGTCCGTCCAGCGCTTCGCGGCGTCGCGCACGGAGGTGAAATCCTGCGGACTGGCCAGCGCCTCGGCGGCGAGCCTGGCCATCTCGTCCTCGCCCTGCGCGCGCACGGCGGCGCCGCGGCTTTCAAAATCCTCGCAGATGGAGACGAAGTTGAACATGTGCGGGCCGTAGAAAATCTGGCAGCCGAGCTGCGCCGGCTCGATCGGGTTGTGGCCGCCGTGCGCGACGAAAGAGCCGCCGATGATGCAGAAAGGCGCGAGACGGTAGAGCATTCCCATCTCGCCCATTGTGTCGGCGATATAAGCATCGTCCGCGGCTTGCGGCAGTGCGCCCGTGGAGCGTTGTTGCGCCTGAAGTTGCTGTGCTGCGGCGAGCGCTGCAATCTCCGCGCCGCGCTTGGGGTGGCGCGGGGCGATGATGGTCAGCAGATCGGGCGCCGCGTCGCGTAGTTTCTTGTGCAGGCGGAAGGCGACATCCTCTTCGCCGGGATGCGTCGATGCCCAGAGCGCGAGCGAGCGCCCTGCCACGGCTTGCTTCAGTTTTTCCAGTTGAGCGCCGTCGAACGGCAACGGCTGCGCGGCGTATTTGAGGTTGCCTGAAACCGTGACGGCAGGGGCGCCGAGTTGCGTCAGGCGCGCCGCTTCCGCGCCGTTCTGGGCGAGGCAGAGCGTAAAGGCCTTGAGGATGCGCCCCATCATGCCGAAGCTGCACTTCCAGCGGCGGAAGGATTTCTCCGACATGCGCGCATTGACGAGCACGGCGGGAATTTTGCGTGATTGCACCTGCGCCAGCATGTTCGGCCAGAAATCGGATTCCGCCCATACGACAAGGTCGGGCCGCCAGTGGTCGAGGAACCGCGCGGCCCATGCGGGATGGTCGACGGGAATATATTGGTGGAAAGCGCGCGGCGGCAAACGGTCGGCCATCAGGCGCGCGGAAGTGACGGTGCCGGTCGTCACCATGACCTCGATGTCGGGCCTTGCCGCGAGCAGGCGGGCGATGGGCGCGAGCAGGGAGAGCGACTCGCCCACGCTGGCGCCATGGAACCAGACCAGTGGCGCGGTCCCACGCGGGCGCGACGCGATGCCGTGACGCTCGTCGAAACGGCTTGCGTCTTCGCGGCCGGCTTTCATGCGGCGGCGCAGGTACATTTCCAGCACCGGCGTCGCGCAAATCATCAGGCTTTTATAGAGTGACAGCAACATCGCCCCAGAATCCGGGGAAATCCGGAGAAAAACAAGCTTTTCTTGGCAAAACCCCGGAAGACGGCATAAAATGGAGGAAGGGGGACGGCATGGACAAAAAACAGCAGGCCATCGCGGAATTGAAGCGCCAGATGCAACTGGCGAAGGAACGTCTCGGCCCCGAAGGGCTGAAGCAGCTCGAAGCCCTTGCCCGCGCCCAGCAATCCGGCATGAAGCCGGCCCTGCCCAAGCCGCAGGCCCTGCCGCCCGGCATGGTGCTGTATGACCGTCAGGCGGCTGCTCGCGCGCTGGAGATTTTCCTGAATAACCACGGCGACCCCGAAGAGTTCGAACGCCGCCTGCGTGCATTGATCAAGCAGAAAAGCCATTGAAGCCCTCATTTATGTCAATGCTAAAGCGTTGGCCGCGAGCGCGCTGCCTGTGCTAAAACAGGCTTGATCTGGTTTCTTTTTCCAAGGCTCCCATGGCGCGCACGGCCACGCTTTTCGTCTGTCAGTCCTGTGGCTCCTCCCACAACAAGTGGGCGGGCAAGTGCGAGGCATGCGGCGGCTGGAACACCATCGTCGAGGAAATTCAGGCCGAACGCCCGCCGCAAGGGCTGGGCGCCAAGCTTAAGGGCCGCGTGATCGACTTCTCCGCGCTCTCCGGCGTGCCGGCGCAGGAACCGCGCCGCAAGACGGGCATGGCGGAATTCGATCGCGTCACCGGCGGCGGCTTGGTGGCAGGCTCCGCGATCCTCATCGGCGGCGACCCCGGCATCGGCAAGTCAACGATCTTGCTGCAAGCCACGGCGACGCTCTCGAAAAATTCCAGATGCGCTTATATCTCCGGCGAAGAATCCGTCGACCAGGTGCGCTTGCGCGCGCAGCGGCTCGGCTTGTCGGCCGCGAACGTCAATCTCGCTTCCGTCACCTCGGTGCGCGACATCATCGCGACGATGGAAAGGGACAAGTTCGACGTCGTCGTCATCGATTCCATCCAGACCATGTATCTCGACACGCTCGACAGCGCGCCCGGCACGGTGGCGCAGGTGCGGGCGAGCGCGCAGGAGCTCATCCGCGCGGCCAAGCGTGGCGGCACCTGCCTGCTCATCGTCGGCCACGTCACCAAGGACGGCCAGATCGCAGGTCCCCGCGTGCTGGAGCACATGGTCGACACAGTCCTTTATTTTGAAGGCGACCGCGGCCACACCTTCCGCATCCTGCGCGCGGTGAAGAACCGCTTCGGCGCGACTGATGAGATCGGCGTCTTTGAAATGGGCGAATTGGGCTTGCAGGAAGTGACGAACCCGTCTGAACTTTTTCTCTCGCAACGCCAGCAAGAAGTTTCCGGCAGCGCCGTGTTTGCCGGCATGGAAGGCACGCGCCCGGTGCTGGTGGAAATGCAGGCGCTGGTCGCGCCGTCGCCGCTCGGCACGCCGCGCCGCGCGGTGATCGGCTGGGATCAAGCACGTCTTTCTATGGTGCTCGCGGTGCTGGAAGCGCGCTGCGGCGTGGCAATCGGCGCGAACGACGTTTACCTCAACGTCGCGGGGGGCTTGCGCATCAACGAACCTGCCGCCGACCTGGCCGTCGCCGCGGCGCTGGTCAGCTCGATGTCGGGCGTCACCGTGCCCGCCGACATGGTCATCTTCGGCGAGATCGGCCTCTCGGGCGAGATCCGCAACGTCGGCCAGCTCGACAAAAGGCTGAAAGAGGCGGAAAAGCTCGGCTTCAAGCACGCGCTGATCCCCGCCCATGCCAAGACGCCGAAGCGTTCTGGCGACCTGCGCCTGACGCAGGTGTCGCAATTGAAAGACATCCTGCCCCTGTTCACGGAGGACAACTGACATGACCCCGCTCGCGCTCGACGTTTGCGTCGCGCTCATCATCCTGCTCTCGACCGTCGTCGCCTACATGCGCGGCATCATCAAGGAAGCCTTCACGCTCGGCGGCCTTATCCTTGCGGTGCTGCTGACATGGAAGGGCGGGCATGTCCTGCTGCCCGCCTTTAACGCATGGTTCAACGTGCCGGAAGACGGCGTGGACAAAAAAGGCGTGCTGGTCTTCGGCATGATGGCGCCGTCGCTCGCGGCCAAGGTCTTCTCTTACGGCACCACCTTCCTCGGCGCGCTGCTGGTGATGATGCTGACCGGCTATTTCATCTCGCGCTGGATCAACGAGGCGGGCCTCGGCGTCCTCGACAAGATTTTCGGCGCGGTCTTCGGCGCGCTGCGCGGTTTCTTGCTGGTCTTCGTGCTGTATGTGCCGTGCACCTATGTCTTCGACTTCAAGAAGTTCCCCGAATGGGCGCTGCAATCGACCAGCGTGCCGATCCTGCAGTCGACGCTCGACTGGGTCGACCGCACCTGGGACCTCGACAAGAAGGTGCAGAGCAAGGCCGAGGGCGTCGTCATCAAGTTCGACAAGACGGACATCGACAAGCTCGGCGACGGGGAGCCGACCTCGCTCAACGACGAAGTCAAGGACGACATCCAGCGCGAGGAAAAGGATGTGCAAAAAGAAATCCCCGCCGCGGACAGGAAGTAAGCCATGGTCCGTCGCCGCAAAAGCTGGAAACTCAAGTATGCCATCGTCGCCGCGGCCCTGGTCGCCGCCGCTGCCGCCATATTCATCTATCGCGGCAACGGCATGGAATACTGGCACCGCCTGACCGCGCCGGCGCCGGTCGTGACGCAAAAACAAGTCGGCTACAAGGCCGAAGATCGTCACAAGCTCGAACAACTCATCAACACGGATGCGAAAAATGATTGAGATCCTCAAGAAGAAAACCGCCAAACGCCTCGAAGGCCGCGTCGCCCTGATAACCGGCGCATCGCGCGGCATCGGCGCGGCGGTTGCCAAGGCCTATGCCCGCGAAGGCGCGCATGTGGTGCTGCTCGCGCGCACGGTCGGCGGGCTCGAGGAAGTGGATGATGCCATCCAGTCCGCGGGCGGCACCGCCACGCTCCTGCCACTCGACCTCAACAAGCCGGAGCAGGTCGCCGCCGTCGCGCCGGCGATTGCGGAGCGTTTCCGCCGCCTCGACATCCTTGTCGCCAATGCCGGCATCCTCGGCACGCTCAGCCCTGTCGCCATGTCGGACGCCAAGGTGTGGGAGGGCGCGTTCAAGACCAACCTGTTCGCCAACTACCACCTGATCCGCGCGCTCGACCCGCTGCTGCGCGGCAGCGACGCGGGACGCGCGATCTTCGTGACGTCGGCCGCCGCGCACCTGCATGCGCCGTTCTGGAGCGCCTATGGCGCGTCGAAGGCCGCGCTGGAAGCGATGGTCAAGACCTATGCGGCCGAAGTCGCCTACAGCCCCTTGCGCGTCAACATCCTCGACCCCGGCATCGTGCGCACCGCGATGCGCGCCGAAGCCTTCCCGGGCGAAGACGCGTCGCGCCTGCCGCCGCCCGACAGCGTGGTCGAGAAGTTCATCGAGCTGGCCTCGTCTTCCTGCGTCCTCACCGGCCAGACGGTCGCCGCCGCATGATTGCCGTCAATCCCCATGCCGATCCCGCGTCGGACGCGGCGCGCGCCGGCTTGCGCCTGCGCCGCCGCGCCGCACAGGCGGGGATGGGGGTCGCCTGCACGCTGATCGTGTTCAAGCTGGCCGCTTACATGTTGACCGATTCCGTCGCGGTCATGACGTCCTTGATGGATTCCACCTTCGACGCCGTCGCCTCGATGGTGACGGTGATGAGTGTCGTGCACGCCGCCGTTCCCGCCGACGAAGACCACCGCTTCGGCCACGGCAAGATTGAGGCGCTCTCCGCGCTGGGGCAGGCCTTGTTCATCTTCGGTTCGGCGGGATACCTGTTTTTCGAATCCGTGCACCGCTTCGCGCAGCCGCAGCCGGTGCAGGCGCCGCTGGTCGGCATCGGCGTCATGCTGTTCTCGATCGTGCTGACGACGGGGCTGCTCGCCTACCAGAAAAGCGTCATCCGCCGCACGCGCTCGGTCGCCATCGTGGCCGACAACCTGCATTACCTCGGCGACTTGTGGATGAACGCCAGCGTGCTGGCCGCCGTCTTCCTCAGCTATAAGTTCGACTGGCCGTATTTCGACCCCTTGTTCGCGTCGTTGATCGCCGTCGTCGTGCTGTTCAACGCGCGCGTGGTCGGCCGGCAGGCTTTCGACATCCTGCTCGACAAGGAACTGTCGGATGAGGAACGCGCGAAGATCGTCGCGCTGGTCTCCGCGCATCCGGCGGTGCGCGGGGTGCATGACCTGCGGACGCGCCACAGCGGACAGCAAGCCTTCATCGAATTCCACCTCGAGCTGGACGGCGAATTAAAGCTGAGCGCGGCGCACGACGTGACCGACGAGCTGGAAGGCATCCTGTTCGAGGCGTTCCCGCAGGCCGAAGTTATCATCCATCAGGAACCGGCGGGGCTGAACGACCACCGCCTCGACAACGTCATCGCGTCGCGCTGACCTTCGCGCCGAGGCCGTTCATCAGCGCCGCGAATCCCGGGAAGCTGGTATTGATCGTTTCCGCATCATCAATGGTGATAGCTTCGCGTGCGGCCATGCCCATGACGAGGAAGCTCATGGCGATGCGGTGATCGAGCTTGGTCTCGATCGCGCAGCCGCCCTGCGGGCGCTCGCCGCCGGTGACGGTGAGGCTGTCTTCGCCCATCTCTACGCTCACGCCCGCCGCGGCCAGCCCGGCCGCCATTGCGGCCAAGCGGTCGCTTTCCTTGACGCGCAGTTCGGCCAGGTCCGTCATCACGGTGCGGCCTTCCGCAAAGGCGGCGGCGACCGAGAGGATGGGGAATTCGTCGATCATCGAGGGCACGCGGTCGGGCGGCACGGCGACACCCTTGAGCCGGCTTGATTTGACGCGGATGTCGGCAACCGTCTCGCCGCCGATGTCGCGCTGGTTGATGAAGGCAATGTCCGCGCCCATTTCCAGCAGCATGTCGTAAATGCCGTGACGGCGCGGGTTGAGCAGCACGCCTTTAAGTGTGAGGTCGGAACCTTCGGTGATCAGCGCCGCCACGGTCAGGAACGCGGCGGAGCTGGGATCGGCGGGCACGTCGATCTTTCCGCCCTTCAATTTTGCACCGCCTTTGACGGTGACGACGGCGCCGTCAACGGACACCTGCGCGCCCATATGCGCGAGCATGCGCTCGCTGTGGTCGCGCGTCGGCTGCGGCTCGGTGATGACGGTGTCGCCTTGCGCGTGCAGCGCGGCGAGCATGATCGCGGATTTCAGCTGTGCGGAGGCGACTGGCAGCGTGTAGCTGATCGCGCGCAAGTCGCGGCGGCCTATGACAGTCAATGGCAGGCGGTCGCCGCCTTCGGCTGCAATCGCCGCGCCCATCTCCGTCAGCGGCGTGATGACGCGGCGCATCGGGCGGCGGCTGAGCGAGGCGTCGCCGGTAAACGTGGCGGCGATCGGGTATCCCGCGACCAATCCCATCAGGAGCCGCGTCGAGGTGCCGCTGTTGCCGAGATAAAGCGCGGCATCCGGCTTTTGCAAGCCGCGCGCGCCGACGCCGATGATGCGCCAGACATCGTTTTCTTCCGTGATGACGGCGCCCATGGCGCGCATCGCGCCGGCGGTCGCGCGTACGTCTTCGCCGGTGAGCAGGCCGGTGACGGTCGTCTCGCCCTCGGCGATCGTGCCGAACATCAGCGCGCGGTGAGAGATGGACTTGTCGCCCGGGATGGCGGCGGTGCCGGTCAGGCCCTGAATCGGATGAGATATCAACATAAGCGCAATATCTCACGAAGTGTTTGAAAGATAAAGGAAATTAATGGTTTATGAGAGTTTATGAAAAAATTAAGATATTCTCCGTAAACTGAGGCTACATATATGAAGGATATACATATGCCGACCAAAAACTTCAGCCCAGCAGAAATCGAGCAATACAAGAAGGGTATCCTCCTCCGGGACTACATGGCGGTATATGCGGCGGTCGATGCCGGCGTCGACATGGCGACACCGATCCCCGCGGCATCCGGCAGCCTCCACCCGCTCGAATCCTTGGTGTACGCCCGCCATAATCCCAAGCAAGACATCACCGCGGCGGCGTTCAACGAACGCGGCACCGAGATCATCAATTATCTGCTCGGACAGGAGATCCCGCTCGTCGAGGACGAGATTTACGCCAACGCCAGCTGCGACTGGCTTGTCGACCGCCTGACGGCGGGCGCCAATGTCGGCGACGTTTCCAATATCGTCATCCGCGCGATCCAGCAGAGCCTGGAGCGGGGCGGCGATGTTTACGAACTGGATGACGACGTCTTCATCAACAATTACCTCGACTGGCGGCTCGGCGAAAACGGCGACCTGATGGGCAAGACATCCGAAGCCGTCCGCGCCATGCAGACGCTGCACGACGCCGTGCGGCAGCGCCTTGAGTCGCCGACGACCGACGTCGAGAAGGACTTGGCCGAGAATTACGGCGACGCGCTGGGCTATTGGCTGGAAGACATCGAGCTTCCCAGTGCGAAGAATTTCGTCGCGCAACTCCTTATCGCCGAAGAGCAGGAAAACGGGGAAGAGGCGGAAGGCGGCCAGTTCGACAAGATGGTGAAGACCCTGCCTAAGAAGACGCCGCGGGAAGTGATGGCCGAGATCGGCAGTCTCATCGGCATGGACGACTTCAAGCGCAACGCGCGCTCCCTCGTCTTGCGCACCCAGTTCGACGCCGCGCGCGCCAGCAAGAACATGCCGGTCACGCATCAGGCCATGCACACGGTCTTCGGCGGTAATCCCGGCACCGGCAAGACCACCGTCGCGCGCCTCAAGGCGGAGCTGCTCTATTCGCTCGGCCTCGGCGGCCCGCGCTATCTCGAGATCAGCCGGGAGAACATGGTCGGCCAATACATCGGCCAGACCGAGAAAAAGATGGTGGCGCTGCTCAATAGCGCCGATACGATCTTCATCGACGAGGCCTATAACCTCGTCGGCGACGCCAGCGACAAGAAGGACTACGGCAACCATGTCGTCGATGCGCTGATGACCGCGCTCGAGAACCGCCGCGAGGAACTGACCGTGTTCTTCGCCGGCTATCCCGACAGCATGAAGACATTCCTTGCCGCCAATCCGGGCCTGAAGTCGCGCATCAGCAACTATCAGCAGATGAACGATTACACGACTGAGGAACTCGGCCTCATCATGGACTTCATGCTCGAGAAATCCGGCCTCAAGATGGATGCGGAGGCGCGCGATTTCGCGCTGACGCAGCTCGCCGAGGCGAAGGAATCGGCGGGCGACCGCGATTTCGGCAACGCCCGCATCGTCCGCACGCTGGTCGAGCAACTGCCCAACAAGATGTCCGAACGCCTCTTCGCCGCAGATGGTGTATCGCCCGAAAAATTGACGGAAGCCGACCTCTCGACCGTCACCAAGGCCGACGTCGCGGCGCTCCGCCTTTCCGAGTCGATCGGCATCGCGTCCGCAAAAGAAAAAAAGCGGGAGCCCCTCGGCTATCGCTACGGCGCCATGAAATCCGGATAGCGGCGAAACAGCCTTCCGGCCTGCGGCGAAAGGGGCTATAGTGGGGCCAGTCCTTCCCACGACCTCCGGGCGCCGATGCACGCTTCATACCTTGACTTGATCCTCCTCCTTCTCGCCGTCGGCTGCGTCGGCGGGTTTTTGTCGGGGCTGCTGGGCGTCGGCGGGGGCATCATCTTCGTGCCGGCGCTTTATTTTTGCCTGCAGCAGGCCGGCGTCGGCGCGGAATATGCCATGCACGTCTCGATCGCGACGTCGCTGGCGGTCGTGCTGGTCACCGCGGCATCCTCGGCCTTCTGGCACCACAAGAAAGGCTCGGTCGATTTCTCCATCCTTAAAAGCTGGGGGCCTTATGCCGTGATCGGCGTCGCGACGGGCACGTGGTTTGCGGCCGGGGTCGGCGGGCATTTCCTCAAGCAGTTCTTTGCCGGCATGACGCTGCTGACCGCCGCTTACATGGCTTTCTCGCATGAGCCGGTGGAAGGCGGGCATCACCGCATGCCCCTCTGGGTGCAGCGCGGACTGGCAATCGTGATCGGCGCGATCGCGGCGCTGATCGGCGTCGGCGGCGCGATGATGAATATCCCGCTGATGGCCTATAACGGCGTGCCGATGCGCAAATCGGTCGGCACCGGCGGCGTGCTGGGCTTTGTCATCTCTCTTCCTGCCATCATCGGCTATATCCTCTCGGGCCTGCCGCATCAGGCCGAGCTGCCGCCGGGATCGTTCGGCTATGTCAACGGGCTGGCCGTGGCGGTCATCATCCCGGTATCGCTGATCCTGTCGCCGATCGGCGTGCATGTCAGCCACACGATGCCGCGCGAGCGGTTGCGGCGCATCTTCGCCGTTGTCCTCGTCCTTGTCTCAATCCGCATGTTCATGACGCTCTGATGGAAAAAAACAAATCTGTTGCGCTTTGGCTGTTCCTGTCCGCTGCCGCGGTCTTCCTGATGGCGGTGATCGGCGCGGTCACGCGGCTCACCGAATCCGGCCTCTCCATCGTTGAATGGAAGCCGATCGCGGGCGCGCTGCCGCCCCTGAACGATGCCGATTGGCAGCAAACTTTCGCGCTCTATAAGACCAGCCCGCAGTACAAGATGGTTAACCTCGGCATGAGCCTGGACGATTTCAAGCACATTTTTTTCTGGGAGTGGCTGCACCGCCTGTGGGGGCGCACGATCGGCATCATCTATGCGCTGCCGCTTGCGTATTTCTGGCTGCGCGGAAAAATCCTGGCGGCAGCGAAGAAGCCGCTGCTCGGCATTCTCGCGCTCGGCTTCCTGCAGGGAGCGATGGGATGGTTCATGGTCAAGAGCGGTCTTGTCGACCAGCCCGCAGTCAGCCATTACCGCCTGGCCGCGCACCTCTTGCTGGCCTTCATCATCTTCTGCGCGATGTTCCGCATGGGGCTGGCGTTCTGCGTGACGCGCGAGACGAAGGCCTTTCCTTCCCTGCGCCGCACCGTCGCCGTCGTCTTCGTGCTGGCGCTGGTCACGATGACGTGGGGCGCTTTCACGGCGGGCCTGCGCGCGGGGATGGTCTATAATGACGACTTCCCGATGATGGGCCGCCATTTGTGGCCGGACGAGATCGCCTTCCTCAAGCCGCTCTGGATCAACTTCGTCGAAAACCATGCGGCGGTGCAGTTCGCGCATCGCGTGCTGGCGGTTTCCACTTTTGCCGGCGTGATCTGGTCGGCATGGAAGAGCCGCGCCGCCGTGCTGCCCATCCGCACGCAACGCGTCTTTGTCGCCTTGGCCTTGATGGCGTGCGTGCAAGTCGTGCTCGGCATCTCGACGGTCGTCACGCATGTCAATATCGCCGTCGCCACGCTGCACCAGGCGGGTGCGATGACCTTGCTGGCGCTTTTCGTCACTCTTCTTTATCTCTTGCCCGCACGGGAGGCGGCATCATGAACCTGCTCTTATCCAACGAACTTGCGCTTTATTTCATCTTCGCCGCGCTGGCGCTGTGGCCGATGGCGCAGGTTTTCCGCCGCGCGGGATTCTCGCCGCTGTGGGCGCTCGCCGTGCTGATTCCGCCCAACGGGATGATCCTCTGCGCCTTCATCCTTGCGATGCGCCGCTGGCCGGCTGCCAAGAAGGGAGCTTGATCATGGATATTTTCTTCCATCCGCCCTTGTGGCTGTCGTACCTGTTTCACGGCATCTTCCTCTTCGTGTCGCTGGCGTCCGGCGCAGTGGTGCTGACGCGGGCAGGCGTTAGCCCGTGGTTCGTCTTCGTCTGGCTGGTGCCGTATGGGCAGATCATCGGGCTTTGGCTATTCGCTTATGCGGCATGGCCGAAGCGCGGCACGTAAAGAAAAACCCCTCCGCCCATCAGCGGAGGGGTTTTTGCTTGGATGGTTTTTAGGCCGCCTTTTTGAGCATCGCGGCGTCCAGGTTGGCAATCAGCTTATCCATGAACTGCTCGGTCGTCAGGTGCTTCTGGTTCGGGCCGACCAGCAGCGCGAGGTCCTTGGTCATGTCGCCCGCTTCCACGGTCTCGACGCAAATGCGTTCGAGCGTCTCGGCGAAGTGCACGACGTCGGGCGTGTGGTCGAACTGGCCGCGGTACTTGAGGCCTTGCGTCCACGCGAAGATCGAGGCGATCGGGTTGGTTGAGGTTGGCTTGCCCTGCTGGTGCAGGCGGTAGTGGCGCGTGACGGTGCCGTGTGCAGCTTCGGTTTCCACCGTCTGGCCGTCGGGCGTCAGCAGCACCGAGGTCATCAGGCCGAGCGAGCCGAAGCCCTGCGCGACCGAATCCGACTGCACGTCGCCGTCGTAGTTCTTGCACGCCCACAGGAAGCCGCCTTCCCACTTCATGGCGGAAGCCACCATGTCGTCGATCAGGCGGTGTTCGTAGACGATGCCGGCGGCCTCGAATAGCGACTTGAATTCGCGGTCGAAGATCTCC
>CAYZCE010000009.1:0-65210 GCA_964476835.1 uncultured Rhodospirillaceae bacterium
CCTCTTCGCGGCGACGCCGGTCTTCGTGCCGTACATCAAGCAATCGCAGAACGGCAAGCCCGTCACCGTCGTCTCGCCCGACGTCGGCGGCGTGGTGCGCGCGCGTGCGCTGGCCAAGCGCCTCGACGCCCACCTCGCCATCATCGACAAGCGGCGCGAGAAGGCGGGCATCTCCGAAGTCATGAACGTGATCGGCGACGTCGCCGGGCAAGATTGCGTGCTGGTCGACGACATGGTCGACAGCGCCGGCACTATCTGCAACGCGGCCACCGCGCTGATGGAACACGGCGCGGCCTCGGTGCGCGCCGTCGCCACGCACGGCGTCTTCACCGGATCGGCCGTCGAGCGCATCGAGAAATCGCCGCTGACCGAAATGGTCGTGACCGACAGCATCCTGCCGACCGATAAGACGGCGGCCTGCAAGAAGATCAAATATTTGACGATCGCGCCCCTGATCGGCGAGGCCATCCGCCGCATCAGCGAGGAGCGTTCGGTGTCTTCGCTGTTTGAAGCGGCGCCGGCGGCGGGCTGATTTTCGAGACGAACTTCCTGTCGGCGTCGGACAGGTTCTTCCAGAGCACGGGATCCTTGAGCGTCAGCATCCCCGCCGTGCGGATGTCGGCGTCATTCGCATACGCATGCAATATTTTAACGATGAGGGCAGCCGCCTTCTTCCGTCGTTCCGGTCGTTTTATTTTCTGTTCGTACAGTTTACGCACAGGCGCATAGGCCTTGTATACTTTATTGAGAACCCTTGGCTGCAACGCATTCTCAAGCGCCATACGGTTGGCCAACGTCGCCGTTTCCTGCAACGACAGGGCGAGGATTTTTTTCGGATCTTTCTTCCACATATCAACGACCGCCTGTATCGCGGCGCTCGTGTAATGAATTTTTGAATCGAGAACCGTCACTTGCCATGCAAGGCTAGCCGGGGCGTAAGCGGCATAATCCGTACTGTCGCCGAAGCGCTGGAAATGGCGCAGCGCCGCGTAGGAATCCGCCATGCACTCGCGCACGTGGGCGGGATAGCCTCCGCCATACGCGCCGCCCTTGACGACCAGATGGCCGATTTCATGGTCGAGCAGTGTGATGATGTCGATGCGCGACGAGAGCTTTTCAGACACATAAAAATGGGAGTCGTCGCAAGAATCGAAGATGACGTAATGAAAGCCTTGTCCCGACGAAGCGAAGGTCTCGCCCGCCATGGCGCTGACCTCTATCTGACGCATCCGTTTCAGGCGCGGTGCAAGCGCGTCCTTGATGATGTCAGCCGACAGTTTTTCGGCGACGGCAGGAGAAACGAAAACCGGCTTGTTATTTAAAGCGACGACGAGGTCCTTCAACTGTCTGGGGAACGCGCCCCGGTAAAGCGTGGCGGCTTCGTTGAACGTCCGGCGGAAGTCAGCGGTGGAAAGCTTGGTCTTGGCTTTCATGACTGCACCGACGGCTGTTTCGCCGCAGGCGGCGGACTGATGAAGGCCTTGTCGGCTTCCGGCACATAGTGCCAGATGTCGGCGCGCTTGACCGAGAGGATCCCGGCGGTGCGGATGTTGGTATCGTCGGGGTGGCTGCGCACGACCTCGACGAGGGCGGCGGCGACTTTGGCCCAGTCGCGCGGTTGCTCCAGCCATGCCTTGCGCGCGGGCGCGAAAGCGGTCTCGACCTTGTTCAATACCTGCGGTTTCAACGCATGGGCAAAGGCCAGTTCTCCCGCCAGCTCCGCCGTCTCCTTGAGGGAGAGCGACTTGATCTTGGCGGGCGATTGGCGGTAAAGCGCGATGACGGCCTCGATCGTCGCGCTCGTATAGTGGTGCTTCGAATGATACAGGGTCGCTTCCAGCGCCATGCTGCCCGGCGCATGTTCGGCGAAATCGGTGTGGCCGCCGAAGCGCTGGAAGTGACGCAGCGACGCATAGGCGTCGGCGGCGCATTCCATGACATGCACGGGCAGGCCGGGAACGGTTGTCGACGCTTTCTCGACGACCAGGTGGCCGATCTCATGATCGAGCAGGGTGATGAAGTTGAGTCGCGACGGCAGCTTGCGCGACACATAGTTGGACGGCACCTTGTCCAGATCGAAGCTGACGTAGCGGACGCCGAGGCCTGGCGCGAAGACGCCGATACCGGCCGCGGCGACGGCGTTATTGTCGTGCATCCACTTGTTGCGCTTCGCCAACATGGCTTTAACGCCCTGTACGTTGGCTGAAAGTTGAGCGGCGACCTCGGGCGACACGTAGACCGTCTCCGCGCCAAGAGATATGACGAGGCTTTTGAGGATGGCAGGGAAAGCGGCCTTGTAACGCCCGGCGGCGTCATTGAACATCCGCTGGAGGGCTGCGGCGGATGTGTCGTTTTTTGCAGGCACAGACAATGACATGCGCCCATTATACAGGGGCGGGATTAATGTTCTGTTAATCCATAATATTGCTGGATTTCAGGCGAATATCAGTCGCCGTGATCGGCGTCGTCCTTGGGCGTGTACATTTCGGCGATCAGGCGGTCGTTGATGGTGACGCCGTATTTCGCGATCAGGCCCATGCGGTACTGCTCGAGGATGTCTTCCTGCAGTGCGCGGGTGAGGCCCTTGGCAAGCGCCTCGGCTTCCTTCGCGCCCTGCGCCGACTGCTTGATCTCGCGCCCGGCGAGGCCCATGACCGTGATGCTGTTGTCGCCGCTGACCGTGGTCGCGTGGCCGACGGTATCGATGTTGAAGAGGGCGGACATCATGCCGTCGCTCAGCCCGGCCGATTTCGTGCCGCGCTGGACGAGCGCAGTTTCCTGCAGCGGTTTCTTGAATTCGCCGGCCAGTTTCGTGATCGGCTCGCCGGACTTCAGGCGTTCCATCAGGCGCGCGGCCTTGTCGGAGAGCGCCTTGACGCGGGCGTTGCTCATCCAGCGCTCAGCCAGGTTGCTGCGCACCTTCTCGAACGATTGCTGTTCGGAGGGGACGATGTCGTCGGCGGACACCATCATGAATGCGCCCTGCGGCGTCTCGATCAGCTGGCTGACGGAGCCCTTGTGCAGGCCAAAGCCGGTTTCGAGAACCTTGTCCATCAGCGGGATCTTCGCGTCGGCCTTCTTGCCGTCGGCGCCGACGCCGCGGGCATCGACTTTCTTGATCACCGTCAGAGGCACGGCGTGGGACTTGGCGACTTCCGCGAGCGTCTTGCCGCCTGCGACTTCGTCGTCGATCTTGTTGGCGAGCTGGTAGAGCGCTTCGGAGGCGCTGTCATGCTCCAGCTCCTTCGCGATCTCGGCCTTCACGGCAGAGAAGGGCTTGGCGACGCCGGGCTGCACCTTTTCGACATAGAGGACGTGCCAGCCGAGCGGCGACTGGACGGGTTGCTGCACCGTGCCGGCCGCGCCGGTGAAGGCGGGCTTGGCCAGTTCCGCCGGCAGCGCCGACTGGACGACCGACGCGCCCTTGACGAACGACGCTTTGTTCGCATCGGCCGCGGCCTTGAGGTTCTTGTCCTTCATCACGGCGGCGTAGATCTTGTCGGCGGTGTCCTTGTCCTTCGCGACGGCTTGCGAAATCACGCGCGCCTCCGGCGTGCTGAAATCGGCGATGTTGTCGTCGTAATAGCGGCGCGCCTTGTCTTCCGACACCTTGGCGTCCGCGCCGAGGCTGTTCTTGTCTATCACGATGACCGAGAGCGTGCGGTATTCAGGCAGCGCGTATTCGGCGGCGACCTCGTCGTAATAGGCGTGCAGCTCCTGTTCGGTGGGATCCTTGATCGCGCCGATGTCGGATGCGCCGAGCGTGAAGTACTGGCCCTTGCGCCATTCATTGCGGTACTGGGTGAGGTCCGCGACCAGCGCCTGCGGCGCGCGCGCGCCGGCGGTCAGGGTGCCGAGCAGCGCCTGCGTCGCCATCTGTTCCTTGAGGGTCGCGACCAGTTGCGGCTCGCTCATGTTATAAGCTTGGAGAAGGCGTTGCAGCGCGTCCTTGGGCAATGCGCCCTTGGCGACCAGCGGCGCGATGATCGCGCGCACCTGTTTGGCGGCCAGCGCGTCGTCGATCTCGATGCCGGCGTCATGCGCGGCGAGGCCGAAGATGCGGCTGTCGATCTCGCGCTTCAGGATTTGCTGCGGCAGGCCGGCGCGGTAAGCGTCGGCTTGCTTCATCTGCTGCGCGCGCAGGGCTTGCTGCACAAGATGGTCGAACTGCGGGGCACTCACTTTTTCGCGGCCGACGCTGAAGACTGTGGTCGAGGAAACGCCGCGGCGGAACATGCCCTGCACGTCGAGCAGCGCCAGGCCGGCCATCGCCATCAGGAGCAAGCCGAACAGGGTCAGCTTCAGAACCGTAGACTTCGCGCCTTCGCGCATCTGCTTGAGCATGGGGCTTCCTTACTTGTGCTTGATAATCGGAAGAAATTTAGCGAAGATGCGAGGGAAAGCAAAGGGGAAAAAGACCGTGAAGCTAATCGTGGGGAATTGGAAGATGAACGGGCAGGTGGCCGATGGCCGCGCGTTGGCCAAGACGCTCGCCCTCTTTGCTGAAAAAGAAGATTCTGACAAGTTCAAGATGGTCTTATGCCCCCCGACCACGTTGATGAGCACGGTCGCCTTGCTCTGCGCGGAAAGCCCGGTCGACTGGGGCGGACAGGATTGCCATGCGCAACCCGCCGGCGCCTATACCGGCGACATTGCGGCGCCCATGCTCAAGGACCTCGGCTGCAGCTATGTGATCGTCGGCCATTCCGAGCGCCGCCAGTATCACCGTGAAACCAGCACGGAGATCGCCGCCAAGGCCAAGGTCGCGCATGCGGCAGGGCTGATCGCCATCATCTGCGTCGGCGAACTGGATGCCGAACGCGCCGCCGGCAAGGCTGAAACAGTCGTCAGCGCGCAGCTGAAAGAGTCGATCCCCGATACCGCAACGCCCGCCAATACCGTGATCGCCTATGAACCCGTCTGGGCCATCGGCACCGGCAAGACGGCCTCCGCCGACGACATCCGCCAGATGCACGCATACATCCGTAGGGCTGTGGGGGAGGGCTATGCACTGCTGTATGGCGGTTCGGTCAAGGCCGCGAACGCCGCCGACATTCTGCACACGCCCAACGTCGACGGCGTGCTGGTCGGCGGCGCGAGCCTGAAAGCCGATGAGTTTCAGGCGATTGCGCGGGCATCCTGATATTTAAGTTATGTAAAGATAAAATCCAGTGGCTTTTTGGGCCGATTGGGCTTAAAAACATAGCCAATTCATAGTTCTTAAAAGGATCGAAAACATGGAAGCTGTCGTTCTGGTGATCCACCTTATTGTCGCGCTGGCGATCATCGCGGTGATCCTGATCCAGCCGTCGGAAACCGGCGGGTTCCTCGGCAACTCGGGCAGCATGTCGAACATGCTGGCGCCGCGCCGCTCGGGTGACGCGCTGACGCGCCTGACCACGATCCTCGCGGGCGTGTTCTTCCTGACCAGCCTGTCGCTCGCGCTCTTCGCCGAGCATCACGGCAGGCCGCAAAGCATCCTCGACGTCTCCACGACCGATGCGCCGGCCGCCGTCGAAAAGCAGGCCGCACCGCAGCCTGCACAAAAAGCCCCCAACAAGCCCGCGGCGCCGATCTCGAAATAACAAAAATAAAATAAGGAGCGCACCTCATGCCACGTTATATCTTCATTACGGGCGGGGTGGTGTCTTCGCTTGGCAAGGGCCTGGCTTCCGCATCGCTCGGCGCTCTTCTGCAGGCACGCGGCTACAAGGTGCGTCTGCGCAAGCTTGACCCCTATCTCAACGTCGACCCCGGCACGATGAGCCCGTACCAGCACGGCGAAGTCTTCGTCACCGACGACGGCGCCGAGACCGACCTCGACCTCGGCCATTACGAGCGCTTCACCGGCGTCTCCGCCAAGCGTTCCGATAGCATCACCACAGGCCGCATCTACAGCAACGTCATCCAGAAGGAACGCCGCGGCGACTATCTCGGCGGCACGGTGCAGGTGATCCCGCACATCACGAACGAGATCAAGGAATTCATCGGCGGCGACGCAGGCGATGCGGATTTCGTGCTGTGCGAAATCGGCGGCACCGTCGGCGACATCGAGAGCCTGCCGTTCCTCGAGGCCATCCGCCAGTTCGGCAACGACGTCGGCCATGAAAACGCGCTCTACATCCACGTCACGCTGATGCCGTACATCCGCACCGCGGGCGAACTGAAGACAAAACCGACGCAGCACTCGGTCAAGGAGCTGCTCTCGGTCGGGATCCAGCCGAGCATCCTGCTGGTGCGCGCCGACCGCGAAATTCCGCCGGAAGAGTGCCGCAAGATCGCGTTGTTCTGCAACATCCGCAAGGAATGCGTCATCCCCGCGCTCGACGTCTGCAGCATCTACAAGGTGCCGACCGCCTATCATGCCGAAGGCCTCGACGACCAGGTGCTGAATTACTTCAAGCTGACCGCGCCCGCGCCCGATATGCGCCATTGGGACGACATCGCCCGCCACATCGACGCGCCCGAGGGCGAGGTGACGATCGGCGTCGTCGGCAAGTATACCGAGCTGCTCGACGCCTACAAGTCGCTCTCCGAAGCGCTGACGCATGGTGGCTTCGCCAACAACGTGCGCGTCAAGCTCGACTGGATGAACGCGGAAGACTTCGAGAAAGGCGACCTCTCGCGCCTTGAAAAGGTCGACGCCATCTTGGTGCCCGGCGGCTTCGGCGAGCGCGGCACCGAAGGCAAGATCAAGGCCGTCGAATTCGCGCGCGAGAAAAAGGTGCCGTACTTCGGCATCTGCCTCGGCATGCAGATGGCGGTGATCGAGGTCGCGCGACACAAGGCCGGCCTCAATGACGCGGGTTCCACCGAATTCGGCCCCAGCAACAACCCGGTCGTCGCCATGATGTCGGAATGGACGAAGGACGGCAACCTCGGCGGCACGATGCGCCTTGGCGCTTACGACGCCAAGCTGGCGCCGGGCAGCAAGATCCGCGCGATCTACGGCGCCGACGTCATCTCCGAACGCCACCGCCACCGCTACGAAGTCAACACGACCTACCGCAAGCAGATCGAGGACGCAGGCCTCATCTTCAGCGGCATGTCGCCAGACGGCAAACTGCCCGAGATCGTCGAGATCAAGGACCACCCGTGGTTCATCGGCGTGCAGTTCCACCCCGAACTGAAATCGCGCCCGTTCGAGCCGCATCCCTTGTTCACGTCCTTCGTCAAGGCGGCGGTCGAGAAGAGCAGGCTGGTCTGATGATGCGGCCGCACGTCTTCGTCATCAACCTCAAACGTTCGCCCGGACGCCGGGTGGAGATGGCGGCGCGGCTCGATGCACTTGGCATGCCGTACAGCTTCTTTGAGGGTGTCGACGGCAGCGTGACTGATACGCTCCATCATCCCGCCTATGACCGCAAACGCCGCCTGCGCTATTTCGGCCGCGACCTGCGCGCGGGCGAGATCGGCTGCCTCCTGTCGCACCGCAACCTCTACCAGCATATGGTGGACAACAACATTCCCGCCGCCGTCGTGCTGGAAGACGACACCTTCCTCACGCCTGACTTTCCTTCGGTCATCGACGCGGTGATGGAGAGCAAGAAAAAATGGGACATGGTGCGCTTCCTCGAAGGCGCCAAGGCCGAACGCCTCAGCCGCAAGGTCGCAGCCCTGACCGGCCGCTACTTTCTCACGCGCCCGCCCGTTTCCGGCGGCGCTTACGGCTACCTGCTCACGCTCAAGGCGGCGCGCGCATTCCTCGCGCGCATGGAGACGAACTACGTGCCCGTCGACATCGTGCATTCCTACGTCTGGGAGACGGGCGTCGAGACTTTCGGCGTCGTGCCGTCGCCTGTCGCGCCCGACCGCGAGACGGATTCCACCATCGGCGAGGCGCGCTTCGACAAGACGCTCGACATCACCGGCGCGGCGCGGATTTTTTATCCCGTCACCCGTTTCGGCTTCAAGCTTTACGAGATGGCTGGAAAACGGTGTAGCGCATTGGCAACGAGGCTCCGCGACGCATGTTGAAGCACCGCCTATATCAGATTCTGAAGAAGAGGGCCGTGTATAACACGCTGGCCGCCTTCATCCTGTCCAAGCATAAGCGCAAGGCGTTCCGCGCGCGGGTGCAGTCGCTGATCGACCTCGACTGGGTGCGGCAGCGGCAGGCGGAGTTGCGCGCGCGCGCCGCGAAGAAAGACAAGCTGGACGTTCTGTTCATCGTGTCCCTGCACGCGATCTGGCCGTATGACCGGCTTTATAACCTGATGGCGCAGGATTCGCGCTTCAACCCCGTCATCGTCGTCATTCCTTACCGCGACTACGCCGCCGCGCATGCCGCCCGCGCGCAGGAAGAGACGCGCCGCTATTTCGAGGCGCAGGGCATCGCGCCCGTCATCGCGTCCGAAGGGCTGGAAAAGCGTCTGGCCCCCGACATCGTGTTCTTCACCTCGCACCACGACATCTTCGACCCGGAATGGCACATGTCGCACTGGTGGGACAAGGCGCTGTGCGTGTATGTGCCCTACGGCATCATGCAGGTGAAGTCCCAGCAGACGCAGTACAATAAGGATTTCCACCAATACGCCTGGAAGTGCTATTACGAGACGGAATTGCACCGCGAGATGGCGCGGAAATACGCGCGCAACAAGGGCGACAACGTCGTCGTCACCGGCTACCCCAAGAATGACCTCCTGTTCGACGCGCAGCGCCCGCAAAAGCCGGCGTGGAAACCCTCTGCCGCCGGCGCGAAGAAGCTGATCTGGGCGCCGCACTGGACGATCGGCAGCAAGGCTGAAAAAGGCGATAGCGACTTCTCGAACTTCCTGCTCTACAGCGACTGGTTCCTCGGCCTGGCCGCACGGCACCGCGGACGGCTGCAAATCGCCTTCAAGCCGCACCCCAACCTCAAGAGCGAGCTTTACAAGCGCCCGGATTGGGGTATCGCGCGCACCGACGCCTATTATGCGGGCTGGGCCGCGCTGGAGAACGGCCAGCTGGAAGAGGGCGCCTATGCCGACCTGTTCTTGCAGTCGGATGCGATGGTGCTCGACAGCATCTCGTTCATCGCCGAATACACCTTCATCGGCAAGCCGCTGGCCTTCATGGAAAACGGCGTCGGCGCGGCGCGTTTCAACGAATTCGGCGCGGCTCTTTACGATACGGTCTATAAAACGCATGCGCCGCAGGACGTCGAGGCTTTCATCGCCAACGTCGTCCTCGGCGGCGACGATCCCGGCAAGGAACGGCGCGACGCCTTCGTCCGCGGCATCCAGCCGCCGGGCGGGTTGGGCCATGCGTCCGAGAACATCCTGAACGACATCGCAATTTCCGTATGGGGAGAAAAGGGAGCAGCCCATGGCCAGAATCTATAACGAGAAGACGGAGATCGACACCGGCTCCGTCAAGAAGTTCTTCGACACGCGCGCGCAGAACGTCGAAAACCCGCTCAATGCCGTCATGCTGCAATCGGCGGAATCCTCGCTCTCGCAACAGCGCGACGCGCACGAGCGCGAGCACCTGCTGCCCAAGCCGGAAAAGAAAAGCCGCATCATCGACCTCGCCTGCGGCGCAGGCCGGCTGGCCGCGCATTACGCGCCGGCGGGGCATAGTTTCCTTGGCGTCGATTTTTCCGCGCCGCTGCTGGAAAAGGCGCGCATCCTGTTCAAGGATTATCCTGACGTCGCTTTCGCGCAGGCCGAGCTGCCGAAGCTTCCGGCGGGCGTCGACGGCCCCTTTGACCTCGTCATCGTCACCGGCCTGATGATCTACCTCAACGACGACGCGGTGCGCGAGATGCTGGTGCAGATGGAACGGCTGGCGGCGCGCGACGGCGTCATCTATTTCCGCGATTCCTTCTCGGACACAAGCGACCGGCTGACGCTGAAGGATTTCTATTCGGAAGAGCTGAAAGACGCCTATAACGCCATCTACCGCCCGCTGTCCGACTTTCACGCGCTCTTTGCGGAGATCATGGCGCCGAAGGGCTGGGAAATCGCCGCCAGCGGCTACGCCTATCCGCCGGAGCTCCGCAACCGGTCGGAAACCGCGCAGCACTATTTCCGTTTCGAGAGGAAGAAATGACGACAGCCTATTGCTTCGACCTCGACAGCACGGTGACGACGGCGGAAATCCTGCCGCAGCTGGCGCGCGAACTCGATTGTCTAGACGACATGAAGCTGCTGACTGAACTGACCATGAAGGGGCTGATCCCGTTCGACCGGTCTTTCAACCTGCGCATCAAGCTGTTGTCGCTACTGCCGCTGGAGCGCTCGGTCGAGATCATCAACCAGACGCCGCTGAGCGCGCGGATTTCGCAGTTCATCCGCGACAACCGCGAGAACTGCTTTGTCATCACCGGTAACCTCGACTGCTATATCACGGAATTCATCGGCGCCAACCTCGGCTGCAAGTTTTATTGCTCCAAGGGCGACGTCGCGGACGGCAAGCTCAAAGGCATTGCCCGCATCATCGACAAGGCCGCCGCGTTGCGCGAGGTCAAGGCCAAATTCGGGCGCGTCATCGCGATCGGCGACGGCAACAACGACATCGAGATGTTCAAGGCAGCCGATGCCGCCATCGCTTATGGCGGGGTGCGCCCGCCGCCGCAAGCGCTGGTCGACGCCGCCACCTGCCGCGCGGATAACGAGGACGAACTGTTCGCGGCGCTGGAGCGCGTCAAGTCATGAAACAGCGCGTCCTCATCTGCGGCACGTTCGACCTGTTCCACATCGGGCATCTCAACGTGCTGAAATCAGCCCGCGCGCTCGGCGATGCGCTGGTCGTGGCGATCCACGTGGATACGCACAACACCAAAGGCGTCGACATTTTCTATCCGCCCGAAGTGCGCGCGCAAATGATCTCGGAGTTCCGCTGCGTCGACAGCGTGGTCTTTTATGAGAGCATGGACGCGTTGGTGAAGGAAGTCGATTTCGACATCCTGTGCCATGGTCCCGATAACAAGTCGCCGACCAACCTTGCCGCCTATGCGTGGTGCAGGGCGCACGGCAAGACCGTGCATGAGTTGCCGCGCACGCCCGGCATCTCGTCGAGCGACCTGCGCGCGTTCCTGACGGGCAAGAATTTCAGCTAAGAAGCGTCAGCGCGCCACGCACCAGATGTCGCCGCTTTTGACCGGGGCGGAGAGGGGCGTCAGCGTCACGCCGTCGGAGGACAGGCGGCTGATGCGGTAGCCCAGCGCGGACAGGAAGTCCCACATTTCCTGCGCGCTATTGTCGGCGCGCTTCAGGAATTCGTCGTTCACTTCCAAGTAGAGGATGGGCTTGTATTTCTCGATCGTCGCGCGTGCGCCGAGAAGGAAGCGCATTTCCCATCCCTCGATATCGGCCTTGACAAGGTCGACGCGGGAAAGTTTTTGTTCGGCGGCGAAGCGGTCGAGGGTCGAGAGCGCGATCGTCTCCGCGCGTTCCTGCCGCGCGGTGTCGCGCGCGACCTGGCCGATATGGCTGAGGCCGAAGCCCATGCTGCCGCCGCGCTTGACCGGCACGCGCAGGATCTCTTCCGACGGCTTGTCGCTCAGGCCGAAGGGGTAGAGGCTCACGTTCTTGAGGCCATGCAGCGCGACGACGCGCGAGACGATGGAACGTGCGTAAGATCCCGGCTCGAAGGAATAGACGTGGCCTTGCGGCACAACGCACGCGAACAGCTTGGCGAATTGCCCGGCGTGCGCGCCCACGTCGATGACGACGCCGTCCTGCGGCACGGATTTCTTCAGCAGCAGCAGCAGCTCAAGGTGGTGCTGCCGCGTCAGCGCCTTGAACATATGGGCGCACCACGTCAGCCTTCCCTTGAACGACAGCCCTTCAAGCACGTTTGCGTTTCCCGGTTGCGGACGCGGAGGTGCGCGCCATCAGGTTCTTGACCGAGCCGCGGCCGGCGAAGCAGCCGCTGGGGCCCAGCTCTTCCTCGATGCGGATGAGCTGGTTGTACTTGGCCATGCGGTCGGAGCGGGAGAGGGAGCCGGTCTTGATCTGGCCCGCGTTGGTCGCGACGGCGAGGTCGGCGATGGTGCAGTCCTCCGTCTCGCCCGAGCGGTGCGAGAAGACGACGCCGTAGCCGTTCTTCTGTGCGTACTGGACGACGTTGAGCGTCTCGGTCAGCGTGCCGATCTGGTTGACTTTTACCAGAATGGCGTTGGCGGCTTTCTTCTCGATGCCCGTCTTGAGGCGTTCGGGGTTGGTGACGAAAAGGTCGTCGCCGACGATCTGGATCTTGTGGCCGAGGCGCTTGGTCAGCTCGACCCAGCCGCTCCAGTCGTCTTCGGACATGCCGTCTTCGATGGAGACGATGGGGAATTTGGCGGCGAGGGACTCGTAATACGCGATCATCTGCTCAGGCGACAGAACTTTACCTTCGCCTTCAAGGTGATATTTGCCGTTCTTGAAGAATTCCGTCGAGGCTGCATCCAGCGCGAACACAACGTCATCGCCAACTTTATAGCCTGCGGATTTTACAGCTTTTTCAATATAAGCAAGACCCTGCTCGGCGTTCTTCAAGTTAGGCGCAAAACCGCCCTCGTCGCCGACGGCGGTATTTAAACCATCATCTGAAAGAGTCTTTTTAAGTGCATGGAAAATCTCGGCACCCATGCGCACGGCGTCAAACATCGTATCCGCCGAGACCGGCATGATCATGAATTCCTGAAAGTCGATGGAATTGTCGGCATGTGCGCCGCCGTTGATGACGTTCATCATCGGCGCGGGCAGCAGGTGGGAGAAGGTGCCGCCGACATAACGGTAGAGCGGCACATGCAGCTCGCCCGCCGCCGCATGCGCGACCGCCAGCGACACGCCGAGGATGGCGTTGGCGCCGAGGCGGCTCTTGTTCGCGGTGCCGTCCAGCTCGATCATGGTCTGGTCGATCAGCGTCTGCTGCGTGGCGTCGAGGCCTGCGATGGTTTCAAAAATTTCCGTATTGACCGCTTCGACCGCTTTCTGCACACCCTTGCCGCCAAAGCGCTTCTTGTCGCCGTCGCGCTTTTCGACCGCTTCATGCGCGCCGGTGGAGGCGCCCGAGGGCACGGCGGCGCGGCCGATGATGCCGCTTTCCAGCACCACATCGACCTCGACGGTCGGGTTGCCGCGGCTGTCCAGTATCTCGCGTCCAATAACGTCTACGATTGCGCCCATGTATTCCTCCTGAGGGGTAAAAACACCTAGAGGATAGCCTTGGATCAGGGATAGTTGCAAACCCTTCCTCCGGATATATGGGGAGGTATTGACATATGCAAAAGGGTCCCGCAACATACGGTCTCATTTTCATGCAACAAAGACTTTTCAGAGAGGCGCACATGGATAAAAAGACTTACTTCGCACGGCAAGAACTGACAATCGCATTTGCAAAAGCCGCGCATAGCGCGACGGGAACCGCAAAGCCCTTCTTTGAAAAGCTGGACAAGAAGTTCGCCACGCTCATAGCGAAAACCGAAGCTTACGAAGCGCAGGACAGCACCATGAACGGCTTGCGTCTGGCTATCGAGTCCGTCAGATTTTCTCTGGCCTTCAAGTCGGTCGCCGGAAAGCTGGAGAACGCGCCGGAA
Source organism: uncultured Rhodospirillaceae bacterium (assembly GCA_964476835.1). GTDB lineage: Bacteria > Pseudomonadota > Alphaproteobacteria > Micavibrionales > UBA2020 > PALSA-926. The sequence goes on from CAYZCE010000009.1 coordinate 13,508, forward strand.
GCAGCAAAGAAGATGTTCAAGGATCTCTACGCCACCTTCAAGAAAAAATACCAAGCAGCCTTCTAAGCAGAACTTAGTCCTGCGGCACTCATCATGCTCCCTTCTTCCGCATACGCGGGGGAAGGGAGTTTTGTTTAGGGCTTCGGTGCGTTCTTGCGGGAGGGCGGCGGCGCGCATGCTTGACGGACGGCGGCGGCGAAAAGAGCCAGCTTGTCCGCATCCGCCCGCAGCAGATCGCGCAAGGAGCGGGAGATTTCCAGTTGCACCCCCGCGCCGGCGCCGCGGTTGACGATATTGGCGGCCTCGAGGGCGAGGAACTTGCCGGAAGGATTGGCGACGGATTGGTCGAGCAATCCGGTCGCCTTCAGACTGTCGAACATCCGCGCGTTCAGCTGCGCATGCGGGCCGGTGATGCACGCCTGATGCTGCGCATCGCCCGTGAAGCCGTGCACCGAAATGGACAGACGTCCGCACGCGACGATCGCCACGGCGGCAGGGTCGTCGAAGTGCGTGCTGGTCACATGCTGGTCGAAGCCGGGAGAGACGAGAGCCTCGAAGACGTAGAGGTTGCAAGCGTCTCCGGCGATGGCACGCGCGATTTCAGCGGTGCCCGGCTCGATCGCGCCCCCGTGGATGGCTAGGACGGAGACGGGGGCGGCACGGTCGATCACCGTCACGCGGTAATCGACGTCTCGGCGCAGGGCCTGCGTCAGTTCCTGAAAGCTGCTGTACTTATCCGCCACCTTTACGCGGCCTTGGCGAGCGCAGCGTAGGCTTGTGGCTTGAGCAGGCGGTCGATGGCGACAAGCTGCTCGAGCAGCGCGGGCATATCTTTCAGGTGCATCATGTTGGGGCCGTCCGACGTCGCGCGGTCGGGGTCCTGATGCGTTTCGGTGAAGACGGCGGCGACGCCGACCGCGACCGCGCCGCGCGCGAGGTAGGGCACCATGCGGCGGTCGCCGCTGGTCGATCCGCCCGCGCCGCCCGGCGACTGCACCGAGTGGGTCGCGTCGAACACGACGGGGTGGCCCGTCTCCGCCATCTGCGGCAGGGCGCGCATGTCGTTGACGAGGGTGTTGTAGCCGAAGGTGACGCCGCGTTCGCAGAGCATGACGTCGGGGTTGCCGCTCTCGGTGATCTTGGCGGCGACGTTCTTCATGTCCCAGGGCGCGAGGAACTGGCCCTTCTTGACGTTGATGATCTTGCCCGTCTTCGCGGCCGCGACCAGCAGGTCGGTCTGGCGGCAGAGGAACGCGGGGATCTGCAGCACGTCGACGACCTTGGCGACTTCCACGCATTGCTCTGGCGTATGCACGTCGGTGACGATGGGAACGTTCAGTTGCTTTTTCAGGTCGGCGAAAATTTCCATGCCTTTTTCAAGACCCATGCCGCGGCCGGCCTTGAGCGAGGTGCGGTTCGCCTTGTCGAACGACGACTTGTAGATGAAGGGGATCGCCAGCTTCTGCGCCATTTCCTTGAGCGCGCCCGCCATGTCGAAGGCATGGTCGCGGCTCTCCAGCACGCAGGGGCCGGCGAGGAGGGTGAAGGGCAGGTCGTTGCCGATCTTGAAGTTGTTGAGCGCGATATGATGCTGCTGTGTCATGGTCATGAGCCTTTGCTTGTTAATGCCTGAAATATATAGGCTTTCTATTATATGTCAATAACGTTTTCCGTTGACGCGGAGACTCCGCTGTGATTCGATAGGAATAATGAGAGCGCCTTCAAATATAAAGAAAAACCGATACCTGATTTCCCAGACTCTGGGGAATTTCTTGAGCTTTGGCCTCTTTGCCTACTTTACCTTCCACCTGCTGCACGGGGACATGGGCTATTTCGCATTGCGCGGCCTCAGCCAGAAGCTGACCGCCGCGCAGGAACATCACGACGCCGTCAAGGGCGAGCGGGTGGCTTTAGAGAACCGCGTGCGCCTCCTGCGCTCCGACAGCCTCGACCTTGACATGCTCGATGAACGCGCGCGCGCCGTGCTGGGCTTCATCGGCCCCAATGAAGTCGCGGTTTTACAGAAATAACATCCCTTAACCTTGCCCGGGCGGCCCTTAAAGTGGTAAACAGGGGGTCGTTATTTCCAACCAATGGAGCGACTGCTTGGCAGCCACCCCGAACCTTTCCAATATCGCCACCCCCGACCAGATGATGCAGTACTACAAAGACATGCTGCTCATCCGCCGTTTCGAGGAGAAGGCCGGCCAGCTGTACGGCATGGGCCTGATCGGCGGTTTCTGTCACCTGTATATCGGGCAGGAAGCCGTCGTCGTCGCTATCCAGTCGGCGCTAGACACGCGGGATTCCGTCATCACCGCCTATCGCGACCACGGCCATATGCTGGCCTGCGGCATGACCGCCGACGGCGTGATGGCCGAGCTGACCGGGCGCGTCGGCGGCTATTCCAAGGGCAAGGGCGGCTCGATGCACATGTTCAGCCGCGACAAGAAATTCTATGGCGGCCACGGCATCGTCGGCGCGCAGATGCCGCTGGGCGCCGGCCTGGCCTTCGCGCACAAGTACCGCGGCGACGGCGGCGTCACCACCGCCTATTGCGGCGACGGCGCGGCCAACCAGGGGCAGGTCTACGAGGCCTATAACATGGCGTCCCTGTGGAAGCTGCCGGTCATCTTCATCATCGAGAACAACGGCTATGCGATGGGCACCAGCCAGTCGCGCGGCGTCGCGGGCGACTTCTGCAAGCGCGCCGAAGGTTTCGGCATCCCCGCCGAAAAGGTTGACGGCATGAATGTGCTGGCCGTGCGCGCGGCCGCGCTCAAGGCGGTCGAATACGTGCGCTCCGGCAAGGGGCCGATGGTGCTGGAAGTCATGACCTACCGCTACCGCGGCCACTCGATGTCCGACCCCGCGAAGTACCGCACCAAGGAAGAAGTCGAGACCATGCGCGAGAGCCATGACCCGATCGAGCAGATCCGCACGGCCGTCCTCGCCGCGGGCAAGCACAAGGAAGACGATTTCAAGGCCATCGACAAAGAGGTCAAGGACATCGTCAACAAATCCGCCGAATTCGCGCAGACCAGCCCCGAGCCGGATCCGTCCGAGCTGTGGACCGACATTCTGGTGGGAGAATAATCATGTCCATCAACATCCTCATGCCCGCGCTGTCGCCCACGATGACGGAGGGCAAGCTCTCGAAGTGGCTCAAGAAGGAAGGCGACGCGGTGAAAGCCGGACAAGTCATCGCCGAGATCGAGACCGACAAAGCCACCATGGAAATCGAAGCCGTCGACGAAGGCGTGATCGGCAAGATCCTCGTTCCCGCCGGCACTGAAGGCGTGAAAGTGAACGCGCCGATCGCTGTGCTGCTGGAAGAGGGCGAAACCGCCGCCAGCGCGAGCGCGCCTGTCGAAGTCGCCTCGTCGCCGTGCAGTATGCCTGAGGTCGACGGCGCTTCGTGCTCGACGCGCCCCGACATGGCCAAGCCGACCGCCGCACTGCCCGCGCACGCGCCCATCACTGAAAAAGACTACACCGGCCCCGTCAAGCACATGACCGTCCGCGAAGCATTGCGCGACGCGATGGCCGAGGAAATGCGCGCCGACGCCGACGTCTTCGTCATGGGCGAGGAAGTCGCGGAATACCAGGGCGCGTATAAAGTCACCCAAGGCCTGCTGCAGGAATTCGGCGACAAGCGCGTCATCGACACGCCGATCACCGAATACGGCTTCGCGGGCGTTGCCACCGGCGCGGCGTTTGCGGGCATGAAGCCCGTCGTCGAATTCATGACATGGAACTTCGCGATGCAGGCCATCGACCATATCGTCAACTCGGCGGGCAAGACGCTGTATATGGCCGGTGGTCAGCTCGGCTGCCCCATCGTCTTCCGTGGCCCCAACGGCGCGGCTTCCCGCGTCGCCGCGCAGCACTCGCAATGCTTCGCGAGCTGGTACGCGCATATTCCCGGCCTCAAGGTCGTCGCCCCGTGGTCGGGCGCGGACGCCAAGGGACTGCTCAAGGCCGCCATCCGCGACCCCAACCCGGTCGTGGTGCTGGAGAACGAAATCATGTACGGCCAAAGCTTCGATGTGCCGACCGATACCGATTACGTCGTGCCGATCGGCAAGGCGAAGATCGAGCGCGCGGGCGAGCATGTCACCATCACCGCCTTCTCGCGCATGGTTGGCGTCGCGCTGCAGGCCGCCGAGAAACTGGCGGAAGAGGGCATCAGCGCCGAGGTCATCAACCTCCGCACGCTGCGCCCGCTCGATGTCGACACCATCGTGAGCAGCGTGAAGAAAACCAACCGCCTCGTCTCCGTCGAGGAAGGCTGGCCGACCGCGGGCATGGGCTCCGAAATCGCCGCGCTGATGATGGAACATTGCTTCGACCATCTCGACGCCCCCGTCGTGCGCGTCCACGGCGCGGATGTGCCGATGCCCTATGCCGCGAACCTCGAAAAGCTGGCGCTGCCGCAGATGGAAGACATCGTCGCCGCCGCGAAGAAGGTGACCTATGCCAGTTAATATCCTTATGCCCGCGCTCTCGCCCACGATGACCGAGGGCAAGCTCTCCAAGTGGCTCAAGAAAGAGGGCGACACGGTCAAGGCCGGACAAGTCCTCGCCGAGATCGAGACCGACAAGGCGACGATGGAAGTCGAAGCCGTCGACGAAGGCGTGCTTGGAAAAATTCTGGTGCCCGCCGGCACCGATGGCGTGAAAGTCAATGCCGTGATCGCGGTGCTGCTAGAAGAGGGCGAGAAGTCCGCCGACATCAAGGCCTCACCCGCCGCCGCGCCCAAGGCCTCTGCCGCGCCCGCAAAGGCGGAAGCGCCCGCACCGCTCGCAATGATCAAGCCGTCGCAGGAAAAGCAGGCGTCGTCCAATCAATACGGCCGCGTCTTCGTCAGTCCGCTCGCGAAACGCCTCGCCAAGGAAAAGAACATCGACCTCACGCGCGTGCAAGGCTCCGGCCCGCATGGCCGCATTGTCAAATCCGATCTCGATAAAGCGTCCGCCGCAGCGCCGAAACAAGCCGCTGCATCCGCGCCTGCCTCCACCATCGACGCGCGCGCGCTGGCTGACGCTTATCAAATCCCGTACAAGGCCGTGCCCAACTCCGGCGTCCGCAAGGTCATCGCCAAGCGCCTGACGGAATCCAAGCAGACGGTGCCGCATTTCTATCTCACCATCGACTGCGCACTCGACGAGCTGATGAAGGTCCGCAAGGAACTCAACGACGGCGCGCAGGGTTTCAAGCTCTCGGTCAACGACTTCATCATCAAGGCGACCGCCGTCGCGCTGGCCAAGTATCCCGCCGCCAACGTGTCGTGGACGGACGAAGCGCTACTGCAATACGAGCGCGCCGACGTTTCCGTCGCCGTCGCCACGCCGAACGGCCTCATCACCCCGATCATCAAGGACGCCGCGACCAAGAGCCTCAAGGACATCTCGAACGAGATGAAAGACCTCGGTATCCGCGCGCGCGAAGGCAAGCTGAAGCCCGCCGAATTCCAGGGCGGCACCATCTCGATCTCCAACCTCGGCATGTTCGGCATCCGCGAATTCAGCGCGATCATCAACCCGCCGCAGGCCGCCATCCTCGCCATCGGCGCGGGTGAGCAGCGCATGATCGTCAAGGACGGCCAGCCCAAAGTGGCGACCCTCATGACCGTCACGGCCTCCTTCGACCACCGCGCCATCGACGGCGCCGTCGGCGCGGAGTTCCTGCAGGTCTTCAAGAAACTGATCGAAAGCCCGATGGGGTTGATCCTCTAATGACCGAACAAACTTTCGACATCGTCGTGATCGGCGGCGGGCCCGGCGGCTATGTGGCGGCGATCCGCGCGGCGCAGCTTGGGTTCAAGACGGCGCTGGTGGAGCGCGAGCACCTCGGCGGCATCTGCCTCAACTGGGGCTGCATCCCGACCAAGGCGCTGTTGCGCTCGGCGGAAGTCTATCACCTCATGCACCGCGCCGAGGAATTCGGGCTGAAGGCCGACAACATCTCGTTCGATTTCTCCAAGGTCATCGCGCGCTCGCGTAAAGTGGCGGCTCAGCTCTCGGGCGGCATCGGCCACCTGATGAAGAAGAACAAAGTCACCGTCGTCATGGGCGCGGCCAAGCTGCTCGGCAAGGGCAAAGTGGCGATCGGCAGCGATACGCTGGCGGCCAAGCACATCATACTCGCGACCGGCGCGCGCGCGCGCGTCATCCCGGGGATCGAGCCGGACGGCAAGCTGATCTGGAGCTACAAGGAAGCGATGAACCCGCCCGCGATGCCGAAGTCCGTGCTGGTCATCGGGTCAGGCGCCATCGGCGTCGAGTTCGCGAGCTTCTACCGCACGATGGGTGCAACCGTCACCATCGCTGAATCCGCCGACCGCATCGTGCCGGTCGAGGACGCCGACATCTCCGCCTTCGTCCGCAAGCAGTTCGAGAAGCAGGGGATGAAGATCATCACCGGCGCGAAAATCACGCTGACGAAAAACGCCGACAACGTCACCGCCGACATCAACGGCGAGAAAATCACCATCGACCGCGTCATCGCCGCCGTCGGCATCTCGCCCAATTCCGAAAATCTCGGCCTTGAGAACACCAAGGTCAAGACCGACCGCGGCTTCATCAAGGTCAATGAGTGGCTGCAAACCGACGAGCCGGGCGTCTACGCCATCGGCGACGTCGCCGGCGCGCCATGCCTCGCGCACAAGGCCAGCCACGAAGGCGTCATCTGCGTCGAGAAGATCAAGGGCCTGCCCGACGTGCACCCGCTGAAGCCCGAAAACATCCCCGGCTGCACCTATTGCACGCCACAGATCGCCTCCATTGGCCTTACTGAAGCCAACGCGAAAGAGAAGGGCTACCAAGTCAAGGTCGGCAAGTTCCCCGCCATCGGCAACGGCAAGGCCATCGCGCTCGGCGAACCGGAAGGTTTCGTGAAGACGGTGTTCGACGCCAAGACCGGTGAACTCCTCGGCGCCCACATGGTCGGTGCGGAAGTCACCGAACTGATCCAAGGCTTCGGCATCGCGCGTACGCTCGAGACGACGGAAGCCGAGTTGATGCACACCATCTTCCCGCACCCCACGCTCAGCGAAATGATGCACGAAAGCGTGCTGGACGCCTACGGCCGGGTCATCCACTTCTAACCTGCACCGTCATTCCGGCGAAAGCGGGGACGGCAGTTGCTATTTAAATGCGCAGATCATCCAGCGGCGCAGAGGCGCCGCTGATAGTCGAGTCAGTCGACTTTCTTCGGTACATAGAATTTGCCATGCACCAGTCCGCTACGCCTGGGATCAATCGGTTGGACACTCACCGTGATCCCGATTTCACGCGCGGCTTCCTCCATAAGTCTTGCGATTTCCTTCTTGCCTTCGGGAGACAATTCCAGCCCCTTCATGGAAGCGCTCGTATCCTTCGGGACCGCATGCGCCCAATCGAACGCTTCGCGCATGCTGAGCGGGGCCAGCACTTTGTTCGATTGCTGCAAGGCCTTTTCAAGGCTCGTCTTGAAAGCGTCTACAGTTAATCAGAACGACAACACTGTTGCCCGCCTCCGGCACTCGGCAAAGGCGATGGATGAAGGTGCTTAAAACGTGTGGATCGTCCGCGGCGGCTCCGACAGGCGCAGGCGGTACATGTAGTAGCTTTCCATCACGCGCTGCACGTAGTTGCGCGTTTCGTAGATCGGCACCAGCTCGACCCAGTCGACGATGTCGATCTTGCCGTCGCGCGGGTCGCCGAATTCCTTGAGCCACTGGCGCACGTTGCTGGGGCCGGCGTTATAGGCGGCGATGGCCAGCGGGTAATAGCCATCATAGGCGTCGATCAGGCTTTCAAGATAGGCGGAGCCGAGTTCGACGTTGTATTCCGGATTCCCGGTCAGCTTGTCGGGGTGATAGGCCTTGCCGAGTTTTTTCGAGATATGCTTCGCCGTCGCGGGCATCAGCTGCATCAAGCCGCTCGCGCCGGCAGGGCTTTGCGCGCTGGTGTCAAACATGCTCTCGCGGTGGACGATGGCGTGGACGAGCGCGGATTCGGGCTTGTCCGACGGCAGCGCGGGCAGGAGCGGGTAGCCGTCCTCGAACAGGAATCCGCCGAGCTTTTGCTGGATCAGCTTGTTGGCCTCGACGGCGTAGCGGTTGCGGCCGGATTCACGCGCGAGGCCGGCGATCAGCACGTAATCCACGCGGTTCTGCGCGCGCAGCAGCAGCTTCAGGAAGAAGGGGTCGGCGTATTTCGACAGGTTGTCTTTCGCCAGCAAACGTGTCGCCTGCACCAGTTCGTTGCCGTCGAAAGCGGCCTGCGCTTCGGGCGGCACCTGGTCGTCAGGGAAGGCGGCAGGATCGACGGTGCCGCCGATCTTTTCATGGCTCAACTGGCCGTAGAAGGTGGAGGTGAAGCCCGCCGCCAGCGTATCCCAGTTGCGCGCGACTTCGGGCGGCTTGTGCAGCGCTTCGGCGGTGCGGGCGAGCCAATAGCCGGCGCGCGCGCGGCTGACGGCGTAGGTCACGGCCTGATAAAAACGGTCGAAATGCGTATAGGCGCGCTCCGGCTGGTGCAGGAAGCGCAGCGAGAGCCAGCCAAGCGTCCATTCCGCCTGGCTGTAATCGGGGCCGGAGGTCAGGCCGTGCGATGCGATAATGTGGTAGGCGCGCGCGAAGTCGCGCTTCTCGATCGCGCGGCGGGCGAGGATGTTGCGCTCGCGCCACCAGATGTCGGGGTGCGTCACCTTGCGCGGTGCATGCATGAGCAGGTCGTAGGCGTCGTTGTCCTTGTTCATTTGCCGGCGCCAGCGCAGGCGGTCGAACAACAGGCCGCTGTCGTTCTGCAGCTCGGCGGGCACGGCGCGGATGTCCTTGGGCGCGCGCGACGACAGGCGGCCGAGCGAGATGCGCGCCGTCGCCAGCTTGCGATGGCCGGCGTCGACCAGCGGCAGCATGGCCTCGGCTTCCTGATAGCGCTGTTCCCACAGCAGGTTGTCGAGGCGCTCGAGATGCGCCGTCACCGAAAACAGGTTGCGGTAGAAACGGGTGAGGTCGGCGGTTTCCTGCTTGTTCAGGTCGGCATCCGGCCAGAACTTGTTGAGGGCGCCGCGCGCGCGGTCGGCGTGGCCGAGCGCGGTCAGAGCGCCGACGTATTCGCCGATGCCCGATGCCGTCGTGGGCGGGTTCTGGTCGAACCACGCGGCGATCTCGTAGGGCTTGAAGCCGGCCGCCGCCGTCATGCCTTTTTCCACTTGCGTGCGGAAGGCGGAGAGGCGCGGCCAGTCGGAATTCTCGAGCGTAAACGCCACCATCTCGCGCGTGTCCGGCACGGCTTGCGCCGAGGGCGGCGCCGTAACAGAAAGCCAGAACAGCAGCTTTTGCGCGACCGGCCCCTGGCCGGCCGAGAGCGATCCTTGCCAGTCCGGCTGGGCCGCCTGCGCCGGGACGGCCAGCGCGAGGCCGAAAACCAAGGCCAGCAGCCCGATCCGCTTGCCGATCCTGCTCAGGAGGGGTAGAGTGGGGGTAACACAAGGAGAAAGCTGATGACGCCGCGTTTCAAGGGTTCCTTCGTCGCACTGGTGACGCCGTTCAAGAAAGGCAAGGTCGATTTCGACGCCTTTCAAAATCTGGTCGAATGGCATATCGCCAACGGCACTCATGGTCTGGTCCCTTGCGGCACGACGGGTGAAACGCCGACCCTTCACGAAAGCGAGCACAAGCGCCTGATCGAACTTTGCGTCGAAGTCGCGGATGGGCGCGTGCCGGTGATTGCCGGGGCCGGCTCCAACGCGACCGAAAAAGCCATCGATCTGGCGCGCCATGCCGAGAAGAGCGGCGCGGATGGTATCTTAGTCGTTACGCCTTACTATAACAAGCCTACTCAAGATGGGCTGTACCAGCACTACAAGGCGATCCACGACGCCACCAATATACCCATAATTCTCTATAACGTGCCGGGCCGCACGGGCGTCGACCTTGCGATTGAAACTGTCGTGCGCCTCGGCGCGCTCAAGCGTGTTGCGGGCATCAAGGATGCTTCCGTCGACCTTTCGCGTCCGCTGCAGCTGCGCGTGGCGCTCGGTGACGAGTTCATCCAGCTGTCGGGCGAGGACGCCACGGTCGCGGCGTATCTCGCGCAGGGCGGGCATGGCTGCATCTCGGTCACAGCCAACGTCGCGCCGAAGCTGTGTGCGCAACTGCACGAAGCCTGGGCGAAGAAGGACTACAAGACCTTCGCCCGCATCCGCGACACGCTGTCGCCGTTGCACAAATACCTCTTCGCCGAAACCAACCCGGCGCCGGCCAAGTATTGCCTCTCCAAGCTCGGCAAATGCGTGGAGGAATTGCGCCTGCCGCTGGTGCCCGTCACCGCGCCGACGCGCGCGAAGCTCGACGAGGCGATGGAATTCGCCGGCCTCTACAAAACCGCGCGGAAGAAGCTGAAAAGCAAGTAAGCGATGGCCAAAGAGAAGAAAACCGATAACAAGCCGCCCGATACCAACGGCAAGACCGTCGCGCAGAACCGCAAGGCGCGCTTCACCTATTTCATCGAGGACACGCTCGAGGCCGGCATCGTGCTGACCGGCACCGAAGTGAAGTCGCTGCGCAGCGGCCAGGCCAGCATCCAGGAAAGCTATGCGAGCGTCGAGGGCAGCGACATCTTCCTCATCAACGCGCACATCCCCGAATACGCCAAGGCGCACGGCAAGCTGCAGCATGAAGTGCGCCGCCCGCGCAAGCTGCTGCTGCACCGCAACCAGCTCGACAAGCTGATCGGCGCGATCCAGCGCAAGGGCACCACCATCGTGCCGCTCGAGGTCTACTTCAACAAGCGCGGCATCGCCAAGGTGCGCCTCGGCATCGCGCAGGGCAAGAAGCAGCACGACAAGCGCGAGACGGAAAAGCAGCGCGACTGGCAGCGCGAGAAGTCGCGCATCATGCGGGAAAAAGGCTAAAGGTTATTTGCCCGTGCAGTTGGGGCAAGTGCAGCCGGATGCGCCGGTGCACATGTCCGGCTGGCGGACTTGCAGGGACGAGCCGAACGTCATCGTGGAATCGCCGCCGCCAATCGTCAGTTGCTGTTGTTGCGGGCTGGTGGCCAGGCTTTCGTATTTCTCGTCGGGATCGGAGAAACGCGACGTGCCCGTACTGTCCGCGAATTCAGAATTGCCGTTGCCGATGGAGAGGGCCTACGCCCGCGTCCTCACCGTCGCAAGCCGTGATTTTGGGAGATCTTGTTCTCGCCGAGGCCAAAACGTGACCGGCCCGGCTTGTCGCCGTACATCTCGATGAGGTCGGCATAAAGGGCGGGCAGGGCGTCCGTCCAGAACGCGGCCTTGCCCTTGTCGGACAAAGAATCAAGCAGGCTGTTGATCTTGCCGACAGCCACCGGTACCTGAAAGCCGGAAGACCATTCCCCGTCCAATGCGCCACGCACCTCCGGTGGCATCTTCAATCCCGCCGCGCGCAACGCCTGCCAGAGTTCGTCACGCGTCGCGGGCAGGCGATGCCAGGCCTTGGCGTAGCCTTCGGTCAAAATTTCATGCAGCCGCGCCTGTATCTCGATGCCTTGCGAGAAATAACCGAGCCTGTCCTTGTCCGGCTCCTTCCGCGCGACGACGCGCTGGAAGCGGAAGGAAAGGTTGTCGGGGTCGGAGATGAAATCCGTCATGATGCATGCGGCCTCGGCGGGTGCTGCGACTTTGCGTTTAAAGAACGACGCCTTCTTTCGTCCCGCGTGGTCGCCCTGCAGGATATGCGTGACCTCATGGCCGAGTGTCGCGGCGAGACGGCCTTGCGCGAGGCTTTTCTCACGCGCCACGCGGATGAAGCGCCGCGCGGCGCCGATCGGCGAGGCTTCCGCATATTCGTTCTCGGCCGCGCCGGTCAGCGGCTCCAGCGCGATTTTTTGTTCATGCAATACGGCAGGATCAATATCGAGCCCCTTGGGCGGCCACTCGCCGAAAGAGGCGGTGAGCAGCTCCCGCATCGTCGCATATCCGCGCAGCAACAGTTGGTCGGCCAACCTGTCGCGCGGGTCGGCGATCATGCCGGTTTCTGGCCGGGATAGCGCTTGAGGGGGATGTCGGCTTTGGGGTTCTTGCCGAGGCCGAAGCGCTCGCGCCCCTGCTTGTCGCCGTACATCTCGATGAGGTCGGCGTAGATTTCGAGGACGCCCTTGTTCCAGAATTGGTCCTGGCTTTTTTCTTCGAGAGAGTGAACGACTTTATGGATCTCATGAATTCTATCATCAATCCCTTTGCCCTTTTCGCCTTGGGCATTCAGGAATGTCTTGGCACTCGCGCCGTCTGGCAAGGCCGCCAATTTCGCCTTGATAGGTTCCGGCAAATCCACCCCGGCATTCGCCATGGCCGCATGGAATTCATCGATCGTGCTGGGCAAGCGTCCCCACCTTGGATATCCATCTGCGAGAATCTGGTTCAGGCGCGCCTGCATCTCCGTGCCCTCGCGCAGTGCCTGTTGCCGCATATAATTTATCATGCGTTCGCCGCGCGGAACCGCTATTGCATTGAACTGTTTGCTGATGGGATTGTCGCCACTGCTGATGACTTTCGCCATGGCAACATTGCTTGCGATCGGGTCCTCAGACCGGAATGAATCAAGAAACCGGTGGAACAGGTCTTTCTGCAATCTGTAAGAATGGTCGCCTTGCAGAATATGCACGAATTCATGCGCCAAAGTGGAATATAAGGAGCCCCATTCCTGGGAAGCCGAAACGTCCGCCTTGATCCAGCTTTCGCTTTGAGTGTCCTTAAAAGCCTGCCCCAGCCCCATCACCTTGCCGCCGGTGAGTTCGTAGAGCTTGACGGGCTGGCCATGCAGGATCGCGGGATTGACGTCCAGCCCCTTGGGCGGCCACTCGCCGAAAGCCATCGTCAGCAGCTCGCGCATCGTCGCATGCCCGCGCATCAGCAGCTGGAGGGCCATCTCTTCGCGCTTGTCGACGGTTTCCGTCATCTTTATTTTTTTCCTTACGGCGTTAGGCCGGTGCTTGAGATTTCAGGGACGTTTTTACCTGCTGCGCGACCGTCTTCTTGAGGTCGCCGTCGAAACCCATCTTCTTGGCGCCATTCTTGTCGCCGTACATCGTGATGAGGTCGGCGTAGAGCGCGGGCATGATCTTGTTCCAGAAAATCTGCTGGCCGTTCTTTTCGAAGGAGGCGGTGACCTTGTTGATCTCGCCCACTTTCTTGACGACGTTCTTCGCCTTCGGGGCGCCGCCTTCGAGGAACTTGCGGGCAGGGGAATTGGAGGGCAGTTCGGCGAGGCGTTTCTCGATCTCGGGCGGCAACTGGATGCCGGCGCGCTTCATCGCCGCAAAGAACGCGTCGGGCGAGGCGGGGACCTCTTTCCAGTTCGGATAACCGTCGATGATGATCTGGTGGATGCGCGCCTGGATCTCGATACCTTCGCGCAAGTAGTTGATGCGCTTCAGCGCCGCACGCCAGTCATTGCGGTCAAGCCCGCGGACAGAGTCGTTGAATTCGTTGCACAGGCCGCCGATGTCCTTGTGCTCAAGGATATTGCTCATGATGATGTCGCCGGTCGGCTCTTCCTGCCCGAAGAGGCTCGTGGCCATCTTGGCGCCGAAGCCCATTTGCGCGCCGAAGGTGTCCTTCTTGCGGAAGGCGTTGTCACCTTGCAGGATGTGGATGGATTCATGGCCAAGCGTGGAGTTCACGCCCTGGTGCGAAGCCACCAGGTCCTGGTTCATGTTGATGAAGCGGTCTTTCTTCTTTGTGCTCGAAGCTTGGCCGTTCAGGTTGTCATTATCAAAGGCGGAGAGTTTGACGACCTGATTGTGCAGGATCGACTTGTCGATCTCGATCCCCTTGGGCGGCCATTCGCCGAAAGACGCGGTCAGCAGTTCCAGCATCGTCGCGTGGCCGCGCATGATCAGCTGGTTCGCCATCATCTCCCGTTTGTCTGTGACCTCGATCGTCATCTTTGTCTTCCCTTAAACGAACTTGGACCCGGTGGACGAGGGGGCTTGCGCCTGTTCGAGCGCGCCCAGGTGCACCAAAATTTCCAGCAACTTCTTTTCAGCTTCAGGCGCGTCCATATCCGGCACATGTTCGTCGTATTTCGTCGCCCAGACGTCTTTCTGGTACTGCCACCACTGCTCATAGCTCATACCGGTGCCGGAGCGGGCGTCTTCATAGACGGCCTGGATCACCTCGGCCGGAGTCTCTCCATGGTAGTCCGCGAAAAAAGTCTTATAATACAACATGGAAACTCCCATTATCATTTCTCGCCCCTATCTTAACATATAGAGTGTTAATGAGACCTTAACTCGTTAAAATCGCTTGCCCTTCAGGGTGTTATTAGGCATATTGTCCGAGCTTCACCGAACTACCAATCCACACTCAATACTTAATAGAGGAAAGACGATGGACAACATTCCAATGATTATTCTCGGCTCCGGCGTGCTTGCGCTGCTGTACGGCCTGATCGCCGGCAAGCAGATCATGTCGGCCAGCGCCGGCAACGACCGCATGAAGGAAATCGCCGCCGCCATTCAGGAAGGCGCCAGCGCCTACCTGAACCGCCAGTACACCACGATCGGCATCGTCGGCATCGTGGTTGCGATCGCACTCGCGGCCTCGCTCGGTAGCCAAGTCGCCATCGGCTTCGTCCTCGGCGCGATCCTGTCGGGCGCTGCGGGCTACATCGGCATGAACATGTCGGTCCGCGCCAACTCGCGCACCGCTGACGCCGCACAGAAGGGCATGCAACAAGCCCTGTCCGTCGCCTTCAAGTCGGGCGCCATCACCGGCCTGCTCGTCGTCGGCCTCGGCCTGCTCGGCATCGCCGGCTACTACTTCTTCCTGCTCTCGAAGGGCGTGGATACCCGCGGCGTTCTTGAAGCGCTCGTCGGCTTCTCGTTCGGCGCGTCGCTGATCTCGATCTTCGCGCGTCTCGGCGGCGGCATCTTCACCAAGGGCGCCGACGTCGGCGCCGACCTTTGCGGCAAGATCGAAGCCAACCTGCCCGAAGACGACCCCCGCAACCCGGCGGTCATCGCGGACAACGTGGGCGACAACGTCGGCGATTGCGCCGGCATGGCTGCCGACCTGTTCGAGACCTATGTCGTGACCATCGTGGCGACCATGCTGATCGCGGCTTCGGTGTTCGCACCTGCTGCCGTCACCGGCATGATGCAGCTTCCGCTGCTGATCGCGGGCCTCTGCATCGTCTCGTCGATCATCGGCACGTTCTTCGTCCGCCTCGGCAAGAGCAAGAACATCATGGGCGCCCTGTACAAGGGCCTCGCGGTGACCGGCATCGTCTCCGCCGGCCTGATCTACTGCATCATCAAGAAGACCGTCGGTTTCGACACCGGCGCGGCGCTTGTTGCCGGCGGCATGATCACGGGCACGCACCTGTTCAACTGCGCTCTGGTTGGCCTCGGCGTCACGCTCGCGATCGTCATGATCACCGAGTACTACACCTCGACCGCCTACAAGCCCGTCCGCTCGATCGCGGAAGCCTCGCAAACCGGCCACGGCACCAACGTCATTCAAGGCCTCGCTGTATCCCTTGAATCGACCGCGCTGCCCGTGCTGGTCATCTGCGTGGGCATCTTCCTCGCGTTCAACCAGGCTGGCCTCTACGGCATCTCGCTCGCGGCAACCACCATGCTGGCGCTCGCCGGCATGATCGTCGCGCTCGACGCCTACGGCCCGGTCACGGACAACGCCGGCGGTATCGCCGAGATGTCCAAGCTGCCGAAGGACGTCCGCGTCATCACCGACGCTCTCGACGCCGTCGGCAACACGACCAAGGCCGTCACCAAGGGCTATGCGATCGGTTCCGCCGGTCTCGCGGCGCTGGTGCTGTTCTCTGCCTACACGCAGGAACTGGCGCACTACTTCCCGAACATGGTCGTCACGTTCCCGCTGAACGAGCCGCTGGTTATCATCGGCCTCTTCATCGGCGGCCTGCTGCCGTTCCTGTTCGGCGGCATGTGCATGACCGCCGTCGGCCGCGCTGCTGGCTCCATCGTCGTGGAAGTCCGCCGCCAGCTGAAGGAAATGCCTGGCATCCTCAAGGGTACGACCAAGCCCGAATACGGCAAGGCCGTCGACATGCTGACGAAGGCGGCGATCAAGGAAATGATCATCCCGTCGCTACTGCCTGTCGCGACCCCGATCGTGCTCCTCTATGTGCTGTACTACGTCACCGGCGACCTCGCTTCGGCCTTCAAGGCTGTGGGCGCGATGCTGGTGGGCACCATCGTCACCGGCCTGTTCGTGGCAATCTCCATGACCTCGGGCGGCGGCGCGTGGGATAACGCCAAGAAGTACATCGAAGAAGGCCACTTCGGCGGCAAGGGCAGCGATGCCCACAAGGCCGCCGTCACTGGCGACACCGTCGGTGATCCCTACAAGGACACCGCCGGCCCGGCCGTCAACCCGCTGATCAAGATCGTCAACATCGTTGCGATCTTGTTGGTGGCTGTTGCCGCGAAGTTCCTCGCTCACTAAGCGACTGGAAAAAAACAAAAAGCCCCGTTCCGAGAGGAGCGGGGCTTTTTTGTGCTTGATTTTAATAATTGTCATAACTATATTTAATGCCATCATGAAGCACAAATTCAACATTGTTGCCCAACGCAATGCCGACGATCTTTTGCCCTTCGTCGAAAAGATCGTGCGCTTGCGCCCCGACCTGGCGAAGGCGACGTTTACGCATCAGGCTGACGGCACATGCGCCGACGTGCTGCTCACCGAAACGGAAGCCTTCAAGACCGCGGCAGACGGCATGGCGCGTGAAATACGCATCCAGCGCGCGCTGGCCGCCGCCGGATTGCCGGTGCCGGCGGTCACATGCGTCGCTGCCGACAACAGCCTTTTCGGCATGACGCGGCTGCAAGGCATGCCGCTGCGCGATATCTTCAACGGCCTGCCCGCATCGGCGCACCAGAAAATCGCGCGCCAGCTCGGCGGGATCAAGGCCGGCATCAGCACGGTCGTCGACGCATTCGACGATGCGATGGTCGATCCGTACGGCGATGACAGATTCATCGCCGAAAGCCGCGACATCATGGACACGACAGCCATGCGGGAGGCCATGACGCCGGAAGCGGGGCAGGCGGTCAGCCTTTACCTTGACCAGCTGGGCTACCGCCGCGACGTCCTTTTGCACGGCGACCTGCATGGCGGCAACATCATCGTCAACCCGGCGACGGCAGACATCGTCGGCGTCATCGACTTCGGCCTCGCGAAACGCTCGCGCTTGCCGGAAGCGGAACCGGCCGATTTCCCGGAGGATTTCCAGTCCGCGATGATCGAATCTTATGCGGAAAAGAACACGCGGGGCATTTCCGGTTCGGATTTCATCATCTGCGAATTCCTGAGAAGCATGAAGCTCGATGCCGATTCAGGCTCGCTGGAATACAACGCGCAATTCGCGGCTTCATACCTGAAGAAGGCTTTGAAGTTATGAAGGACAGCTTCAACCTTGTGGTCATCAAGAACGCCGAGCGCTTGCGTGAATTCGCACGCGAGATCGTGCGGCTGCGGCCGGATTTGGCGCATGCGACGCTCACGCAGCCCGAGCGCGGCCTTGCATCCGCCGTGCTCATGACCGAACGCGAGGTATTCAAGGGATCTCTGCGCGACCATGGGCGCGCAAAGATCGACCTTGAATGGCGCATCCTGACGATGCTGCAAGGCAAAGGCCTGCCGGTGCCGGAAGTCACATGCGCGGCGGCTGACGGTTCTTTCTTCGGCATGACCAAACTGGACGGCATCATGCTGGAAAGCGTGTTCACCGAACTCGACGGCGCGGCGCAGGCTGCAATCGCGTCGCAGGTTGCGGACATCATGACGGGCATCAGGAAGGCCGGCGGAAACCCGGATTTCTTGTTCAAGCCGTCGGAAGGCTACTGCTTTGGCGAGAATGCCGAAGGCTGCACGCAGCATCTGCATTATCTGGCAACTTTACCCGACGTCACGGCGGCGCTCGCGCAGGAGCCGGATGTAAGCGCAACCATCGACGCATATCTCGGCAAGCTAGGTTACCGGCCTGAAGTCCTTTTGCACGGCGACCTGCATGGCGGCAATATCCTGATCGACCCGGAAACGAACCGGGTGACGGGCATCATCGATTTCGGCTGTGCCAGACGCACACGCGCGCCGGAAGACGAATTGCTCGACTTATCCCATTTGTTCAACCAGGCTTTCGGCCTGGCCGCACGCGCCGCATATACGGCGAACGACAATCATGTGACGGCGAAGGATGTGTGCATCTATGAATTCCTGCATGCGCTGGACATGTTCGGCGGCGGCAACCTGGGCTCATATACGGAAGCCGCAGCATCGGTACTGAAAAGCGACTTGCTGAAGCTCTAAGTCCTTAAAATTCAATCTGTTTGCTGGATATCGGGATATACCGATCTCTATTGATCTTGTATTTCCCATAATATCCATTATTTTAGCCATTCCTGACACACTTACGGGGATCAATTCAAGCGCAGAGGAAGCGACTGTTTTTCCAATAGAAACAGCGGCTTGAGCATGTTCCGGGTGGAAGAGGGCAAGGCCGAAAAGTGTAGCAGGAAAGAAAGCCGCGAGGCGCTTAATCAGCTTCTCCAGGACACCGCGCGCTTCGCCCTCGGCAGGTGCCGACATGAAGGCAAGCTCTAAAAGGGCGACCTGTTCATCAATGCCGGCAAGCCGCGCAAGCTTCACCATAGCCTCGGGTGACGGCAGCGATTTTTCCGAGTGCCAGAACATCACAGCGGTATTAGAAACCTCCAATTTTCTAGCTAATTGGCGATAAGAGCCTAATTCCTGACGCTCAATAGCAGCGTCCAAATAATCGTTAATTTTTCTCATTTTAACCCCCTGATTTTGATTCCCGTAATACTGACATGTAAAGAGCACATTGACAAGCGTAAAAAACCATTTATTAATTTCTTGGAAAGAGGACATTTACACTTTACGCACTATCGCAAAAACCCTTTAAAATGGAGTTAACCCATGTTTGGAGTTCCTACTATCTCGCACGCTTTAGACACTGCCATCCTGAAACAGGAAATATCCCATTTGCGCGGCGAGGTGAGAACCCTCACCGACGAATTAAATAAATTCCGTGAGCAAGTGGAAATTTACGTCGGAAAACAGGCCGCGCGCGACCTCGCAAATGGGAATTATTTAGAAATTCCTTTCAGCAGCGCCGAGAAAAAAGCCGAGTGGCTTGAAAATGCCCTCAAAAAAACTTTGGAAATTCAGGCCGCGACCGCAAGCGCGGCGTGATGGGTGGGGCGGCGGGGCGAAAATCCCGCCGCCTTTTCTGATTTTCTATCTTGCGGAGATAAAAATGCAAAAATGGTTCAAAATGCCGGCAGGCGCGGCGAATAATCCGGCCTTGGCAATTGCGGCAAAAAAAATAGAAGTTCCAAAAATAGCGGTTTTCGCGTGCTTTTCGATTTTCTGCGAATTACTAGAGCAGAAAAAAGAAAAATCGGAAATAATCGAATTAACCGCCTTCACCCTCGACATTCCTGACGCGACCGTGGCCGAGATTTTCGACGCGCTGGAAGCGCGAAAACTGTTCCCCGATTTTGAGCAGCGGACGCCGGCAGCAGACCGCCAGCGTGCATACCGCGAGCGGCAGCGCGAAGGGCAAAACGTAACGCGTGACGCGAGTGTTGATAACGCCGAAATAACGCGTGGCGTAACGCGTGACGCAAAGACCAGACCAGAGAGAGAGAAAGAAAGAAAGACCCCCTTACCCCCATCAGCTCCCGTAACGCCCGTTGTCACGCCCGAACAGCCCACCGCGCAGGGGTCGGGGTCCTTTCAGGGGATTGGAGGGGTGGTTGGTCGGGTCGCCGGCGGTGCCGGCGCTGCATTCGACATTCGCGAGCATCTGGCAGACGACGACTTCGTTGAGGTCAGGCCGTACATGCTCGGCAGGGATCCAAAATTCATGTTCGATAAATTCAACGCCTTTTTCGGGGATAATCCCCCACGCAATCCCAAGGCGGCATTTATCGGCTGGTGCAAAAAATTCACGCAAGGAAAAAGAGCATGACCATTTTTTATTGCTCGTGCGGTGCGCGATTTAAAAACGCTCTTTCCGAAGCGCGTCACCGTCATAATTTCCCGCTTTTTTGCAGATGGAGGAAAAAATAATGGCCGAGATAATCTTATTGTTTATATTTTTAAGCATGGCTTACGTGTGGTATGTGGTTATTGATACCATTTTTGAAATGAGAAAGTATTTTAAGCAGAAAAATAAATAAAATCCCCGGGAATATTTTATTCATGGAAAAATAGAAAAATCAGGGCTACAAAAAATCCACTTGCGGACTTTCAGAACTGGACAACACGAAGGAGAATTTCATGTCCGTAGAAGCCGCAATTTCTGCCACCGTCGAAAATCAAAATCCTGTCTCCGATTTTATCGGGGAAAATACCCCCACCGAAAATCCCACGCCAGAACTCCACACCGTCCAAGAGGCTCCGCAAAAGCGTGGCCGTGGCCGTCCGCGCAAGGACGGTGCCGCGCCGAAGGCGTCGAAGCCGCAATCCTCGTTCATCCCTGACGACGCCAGCGGCGACAACCCTGACGCACCGCCGCCGGCGCCAGAGGCCGAGGCCGTCCAGCGGCGCAATGCCGCGCTTGGCGCGACGGCGCTGGTGCAAACGTCCGGCATGCTGATGGCCGGCGAGGGCGGCAAGATGACCAAGGATGAATTCTCCAACGTGGCCGAGAATTTCGACCGCTATTTCGCCATCAAGGGGATTTCCGACTTCCCGCCGGGCATCAGCCTCGGTATCGCCCTGGGCGGGTACTACATCCGCACCCTGACGGCCGAGAAAGCCCGTCCGCGCGTCGGCCTCTTCATGGCGTGGGTGAGAAACAAGATCGCCGGCCTGCGCCGGAAGCCTGCTGCCGCGCCGGTCGAGGCGGCGTAATGTCGCATAGCCTGATCCTCGGCATGACCATGAGTGGGAAAAGCACGCTAGCGCGGCGCATGGTGAAGGCCTATCGCCAGCGCGGCGTGAGAAGTCTCATTCTCGACCCGCTCGACGATCCGGCATGGAAGACAGCCGGCGCGGCGCGCGTCATGCCGGACGGGGACGTCTATCTTGACTTCGTCTTCCGGTGTCGATCCTGCGCCCTCTTCATCGACGAGAGCGGGGAGGCCATCGGGCGCTATGCCGGCGAGATGAAGAAGCTTGCCACGCGCTCGCGCCACTACGGTCACAACGCACACTTCATCAGCCAGCGTGCGGCTGACATCGACAAAACCATCCGCGACCAATGCAACGACCTGTTCGTCTTCCGCGTCTCCAAGAAGGACGCTGAAACCCTTGCGGACGAATACGGTCAAGAGCTTCTGCTCGAGGCATCGCGGCTACAGCAAGGGGAGTTCATCAAATGCGGAAGGTTCACACCACCGACGCGCTTAAAGCTTTTTTGACCGAGGTGCGCCGCCGCCGCAGGGAACTGCGCATCAAGCAGGAAGTGCTGGCGCTGGAACTCGGCCTGACGCAGAGCGGCTATTCAAAGATAGAGCGCGGATCAAGCAAAATAAAAGTCGAGACAGGAATATTTTTGCGGGAACGCCTGCAAATAGAAGAAAACTCGAATTTTATTCCGTAGCGGAATTTTCATTCACTGGAAAAACCCGAATTTTGCAGCCACGCTTGAGTTATCGGACAACCGCAACAACACAAGGTTCACATGTTCAAGAAGTTCTATCCCGCACTGATCGCCCTCGCGACCGTCGTCGCCGGTAACTGGGTCTATGACCAGTACAAGAAAAGCCAAAGCGTAGCGAGCTGACCCATGCAGGCACATCACATCCTCGTCGGTATCGTCACCATCCTCGTCACGGGCGCAGCCCTTAAGGCAGCCTCCGACGGCCTGCTGGGTGAAACCGTCCAAAAGGGCGCGAAGTACGTCACCTCCGGCTTCGGCTCCGTCTAACAACAACCTCACAAGCGAAAAAGGAATATCACTCTCATGCCCGGTGTAAAGACCATCAGCAAACACGAAAACCGCCCGTTGACCTCCAGCGCCAACCAGACCCTGCAGATCCCCGCAGGCGGGAAAATCCACAGCATTATGCTGTCTTTCCTGACCTCGGCAGGCGCGGCGGTGACGGAAGCGCAGATCCGCGCCGAAATCGCCAACATTCGCCTCACGGCAGGCGGCAAGGATATCATCAACTGTCCGGCGGTGCAGCTGCTTGACGCCTATGAGTTCCTTGGCACGGAAGTGCAGGAAAACGGCTCGGTCGCTGGTGCCATCGAACTTAACATTGGTCGCCTCCTGTTCACCGACCCGGCTGTACGCGATCTGTTCGGCCTCGGCACCGCCGATGTCGCATCCATCCAGATCCAAGTGCAGGCTGGCACGCTCTCGGCAATCGCCAGCGTTGAGGCCTATACCGAGCGCGAGCCGGTCAACGAGGTGCTTGGCACCTATGCCCGTCTCATCAACTACCCCATGTCGTTCAACTCCACCGGCCAGCACACTTACGACGCGCTGCCGCGCGAAGAAGCCACGGCATACGCGGCGCTCATGATCGACGACGGCGCGAGCGGCACCATTGCTGACAGCGAAATCCGTCTCGGACAAACGAGCATCCGCGAGCGCGTGCCGCTTCATGTCAACAAGCAGCTGCTTTCCAACAACCGCCTCGCGCAGCCGGCTGGCTACTTCGTCCACGGCCTCAACGACGGCTCTCTGGCCGCGCTGCTGTCCATGAAGAACGTGAAGGACTTCCGCGTCGTCACGAATTTCGCGGTCGCACCCGGCGCTGGTGGCTACAACATCACCGCGCTGACGATCGAAAACCTCTCTATGCCGAAGTAAGGGGGTGACCGATGGCAGGCGAAGCAACCGGCAACTGGTTCAGCGATAGCCTTTCGGCAATCGCAGGCTTTGCCACTGTGGCAGTGGATACCGCTTCGACGTTCATCGAGCGCAAAGCGGCAGCAAAAGTAGCCACGACCAACGCAAAAACGGCTGCCGCGCAAGTGGTGACCAACCCGATCGACAACACTGCCGCCTCCACCGAGGCCGCTTTGAAAGCTTGGGCGACGTTTGCTGCAATCTCTGGCAGCTTGCTTTTTGTCGCGCTGCTCGTCCTCCGCAAGAGGAAGTAACCGATGGCGGGGGAGGCGGGGGCAGCTTTAGGTGTACTGGCGAAGGTAACGACGCCTGTGTCACCTATTCCAAATCTGACGGGCGGCGATGCCGGGGAATCTGGTGTCGACGGAACGGTGAAATACGGCGACGTATCGCAGGGAGGCAGTTTCCTTTGGCCTGCTGTGGCCGCCGTCGCTCTTTTTCTCATTTACAGGCTGGTAAAATGAAGGTCAGCATCAACCGCATCACGATTGATCATCTGTTTTTCTGCTACTTGACCCCGGAAGAAAAGGACGAAATTCGCGCCCGCCAGAAAAGCGGCATGTCGCATATTCTGTGCTTTGAAGAAGACGAGGGCGAGCCAGTGTTCGCCGCCGTCATCGACCTCGACGCAGGCGCTTGCCTGCATGTCCGTGAATGCGGCGGGCACTTTCCACGTCATTACAAGGTTCTCGATAGTTTCACGGCAGCACTCGCTAAGGCGATAAAAAAGTCTTTCGTCAGCCTGAAAACCAAAATCGACGGCGTGGACATTCTCGCAACGAAGGCTGGTTTCTCCAAGGATGAAACCGGAGATTGGGTGAAGGCAGTCGCATGAGTGGTGGTAAATCTTCATCTGCCTCCTCGTCGGAGCAAACGACCCAGCAATCGGACGTCTCTGGCCTCAACACGGGCACCGCGCTGCAAGGCTCTGACATTAACCAAGCGCAAACCCTTCTCAAAGGAAGGGACATTTACATTGACAGCCTTCAGCAGATCCCCGACACGGTCGCCAATGCCTTCATTTCGCTGATCGGTCTGGCTAATAACGCGCTGACGAATGTCAGCGAAGTCACCAACGCAGGCGCGAAGATCGTCTCCGACACAACGCAGGCGGCAATCAGCAGCGTGGCAGACCGCAGCGAGACGGCCACGCAGCCCGAAGTGGCGCTGACGACCAAGGTCTTGCCTTACGCCATCATCGCAACTATCGCTCTCGCAATCTTTGGAGCTTTCAAAAAATGACCGACCAGACCATTTTCACCGGTACGATCCAAAACCCTTACCGCGAATTCACGCTCAACATCGCGGCAGGCGCGTCAGACATCATCTACTTTGACCATTCCAGCCTCGCAGTGCTCGCGCTAACGGGCGGCTCCATGTCCGTCCAGATCGGCAACTCGGGTTCGGAAACTTCTGTCATTGGCTCGGGCATGGGTTTTGAATACATGGACGGCGAGGGCAGGCCTGCCGCCGTTCGCAACGTCCGCATTTTCAACCGTGGCAGCACTTCCATGGTCGTGACGGTTGGCCTCGCCATGGGCAAGATCAATGACCGCCGCCTGTCGCTGGTCGGCGTCGTGACCGTCGACCTCGATAAAAGCACCGTCATCGACGACAAGCCAGATGTGGCGCTTAACAACGGCTCGGCAACCCCGATTTACGCCAGCGACGGCGCAACGCGCGAGGTACACATCAGCAACCTTTTGAGCAACGGTGTCGTCATCCGCGTCGGCTCGGCCAGCGTCGGCGCGGCGCGCGGCGCGGAAGTTGGTATCGGCGAGACCCGGATCATCACCACCGCCGCAGACATCTACGCCTATGTCGGCAGCGCAGGGAAATCAGTCGGCGTCATGCGCGTGAAGGATTGACCATGAAGAACGGCTTTAAATTCCTGCTCGCGGCTCTTGTCGTCGTCCTGTTCTCGACGCTGGCCATGGCTTCCAGCTCGTCGCAATCCCCGTTTTCTCTGCTCGGCCAAAGCCTGACTTGGACGGGAACCAATAACTTTACCGGCGCACTTCGGAAGAGCGGCAATAACGTCGTTGCAATCTCCGAATTTGCACTGACGAATTCCAGCTCGAACGGCAGCCTGACGCTGCCCAACGGCCTCATCATGAAATGGGGGAGTAAGCTTGGCGCGACTGGTGGTATCTCCCAGAGCACGACTTTTACCACGCCTTTCCCGACTGGCATCATCTTCGGCCTCTCCAACATCGCAGACCGGGCATCGTATGTAAACCTTGCATCATCGGACGCAACGAAAGCAACCGTCACGGCGGCTTCATCGTGCACCGCCGGTGTGCCCTGCGATATTTATTGGCTTGTTCTGGGGTATTGAATGTTTTCTTTCATCAAGCATGTCCTGAATTTCTTCTTCCCGGCTGCAAACCTTGTCTATGGCCCACCTGCACCGGTGCGCATGACGCAGGATCAAATCGAAACCTCGGCTTTCTCTCAAGCCCGTAGTGACCT
The DNA here is from genome assembly GCA_964476835.1 of uncultured Rhodospirillaceae bacterium. Taxonomy (GTDB): domain Bacteria; phylum Pseudomonadota; class Alphaproteobacteria; order Micavibrionales; family UBA2020; genus PALSA-926. The sequence continues at coordinate 38,827 of CAYZCE010000009.1, forward strand.
GATCGCACGCGAAGGCTACGCAACGACGGCATATTACGACAGCAAGGGCATCCTGACGGTCGGCATTGGCCACCGTGTGCTGACCACCGACAACATCCGCGCTGGCGACAAAATCAGCGACACGCGCGTCTCCAACCTGTTCAACAACGACATCGCCACGGCTTTCACGGCGGCGAAGTCGCAGGCGCAGGAACTCGGCAAGTACACGCCCGACATGATTGCCGCGCTCATCTCCGTCAACTTCCAACTCGGCACCGGCTGGCGGTCGAAATTCCCGAACACGTGGTCATCGCTCAAGGCTGGCAACGCCCGTGACGCCATCAGCCGCCTGCAGGCCTCGGACTGGAACAAAACGACGCCGCAACGCGTGGCCGATTTCATCGACACGATCCAATCCCAATACGCATAAGGAGCTAAAAAAATGTTCGCTATCATCCCTTGGATTTTGTCCGGCATCGGCCTCGGGTCTTTCATCGGCGCACAGGTCGACGACAAGCTCGATACGCCGCCGCCTGCGCCTGAAAGCAGCTTCCCGCCGCTCTGGAAGATCGCCCTCTATGGCGCGGTCGGCATCGGCCTGGCACTCGGTGCCAAGAAGGTGCTCAAGAAGTGATCGACCAGTTCCAATTCCTGTTCAACGTCCTCGCCGCCGCCAGTTCCAGCATCTCCGCGCTGGTGGGGGTAAAACTGTGGTACAAGCTCGGCGGCTACGACCAGCTGCACGAAGACCACGAGCGGAGACTTAACAACCTCGAAAGGAAAATCTTCACATGACTTGGGTTATCGACAACTGGGAAAACATCATGACGGTGCTCAACACCATCGGCTTGATCTTCGTCCACACCAAAACGAAGCCGGCAGCGTAATGGACGCCGCCTACAAAGCACGCGTTGAAAAGCTGCTCGCCCGGGCGGCGGCTGACGACGACAAGCGCGGCGTGGTGGAATTCACCCGCCGGCTCAACCCCGACAAGACCGACGCTGAACTGTTCGCGGAGCCGACGCCGGCATCCGCTGCAGCCGCGCCGGCCACCGTCAAGAAGGCAGCAGCGCGCCGCCGCAAAACCAAGAAGAAAGGCAAGAAGGCATGACCGGCATCATCCTGTTCCTCTCGATCGTCCTCAACGGGGCGTATTTCTTTGACCACCCGCCGACGGCAAAGCCGACGGACAAAGTCGAATACGTTTACCCCGTCAACCAGTAAACCCTCGCGCTTACCCCTCGCGTGGTGCCCCCGGCGTCCTCTCCAACGCCGGGGGTTTCTTTTTGCGGTGTTTTTCGGCCTCGCGCGCTGCCGCGACGTAGGAGAAATGCTTTTTCAGTCCGTCGCTCTCCGACAGTCGTTTGCAAATGCGCTCTACAGAGGCACGGGAAAGGCCAAATTCACGGGCTAGGGCGGTTTTCTTTTCTCCACCCACATTCCACCGCCTAAAAATTTCGACCTCTCTGGCGGCTTTCTTTTCGCCCTCTATGCGCGTCCGCATTGTGGAAAGTATTTCACCGGCGTATTTCCACGAGTGGCCTTGCTCGGCGAGCCATAGGCGCGCTTGGGTTTCGTCAGTTTTCCCGGCACGCAGGAGGTCGGCGGTGATCCGGTGCATGTGGTCGCGGTGCCGCGCTGACCAGTCACGCGAAGATTTCTCCCGGCGCAGGATCCCGATTTCTGCATCGACATCGGCGCGGATTTTTTCGAGGGTTTTTATCGCGCGGTCGAGTAAAAAAGCTGGTACATCATCAAATTGCATGGGCGGCTGAAACTCGCTTCTTAGTTGTTGCACAAGAGACTTTCCGGCTTGAGACACCGGATTTTCTTCATGTTGCAAGTATCTGATTTCTTTGCTGCTTTGTTGAAGCTGATTGTTGTTTGATTTTCCGTAATATCCATTATCACGCAATTATCCCGGAGCCGCCGGGTATAGACAGGCCTCGGATCTGGCTCAAAACGGCCTCTCCGGCTTACCTACCGGACGCTCCACACCACGCGGACTGCGAGCGTCAGCATCAAGGCGCCGCACGTCCGGTCGATCCATTGAGCGGCGGCGGCGAAGCGTTGGCGCATCCGCGCGTTTGTCAGCAAGACCGCCACGCCGGAAAACCACGCCACCGTCATGACCGAACATGTCAGCCCATAGGCCGCTTGCCACAATGCTGGCGTTCCAGGCTGGATGACCTGGCTGAAGATCGCCAGGAAGAAAAGCGTCACCTTGGGATTGAGCGCATTGGTCAGGAAACCCGAACGGAACGCCGCTATATCGCCGAACGGCCGGCGCGCCGGTTCTGCCGCCAGCGCCGCATCCAGCGCCGAGGATTTTATCCCTTGCGACCGCAACGCGCGCAGTCCCATCCACGCCAGATAAGCCGCGCCCGCGTACTTGATCAGGCTGAACAGCACGCCTGATCCCGCGATCACGGCCGCGAGGCCCAGCACGACATAACTGACATGGAACAAGACTCCGACCCCGAAACCGAGCGCCGTGAAAATTCCCGCGCGCCGCGAATGCACCAGCGAATTGCGCACGGCCATGACGAAATCCGGCCCCGGCGACACCAGCGCCACCGAGAACACGGCGAACATCGCCATCCATTGGGTGAAATAAACCGACACTTGCGCTTTAGCCGCCGAGCGCGGCCTTGACCAGCGCGCCGGCCTTGGCGAAATCCATCTGGCCGGTGTATTTCGCCTTCAGCTCGTTCATCACCTTGCCCATGTCCTTGACGGAGGTTGCGGCAGCGGCGGTCACGGCGGCGGCGACGGCGGCCTTGACCTCGTCTTCGCTCATCTGCTTGGGCATATAGCGTTCGATGACGGCGATCTCGCCCTGCTCTTTCGCGGCGAGCTCGGGGCGGTTGCCTTGCTCGTACATCTTGATCGATTCCTGACGCTGCTTGATCATGGTCTGGAACAGTGCGAGGATCTGTGGATCGCCGATGCCGTCGCGGTTTTCGGCGGTGCGCGCGGCGATGTCCTTGTCCTTGATCGCGGCGTTCATCAGGCGCAGGGTCGAGGTGGTCATCTCGTCCTTGGCGAACATGGCGGTTTTCAGGTCGGCGGTAATTTGCGCGCGGAGCGACATGGCTTTTGCTTCCTCTTTGTTTATCGTCGGTCGAGGATAATACACATATTTCCTTAACGCAATAGCAGCTTGGGCTTGCCTCGATGCGCGCGGAGAGCATACAATTACTCTATCAAAGGGGATTTACATGACGACGAAAGTGCCGATCACCCTGGCTGGCTGCGCCCAGCTGGAGGAAGAAATCAAGATGCTGAAAACGGTCGAGCGCCCGGCCGTCATTCAGGCGATCGCAGAAGCGCGCGCGCACGGCGACCTCAAGGAGAACGCCGAGTACCACGCCGCCCGCGAACGCCAGAGCTTTATCGAGGGACGCCTGCTTGAGCTGGAAGACCGCCTGTCCCGCGTCGACGTCATCGACCCTGCCAAGATGACCGGTACGGTCGTCAAGTTCAGCGCCACCGTCAAGCTGGCGGATGAAGACAGCGGCGACGAAGTGACCTACCAGATTGTCGGCGAATACGAGTCCGACTTTGAAAAGGGCCGCCTCTCCCTCACCGCCCCCCTCTCCCGCGCGCTGATCGGCAAGACCGTCGGTGACGTGGTCGAAGTCCGCACGCCGAAGGGTGCGAAGTCGTACGAGATTTTGGAAGTGAAGTTCGTTTAATCGCGCTTCCAGACAAAGAAACAGCTACATTTGTCAGGTGCGTCCGCTCGTTCTATTTAGTCAAAGCCCGCCGTAGTGATACGGCGGGCTTTTCTTGTGATTAAGCGCGAGGCCTAATTACTTGCCGACTGCTTCCTTGAGTTCCTTGGCAGCGCGGAAAGCGATCTTCTTCTTAGCGGGGATCTTGATCGCTTCGCCGGTGGCGGGGTTGCGGCCCATGCGAGCAGCGCGCTTGCGCACTTGCAGGATGCCGAGGCCGGCCATACGGACGCGGTTGCCCTTCTTCAGGTTCTTGACGAGCGAATCAACGAAATCGTCGAAGATTGCGTTGACTTGCTTCTTGCTGAGTTCGTGGGTTTCAGCGAGGTCGTTCGCGATGTTCTTGAGGGTGACGGTCGGAGCGGTGGTCTTCGCTGCGGAGGACTTCGCGACCGCCTTCTTGACTGCTACTTTTGCCATGTTTCTAACTCACTTTTCATTAGGGGTTATAGTCACAAGAGGTTCCGGGACGCGCAGGTAAGGCCTGTTTGACGGGCCTTGCCGAAGAATCACATCTCGATTCACCTTGTACATTGATTCATGACAGATTCATGTAAGGACGCAATAGAAAACTTGGAATAACCCCTGCTATTCGCCACTTTTTCGCATACTGTGCCGCGGAAACCGCGATAACAGCCCGAACGCACGCGTTTAAGCCCTGTGCTGCAAGGGTTCGCGGCCTGCGCGAAGTTTCCTGAATAATGTATTGGAAAAGTTACGTTTGCGCGCCGGCCGCGCGCGTGAGGCGGTCGTTGATCGCGAGGCCGAGGCCGGTGGATGGAATATTCATCACCGCGATGCCCGCAAAGCCGCCGTGATCGAGCTGGTGCAGCATGGCGAAGAGGTTTGCGGCGGCTTCGTGCAGGTCGCCGCTCTCGCTGAGGTTGAGAAGCGCGCCTGTGGGTAAATCCTTCGCCCATCCGCCGCCCTGCAGCCCCATGAATTTGAGCGAGCCGAAGGCCAGCAACGCCTCGCCGGGACGCACATCGACGGCATGGAGCCGCAGGGGCGTCCTGGGCGCGTAGTGGCGCAGCAGCTGGCCGGGCGACTTCGGATTGTTATCCACAGCCTCCAGCTCCACCGCTACTTCGCCCAGATGTTGGCGCAGGTCGTCCAGCGTGATGGCGCCGGGGCGCAGCAGCGTGGGCACCGGGGCGGTCATGTCGACGACGGTCGATTCCAGCCCCACCTCGGCCTTGCCGCCCGCGAGGATCGTTCCGGCGGCCGCGCCAAGGCTTTGCAGCACGTGTTGAGGCGTCGTGGGGCTGAGGCTGCCGGACTTATTGGCGCTCGGCGCTGCGATGGGGCGGCCCAGCTCCTTGATGAGCGCGCGGGCGACCGGGTGCGCCGGGCAGCGCACCGCGATGGTCGGCAGGCCGGCGCTGCACAGGAGGGAGACGTTGGCCCCTTCCCGCCGCGGCAGGATCATGGTCAGCGGACCGGGCCAGAAGACGGCGGCCAGTGCCTCCGCCTGTTCGTTGAACACGACGGCGGCTTCGGCTTCTTCCTGGGTGCGGAAGTGGACGATGACGGGGTTGAACGTCGGCCGTCCCTTGGCCTCGAAGATCGAGGCGACGGCGCGGTCGCTGGTGGCATCGGCGGCGAGGCCATAGACGGTTTCCGTCGGCATGGCGACGAGGCGTCCGGCTTTTAATTCGTCGGCGGCTTTGCGGATATTGTCGGCGGTAGGTTCGAGGATGACGCTCACGCGTGCACCTGTCCGCCTGTCATCGGCTGCGGCGCCCCGGTGGTGCCGGGGAAGCTGATCGGCAGGCCGCGCAGCGAACGCACGGCAAGATAGGCGAAGGCTTCGGCTTCGATGGCGTCACCGTCCATGCCGAGCGCTTCGTCGATGCGTGAAACGGGCACGTTGATGTGGCGTTGCAGCTGCTGCATCAGGAATGTGTTATGCCGCCCGCCGCCCGCGACGATCCATTGCTTGGGCTGCTCGGGGAAGTGGCGCGCCGCTGCGATCACGGCCTGCACGGTGAAGGCGGCCAGCGTTGCCGCGCCGTCTTCAGTAGAAAGGCTCTTCCATGCCTCGGATACGAAAGCATTGCGGTCGAGCGACTTCGGCGGCTTGACCGCGAAGAACGGATGCGCCAGCAATTGTTTCAGGACGGCTTCATCGACCTTGCCAGACGTCGCGGCGCGGCCGTCGGCGTCGAAGGCCTGCCCGGTCTTTTGCAGCATCCAGTCATCGATCAGCGCGTTGCCGGGGCCGGTGTCGAAGGCCAGCAGCTCGCCCTGCGCGCCCACATAGGTCACGTTGGCGACGCCGCCGATATTGAGGAAGACGACGGGCTTTTCCAGTTGCGCGGCCAACGCCTGGTGGTAGACGGGCACCAGCGGCGCACCCTGCCCGCCGGCCTTGACGTCAGCGGTGCGGAAATCGTTGACGACATGGATGCCGGTCATCGCCGCGAGCAACGCGCCGTCGCCGATCTGGCAGGTATAGCGGCGGTCGGGCGCGTGGTCGATGGTCTGGCCGTGGAAGCCGATCAGGTCGATGTCGTGCGAGTACAGGCCTTGTTTCTTGAGAAGGCGGTGCACGGTCTCGGCGTGGGCGACGGTCAGCGCGCGCTCGGCAGCGCGTGATTGGTCGGCGGTACGTCCGAAACAGGCGCGGATGTCGGCGCGCAAGGTCGCGTCATAGGGCAGGCTCAGGAAGCCTTCGCATTCGATATGGCTTTCGCCGTCGGTGCGTAGCAGCGCCGCATCGACGCCGTCCAGCGACGTTCCGCTCATAAGCCCGATGACCCGGTATATCTTCATATTGGCTTTTACCCCTGCTCCCGCTATATTAGGCCAAGAGGCATATAATGACAACGTTCCGTTCCGAATTCCTGAAGATCATGCAAGAGCGCGGCTTCTTGCACCAGTGCACCGACCTTGACGGCCTCGATAAAAAGATGGCCGAAGGTTCCGTCACCGCCTATATCGGTTTCGACGCCACCGCGCCCAGCCTGCACGTCGGCAGCCTGCTGCCCGTCATGATGCTCTACTGGCTGCAGCAGACCGGCCACAAGCCCATCGTCCTCATGGGCGGCGGCACCACCAAGGTCGGCGACCCTTCCGGCAAGGATGAATCGCGCAAGCTGCTCGACGATGCCGGCATCGCGACGAACATGGTCGGCATCAAGAAAGTCTTCGCCAAGTACCTGACCTTTGGTGTCGGAAAGACCGACGCCGTCATGGTCAACAACGACGACTGGCTGAGCAGCCTCAAGTACATCGAATTCCTGCGCGACTTCGGCCGCCACTTCACGATCAACCGCATGATGACGTTTGACAGCGTCAAGGCGCGGCTGGAACGCGAGCAGCCGCTGACCTTCCTCGAATTCAACTACATGATCATGCAGGCTTACGATTTCTACGAGCTGAACAAGCGGCAGAACTGCACGCTGCAGCTCGGCGCGTCGGACCAGTGGGGAAACATTGTCAACGGCGTGGAACTCACCCGCCGCGTCTCGGCCAAGGAAGCCTTCGGCTTCACCTGCCCGCTGCTGACGAAGTCCGACGGCTCCAAGATGGGCAAGTCGGCCTCGGGCGCGATCTGGCTGAACGAAGACATGCTCAGCCCGTACGATTTCTACCAATACCTCCGCAACGTCGACGACGCCGATGTGGGCAAGCTGTTGCGCCTGCTGACCATCCTGCCGATCGACGAGATCAGACAACTGGAATCGCTCAAGGGCGCCGAGATCAACGAGGCCAAGAAGCGCCTCGCCTTCGAAGTCGTGAAACTCTGCCACGGCGAATCCCCAGCGCATGAAGCCGCCGAAACCGCGCGCAAGACCTTCGAGGAAGGCATGGCCGCCGAAGGCCTGCCGACGGTTGCTGTCGCGCGCGCGAAGCTGGCCGAAGGCGTGCCGGCCTACGTGCTGTTCAAGGATGCAGGCCTCGCGGCATCCGGCGGCGAAGCACGCCGCCTGATCGCGGGCGGCGGCGCGCGCGTCAACGACGAAAAGGTCTCCGACGAGCAACTGCCCATCACCCTCGCCCACCTCTCGGCTGACAAGACGATCAAGCTGTCGGCCGGCAAGAAGAAGCACGTGCTGGTGGTCGTTTCGGACTAAGCCTTATTTTTCGAAAAACAGTTTCCGCAGGATGCCGGGCGCCAGCACCGACAGCGGGTTCACCTTGACGTCGGCGGTGTCTTTCGGGCCTTTCACTGTATAAGTTGCAGCGAAAACGGCCTTGCCGCCACCGGTCAGGATGTTGCCGACGAGCGGGATGTTGGCCGCGGCCTTGTTGATGCCGGATGCCGGGATGATCGTGCCGTTGAGGTCGAGCGTGCGCGTCCAAATGTCGGCGGTGCCTTCGAACGTCAGGCCGAGCGACGCGCCCGAGGTCTGGCCGTCCTTGAGGCGGATCAGGCGGACGTTCTTGGCCGTTTCCGGCTGGCCACGGTCGATCCACTGGAACCCGGCGCTCATTTTTTGGAAGCCGATCCCCTTGCCGTTCAGCAACTCCATGATGCCGGTGAGCGACATCGCGTTGAGCAATCGGCCGAGCGTCGGCGCGTTGACGACCGTGAAGTTGGTGAGCATGACCGTCCCGGCGATGTCGCGCGACCCGCCCTTGGCGAACGGCGTGCCGTTGACGACGATCTTGCCGTCCTTGAGCTTGTTGGTGATGCCGAGCGCCGCCAGCGCGGCGCCCGCGTTGTCGGCTTCCAGCCGCAGCATATGGCCCTTGGCCGTGGGATCGTAGCGGAGGGACAGTGGCTTGTAGCCGGCCTGCCCGTCGACGTCGAGCTGGTCGATGCGGCCCCAGCCGTTGCGGCGCATGAACATCTTGAGCTGCCAGATGCTCTTCTCCTGCCCGGTGACGAGCTTGCCGATGTTGAGCGAGAGCGTGACCGGCGTAACGGGCTTGGCGGCTTCCGCGTCGCTATTGGGCGTTTCCTCGTCGGTGAAGAAGCTGCTGGCGTCGAGCTGCTTGCCGGTGATGCCGACGGTGAAGCCGCTTGAGAGGCCGTTGCTTGCGGTCAGCGCGATGTCCGTGTCGCCGAGCTGCACCTGGCTGAAATCAGCCTTCTGGACGTTGCCGTCAGGATAGAAACCGAGATTGCCTTTCATCGCCATCTTGTCGCCGGTCAGCGACAGGCTGGGGATCTGCGTCAGCTTGCCGTTCTTGTCGATGCGCAGTGTCATGTCGAGGGCGCCTGCGACTGTTTCCTTCTTCGCGTAGTTGAGCACGGGCACCGTGAAACCCGTCGGCGTCACGTCGCCCTTGAGGCTCAACGTCGCCGATTTGTCGGGCGCTACCGTATAAGTCGCCGTCGCGGGCAGCGTGCCGGTCATCTTGAGGCTGTCGGGCACGCCGAACTTGGCAAGCACCGCGGGCGTCAGCGCCATCTTGGCGTCCGCCTGCATCGCCACCGGCGCGCCGTCGTTGAAGTTCTTGAGGAAGCTGAACGTCAGCGGCGTGTCGCCGAGCTTGCCGGCGCCCTTGACCGTCAGCGCGCCCGCGGCCAGCGCCACATCGAGCGGCCCGCCGGTCAGGTCCATGCCCGCGACGATGCCGGGCAGCACGGCGTTGTCGATCTTGGCTTTTGCCGTCACCTTGATCTCGGGCAGCGCGAGGTTGTCGTAGAGGGGGAACTTGAAATCGACGTTGATCGCCGCGGTGCCGGCGGTCTTGGCCGGGTCGATGCCCATTTCCTTCGGGTAGCCGAGCGGCTTGCCGTCGAGCAGCTTGAGCGCGGTCTTGAGCGGGCCATTGAGGTTGGCGTTGATGTCGATCTTGGCGTGCTGGTCCGCAGGCGAGTCGAGGTCGGTGATGGCGATGGTGGCGTCGGTGACGGCCAAGTCTTCCGCCTGTCCGTGCGTGACGGCGATGTTGAACGACTTGTTGTCGTAGGTCGCGCGGCCGTCGACGTCGGTCGCGGGCATCAGCGGGGCGAAGTAATCGACCTTGAGGCCCTTGAAGTCGATGGTGCCGCCTACATGCTCGAGCGCCAGCGAATTGAAATCCGCCGTCGGCGCGAGCATGGAAAGGCGCAGCGTCGCATGCGTCGTCGTGCCTGCCGAGAGATGCTCCACCACCCACTTGCGCGCGTCCACGCCGACCGTTTCCGGCCAGTATTTGTGCAGGATGTCCATCTGCATGTTCTCGAGGATGGCGGTCACGCGCAGGGCATGCCCCTCGCCTTCCTGCGTCAGCGCCATCTTGGCCGATGCCTTGGGGCCGTCCATGTCGAGGCGGAAGTCCTCAAGGCTCATCTCGCGCGTCGCCATGTTGAAGAGGCCCTGCGCGTACATGTTCTTGACCGGCATCGGTTTGGCGTAGAGGCCGGCGGCGTTGAAGGTGCCCGCGTCGGCGCCGATCACGAAGCGGCCCGCGCCGGGCATGAAATTCTGATCAAGCGTCAGTGCGACGCTGCCCTTGAGCGGCAGGTTGACCTGCGCGATCGCCTGCAGCGCTGTGCTTTGCTGCGCCAGCAGCGCCGGGTTGATGCCGGCGAAGTAAACGACGCCCTCGGGCGTGGCGGTCTCCCAGTCGTAGGTGAAGTTGGAACGCAGGTAGGCGGTGTGGCCGGGATCGAGTTCGAGGTTGGCGACGGTGTCGATCTCCAGCCCGTCGTCGCCGCGCGTGAAGATGAGGTCGGTGCCATGCGACTTCCAGAGCACGTTCAGCGCACGGTCGTCGTAGACCAGCGTCGCGTTGGTGATGGCCACCTGCTCCAGCCCCGCGAGCATGTTCAGCGCGCCGCTGTCCTTCAGGCGGGAGATGAAGTCCTTCATCAGGTCGGCGCTGCCGTTGCCTGCGCCCGTATCGGGCGTCGGGGCCGCGTCGCCCTGCATGTTGAACAGGAAGTGCCCGTCGGTGTCCCGACTGACGCGCAGGTTCGGGCTGTAAATCTTGATGACGCGCGGCACCACTTTCGCGAGCACGAGGTAGCGCTTGGAGAGCTGGATGCCGATCTTCTGCACGAACAGCACAGGCGTCTTGTCGGGGCGGTTGACCTGCACGTTGTTGACGCTGATCTGGAACGGGTCTTCCGTCCCGCCCCATACGAGCCACGTCGAGCCGACGTGGAACTCCATGCCGCTGCTCTTGCTGAGGCTGCTCTCGAGCGCGTTGGAGAGGAAGTCGGCCTTCATCGGCCCCTGCGACAGGCGCGCGAGCAGGCCGAGCCACGCCGCGAAGGCCAGCAGCGCAATGACGCCGACCAGCTCAAGGCCGATCACGACCCCGCGGTTGAAATGATAGATGTGCTTCCTGACCATCCTGCCCGTTCCTTAAGAAGCGCTCATTATAGACGTTTTCCGGGGCGCGGCGTAAGGCCTTTTCTGGCCGCCGGGGCCTCGTCGAACAGCTCCGCCAGCTTCTCGGTCAGCACGCCGCCCAGCTCATCCGCGTCGGCCAGCGTCACGGCGCGGCGGTAATAACGGGTCACATCGTGCCCGATGCCGATAGCGACCAGCTGCACGGGGGTACGCGTCTCGATCCACGAAATCATCTGCCGCAGATGGTCTTCCAGATAGGTGCCTTGGTTGGCCGAGAGCGTGGAATCGTCGACCGGCGCGCCGTCGGAGACGACCATCAGGATGCGTCGCTGCTCCGGCCGCGCCAGCAGGCGGTTGCAGGCCCACAGCAGCGCCTCGCCGTCGATGTTCTCCTTGAGCAGGCCCTCGCGCAGCATGAGGCCGAGGTTGGCGCGCACATGCCGCCACGGCTCGTCGGCATTTTTGTAGACGATATGGCGCAGGTCGTTGAGGCGGCCGGGGTGCGCCGGCTTGCCGTCGGAGAGCCACTTCTCGCGCGAAGCCCCGCCCTTCCACGCGCGCGTGGTGAAGCCGAGGATCTCGACCCGCACGCCGCAGCGCTCCAGCGTGCGCGCGAGGATGTCGGTGCTGATGGCTGCGATGGTGATGGGGCGTCCGCGCATCGAGCCGGAATTGTCGATGAGCAGCGTGACGACAGTGTCGCGGAAGGGCGTGTTGCTTTCCTGCTTGTAGGAGACGGGGAACATCGGGTTGGCGACGATGCGGCTCAGCCGCGCGCTGTCGAGCAGGCCTTCCTCGAGGTCGAAGTGCCATGTGCGCGCCTGTTGCGCCATCAGCTTGCGCTGCAGGCGGTTGGCAAGCCGCGTGATGACGCCGTGCAGGTGCGTCAGCTGCTTGTCGAGCAGGCGGCGCAGCTGTTCCAGCTCCTCGTGGTCGCAGAGGTCGCCGGCTTCGACCGTTTCGTCGAAGGCGTCGGTATAGATGCGGTATTCACCCATCGCGCCGCGGCCGTCGGGCGCGTTGCGGCGCGGGGCTTCGCTGTCGCCTTCGCTCTGGGCTTTATCGCGTTCGTCGAGGTCGTAGCCGCCTTGCATGTCGCTGTCGGCGCCGGTCGCTTCCTGGTCTTCCTCGGCGGCTTCGAGGCCGAGTTGCTCCTTGCGCTCGCCGCTTTGCTGCTCGCCTTCGCGCGCCTGTTCCTGCCCCTCTTCCTTCTCCGCGTCGTCGCCGTCGCCGCTGTTATCGTCGGGCAGCGGGTCGGCGGGCGCGGGCGTCATCTCCATGCGCTCGATCAGGCTGTAGGCAAGGCGCGCAAACGCCGTCTGGTCATGCAGCGCGGCCTTGAGCGCCTCCAGCCCTGTTGCGCCCAGATGCTCGTTGAGCCACGGACGCCACAGCGCGGTGATGCGTTCGGCTTCCGGCGGCGGCCGGCGGCCGGTGAAGGCTTCGCGCGCCAGGTAGCGCAATGCCTCGCCGATGGAGACGTCGTCGCGCGCGGTGACAAGGTCGAGCCGCCGCTTGCGCGCGTCGAACTTCAGCGCGGCGGCGACGTTGCTGGCCGCGCCCGGGTAATCGGCGGTGCCGACCGCCTCGATGCGCGCGTTTTCGAGCGCCTGATAGGCCTCTCGCGCGCGGGGGTCGGCGGGCATCAGGCGTTGGTGCAGGCGCGTGTCGTGATAGCGCAGTTGCAGCGCCAGCATGTCGGCCATGCCGCGCAGGTGCGCGACCTGGTTCTCCTCGATATGCAGCGGCGGCGACGGCAGGCGGATCTGCGCTTCCGTCATCTCGGCGGTCAGGCCGCCGAGCGCCACCTCCACGTCCTCACGCCCCGACAGCGCACGGGCGGTGGATTCCGTCGCGCGACGGAAGAGCTCAGCGGGGTCGTAAGTGTCCGTCATAGCCTGCGGTCAAAGCAGCGTTGATAATATTCGGAGACGATGGCCTTCTCGAGGTCGTCGCACTTGTTGAGGAAGGTCACGCGGAAGGCGTAGTCGAGGTCGGCGAAGATCTGCGCGTTCTCGGCCCAGTGGATGACGGTGCGCGGCGACATCACGGTCGAGAGGTCGCCGGAGATGAAGCCCTTGCGCGTTAGGTTGGCCATGCGGACCATGGCGGCCACGGTCTTCTGCCCTTCGTCGGTGCGGTAGGCGGGCGCGCGGGCGGTCACGATCTCGATCTCGCGCGCGTCGGGCAAATAGTTGAGGCTGGTCACGATGTTCCAGCGGTCCATCTGGCCCTGGTTGATCTGCTGCGTGCCGTGGTAGAGGCCGCTGGTGTCGCCGAGGCCGATGGTGTTGGCGGTCGCGAAGATGCGGAACGACGGGTGCGCGTGGATCACCTCGTTCTGGTCGAGCAGCGTCAGCTTGCCGCCGGATTCCAGCACGCGCTGGATCACGAACATCACGTCGGGACGACCGGCGTCGTATTCGTCGAACACCAGCGCGACGGGGTTTTTCAGCGCCCATGGCAGCAGGCCTTCGCGGAACTCGGTCACCTGCTTGCCGTCCTTCAGCACGATGGCGTCCTTGCCGATGAGGTCGATGCGGCTGACGTGGCTGTCGAGGTTGATGCGCACGCACGGCCAGTTGAGGCGCGCGGCGACCTGCTCGATATGCGTCGACTTGCCGGTGCCGTGATAGCCCTGCACCATCACGCGCTTGTTGTGCGCAAAGCCGGCCAAAATCGAGAGCGTGGTGTCCTTGTCGAAGATGTAGACGTCGTCGATATCCGGCACGTTGTCGTGGCGCTGCGAGAAGGCCGGCACCTGCATGTCGCTGTCGATGCCGAAGAGCTGGCGCGCGGAAACCATGATGTCGGGGAGCTGTTTTTGCTGGGCGTGTGCCGTCATTTTTTGTCATCCAGTTCGGTGTAGGATTGGTAGGAAAGCTTGAGGATCGAATAGGCCATGTTGATCTTCTTCATGCGCTCCTCGGCCGCGGGATCGGGCGCATTGACGTCAGGGTGGTATTGCTTGACGAGCGTCTTGTAGCGGGCCTTCACCTCTTCCCACACGACGGGCGGCGCGAGCCCGAGCATGCCGAGCGCCTCCGCCGCCGGATGCGGGATGGAGCCGAGGTTAACGCGCGCGTTGTGCTCGGCATCGTCTTCCCCGCCGAATGCGCCGAAGACGTCCTCGCCGGCGGCGAAACGCTCGTAAATGCGGTGCTTGAGGCGTTCCTCGTTCATGCCGGCCTTGGTCGAGCGCCAGGTCGGGCGGTCGCCGACGATGGTTTTCTTGAGCGTCGCCTCGATCTCGGCCTGCGACATGCCCTTGAAGAAATCCCAGTTCTGGTTGTATTCGCGCACGTGGTCGAGGCAGAACCAGTAGTAATCCTTGAGGTGGTCGCGCGACTTGGGCGCGCGGTAGTCGCCCCGGTGCGGGCAGCCCGAAATATCGCAGCCGCGCGTCAGCGTCAGCCCGGTTTCGAGGGGATTTTCAAGCGCATCCCAGTAGGATCGGAACTTGGTGTGCCACATCCTTAAATTATCGCTCCCAATGGCCTTTAAAACAAGGATTACTATTTCCGTAGATGCACGTAAACGGTGTATTTTATAATAATAAACAATTTATAGTTGTATTTTGCCGGAACCCCATTATAGTTGTTTCAAGGTCGAACTGCTTGACCGCGCTGGATAAACAATCGAAGAGAAAGCCACAACATGCCGGACTCCTCTTTTCCTCAAGACGACGCCTCGTTTCCTCCGCTGACCAACGAGGGCGGCAAATGCAAGCAAGGCTCCGGCGCGCTGCAAAGCCGCAATATCCGCATCCACCGCCGCCGCACCAGCGTGCGGCTCGAGCCTGTCATGTGGAACGCGCTCAACGAGATCGCGGGGCTCGAAAAGTGCTCGATCCACGACCTCTGCAGCGCCGTGCACGACCTGAAGGAGCGCGAGCTGTCGTTCACCGCCGCGCTGCGCGTGTTCATGGTTGAATACTACCGCTCCGCCCTGCGCGCGGAGAACAAGGTCTCGCGCGTGCAGTTGCACCTGCGCAGCGTCAAATCCTAAAGCTGAAAATCAGGCCGCGTGGCCCATTTCGAGGAACTTCTGGCGGCGGCGGATCTTGAGCGTCGCGCCGTCGAGGGACGCGAGTTCGGTCACGGCCTTCTCCACGTAATCGCCGACGACGTCGATGGTGCGCTCCGGTTCGCGGTGCGCGCCGCCCATCGGCTCCTCGATGATCGTGTCGATGATGCCGAGCGCCTTGAGGTCCTGCGCCGTCAGTTTCAGCGCGCGGGCCGCGTCCTTCGCGTATTCCGCGCTGCGCCACAGGATGGACGCGCAGCCTTCGGGTGAGATGACGCTGTAGATCGAATGTTCCAGCATGAAGATGCGGTCGGCGGTGGCGATCGCGATGGCGCCGCCCGAGCCGCCTTCGCCGATGACGACGGAGACGAGCGGCGTTTCCGCGCGCAGGCAGCTCTCGATCGAGGCCGCGATGGCTTCGGACTGGCCGCGCTCTTCCGCCTCGACGCCCGGATAGGCGCCGGCGGTGTCGACCAGCGAGACGATGGGCAGCTTGAACTGGCTGGCCATGGCCATCAGGCGCTGCGCCTTGCGGTAGCCTTCGGGCTTGGTCATGCCGAAGTTGTGGTGGATGCGGCTGGTGGTGTCGTGGCCCTTCTCCTGCCCCAGGATGACGCAGGAACGGCCGCGGAAACGGCCGAGGCCGCCCACGAGGGCCGCGTCTTCGCCGAACAGGCGGTCGCCGGCCAGCGGGGTGAAATCGGTGACGAGGCGCTTCACGTAGTCCTGGAAATGCGGGCGCGACGGGTGGCGCGCGACCTGCACCTTTTGCTCGGGCGTCAGCTTGGAATAGGTCTGCACGAGGATGCGGTCGGCCTTTTCGCGCAGGCGGGTGATCTCGTCCTTGAGGCTGACGTCGCTTTTGTCGATGCGTTGCAGATCGGCCACCTTGGCCTCGAGTTCGATGATCTGCTTTTCAAAGTCCAGATGATAAGCCATGTGTGTCCTGTCTTTTAAGCGAACGGGTTAAAGGATTGCGGCTTGCGCGGCGTGGGATCAGGCTTGACCGGCGCGGTATCATGGTTTTGAGCCTTGCGGACGACCTCGGCGAAATCGCACGCACCCATATGATTGAGCGCTTCGGCGGTGCCGGCGGTTGCCTGTGCTACGGGGATCAGCGAGGCTGCTTCCGCCCCCGCCTGCTGGCGGCAGGCCTGCTTGCAGAAATAATCCGCCAGGCGGACATAGCCTTCCATCATGCCTGTGCCGTCGTTGTTGATGCGCGCGTAGAAAATGTCGTGGCGCAGCTTGTCGACGATATCGTTGGCGTCTGTCCCCGCATCGGCATGAACCGGCATATGTACGCCGACTTTCCAGCCGAGCGATTGGTTGGAATACGGCTCCGGGAAATCCGCAGCCTTGAGGAAGGCGGCGGCCAAAGTGCTGAGAAACTGGAGATCGTCTTTCATGCGGTTCCTTTGACTAAACAAGGCCTGAATATAAGAAAAAAGAGCCTTGTTTACAAGTTATCGCTAGTACGGGCGAGCTTTTATTTACATTTTTACTAAAAGTTAATGAGAGGGGTGTAGGATAGAAAGATAACGGTAATGGTGTAATCAGGAGAACGAGAATGAAGTTTTTTATGATGGCTGTTGCGGTTTTTGCTGTGAGCGGCGTTCTCTCCTCTGTCGCCATCGCCAAGCCGACGTCCTTTCAGATGCATGCCAGCAAGGAAGGCGCGGAATGCTACGTTACCTGCGCCCAGGCAGGCCACGGCCTTGCGGGTCAGCTCGTCGGCTGGTCGCCTAGATTTGCCGGCCCGGGACGCACATGCTCGTGCACCTACGATTCCACGCATGCTGTAGACCCGAAGACCTCTTCGGCGGACATGCCTGGCGCTGCCAGCGGAAAAGTTATCGTTGCACCAACCCCTGGCGCTGCTGTTGCGCCGGTGGCAACCCCGAAGCACTAATTAACAAATACTCACAACGAACCTAAGGACAGATAGTGACATGAAGATTTTTATGATGGCGGCCGGCGCGGCGTTTCTTGTGAGCACGGCTCTCGCGAGCAGTGCTTTTGCGAAGCAATCGGAATTCCAGACGCATACCAGCAAGCCGGGGCAATCCTGCACGACGGCCTGTGCCTTGGGAGGGCAAGGGCTTGCCGGCCTTGTCATCGTCGCTACGCCGGCGACTTCCGGCGATAACCGCCTTTGCACCTGTAAATACGGCGATCCCTACGTCGTCGGCACCGGCGGCACTCTGGGCGGCGTGAAGGGTAGCGTGAATGCCGATATTCACAATGATGCGGCGATTGACACCGCGCCGGCTTCTGCGACCGGCGTATCGGGTATCGGCGCGGCTCAGGCGGTCACGGCGCCTGCGGCCAAAAGCGCTGTCGCTCCTGTGCCGACACAAAAGTAAGAATACAGGCAGACGAAGAAAGGGCCGCTTCGATGAAGCGGCCCTTTCCTATTCTTGGTCGTCGTCGTCAGTTCAAGCCGAGGCCTTGTTGGCCAGCGGGTGCTTGTTCTCGACGGCGCCCTTGACTTGATCTGCAACCACTTGGGTGTAGATCTGGGTCGTGGCGATGTCGGCGTGACCCAGCATCTTTTGGACGGAGCGGAGATCCGCGCCGTGCTTCAGAAGGTGGGTTGCGAAAGCGTGACGCAGGACGTGCGGGCTGACGCGATCCGGTTCGATGCCGGCGTTGCGCGACAGTTCCTTGAGGAGCTGTGCGAAGCGCTGGCGGGTCAGGTGACCCGATTCAGAGGTACGCGACGGGAAGAGCCACTTGCTCTGGGTATCCGCGCGGTCCGCCATCAGGAAGCGGCTGCGGATGTCCATGTAGCCCTTCATCGCCTTTTGAGCGGGTTCGGACAGGGGGGCCATGCGCTCGCGGCCGCCCTTGCCTTCAACCGTCAGGTAACGGCTTTCAGGACCGATGGCGGTCAGCGGCAGGCCGACCAGTTCCGACACGCGGAGACCGGTTGCGTAGAGGATTTCAAGCAGGGCCACGAGGCGAACGCTCTCGGGGCCGCCTTGCTTCTGCGCGGTGTTGATCAGGACGGAGACTTCGTCTTCGCTCAGGATCTTCGGCAGGGTGCGGGTTTGCTTGGGGCTCTCGATGGTCGAGGTCGGATCATCGGTGCGCTTGCCTTCGGAAACGAGGAAGCCGAAGAACTGGCGCATCGCCGAGATGCGGCGCGCGATGGTGCGAACAGCCGTCTGGCCGCCGCCCTTGCTCTTGGCGTTTTCGCGGCCCGAGAGCTCGGCGAGGTAAGCCTTAAGATCGTTGGTGGTTGCAGTGTTGATGTCCTTGCTTTGCTTCTTCAGGAAAGCGCAGACGTCAGCGAGGTCACGCTCATAAGCATGACGGGTGTTGAGAGCCGCACCGCGCTCGGCGATCAGCATATCAAGGAATGCATCAACAGTGCCGGGGAGCGGCGCTTTGGGCATTCTCGGACGACCAGGACGTGCCATAGTATTTTTCTCCGTTTTTTATAATTGCCTAACGTGACGTAAAAGTCATTGAACCTTCATCACGCTATCTCCGTAACAGTGCCATAAAGCCGGATTCCGAAAGGAAAAGCAAGGGGGAATATGTGAAAATCTAAAAACCGCATTTCATGTTTTTAAAGCCTTGGTTCAAGATCGAGCCGAAACCCATGAAATTCGTTCATTTTCACATCCCTTTCGGGGTAGCTTTTTTCTCCTGTCGAAAACGCTCTAAAAACCCGTTCTTAAAGCATTTTCTAGTTCTTATTCAGCCTCTTCCATGCGTCCGAATCAAACTGCGCGGTATTGATTCGGCTTCATCGAGGAAGCGCGGTCAAAGCATCACGATTTCCGTTCGGAAAGGCGCGATACGTCGACCTGTTTTTCCGCCCTGCTGCGCGGCACCTGGACATCCCACACGGCAAGCACGATAAACGCGCCGACCGCCGCGACGAAGGCCAGGAAAATCGCAGAAACACCAAGTTTAAATCCCATATTCAGCATTCCTTGATTTTGCAGATGTGGGGATATTTATTACATAATGTAACGCGAGCGTCAACGACTATTTTTTCATAAAAACAAATCCGGATAGATTTAGAATGAAATCATTGATTTTCAATGATTATTTTGCGAATTTAGAATTACATGGAAAGAAAGCCGCAGATAATAGTCCTCGTCGGATTGATGGGGTCGGGCAAGAGTCGCATCGGCAAGGAGCTGTCGCGACTCCTGAAAATGCCCTTTGCTGACGCGGATGCGGAGATCGAGCATGCGGCGGGTTATTCCATTGCCGAGATTTTCGAAAGATTCGGCGAGCCGGAGTTCCGCCGCGGTGAACGTGAAGTGATGCAGCGCCTGCTCGCGGGCGCCCCGCGCGTGCTGGCCTCGGGCGGCGGCGCCTTCATCCAGCCTGATATCCGGGCGATGATAAAAGAAAGCGCAATTTCAATATGGCTGAAGGCAAGCCTTGAGACTTTGGTCGAACGCACCGGGCGCACCAGCCACCGCCCTCTCCTGCGCGTGGCCGACCCTGCTGCACGCTTGCGGCAGCTGATGGATGAGCGGTATCCTGTCTACGCCGAGGCTGATATAACGGTAACGACCGACGGCCAGAGCCCGCGCGATACCGCGGCGCGCATCCGCGCGGAGCTTGAGCGGATGCAGGAACGGAAATAGGAAAGATGTCGAAGCGCAGCATCGTCAATATCGACTTCGGCGGTCAAGGATACGAGATCGTCATCGGCCGCCGCCTGATGGAACAGGCGGGCGCCTTCCTCGCGTCCGTGCTGCCGTCGAAAAAGATCTGCGTCGTGACCGATGCGGTCGTGGCGAGGCTGCACCTGATCGCTTTTATGAAAGCGCTCGAAGACGCAGCCTTCACCCCCACCCCGCCCGTCATCCTGCCGGCGGGCGAAGCGACCAAGGACTTCGCGCATTTGCAGGAGATCATCGACAAGGCGCTCGGCTTCAAGCTGGATCGCCGCTCGGCGCTGGTGGCGCTCGGCGGCGGCGTGGTCGGTGATATCACGGGATTTGCGGCATCGGTCATCATGCGCGGCATCCCTTTCGTGCAGGTGCCGACGACGCTGCTCGCGCAGGTCGACAGCTCCGTCGGCGGCAAGACGGGGATCAATACGCCTGCGGGCAAGAACCTCGTGGGCGCGTTCTATCATCCGCGCCTCGTGCTGATCGATACCGACAACCTCGCCTCCCTCCCCGCGCGTGAATTGCGCGCCGGTTATGCCGAGGTACTTAAATATGCCCTGATCGACGATCCGGAATTTTTCGACTGGCTCGAGGAACACGGCACCGCGGTGCTCGCGGGCGATGCGGAGGCGCAAGTCTACGCCATTGACACCAGCGTCCGCGCCAAGGCCGCGATTGTCGAGGACGACCCGGATGAAACCAAAGGCCTCCGCGCGCTGCTGAACCTCGGCCATACCTTCGGCCACGCGCTCGAAGCGATCGGCGGCTACGATGGCCGCCTGCTGCACGGCGAAGCGGTGAGCATCGGCCTGCAATGGGCTTTCGATTTTTCGGCGCGGTTGGGCTTGTGCCCGCAAGCCGACGCCGCCCGCTTGCGCGCGCATGTGAAGAAGGTTGGCCTGATGGCGCAGCCGCCTTTCCCCGCCGCCGCCGACGCGGTGCTGGCGCGCATGAAGGGCGACAAGAAAAACCGCGACGGGCGCCTGACGCTGATCCTGGCCAAGGGCATCGGCGGCGCTTTCGTCGCGCATGATATTGAAGAGAACGTCCTCGCGGATTTCCTGCGGGACGCATGTGGAGGGACTTTGTGATGGACAAGATGTTCTGGCTCGAGCTTGGAGGGTTCTTCGCCCTGATCGGCATGTCGGCCTTCTTCGCGGGCGCGGAGACGGCGCTGACCGCCGCCTCGCGCGCGCGGATGCACACGCTCGAGACCGACGGCGACAAGCGCGCCAAGCTGGTCAACGACATGCGCGCCCGCAAGGAACGCCTGATCGGTGGCTTGTTGCTTGGCAACACGCTGTCGCACGTCG
The DNA here is from genome assembly GCA_964476835.1 of uncultured Rhodospirillaceae bacterium. GTDB lineage: Bacteria > Pseudomonadota > Alphaproteobacteria > Micavibrionales > UBA2020 > PALSA-926. The sequence goes on from CAYZCE010000009.1 coordinate 59,766, forward strand.
CGGCCTCGGCGCTGACCACGTCAGTGCTCATCAAGCTGTTCGGCGGCAATGGTGTCGTTTATGCGACCTTCTTTGTCTCGACCATGCTGCTGATCTTCGGCGAAGTGGTGCCCAAGACCTATGCGATGATCCACGCCGACGGCATGTCGCTGGCGATTGCGCGCATCATCAACTTCTTCCTCTATATCTTCACGCCGATCATCTACAGCGTGGAAAAGAGCGTGCACTGGACGTTCAAGCTCTTCGGCGTGTCCGATCCCAAGGGGCTCGAGGACGCGCACGAGGAAGAGCTGCGCGGCGCCATCCAGCTTTTCAAGGAAACCGAGGAGATCGACGCGGAAGACCAGGAACGCGGCGCGATGATGCGCTCTATCCTCGACCTCGCCGACGTCCAGGTCGAGGCGATCATGGTGCACCGCAAGAACGTGCGCATGATCGATGGCGACCAGCCGATCGCCAAGATCGTCGACGAAGTGCTGCACAGCGCCTTCACCCGCCTGCCCGTCTGGCGCGAAAGGCCCGACAACATCATCGGCGTCATCAACACCAAGCTTTTGCTGCGCGAACTCAGTCATTGCCACGGCGACGTCAGCCGCGTGAAGCTGGAAAACACGATGCGCGAGCCGTGGTTCATCCCTGAATCCACCACGCTGTTCGACCAGCTGCAGGCCTTCCGCAAGCGCCGCGAGCACTTCTCGATCATGGTGGACGAATACGGCGCGCTGATGGGCGTCGTGACGCTCGAGGACATCCTTGAAGAAATCGTCGGCGAGATCAGCGACGAGAGCGACGTCGCCGTCACCGGCGTGCGCCCGCAGCCCGACGGCAGCTACATCGTCGACGGCAAGGTCACCATCCGCGACCTCAACCGCGAAATGGACTGGGGCCTGCCGGACGAGGAATATTCGACGGTCGCCGGCCTGCTCCTGTTCGAGACGCAGCGCATCCCTTCGGTCGGCCAGAGCTTCACCTTTTTCGGCTTCCGCTTCGACGTCCTGAAGAAGCAGAAGAACCAGCTCAGCCTCGTCCGCGTGACGCCGGTGCTGGAAGATGCGGCAGGCGATGCCAGCGCCGCCGGAAACGGTTAAGGCCTGTTTCACAATTGGGAGCATTCTCATGTACGAATACGGCGATAACGATTTCATGACCCCGAACCTGCTGTTTGAGGAAACGGTGGTTTACGCGCGGATGATCCTGGACGACCTGCAGCGCGCGGACATGGTCCGCAATCCCCGGCAGTGGAACCCGGAAGTCGTCAGCGTCGGCGTCCAGTGCGCGCTGCCGGGCAGCGCCTATTACGGCAGCCGGAAATTGACCGAGGACATGCTGGTCAACCGCGAGTCTTATCAAACGACGCACCCCGCCATCGTCGATGCCGTATATCATCGGCTCATCAAGAAGTTGATGGAGCGTGCTGGATTCAACGACGCCGACCCCGTCAACACCCGTAAGCGCGTCAGCGATTTCCTGCCGAACGATTTTGCGATCGGCGGCACGCGCGGCGTGACCTCGATCAGTTCAGTCCACATTTGCTGCCATACGCCGCCTGAAAGGCTGCGTCAGGCGCTGACGGTGAATAACGAAGACCTCGAGAGGCTTTGCCTGGAGACCTTGCAGGAAAGCTTTGCTGCAATGGGCGCTTTCAGGAAGAGATCGAGCGGCAATCAGAAAAAGCCCCCGAGCTTCGGCTTGAATTAATCAGGTTGCGGATTTCTTCTCTTTTTCCAGCTTTTTCGCCTCTTCCCACAGTGCACGGCGCTGGTCTGGGTGGGATGTCTTGAAGTCGAGACCTTGGGTTTTCAGGCCTTTTTCCATGTGGCGGAAGCGGCGTTCAAAGCGGTTGTTGGTGGAGCGCAACGCGTCTTCGGCGTCGATGCCCTGCCAGCGCGCGAAATCGACCAGCAGGAACATGAGGTCGCCGAGTTCGGCGGCGACGGATTCCTTGTCGATTTTGTCGGCCTTGATCTCGGCCTGCAACTCGCCCACTTCTTCCGCGATCTTGTCGATCAGCGCGGAGACGTCGGGCCATTCCCAGCCCGCCTTGGCGGCGCGTCCTTTGATCTTGGTCGCGCGCAGCAGCGCCGGCAGGCCGTGCGCGATTTCGTCGAGGATGCTGCTTTCCGGCGTGATGCCCTTGCGCTGGCGTTCCTCGGCCTTGATCTCTTCCCAGCGACGGTCGATCTCTTCGGGCGTTTTAAGGGTGTTGGCCTCGTCGCCGAGAATGGTCGGGTAGCGGCGTTCCAGCTTGTCCACGATCGCGCCGGCGATGTCGTCAAACGTGAACGACGGCGAGACTTCCGCATGGAAGGCGATTTGCAGCAGCAGGTCGCCGAGTTCGTCGCGCAGTTCCTTGCCGGTCTTGCCCTGGTCGATGACGTCGGCGGTTTCGTAAGATTCCTCGATCAGGTAGGGCACGAGGCTCTGGTGCGTTTGCGCCTTCGTCCAGGCGCAGCCGTCGGGGCTTTGGCGCAGGTAGGTCATGATTTCCAGCAGTTTGTCGATCTGGCGCATCGGCGGCCTCTTGCATGGCGGGGGTGAATAAGGCTAGATTAATAGGCTATTTCCGCACGTGAAACAAGGTCTCCATGAACGACAAGATCCACAAGCCAAAACAGATCAGCGGCTTCCCCGAATGGCTGCCGGAATACCGCGCCGTCGAGCAGCTGTGGCTCGACAAGATCCGCCGCGTGTTCGAGAGCTACGGCTTCTGCAACATCGAGACGCCCGCCATCGAGGAAATCGAGGCCCTGACCGCCAAGGGCGGCGACACCGACAAGGAAATCTACACCCTGCACCGCCTGCAGGCCGACGAAAACGACAAGGACGCGCGCCTCGCGCTCCACTTCGACCTCACCGTGCCGATGGCGCGCTATGTGGCGCAGAACTTCGGCGCGCTCGTCTATCCGTTCAAGCGTTACCAGATGCAAAAGGTCTGGCGCGGCGAGCGTCCGCAAAAGGGCCGCTACCGCGAGTTCTACCAATGCGACATCGACGTCGTGAACATCGACGACCTGCCGCTGCACTTCGATGCGGAACTGCCTGCGGTTTTGTACAAGGCCTATGAAGCGCTCGACATACCGCCCGTCTCGATCCACATCAGCAACCGCAAGATCGTGGTCGGCTACCTCAAGGGCCTCGGCATCGAGGACACCGGCTTTGTCACCCGCACGCTCGACAAGCTCGACAAGATCGGCGCGGATGGCGTGAAGAAGGTGCTGGCCGAAGGCGGCGTGACGATCGCCGACAAATGCCTCGCCATCGCGCAGATCAAGACGACGGATGCGAGCTTCGCCGACAAGGTGCGCGCGCTTGGCGTTGCGCACCCGCAACTCGATGAAGGCCTCGCGGAACTGACCTTCGTAATGGAGAACCTGAAGCACCTGCCGAAAGACGCGGTCATCGCCGACCTCGGCATTATTCGCGGCCTCGATTACTACACCGGCACCGTGCTCGAAGTGCGCTTCCGCGACGGCGGCCTCTCGGTCGGCGGCGGTGGCCGCTACGATGACCTCGCAGGATCGTTCATCAACCAGAAGCTGCCGGGCATCGGCGTGTCGATCGGCCTGACGCGCCTGTTCGGCATCTTGCTCGACAAGGGCTACATCAAGCCCGGCGCGAAGTCGCCCGCGCATGTGCTGGTCGTGCTGCCCGACGAGGCGCGTCGCGCCGAGGCTTCCGCCGTCGCGCACACGTTGCGGGATCGCGGCTATAACGTCGAGATGTATCACCGCGACGCCAAGATCAAGAACCAGATGGCCTATGCCGAGAAGAAAAGCATTCCCTACGTATGGTTCCCGCCCTTCAAGGACGGCCAGCCGCATGAAGTGAAGGACATGACATCCGGCGAGCAGAAACAGGCGGACGCCGCCACGTGGAAGGGAGATATCGCATGAAAAAGCCGTTTTACCTGATGGCCTGCGCGGCTGTGTTGATGGGCGCGCCCGCCCTTGCCCAATCTCCGGTGGCTGCACCCGCAGCCGCATCCCCCGCGACTCAGGCCGCGGCACCTGCCCCGGGGCTTCAGGCTGAAAGCACGTTCTTCCGTTACGCCAACAACGACGCCGAATACAGCGTCATGTTGCCCGAGGCGCCGCGCGTCGCGACGATCTGGGCGGACAGCGGCCAGCCGATCCCCTACCTCGACAATCCGCCCAAGGAAGGCTCGCTCGGCGAACTCGCCACCTTCCGCCGCGTGGATCAGGACACGGAAGACAGCTTCGACGTCAAGATCACCTTCCTCAAGGCGCCGGCGGCGTACCTCTCCGGCCTGACCGAGGACAAGGTCAAGTCGATGCTGCAGGCCGACTACGCCGGGCAGAAGCTGGAAAACCAGGATTGGTATTATTCGGCGGGCAAGAACGGGCTGGTATGGGCGACGGTCAGCGGCTTCAGCATCGACCAGGGCAGTCACCCCTTCTACAACGCCGAGCACTTCCTGACGGGCAAGTCGTCGATCCTCGTGGTTCGCGTGAAGTACAGCGTCGAAAACCCTGTTTTCGCTGACGACTACAAGAAGATGACGGACAACATCACCTATCTGGCGCAGTAAACGCGCGGATCCGCTCGATCATCGAGAAAAAGCCGTTGCGGCGGTTCGGGCTCAGGTGCGTATCGAGGCCGATCTGCTTGAAAATGCCGTCCATATCGATTTTTGAAATCTCGTCGCGCGTGCGGCCGTTGTAGATGATGTAGACGATGGCCACCAGCCCGCGCACGATCTGCGCGTCACTGTCGGCCATGACCGCCAGCCGGTCGTCTTTATCCCACGCGAGCGTCATCCACGCCTGGCTGATGCAGCCGCGCACGCGGTTCTCTTCCGTCTTCGTTTCGGGCGGCATCGGCGGCAGGTGGCGGCCGAGGTCGATCAGGTAGCCGTAGCGGCCTTCCCAGTCGTCGAACACCGCGAAATTTTCGAGCAATTCTTCTATAGTCATATTGCTGATTTTAGCTCTTTTTTCATCATTGAGGTTGCTAAAATAGAGCGAATTGGGATAGAAAGCTAGTCTTCCGGTGAACCATATGTTTTTGTTGGCAATCCGGGTGCCCTGTTCTATCCTGAAATGGAGAATGCGGCGAGAGACTAGACCGAGCATAAGGAAAGAAATCGCGATGACCAAGACAACGGCTTCCGGGGACTCCAAGAACACGCTGTACTGCTCCTTCTGCGGCAAGAGCCAGCATGAAGTGCGCAAGCTGATCGCCGGCCCCAACGTATTCATTTGCAATGAGTGCGTCGAGCTGTGCATGGACATCATCCAGGAAGAAGACAAGACCCAGCTCGTCAAGTCCGGCAAGGGCATCCCCACGCCGAAGGAAATCAAGGCCGTTCTCGACGACTACGTCATCGGCCAGGACCGCGCCAAGCGCGTCCTCTCGGTCGCCGTGCACATGGTTATATATGTCTCAAATATCATCTACATCAAAGTCGTCCTCAATTGCAATCTA
>CAYZCE010000010.1:0-64075 GCA_964476835.1 uncultured Rhodospirillaceae bacterium
AAATCGGCCGCGAGCCGACGCCTGAGGAACTCTCGGAGCGTCTCGGCATGCCGCTCGACAAAGTGCGCAAGGTCATGAAGATCTCGAAGGAGCCGGTCTCCCTCGAAACCCCCGTGGGCGACGAAGAAGACAGCCAGCTCGGCGATTTCATCGAGGACAAGAACGCGATCCTGCCCGTGGACGCCGCCATTCAGGCCAACCTGCGCGAGACCACCACGCGCGTGCTGGCGACGCTGACGCCGCGCGAAGAACGCGTGCTGCGCATGCGCTTCGGCATCGGCATGAACACCGACCACACGCTTGAAGAAGTCGGCAAGCAGTTCTCGGTCACGCGCGAGCGTATCCGCCAGATCGAGGCGAAGGCGCTCCGCAAGCTCAAGCACCCGAGCCGTTCGCGCCAGCTCCGCAGCTTCCTCGATACGTGAGCCTTTTCCGGCAGAACATCGACAGGGCTTTCCGCAGCCATCGCTGGCTGTGGGCAGCCTGCGGTGTCTATCTTGGCGCATGGCTCATCGAATCCCTGATCGTCAAGGCGCCGGCATCGGACATCATCGCGGCGGTGATCATCGCCTTCATCATGACTGGCGTCTTTGCCAAGATCTGCGCAGGCGTTTTCCTGCTGATCGGCAGCGGTCGGGCTGTCGTGCAGCGCGGGCGAGGGGAGGCGTGGCGCGACATCCGGCGTGGCTGGAAGGATTATTTCTGCAGCGACCGTTTCGCACGCGGCGTTTCCGCGTTTTGCCTTGTCTCGGCCATCCTCTTCTTCATCGGCGCGCACAAGTCGCTGTTCCCGTACTTTAACCCGTTCCACTGGGATCCAGCGCTGGCGCGATGGGATGCCTTCCTGCATTTCGGCCATCAGCCCTATCAACTGCTGACGCCGCTCGTTGAATATTTCGGCGTGACGGGATCCAAGTTCGTCGCCGGCGTCTATGTCGCCTGGTTCCCGGTCATGTACGTGACCTGCTTCCACGCAGCCTTCATCGACCGCGACACGGCGCGCGTGACGCGCTTCCTCTGGACCTTCCTGCTGTCATGGGCGGTGCTGGGCGTGGCGGCGGCGATGGCGCTGACCTCGGTCGGGCCGATGTATTACCACGATTTCTATCCGCACCTGCCGGATCCCTTCAAGCCGCTCGTCGACGACCTCTATCCCTCGCTGGTCGCGAGCAAGGTGCCATTCATTTTTGAGACGCGCGAACTGCTGCTCAAATGGGTGCGCGACGCCCATGTCATCAATTTCAACTCCCTTTCCGCCATGCCGAGCCTGCATGTGGGGATGGCGTGGCTGTTCCTGCTCTACTGGCGCACCGTGAGCCGCGCGTTGTTCGCGCTTGCAGCAGCGTTCTTCCTGCTGATCCTGGTCGGCTCCGTCTATCTTGGCTTCCACTACGCGATCGACGGTTACGCGACAGTGGCGGGAGTCTCGATCCTCTGGCGCAGCGTGGCACGCGGAAAGTTATTGTTTTTTAACGATAATTTATCTAAGACGCTTGCGCCTGAAATTAATTGACATAATATATATAGTAAGTTAGAGTATATGAACTTAACGCCAGTCCCTTTTTATTTGAGGTTTATTCATGAAATCGGTTTTTAACCAGTTGTCCCGCCTGCTCGCAGCGAAGTACCCCAAAGTCATGGAAACAGCCACCCACCGTTGGCATTACAATCGCGCGACCGATGTATATATCAAGCGCGGGCCCTATGCCGGCCAAACCCGGGACGGCGAAGTCGGGCAGGACATCTACCGCACGGTCGTCGCTGAAAAGGTCGGTAAAGACCAATACAATGTTTTCGAAAAAGAATACTCCGCCATTCACTGGAACAGGGGTGATGAAGTCGAGCAAAAGCGCAAGCTGCTCGATCTGCAGGGCAGGTCCGTGCTGACCAAGGCCGAAGCCCTCGGCCTGCTGGCCGACCGCGAAAAGATGATGAGCCGCGGCGAAACCACCCAAAAGAACGCGCGCCGCCACTATTCCCGCTACACCCCCTAAGCCGTCCGGCGCAGGGCATCGTTTTTGATGTTGCCAGCCGCACCGCGGACGGCGATAATCCCCTATGCAAGAAACAACTGTGGGCCTGTAGCTCAGTTGGTTAGAGCGGGCCGCTCATAACGGCTTGGTCGCTGGTTCAAGTCCGGCCGGGCCCACCACCCTTACTGTGAGGATGAGATTCACATGCAAAAACTCTCGATCATTCTTCTGGCGCTGATGATGCTGGTGCCGACGCTGGCGCAGGCTGCGACGGCGGAGGCGCTGGATCGTGACGGGCGCGAGGCGTTGCAGGCGCTCTATCAGAGCAACCCGACCGCGCGCGAGATCGGGCAGAAGGCGAAGGCCGTGCTGGTGTTCCCCAACATCATCAAAGCGGGGTTCCTGTTCGGCGGCGCGTACGGCGAGGGCGTGATGCTCGAGGGCGATGCGAGCCACGGCTATTACAACTCCTTCAGCGCCTCGTGGGGCCTGCAGGCGGGGGCGCAGTCTTACGGCTACGCGGTCTTCCTGATGAACGATGCGGCGGTGAGTTACATCTCCGACACGCGCGGTTTCGAGCTGGGCGTCGACCCTACCATCGTGCTGGCCGATACTGGCGCGACCAAGAACCTGAGCACCTCGACGCTGCAGAAGGACGCTTACGCTTTCGCCTTCAACCAGCAAGGTCTTATGGCCGGTATCAACGTCGAAGGCACCAAGATCTCGCGCATCAAGCGCTAGGTTTCAGCATCCCGAAACGGCTGATCAGTACACGCTCGCATGGCGCGGACGTCATCGTGCGGCCGTGCATGTGGCGGGTGTTGTCGAGGAACAGCACATCCTTCGCCTGCCACGCATGCGCGTACGAGACTTTATCCTGCACGTCGATCAACTGGTTGACGATGCTGTCTGACAGTTCCTCGCCGTCGCCGAAATAGACGCGGTTGGTGGCCTTGGTATAGACGACCTTGCCTGCATAGCCCGGATGCGCGCAGCGCGGCAGGTGGGCGAGGAGGCCGTTGGCAAAGGCAGGCTGGCCGCGGCGCGTCTTGATGATCGCGGGCGTGGTGAAGAAGAGGTGCAGCGTATCGCCGTCGAGCTTATGGCGGACGGCGGGCAGGGTCGGCAGCAGCGCTTTCAGTTCCGCCAACGTGTCCAGCTCGAATTCATCCTGCCAGCGTTTCTTGTCCCATGTCATTTCATACGTCATGCCGACGCGCGCGAAGCGATCGCGCAAGGCGGCGGGCATTTCTTTCAGGAACGCCACGCCGTCGATCACCGTCGTCTCGCCGCCGGAGACCGCGGGCGGCGTCATGCACATGAAGAAACAGGCTTCGGGCGCGCGCGGATAGGGTTTGTAAGCGCCTTCGGCATGGGCGAAGAGGGTGTAGTTGTCGCGATAGACCTCGGTGGTGTAGGTATCGCCGCCCTTTTGCCGCTTGTCGGCGCGCGTGGCCGAGACGTGAAATCCTTCGCAGAAGTTGCGCGTGAAAGCCTCGAGCGCAGCCAAATCGAAATCGAAGCCGCGCAGCAGGACGGCGCCCTTGGCGTTCAACCGGGTGAGAATATCTTCCGTGCGCAACGACACCGGATCACGCGTCGCGCCGGACTCAATAACGGGGATCATCACATGAAGCCTTTTATTGTCATTTCAATCGCGCCCTGATCGTCGAAGATGCGTCCTTTCATGACGGCGAGGACCTTTCCCTTGATGCTGCGGATGGAGGAAAATATCATTTCGGCGCGGATGCCGTCCGGGTCGCGGATAGCGGTGAATGCGGAGATATTACAGTCGATCATCCAGACCTCGCGCGATTTCTCACTCAAACCCGCCCAGTGGTGCATGAAGAGGATCTGGAGCTGCGACATGATTTCCAGCGCCGAGAACACGGAAAGATGGAACCCATTGATATCCGTCGGCGAGGCATAGGTCGAGTTCATGCGGATACCGGCTTTCAGCATGATGCCATCAATCTCGACGCTCGTGATATCCCAGATATCCGACTTGTTCCCGCCCTTGAGATAGGGGGAAGCATAACGGCCGATCTCGCTTGCGGTCAGGATGTGCTGTTTCATGCGGTCAATCCGGCGGGGACAAGTGGCTGATGAAATCCTCGAACTTGCCGTTTTCGGGGCGCGGCAGGCGGCCTTCGAAATAGGTGAAACGTACAGGGAAGTCGTAACCGAGCGCCGTGCGGATATGCCCGGCGACCTTGGTCTCTTCCTCCGCATTCAATCGCCCTTGGGCGACCAGTCGCGTCTCGATATCGTCCAACGCGTGCTGGATGACCTGAACCTGGAAGATGGGTATCGCAGCCAGTTGGGCCAGGTGGGTCGGTATAAGGACGGGCAGGTGGCGCACGCCGTCCGGCTTCACCGCCAGACTGCGTTTGCGCCCGACGATGAAATTGAGCGTCGAGAGGCCGCGCCCACAGGAGCAAGGGCCGCCGCGCTCGGCGACATCGCCGATGTCGTAGCGGATCAGCGGCGTCGCGAAATTGTGGAGGTCGGTGACGACGACGCGCCCGCGTTCGCCGTTTTTGCAGGGGCGGCCTTGTTCGTCGACGACTTCCAGCAGGACGCTCTCCGCCATTTCGTGCAGCAGGCCGCTGTCGGGGCATTGCAGGGCCATGATGCCCATTTCGTTGGAGGAATAGTCGTTCTCGATCTTCGCGCCGAAAAAGGCGGCGGCGTGGTCGCGCAGTTCGGGCTTCAGCGTCTCGCCGATGCTCCAAATATGCTTTACGTCGTCAATGCGGATTCCTTCGCGCGCGCAATGATCGAGAATGGTCGCGAGGATGTTCGGATAGGTATTGAGATGGCCGGGGCGCAGGTCGAGCATGTGCCGGACGATCTTGGCCGGCGGCGTTTCGGCGGGTAGCGCCATAAAAGGCGCGCTTTCGTACAGGAAGCTGGTGGGCGGGCCCCAGTTCTCGATGCGTTGAATCCCTTCGACACGGCCGCGGATGGCCAGTACCGGCAGGGAGAAATCGCGTTTGTGCCACATATGCTCGCGCATCATCATGGCCTGGAAGAACAGTTGCGTCAGCGCCGTCTTGCGCACCATCACAGGTTCCCCGGTCGAGCCGGACGAGCGCAATTCGCCTTGCGGCAGGTGCGATGGGGGGATGACGGCGCAGAACAGCGCCGCACCGGCCTGCTGCAGTTGGCGGCGGGTCATGACAGGCAGGCGTGAAAGGCCTTCGGGCGTGCCGAGGTCTTGCGGCGTCAACCCGGCGGCGTCGAGGCGGTGGCGGAAGAACGGCGATTGCTGCGCGGCATAGGTTGCGAGTTTTACCAGCTGTGTGTGCTGGTCGCGCCGGATATCCCCGGCGCTGCGGCGTTCATTCGCCTCGCATTGGGCGATCAGCGACGCCAGCGTCGCTGCCTGGCCTGTCAGGATAGGCGGCCAGGCCACCGACGGCACCGCGCTCCGCATCATGGCGGCTTAGTTGGTGATCTGGATGTAGAGGCCGCAATCCTTGACGGGGCTGGCTTCCGCATACTTGTTCGTGCCGCTGTCGACGCAGCTGGCGAGGCCGAACGCCTGCACGCTGCCTTCGCCGGGCAGGCCGTCGTCCATCTTGCGGTCGATGTTGCCGGCTTCGACCGGGCGCAACAGGGAAGCGCCGGCGTTGCTGATGTCGTTCGCCGCTGTCGGGCTGACGACGAGGGAAAGGACGTTGCCGGTCATGCTGACGGGCGCGCTGCTCGGGTCGCGGCTGCCGACGGTGTCGCCGTTGCTGTAGCCGACGATCATGCCGCCGCCGAACTTGGTCGCGGGCATGTTCTCGCCGAAGACGGGCGCGGTGGAGCCGAGCAGGTCGGAGCCGTTGACGCCGCCGATCAGCTTGGTTGCGGCAAGGTAGTACCAGAAGAGGACGGTCTCGGAAGCTTCGGTGCCGCTGCCGCTCAGGCCGCCGGTGCCGATCTGGCCCTGCGTCATGGGCCATGCGGGCGCGCCGATGATGCCGTTGTGGCGGCCGCTGTCGCCGCTGAGGTCGCAGCGGCTGTCGCAGCCGGGGATCGAGGTGCCGGTGATGTCGCCGGGCAGGCCGCGGTAAGTGTCGCGGAAGGTGGTTGTCGCGGCCTCGACGGCCTTGGCCATGTTGACGGTCGCGACCACGCGCGCATTCACGATCATCTCCTGGCCCTTGAGGATGCCGCCGATGAGAAGGCCGATGATGGTGATCACGATCGCGAGTTCGACGAGCGTGAAGCCTTTTTGCGAAGAGGTGGTCATGAATGCTCCCGTTTTAGAAATCGCCCTTGCCGAAACAATATCGGCAAGGGCGGGTATTCTAGGTTTATAGCTTACGCGGTTATTGCGCCGCGTTGTTGTTCATCGGTGCCGCCTGGTTGACGCCGCCATTGCCGAGGTTGCCCCACGCGCCGTCGGTCGGCTGACCAACCGTCGGGGTTGCTTCGTTGATCGCGCCGGGAGCCAAGGTAGCCGTTCCGCTCAAAGCAGGCGTTGCGGTTGCCGGTGCGAGCGTGCCGGTGTTGATGCCCGGCTGTGTCGCAGGGCCGCTCGGTTGCGTTTCGACGCCCGGCTGCTGCAGCCCGCCGTTCGCGACCGGCAAGTTGCAAAGTTCAGGGTGATGTGCACAGAGAGCGCCGCCCGAAGCCGTGCCCGTCGGCGCGGTTGCGCCGGTCGAGCCGACGGTGGCGCCGCCACTACCGCCGATGCTGCCGCCGCTGTTTGCGGACGGGGTGATTTTCAGGCCTGCGGCCGATGCCGAACCGCTGGAAGCGGCGAGGGCAAGGCTGAGGGCTGCTGCTGCGAAAAGGATCTTTTTCATTTGGTGTCTCCCACTATATATGTTGCCTATGATAAACCCGGTCTGCATGGCGAACAAGGGACCAAAGCCGGATATATACCATATTTAGATAATATCACGAGATTATTAACACTACGTTAAGGCTTTAACATCACGCATCCGTATGGAGCTGATTTTACGCCCTTTCCCGGCCATTTATCCTTTCAGTTGCCTGACCTTTTTCGCGACCGCATCAACGGCGTTTGCCGGGTCGGCTTCGATCAATTTGACCAGCGCGCTGCCGACCACGATGCCGTCGGCGCGGCCTTCGAGTTGCTTCACGTGTTCAGGCGCCGAAATGCCGAAGCCGACGGCGACCGGGTTCTTCAGTTCCGCGCGCATATACGCCAGCTTGTCCTGCAGCGTTTGCGGCAGGTCGGCCTGCGCGCCGGTGACGCCTTCGCGGGAGATGTAATAGACGAAGCCGCTCGAGGCCGCATCTACCATCTTCAGCCGCGCGGGCGTGGTGGTGGGCGAGGCGAGGAAGACGGTCTCGAACTTCGCCGCCGTCGTCGCCGCGAGGTAATCGCCGGCTTCTTCGGGCGGCAGGTCGACGATCAGCGCGCCTTGTGCGCCGGCGTCTTGCGCAGCCTTGATGAAATCCGCATAGCCGCGCTTGTAGACGGGGTTGAGGTAGGAGAAGAGGCAGATCGGCATCGTCACGCCGCTCTGGCGCAGGCGCTTGACCATGTCGAGCACCTTTTGCAGCGTGGCGCCTTTGGCTAGCGCGCGTTCGGCAGCGCGCTGCACGGTTTCGCCGTCGGCGGAAGGGTCGGAGAAAGGTACGCCGAGTTCAAGCAAATCCGCGCCCGCATCGGCCATTGCGCGGATGATGCGCTCCGACGTCTCCATGTCGGGGTCGCCCGCCATGACGAAGGGGATAAAGGCGGAACCCTTGCGTGCGCGCGCGGCTTCGAGCGTCTGTTTCAGGCTGGCGATTGTCATGCGCGGCCTCCTTTATACTTCTGGATGATGCCGATGTCCTTGTCGCCGCGGCCGGAGAGATTGATGATCATCAAATGATCGCGCCCCAGCTCCTTGGCGATCTTGCAGGCATGCGCGACGGCGTGAGAGCTTTCAAGCGCGGGGATGATGCCTTCGGTGCGCGCGAGCAAATGGAACGCCGCCACCGCCTCGTCGTCGCAGGCATAGGCATATGTCGCGCGACCTGACGCATGCAGCATCACATGCTCCGGCCCGACGCCGGTGTAGTCGAGGCCGGCCGAGACGCTATGCGTCGGCTCGGCCTGACCATCTGCATCCTGCAGCAGGTAAGTCTTCATGCCCTGGAAGATGCCGGGGCTGCCGCCGGAGAAACGCGCCGCGTGCAGGCCGGGCTTGATGCCTTCGCCGCCGGCTTCAACGCCGATCAGCTTCACGTTCTTGTCGCCGACGAAGCCCGAGAAGATGCCGATCGCATTGCTGCCGCCGCCGACGCATGCGACGATGCTGTCGGGCAGGCGGCCTTCATGCTCGAGGATCTGTTCGCGCGCCTCGCGCCCGATGACGGACTGGAAGTCGCGGACCATCTTCGGGTACGGATGCGGGCCGAGCGCGGAGCCGAGGAGGTAATGCGTATCCGCGATATTGCTCACCCAGTCGCGCATCGCCTCGCTGACGGCGTCCTTGAGCGTCTTCGCGCCGTTATGCACCGCGCGCACTTCCGCGCCGAGCAGGCGCATGCGGAACACGTTGGGTTCCTGCCGCGCCATGTCCTCCGCGCCCATATAGACGACGCAGGACATGCCGAAGGCCGCCGCTGCAGTCGCCGTCGCCACGCCGTGCTGGCCGGCGCCGGTTTCCGCGATGATGCGCGTCTTGCCCATGTGGCGGGCGAGGAGGATCTGGCCGATGGCGTTGTTGATCTTGTGCGCGCCGGTGTGCGCGAGGTCTTCGCGCTTGAGATAGATCTTCGCGCCGCCAAGATGTTCGGTGAGGCGGCGGGCATGTTGCAGCGGCGTCTCGCGCCCGACGAAATTCTTGAGCAGCGCGTTGAACTCGTCCCAGAACGACTGTTGTTTCGACAATTCTTCATACGCTTTCTCAAGCGCGATGAGGGGCGCCATTAGCGTGTCGGGCACGAAGCGGCCGCCGTAGTCGCCGAAATAACCGGGTTGCGTCATGGCGGTGTCTCCTTGAAAAGCGCTTTGAGTTTGTCGTGATCCTTGATGCCGGGCGATGCCTCGACGCCGCTCGAGAGGTCGAGCGCGAAGGGGCTGACGGCCGCGGCCGCGTCGCGGATGTTGGACGGGTTGAGGCCGCCCGCGAGAATGACGGGCACATTGAACCCCGTCGCACGCGCGGCCTGCAGCCAGTTCGCCGTCTGTCCGGTGCCGCCGAACTGGCCATGCGCGGTGGTATCGATAAGCGCGTAGTCGATATGGCCGATATAATCCGCGATGGTGTCGATGGCGCTGTCAGGGAACGCCTTAATGACGAGGCCCGAGAATTCGCGCTTGACGCGCGCGCAGTCTTCGGGCGTTTCCGCGCCGTGCAGTTGTACGGCGCGGAGGTCCAGTTCCTGCGCGGTGGCGATAGCCTCGTCGATCTGGTTGACGAAAACGCCGACTGTCAGTGCCGCCGGAAGTTCCGCCACAATGTCACGCACCTGCGCGACTTCGACATGGCGTTTTGACATCGGCGCGAAGATGAAGCCGAGCGCCCATGCGCCCAGCTCATGTGCGAAGCGTGCGTCTTCCAGTCGTATCAGTCCGCAGATTTTTACGCGCATCCGGCCTCGTTTCGCAAGAGTTGCAGCGCCTGGCCGGGGTCGGGCTGCTTCATGAAGTGCGACCCCATCAGGAAGCCGTCATAGCCGATGCCGCGCATCTCGCGCAGGTCGTCGGCGGTGGACAGGCCGCTTTCGCAGATGAAGAGGCTGCCCTTCGGCTTGCGCGGCGCGAGGCGGCGGCTGGTATCAAGGTCGATTTTCAGCGTCTGCAGGTTGCGGTTGTTGATACCGATGAAGCGCGCGTCGATCTCCAGCGCCTGGTCGAGGTCGGCCTCGTCATGCACTTCGACCAGCGGCGTGAGGCCGAGGTCGATGGCGCGCGCGTGCAGGTCGCGCGTTTCGGAAAGCTCGGTCATCGCGGCGATCAGCAGCACGGCGTCCGCGCCATGCGCCTTGGCTTCGAGCAATTGATAGGCATCGATGATGAAATCCTTGCGCAGCAGCGGCATGGCGGGCAGCGCTTCGCGCACGGCTTTCAGGTAGGCAAGCTCGCCCTTGAAATACAGCGGCTCGGTCAATACCGAGATCATCGCCGCGCCGCCTTGCGCGTATCCTTGCGCGATCGGCACGGGACTGTCGCCTTGGCGGATCGCGCCTTCGGAAGGGCTGGAGAACTTGATTTCCGCGATGATGCCGCAACCGGAGAAACCGGCCTTGACGTTATGCGGCTTGCGGGCGAACAGGGGCGCGGCCATCAGGCTGGCGGCGGGAACGTCCTGCTTGGCGCGCGCCACGCGTTCGGCGGTCAGCTCGCGGATCTTTTTCAGGAACATTTCTTTAATTCCAATAATTTCTTCTGCGCGCGGCCTTCGGAGATGACTTGCCGCGCCAGTGCAAATCCTTGCTTGAAATCTTTTGCAGCCCCGGCCAGCACGAAGCCGGCGCTTGCATTGAGGCAGATGATGTCTGTCGCCACCGTCGGCGTTCCGCCGGCGAAAACCGTCTCGATGATCTTTGCGTTTTCCGCCGCATCGCCGCCACGCACCGCTTCGGCGGGAGCCAAGGTTGCGCCGAAATCGGCGGGGGAGAGGGTGCTATGCGTCACGCGGCCATCTTGCAGGCGCAGCACCTGCGTGGGCGCGGAGAGGCTGATTTCGTCAAGCCCATCGTCGCTGTGCGCGATCATTACATCAGTCTTGCCGAGCAGGCACGCGGCTTCCGCCATCGCGGGCGCGAAGCCTGCGTCGAAAATGCCGATCAACTGCCGCTTGGTGCGTGCGGGATTGCACAGGGGACCGAGCAGGTTCAGGAACGTCGGACGGCCAAGTGCGCGGCGCACGGGCGCGAGCTTGGCCAGCACCGGATGGAACGCCGGTGCTGCGATGAAGCAGAGGTTATGTTGGCGATGCAGGCGTTGCGCCGAAGCGGCATCGGTGCAGACCGTCACGCTGAGCTTTTCCAGCACGTCGCTGCTGCCGCTCTGGCTGGAGACGGCCTTGTTGCCGTGCTTGACGACGGAAACGCCGCCCGCCGCCAGCACGAAGGCCGCGGCGGTGGAAATATTGAACGTCTTGATGCCGCGCCCCGCATCGCCGCCGGTGCCGCACACATCTAGCGCATCGCCGTTGATCGTCAGCGGCAGCGCATGGTCGAGCAGCCAGCGCGCGCTCTCGGCCAGCATCGCGCCGGTGATGTCGGCGGGCTTGACGGCGGAAAGCAGGGACGTTTTCTCATCCGTCTTCACGGCATCGTCGCAGAGGGCGGCGAGCAACTGCGTCATGCCGGCCTCGCCAGGTGCCGCATGACGTTCTCGATCATCTTGAGTCCTGCGTAACCTTCAAGCGACAACACGGATTCAGGATGGAACTGCACCGCCCAGGCGGGCAGCGTCTTGTGGCGGAGGGCCATGATGACGCCGTTCTCGTTGGTGCCGATGACTTCAAGGTCTTTCGGTAAGGTTTCCGGCAGGCCGTGGATGGAATGATACGCGCCGACTTTGCAGGGGTTGGCGACGCCCTCGAACAACGGATGGTCGGTATGCGTCAGCGTCCAGTTCTTGCCGTGTTGCGGGCGACCGAGGTAGCCGAGCGTGCCGCCGAAAGCCTCGAACATGCCTTGCAATCCGAGACATACGCCGAACTGCGGGATGCCCGCCTCGGCACAGCGCCTGACCATGCCGGGAACGTCGAACTGTTCCGGCATGCCGGGGCCGGGGGAGTGGACGATGAGATGCGGTTTCAATGCCAGCAGCGTCTCCATCGGCGTGCCGTGGCGGTAGGTGACGGCTTTCGCGCCGGTCTGGCGGATGTAGTCGGCCAGCGTCTGCACGAAGCTGTCTTCGTTGTCGATCAGCACGACGGTCTTGCCTGCGCCGGTTTGCTGCGCGGGGCGCTCGGCCACGGCGGTGACGTCGCCGGACAGGATGCGCTTGAAGGATGCGGACTTGGTGTGTGTCTCCGCCGCTTCCTCGGCAGGAATGGAGTCATAGACGATGCTCGCGCCGGCCTGATACGCGGCCATGCCGTCCTTGAGGTGCAGGGTGCGGATGGTAATGCCGGTGTTGACGTCGCCGTTGAAGTGCAAGGCGCCGATGGCTGCGCCGTAATAGGCGCGCGCTTCCGGCTCGGCGGCTTCGATGATGCGGGTGGCCTCGGTCTTCGGCGCGCCGGTCAGCGTCACCGCCCACATGTGCGAGAGGAAGGCGTCGATGCCGTCGCAGTCGGCACGCAGCGTGCCTTCGACGTGGTCGACGGTATGGTAGAGGCCGCTATAGGCCTCGATCTGCCGCCGCGCGAGCAGGCGCGTGGAGCCGGGCACGCAGACGCGCGCCTTGTCGTTGCGGTCGACGTCGGTGCACATGGTCAGCTCCGCTTCGTCTTTCGCGGAGTTGAGCAGGTTTTGCAAAATGCGCGCGTCCTCGATGACGGCGGCCTGTCCGGGCGACTTGCTGCGCCGCGCGGTGCCGGAGATGGGGCAGCTTTCGACGCGCTTGCCTTCGACGCGCACGAACATCTCGGGCGAGGCGCCGACGAGCTGCTCGTCGCCGAGCTGAACGAGGAATTCATACGGCGACGGATTGACGCGCCGGATGTTGCGGAACAGGGCCGACGGCGGCAGCACATTGGAAGCCATGAATTTACGGCTCAGCACCACTTCGAAGACGTCGCCCTTGCGGATATGACTGCCAGCCTGCGCGACCATGGCGGCGTAGTCGTCGTCGCTCATGTTGCTGGTGATGACGGGCGCGGCTTGCTGCGTGATGGCGGATTTTGCCGTCATGCGTTGCGGGCGCGGGATGCCCTGCGTATCATGGATGCCGAAGCTGAAGTCGTAGTCGCGCCGCGTCGCGGTTTCCTTGCGGCGGTCGAGCAGGTAGATGCTGTCGGGAATGAAGAGGTGGAACAGCGCATGATCCGACGGGCGCGCGTGCGTCAATGTGATCGGGTTGAAGCAGAACAGGAAGTCGTACTTGAACGCGCCGTAAAAGCCGCCGAAGCCGTCCGCACCCACCGCATGGCGCATCAGCGCGCGCAAGGGGGAGAGCGGCGAGGGCTGGTGCGAGCGTTCTTCCTCGGCGAAAGCGCGCGCGGGCGGCAAAATGTCGCAGCGCAGCCTCTTGCCGTCTGCATGCGCGACTGTGAAGGCCGGGTCGGGATGCGCGGCGAAAACGCCAGCGAGGACGGCGAGCAGTTTTTCCCCGCGCGCGTTCAGCGCCTTGAATTCGGTATAGGACGCATGGCCGAGGATCTCGACCGGCGGCGCGTCGAAGCCGATGTCCCACCGCGAATAGCGCCCCGGGTAGTCGGTGTCGGAGGCCATGTACATGCCGCGCGTGCCGTCGAGGCTGTCGACAAGGAAGTCGATGCCTGTGGCATAGGGCAGGGAAGTGTCGGTGCAGGATATTTTCATGTGGATTATATATCATGTTTGCTTAATAAATGTCATCCCGAACCTCTCCCCTCCGTCATCCCGGGCGAAGCCAAGCGATCTTGAGTGTCGCAACTTTTGAATATCCCTCGGCTTCGCTCGGGATGACGGAGGGAGAAGATTGACTTCCGGCGCAATTAAGCGAATGGTTGGGGCATGACGATGTCATCTTTTACAGAATCTAAAAACACCCTCAAGCTGCTGCGTCCCTTCTTGCGGCCGTATACCGGGCAGCTCCTGCTCGCGCTGGCGGCGGTTGCGGTATCGGCCTCCACGGTGCTGGTGTTCGGCTGGGGCTTGCGGAATTTGGTGGACGAAGGGTTCTCGGACCATAGCGGCCACTACCTCAACCGCGCGCTGCTGACCCTGTTCGGCGTCATCCTGGCGCTGGCGGCGGCGAGTTATACGCGGTTTTACACGGTCAGCTTCGTGGCCGAGCGCTCGGTCGCGGATTTACGCAAGACGCTCTACCGCCACCTCCTGTCGCTCGACCCCGCGTTCTTCGAGACGCACAAGACGGGCGACCATGTCTCGCGCATCAACAACGACACCGGCGTGCTGCAGCTGGTGATGGCGACCAACCTGCCGATGGCCTTCCGCAACCTGATGATCGTGGTGGGTGGCATCGTGATGCTGCTGGTCGTCAGTCCGTTGATGACCGCAATGGTGCTGTGCACGGTGCCGCTGGTGGTGGGGCCGATCGTCTATTTCGGCCGCCGTGTGCGCGCACGCTCACGCGATACGCAGGGACGCATCGGCGACATGAGCTCGCTGGGACTGGAGACGTTGCAGGGGCTTCAGACGATTCAATCGTTCCGTTACGAAGACGCTGCAGCGGATCGCTTCGGCGCGCTGGCCGACGAAACCTTCCGCGCCGCGATGCGTTACGTGCGCCTGCGCTCGTTCCTCGTGGCGCTGGTCATTTCCTTCGTCTTCACCGCCATCGGCGTCGTGTTGTGGATGGGCGGGCATGCGGTGCTGACCGGCACGCTGACCGCCGGCAGCCTGTCGGCCTTCATCTTCTACGCGGTGACGACGGCGGGTTCCGTCGGCGCGCTCAGCGAAGTGATGAGCGCTTTCAACCAGGCCATCGGCGCGGCGGACCGCATCGCCAGCCTGCTCGCGCGCCAGCCCGGACTGAAGGGCAACCTGCCGGCGCCCGCCAAGATCGCAGGCAAGGTCACGCTCGAGAACGTCACGTTCCATTATCCGACGCGCCCCGGCCACAAGGCGCTCGACGGCGTTGCCTTCACGGTCGAGCCGGGAAAACATGTCGCGCTCGTTGGTCCCAGCGGCGCAGGCAAGAGCACGGTGTTCCACCTGCTGCAGCGCTTTTACGATCCGCAAGGCGGCGCCGTCCGCATCGACGGCGTCGACATTTCGGGCTATGACCCGCGCGGCGTGCGCGCACTGGTCGGCGTGGTGTCGCAGGATCCGGCCATCTTTTCTCTTTCTGTTGCCGACAACATTCGCCTCGGTCGTCCTGACGCCAGTGATGCCGAGGTGCGTGCGGCAGCAGAACTCGCGCAGGCGCACGACTTCATCATGGCCTTGCCGCAAGGCTACGACACGCCGGTGGGCGAACGCGGCAGCCGGCTTTCGGGCGGCCAGCGCCAACGCCTGGCGATTGCGCGCGTGGCGTTGAAAAACCCGCCCATCTTGTTGCTGGATGAAGCGACCTCGGCGCTCGACTCTGGCAACGAGCAGGCTGTGATGCAGGCGTTGCGTGGCCTGATGCAGGGACGCACCACGCTGGTCATCGCGCACCGACTGTCAACGGTGCAGCATGCCGACAAGATCATCGTGCTCGATCAGGGCAGGGTGGTGGCGGAAGGGGCGCATGCGGCGCTCTATGGTCAGAACGACCTCTACACGCGCCTTGCGGGACTGCAGATGCAGCCGGCGGCGCGCCAAGCAAATCAGTTATAAGGGTCCGGCTTCTTGCTGTCGCCCGAGCCGTTGTAGCGGCCGATGTTGCCGATCAGCTGCTGCACGGCGGTGAAGTCCTTGCCGGCGTTGGGCGTGGTGCGGCTGACGATGGCGATGTTCTCGGCCTTGGACGGGTCGAGGTCCTCGATGGAGGCGACCTTGTCGCCGTCGAAGCGCACGCGGACGAGGCGGCGCTTGGTCACCTTAGGCAGGAAGATGCCGGTCTGCTCGGTTGTTTCGCCGATGTAGTACCAGGTGTCGTTGTCGAACGACGACACGGTGGTCGGCGAGCCCCAGATGCGCGTGACATCGTCGCGGCTCGATTTATCGGCCTCGACCTGCTTGAAAATGTTGTCGCTGATGAGGTTGCCGCGGTTCGCGATCGTCGGCGAGCAGGCGGCGAGCGTCAGGGCGGAAAGGACGGCGAGGGCGGCGATATGGTGTTTCATGCCCAAAAATATAGGCTTTTCTTCCTCCGAAAACAATGTATATCAGGAAAAGAAAAGGATACCGACCGATGAGCAAATCCACCCCTGAATTCTCGCGTCCCGTCGCGCTCGACAGCCTCGTCCCCGATCGCGAGCGGGTCGACAATTTCACCGCCAGCGACGCCGAATGCGCCGCGCTGGCCAAGCGCTTCGACATCCGTTCCCTCAGCGACTTCAAGGGCCGCTTGACCGCGCTGCGCGTGGCGGAAGGCAAGTTCATCAAGATCAGCGGCGCTTTTGAGGCCGAAGTGGTGCAGGCTTGCGTCGTCTCCCTGCAGGACGTGCCCGCGCATATTCAGGGCGAATTCGAGACGTATTTTACGGAAGATGGGAAAGAATTCGACCCTTACGACGACCTCGGACTTGAGTTCGAGGAAGAGGAGGACCTGCACCAGGTCTACAACCACGGCGTCCTCGACCTCGGCGAGTTGGCGGCACAATACCTGTCGCTGGAACTCGAGCCGTACCCCCGCGCCCCCGGCGTCAGCCTTGCCGCCCAGATGGCGGAGGCAGGCGCCCCCGGCAGCCCCAATCCCTTTCAGGTCCTGCAAAGCCTGAAAACCGACAAAGAGGATAAAAACAAGTAAAATCAGTAGGTATCCGGAAGGGATGCCCACGAGACCCGCCCATCCTCGAAAGACGAAGGCGAAAAGAGAAGATTTCCCTTGAACAATCAGGCCTTTTTGTTTATGTAACTATCCTGATTTAACCTTGAAAGTGAGTATCAAGCTATGGCTGTTCCGAAGAAGAAAACCTCCAAGTCCCGCCGCGACATGCGCCGCGCGCACCATGCGCTGAAGTCGCCGACCGTTGTCGAAGACAAGCACACCGGCGAAATGGTTCGTCCGCACCATGTCTGCCTGAAGACCGGCATGTACAAGGGCCAGCAGGTCATCGACGTCGACTAAGCGCTTTTCAGCCACCCGATAGAGGGTCGACATCTTGCAAAACGGTTTGGTTATATCCCTCGACGGCATGGGGGGAGACGAAGCTCCTCATATCGTGATCGAGGGCGCGCATCTTGCGCGCAAGAAATACCCGCAGGCCCGCTTCATCGTGTTCGGCGATGAAAACCAGATCAACCCGCTCATCAGGAAATATCCAGGACTCGCCGCCGTCATGACGGTGCGCCATACGCCCGACAAGATCGCGAGCGAGGACAAGCCCTCGGTCGCGCTGCGTCAGGGCCGCAACTCTTCCATGCGCCTCGCCATCAACGCCGTTGCCGAAGGGGAGGCGCATTGCGTCGTTTCCGCCGGCAATACCGGCGCGCTCATGGCCATCGCGAAATTCGTGCTCAAGGTTTTGCCTGGCGTCACGCGCCCGGCAATCGCGACCAAGCTGCCGACCAAGGTGCCGGGTCGCGGCGTCGTCATGCTTGACCTCGGCGCCAACGTCGAATGCGATGCGCAGAACCTGCTGGAATTCGGCGTGCTCGGCGGCGTCTATTCGCGAGAGATCCTGAAAGTCGCGGAGCCGCGCATCGGCATCCTCAACATCGGCTCCGAAGACGTGAAGGGACACCAGGTCGTCAAGGCCGCCTCCGACATCTTCGCCGCCTCCACGCACCTGCCGGGCAAGTACATCGGCTTCGTCGAGGGCGACGACATCAATGCGGGCACGGTCGACGTGGTCGTGACCGACGGCTTCACCGGCAACGTCTCGCTCAAATCCATGGAAGGCACGGCGAAGATGATGCTGAGCCTCATCAAGCAATCCTTCAAGGGCTCATGGCTGTCGCGGATCGGCTTCGTGCTGGCGCTGCCGGGCCTGATCGTCGCGTTGCCGGCATTTCTGACGCTCGCCAAGCGCATGGACCCGCGCTCCTACAACGGCGCAAGCCTGATCGGCCTCAAGGGCCTCTGCATCAAGAGTCACGGCGGCACCGACGGCGTCGGTTTCGCCAACGCGATCGGCGTCGCGGCCGACATGAGCCTCAACCGTTTTAACGATGTCGTCGCGCAAGAGCTTGAGGTCATTCACGCGAACCTCATGCCTGCGGCCGAAGCCGAAGCGTCATGATCCGCTCGCGCATCATCAGTTGCGGCGCCTACCTGCCCGAACGCGTGATGACCAACGAGGACTTCACGAAATTCGTCGACACCAACGACGAATGGATCCAGCAGCGCACCGGCATCAAGTCGCGCCACATCGTCGCCGAAGGCCAGATGACCTCCGACCTCGCGACCGAAGCTGCCCTGCGCGCCCTCAAGAAAGCCAACCTGACCGGCAAGGACATCGACGCGATCGTCCTCGCCACCACCACGCCCGACCAGACGTTCCCGGCCACCGCCGTCACCGTGCAGGATAAAATCGGCATGGGCGACAGGGGTTTCGCCTTTGACGTTCAGGCGGTATGTTCAGGCTTCATCTATGCGCTGGCGACTGCCGACAACTTCATCCGCGCGGGCCAGTGCAAGCGCGTGCTGGTCATCGGTGCGGAAAGCTTCAGCAACCTGATCGACTGGACCGACCGCACCACCTGCGTGCTGTTCGGCGACGGGGCAGGGGCCGTGATCCTCGAGGCGGATGAGAACGCCAGCGGACAAAACACTGATAACGGTATCCTTTCCACGCACCTCCATTCCGAAGGAGCGCAGCGCGGCATCCTTTATACGGATGGCGGCGTCGCCTCGACCGGCACCACCGGCCACGTGCGCATGAACGGCAAGGAAGTGTTCCGTCACGCCGTCGCGCGCATGGGCGAAGTCGTTATGGAAGCGCTCGCCGCGAACAACCTCAAGCCGACGGACATCAACTGGCTCGTCCCGCATCAGGCGAACCGCAGAATCATCGACGCGGTTGTGGATAAGACCGGGTTATCCACAGACCGTGCCGTCATCACCGTCGATCATCACGGCAATACCTCGGCCGCATCGATTCCATTGGCGCTCACGACCGCTGTTGAAGACGGGCGAATCCAGCGCGGCGATTTGATTCTCCTCGAAGCGATGGGCGGGGGGCTGACGTGGGCCGCCGCGATCCTCCGCTGGTGATTTGCGAAAAGCCTTGCCAATAGCGGCTTTCCTCACGCATCAACACCGCAACTTTATTTCCCAACGCTTTGTATTGACGGCCTTATTGTGAATCGGTACTCTGGACATAAGTTGATCACTTTGAGGTGAAAACATGACCAATCAAACCATCACGCGCGCCGACCTGAGCCAGGCTGTTTACGAACAAGTCGGGCTCTCCCGCAACGAATCCGCTGATCTCGTTGAGACGGTGCTTGAAGAAATCTGCAAGGCGCTGGAGCGCGGGGAACTCGTCAAGATTTCCTCCTTCGGCACGTTCCAGGTCCGCAGCAAGCGCCAGCGCATCGGCCGCAACCCCAAGACCGGGGAAGAGGTGCCGATCCTGCCGCGTCGTGTTCTGACCTTCCGCGCTTCCAACGTCCTCAAGGAACGCATCAATCCTTCTTCCGCCGACTGATCTCCAGTCACACTCCGTCACGCGCTAAAAAGTTCAGGGAACGTCATTCATGTCTTCGCCTTCGACGATGAAACCGGCCGCACAGCCGAAACAAGACCAACAGATCGACCAGTCGATCCAGAACATTCCCAACCGCCGCACCATCAAGGACGCGGCCAAGAAAGCCGCTCCCGCCAAGTCCGCCTCGGCTTTCCGCACCATCAGCGAAGTCGCCGACGAACTGAAGGTCGAGCAGCACGTCCTGCGTTTCTGGGAGAGCAAGTTCAGCCAGATCAAGCCGCTCAAGCGCGGCGGCGGCCGTCGCTACTACCGCCCGGAAGACATTGAACTCCTGAAGAATATCCACCACCTGCTGTACAGCGAAGGCTACACCATCAAGGGCGTGCAGAAGCTCCTGCAAAGCACCCGCGGCAACCTGACCGCGCGCGTCGCCAAGGCTCCGGTCGCCGAAGCTGCCCCCGTTGTCGTAGAAGCCGCATCCCCGTTGGCCGCCGCCGTCTCCCAGAACAAGGACGAGCTGCAAACAATGCTCAACGAACTTAAGGCGATGCGCGACTTGATCGGTTAAGCTTCATCCGATGTCAGCCGATATCCCTCTTGAAATCGAATCTAAATTCGAAGTCGCCGCCGAGAAAGACCTGGCCGCGCTGGAGCAGGCGTTCCAGTCGCTCGGCGATGCCGGGCTGGTACGCGATCGCAGTTATGAAACCGTCATCCGCTACTATGACACGCCGAGCTTTGATCTCGACGGAGCAGGGGTCTACCTGCGCGCCATGGATGCCTGCCCGCCGTATTTCAAGGCGGAAGTCTGCGTCAAAACCCGCGGCAATCTCGACGCCGATGGCACACTCACGCGCGAAGAACATGGTTTCGATTCCGAGAAAAACGGGCTCAATCTCGACGTTCTTTCCGAAGACGCGCAAAAGCTGGTCGCGCCCGCACGCGATAAAACGCTCTCCGAAATCTTCAACACCGTGACCCGCCGCCATGACATGGTGAAAAGCTTTAATGTGGCCGGCAAAAAAATCGCCATCGACCTCGCGCTCGACCATGTGGATTTCATCGACGCCGACACCGGCGAAACCCTGCGCAGCGCGCTCGAAGTCGAGATTGAATACAAGGCCCATTTCTCCGACCCTGGCATCAGCAATGCAGAAGCCGCCGCCTGCGTCGCCGCAATCCGCCACGAACTCGCGCAACACGCCGGCCTGACCCCCATCAGCGAAAGCCGCGCCGAAACCGGCTACCGCCTGCACCGCGAAACCCGCAATCCACTGAAATAAAATCACTTTTTAGTCGCGCCGCAGAAGGCCCGCGACAAATTATCTTGCATCCCGGTTCATATCTGCTATAACACCGGGATCGTTTTAAAGACGGACTGTAGCGCAGCCTGGTAGCGCACTTGCATGGGGTGCAAGGGGTCGGAGGTTCAAATCCTCTCAGTCCGACCATTTTCCTGTTTTGGCCGTCTCAATGAACCCAGAGAACGATATTTTGTATATTCACGTGATATTCCTTACAAAATCACTCTTTAGCGGCTGAAATGAATAGCACGCTGGTTTTAACATTATTCTGGGAATAATATAATATTTAGTTTCATAATATAATTAATAGGGCTCAGCACATCCATTACGTTGAGCGACCAGCTAAATATCCGAGCTTTAGAAAGATGGCGACTGCGGCGCTTTCGGTGCCGGAGCAGGGGCGGATTTGCGGCCCTTGAAGGGGATGCCGTGTTTATTGAATTCCTTTTTCAGGCAGCCGACGGCCCAGGTGCCGAGCATGCGGAAGTCGCTGGCGAAGGACCATAGCGGATATTTGAACGTGGCGGGCTTGTTCTTCTCGATGAAGAAGTGGCTCGTCCACGCAGCGCCGTAGGCCATGCCGAGACCCACGAGCGGCAGCCACCACGTCTGCGTCACGATCGCGGCCGTGGCTGCCAGCAAGCCGGCGCCGGTGCCGAACAGGTGCAGCTTGCGCGTGCCCGGTTCCTTGTGCTCGCCGAGGTAGAAGGGCCAGAACTTCTTGTAGCTGTCGATGCGCTCGGTCATGGGACGGATTATTCCTGCCCGTTGGCCGCGATGTCGTCGAAGACGTCTTGGCGCGGCATGCCGATCTTGTTGAAGCCGCAGTCGACGTAGTGGTTCTCGCCGGTGATGGCGGTCGACATGTCGCTGAGGAAATAGAGCGCGACGTTGCCCAGCTCTTCCAGCGTCACCGAGCGCGGGATCGCCGACGCCTTCGTGATGAACTTGAAGAGGTGGCGGCCGCCGCCGATCGCTGCACCCGCAAGCGTGCGCATCGGGCCGGCCGAGATCGAGTTGACGCGGATGTTCTTCTTGCCGAGGTCTACCGCGAGATAGCGCACCGACGCCTCGAGCGCCGCCTTGGCGACGCCCATGACGTTGTAGTTCGGCATCACGCGTTCCGCGCCGAGATACGAGAAGGTGATCATGCTGCCGCCCTTGGTCATCATGTCCTTCGCGCGCTTGGCGACGGAAGTGAAGGAGAAGCACGAGACGTGCATCGCCGTCAGGAAGTTGGAGAGCGAGGTGTCGAGGTAGTCGCCCTTCAGCTCGTTCTTGTCGGCGTAGGCGATGGAATGCACGACGAAATCCATCGTGCCCCATTCCTTCTTGAGGGTCGCGAAGAGGCGGTCGAGGTCTTCTTCCTTGGCGACGTCGCACTGGATGACCAGTTTCGCGCCGATGCTTTCCGCCAGCGGGCGCAGGCGCTTGCCGAAGGCCTCGTCCTGATAGGTGAAGGCCATTTCAGCGCCTTCGCTATGCAGCTTTTCAGCCACGCCCCAGGCGATCGAGTGGTCGTTTGCAACGCCCATGACGACGCCGCGCTTGCCTTCCATCATTTTTCCCATGATCATTTACCTTCCAGGCGCGAAAACGCCAAAGTGCAGTTGGTGCCGCCAAAGCCGAAGCTGTTGGAGATCACGTTGTTAAGTTTCACGCCATCCATGCGGGTGCGGACGATCGGCATGCCTTCCGCCTCCGGATCGAGCGTGTCGATGTTGGCCGAGGCCGTGATGAAGTTGTGCTTCATCATGAGGAGAGAGTAGATCGCTTCCTGCACGCCGGTCGCGCCGAGCGAGTGGCCGGTCAGCGACTTGGTCGAGCTGAAGTGCGGGATCTTGTCGCCGAAGGTTTCCTTCATCGCCTTGATCTCCGCCATGTCGCCGACGGGGGTCGAGGTGCCGTGGGTGTTGATGTAGTCGACCGGGCCCTTGACGGTGGCGAGGGCCTGTTTCATGCAGCGTGCCGCACCTTCGCCCGAGGGGGCGACCATGTCGTAGCCGTCGGACGTCGCGCCGTAGCCGGTGAGTTCGGCGTAGATCTTGGCGCCGCGCGCCTTGGCGTGTTCGTATTCTTCGAGCACCAGAACGCCGCCGCCGCCCGCGATGACGAAGCCGTCGCGGTTCGCGTCATAAGCGCGGGAGGCCTTGGTCGGGTTGTCGTTGTACTTGGAGGAGAGGGCGCCCATCGCGTCGAACAGGACGGTCAGCGACCAATCCAGCTCCTCGCCGCCGCCCGCGAAGACGATGTCCTGCTTGCCCCACTGGATGAGTTCAGCTGCGTTGCCGATGCAATGCGCCGAGGTCGCGCAAGCCGAAGTGATCGAATAGTTGACGCCCTTGATCTTGAACGGCGTGGCGAGGCAGGCCGAGTTGGTCGAGGACATGCAACGCGTGACCATGTAAGGGCCGACGCGCTTGGGCGAGCCGCTGCGGCCGACGTCGAAGGCGGTCAGCAGGTTCTTGGTCGAAGGGCCGCCGGAACCCATGATGAGGCCGGTACGCTCGTTCGAAACATCACTCTCGGAGAGGCCGGCATCCGCAATCGCCTGTTCCATAGCGATGTAGTTATACGCCGCGCCGTCGCCCATGAAGCGCAGCAGCTTGCGGTCGATCTTTTCCTCGAGGTTGATGTTGGGGCGGCCTTCCACATGGCTGCGGAAGTTCATCTCGGCATAGGTGGGCGAGAAGACGATGCCCGAGGTGCCGTTCTTGAGGGATTGGGTCACGGTATCCTGATCGTTGCCGATGCAGGAGACGATGCCGAGGCCGGTAACGACGACGCGTCTGGTCATTATTTTTCTTCCTTACATGTTCGCGGTGTTGTCGAACAGGCCGACCTTGAGGTCGGTGCATTCGTAGATCAGCTTGCCGTCGACTTCGACGGTGCCGTCGCCGAGGGCCAGCACCAGCTTGCGGTTGATGAAGCGCTTGACGTTGATGCGGTAGGTGACTTTCTTGGCCGTGGGCAGCACTTGGCCGCTGAACTTGACTTCGCCGACGCCGAGCGCGCGGCCCGAGCCTTTCGCGCCCGTCCAGATCATCCAGAAGCCGAGCAGCTGCCAGAGGGCATCGAGGCCCAAGCAGCCGGGCATTACGGGGTCGCCTTCGAAGTGGCAGGCGAAGAACCACAGATCCGGATTGATGTCGAATTCCGCGACGAGTTCACCCTTGCCGTGCGTGCCGCCGGTTTCGGAGACGTGCACGATGCGGTCGACCATCAGCATGGGCGGCAGCGGGAGCTTGGCCACGCCGGGGCCGAACAGCTCGCCCTTGGCGCAGGCGATGACGTCTTCGTAGGTATAGCTCGATTTACGTTCTTGGGTCATGGCTGTTCCTTAAAGTTTACTCCCAGAATCATACCGGTTTTGGCCAGCGATTTTGCAATGCTGGGGTGGATTTGTCCAACTTCTTCCAGCGAGATGACGGCGACCATGCGGCCGACCGCTTTTGCCACCGACACCGAACGGCCCAGCGGGTCGTCGAGGCCGATCAACTCGAAGAATTCATCAATGGAGGGGCGGATCTCGGCGAGGTATTCGCCGATGTTCTCGTTGCCCGCGTCGTTGGAGGCCGCGAGGCTCGACCAGTCCTTGCTGCCGGGCGTGCCGTGGTGGAGGCTCTCGCGCACCATCACGTTCATGATGTGCGTCTCGGCGTCGGCCGGCAGCTTCATCTGGCGCTGCGCGATTTGCAGGTAAACGCCGGCGAGCGCGCCGAGGCCGATCAGGGCTTCCTGCGCGGTGTAGCCGTCGGCGATGAAATCGTCGATCAGGAAGTCGCAGAAATCCTGCGTCGCCATTTCGTAAGTCAGCGAAGCGATGACCAGCTCGACCAGCAGGCGCATCAGGCGGTCGCGGTGAGTGCCTTCCTTTTCCCACGCCGGCACATCGGTCAGGACCATGGCGATGGCGATTTCGTGCGCGTCGTCGAGGCCCTTGGGCAGCTTCTCGCCCGTGCTGCGCGCGAGCAGGCGGCCCAGTTCGGTGTCGTGGTCGATAGTGTAGGCGGGCGGCAGCAGTGCGAGGTCGTCCGGGCCTTCCGACGGTTCGGCCTGCAGCAGGTCGGCGATGCGGTGGAAGGTCTGTTCCATCACGACGTCGGGCTCTTCGTATTCCAGCAGCGTCTCGGTGATCATCCCGGCGTAGATGCTGAGCGTCTTGGCCATGCGCGCGTCGGGGCCAGAGTCCTTCACCAGTGCTTCGATGCGCAGGCGGAGGGCTTTCGCTTCTTCCTTCAGGCGTTCCTGGGAGTCGGGGGATGACAAGGCGGGCGTTCCTCTCGGTTACTTCTGTATCTTTTCGCCGGGATAGATGCCCCAGAGATTTTCACGTTTCATCCAGCCTTTATAGCTTGCGACCTTGAGATAACACCATTCATTATCACAGTGGTCAAGGCCGGCAATCACCCCCGGTTCCAGCTTCACGACGGGGCGAGAGGAGGCGTCGGCCTTCTTATAAAGGGTCTGCATATGCCCGGTTACAGTCACATGACGACGGCCGGAGAGCATGCTCTTGTGTACCCAGCCTTCATCGCCGTCCTGCGTGCGGATCTGGCGCCATATATCATATTCTTTAATAATTTCAACAGGTAATTCGTCTTTCTTAAGGACAAACTTGATCGGATAGCGCGCGCCGGGGCCGGTGCGGACGTTCACTTCGTCGGTGCCGAGCGAGACGTAGCGCGGGACGGGCAAGGGTGCCGGTTCTTCAGCCAGTACAGGCGCGCTCAGGCCAAGCAGGATCAATATTATGAGAATAATGCGTGTCATCGTCGGGCAACAATAAGCGAAAGCGGCGGCAGCTTCCAGCATGTTTTTTTCTCGACTTTTTATTCATAATCCCGTAATAAATCCAGCATGACCTCTGCCCCGAAAAAACTCGACCGCCGCCTTTCTGTCGCCCCCATGATGGGCTGGACGGACAGGCACGACCGTTATTTCCTGCGGCTGATTTCACCCAACGCGCTGCTCTATACGGTGATGATCACGACGGGGGCGCTGATCTACGGCCGTAAGCTCGAGGTGCTGGAATACAGCCCCGAGGAACATCCGATCGCCCTGCAGCTCGGCGGTTCCGACCCGAAGGACCTCGCCGCTTGCGCGAAGCTGGCCGAGAACTACCACTACGACGAAGTCAACCTCAACTGCGGCTGCCCGAGCGAGCGCGTGCAGAACGGCAATTTCGGCGCGTGCCTGATGGCCGAGCCGAAGCTGGTCGCCGATTGCGTCGATGCGATGAAGCAGGCCACTTCCATTCCCGTCACCCTCAAGACACGCATCGGCATCGACGATCAGGACAGCTACCAGTTCCTCACCGATTTCATCGGCGCGAGCGCGGAGAAGGGGTGCGAGACCTTCATCATCCACGCGCGCAAGGCATGGCTTACCGGCCTCAGCCCGGCGGAGAACCGCACCATCCCGCCGCTAAAATGGGATGTGGCGTACCAATTGAAAAAGGATTTTCCGCAGCTCGAGATCATCCTCAACGGCGGCATCCAGACGGTCGACCATATCCGCGAGAGCCAGCCGCATGTCGACGGCGTGATGATTGGGCGCGAGGCGTACCAGAACCCGTATTTCCTCGCCGAGGTCGAACGCGAGATTTTCGGCACGCAGAACATCCTCACGCGCAACGAGGTGATCGAGGCGATGTTCCCCTACATCGAACGCGCGATCGCGGAGGGGGCGGAACTAAAAGACATAACGCGCCATATCCTCGGCCTGTATCAAGGCCTGCCCGGCGCAAAGCGCTGGCGCCGCGCCCTCAGCGAAGAAGCTTACAAGCCCGCCGCCAACACCAACGTCGTGCGCGACGCGCTGAAGCACGTTTCCTGAATCCCGTTCCGACGTTAAGGCCTGTTCCTTTGACGACGTTCTGTTATACTCTTCCCCGGAAGGGAAACACCCATGTCGCAACCGCAATGGACAAGATTGAGCCCCGAGCAGGCGCACAAGACGCTTGACCTGCTGGTGGCGCGCAAGGACGCGCTGGTGTTCTCCCGCGAATACACTGAAGTCGCGACGGCGACCCTGCCGTTCTACACGAATTACTGGCTGCTGCGCCTCGTCAACTACGCGACGATGCCGACCTTCACGATGACGTACCTGAGCGACGGCACCAACTTCCTTGCGCTCGACGGCACCGCCAACCCGATCTACACCGCGAACGAAAAGAACCCGATCCAGCTGACGGAAGAGAACGTCGTCGCCTATCTCGAGTTCTTCTTCTCCAACGTGCAGGGCAGCGAAGGCGAAGCGCTCATCATCAAGGACCCGGCGCGCAGCGCCTTCATGAACACGCTGACGTCCGACCAGCGCACGCAGGCCACCGCGCATATCCGCCCGGTGACGGTGGCGAAGGATTCCGCTGGCATGCTGCGCGTGCGCACGGCGCTTTATTACGGCCACGAGCTGATCGCGTCCACTATCATGGTGCAGGGCGACGGCAAGATGAGCTTCCAGGACCAGCGTCCGCTGCTCTCCGGCCTCTACGTGCCCGCGGCCATCTACGCACAGGCGCGCGCCGATGGGTAAGGGGAACCTCAACGACTTCCTCAAGCCCGGCCAGATCCTGCCGCCGAACGCGGCGATGATCGAGAAGGCACTCGAGGTGCTCGAGGCCAGCCCGCACGGCCAGCAGCTCGTCAACTTCGCCCAGAAGAAGGGCATCCAGATCGAGATCGCCTCGACGCCGCAGCCGGTGACTTACCTGCCGGAAAAGGGCATCCTCTACATCGGTTTCACCCGCGCCAACCCGATCAATCCCGCCCAGTTCATCATGATGCTGGCCGGCGCCCTGCGCGAGGCGCAGCAGGACGCGGCGGGGATCAAGCACGCGCCGCTGCACGCCCCGCTGGCCGAACACATCGACAAAAGCCTCGCCAAGGCCGAGGACAAGGTCTGGTACATGTGCACCGTCGCGCAAGAATTGAACTCCCAGGACGCGTTTCGTGGTTTAAAATTGCTTGACATACTGCGCGACATGGGTCACAATGAGGCTATAGAGTTGTTCTTGAAGCAAGAGCAGCAGGGTAATAGTTAACTTTCGAGGTGTAACATGTTGAAAAAAATCAATGGTTTCGCAAGCACGAAAGAAGCTGCCCTGATCGTCGCGCAAGCTACCCAGCGTTCGGAAGGGGCCAAATTGTTCCCCGCACCCGCCGCTCCGGTTGCAAAAACCGCCGCCAAGCCCGCGACCCCCTGATTTTCAGGACCTTATCCTTTAACGGATGCCGCGCGAAGTCAGGCCGCATAGTGCATTGACGCTTATGTCAATTATGCTATTTTAGCGCTCCATTCACGCACGCAGCCTTAGGGATTCGGCATGTCCGTTGCCAAGATCAAGAAAGCCATCAAGAGCAACAGCATCGAGTTGTTGCGCGCCTCCCTGTTCGAGCATCCCGAACACCTGAAAGCGCGCCTGTGCTTCTTCGATTCCGCGCGCTCGCCTTTTGTTTACGCCGTCACCCAGAACAGGGCGGAGATCGTGAAACTGCTCGCGGCGGAATACGGCATCGACATCCACCAGCTGATCGGCAGGCACAAGCGCACGGCGCTGCACTACGCGGCGAAGCGCGGGAATTCCTCCGTGATCGAGGCCCTCCTGAAAATGGGCGCCGACCCTTGCGTCAAGGACAAGCACGGCAAGACGCCGCTCGACGTCTGCAGCAAGGATTCCACTTCCCAGACGATGCTCGTCAACGCCGTCCTCGCGCAACAGACGAACACGCAGCAAACACAGGCAGCCACGGCTTCCGTCACGCCCGCCGCAAATACCGCTATCGCAGATGACAGCAGCAAGGGCAGCACCGTCGACAAGCTGCAGCAGTCGGGCGGCGGCTCCGCTTTCAAAAAACGCCCGAAAAACTGACCTATGTCCTCATCTTTGATCCTCAGCGTGCTCGGCGGCAGCGTCGCCTTTGGCGAAAAAGTCATCTTCGACGACCTGACCTTCCACGTGCAGGAAGGCGACAAGATCTGCCTTGTCGGCCGCAACGGCGCAGGCAAGTCGACGCTCATGAACATCGTCACCGGCGACCTCGACCTTGACAGCGGCGAACGCTGGATGCTGCAGGGCACGCGCATCGGCTACCTCAAGCAGGAAATCATCCCCGTGCCCGGCCAGACGGTCGAGGACTTCGTCTTCGAGATGTTCAAGGGCACCGACGAGGAAGAGCTGCACAAGTACAAGGTGGACATGATCGTCCGCCCGCTGGAGCTCGACCCCGCCGCGCACATGGACAAGCTCTCGGGCGGCCAGCTGCGCCGCGCCAGCCTCGCGCAGGTGCTGGTGGAAGAGCCCGAGATCCTGCTGCTCGACGAGCCGACCAACCACCTCGACCTCGACGTCATCGAATGGCTGGAAAAATACCTCAAGCAATACCGCGGCGCGCTGCTCTGCGTCAGCCACGACAAGACGTTCCTCGCCAATATCTCCGACAAGATCTTCTGGCTCGACCGCGGCCGCGTGCGCGTGTGCCCCAAGGGCTTCGCGCATTTCGACGAATGGTCGGGGCAGCTGCTGGAGCAGGAAGCGCGCGAGTTGAAGAACCGCGAAAAGGCGCTGGAGTCGGAACTTGAATGGGCCGCCCGCAGCCCCGGCGCGCGCCGCAAGCGCAATATCCGCCGCCTCGAGATCGTCCAGGCCGAGCGCGCGCGGCTGAAAGCCGACAAGAGTTCCTTCCGCCGCATGATGGCGCGCATGGAGCTGGGCGAGCTGGAGATCGCCGAGAGCAACTCCAAGATCGTCGCCGAGTTCATCAAGGTCGACAAGCATTTCGGCGACAAGAAGATCCTTGACAAGTTCTCGCTCCGGATCCAGCGCGGCGACCGCATCGGCATCCTCGGCAAGAACGGCTCGGGCAAGACGACCTTCCTGCGCCTGCTCACCGGCGAACTCGAGCCGGACATGGGCAAGGTCAAGCTGGCCCGCGAGCTCGAATTCTCGTACTTCGACCAGAAGCGCAGCGAACTGCGCTACGACGACACTGTGCAGCGCACACTCTGCCCGCAGGGCGGCGAGTATGTGAAGGTGATGAACAAGACGCGCCACGTGTGCGGCTACCTGAAAGACTTCATGTTCGATCCCGCACTCGCAGGCCAGATGGTGGGCACGCTGTCAGGCGGGCAGAAGAACCGCCTGATGCTCGCCAAGGTGCTGGCCGACCCCAAGAGCCTGCTGATCCTCGACGAGCCGACCAACGATCTCGACATGGACACGCTCGACATGCTCGAGGAAATCCTGACCGACTACACCGGCACGCTGCTGGTCGTCAGCCACGACCGCGACTTCCTCGACCAGACGGTGACGAAGATCATCGCCTTCGAAGGCGACGCCAAGGTCGAAGGCTACATCGGCGGTTACACCGACTACCTCGCCGCGAAAGAGGGCGGGGAAGCCAAGGCCGCATCCGCCGCCGTGACAGTTGCTGCAAAAAAGAAGGAAGCCGCTCCACCGCCGCCCGCGCCGAAGACGACGAAGCGCCTGACCTTCAAGCTGCAGCATGAACTGGAACGCCTGCCGCGCGTCATCGAGCGCCTCGAAAAGGAAATCGCCGAACTCGAAGGCATCCTCGAGGATTCAGACCTCTACGCCAAGGACAAGAACGTCTTCCACCACGCCTCCCACCGCCTCGGCTACGCGCGCGAGGAACTCCACGAAGCCGAAAACCGCTGGCTAGAACTGGAAGGGATGCGGATGGCGGTAGAAAGCTAACCACGTACACGAAAAAGCCGCCGAAGTTTCCTCCGGCGGCTTTCTTCATGAAGCGGGATTTTAGACGACGGCCTTGAGGGCGCGGTCGTTGACTTTCTTGTCGGCGACCTTGGTGAGGGCCTCGTCGGCGTGGGATTCCTGATGCAAGGTTTCGTCGAGCAGCTTCACGGCATCTTTTAGGCCGAGCAGTTGCGCCCAGCGTTTCAGGGTGCCGTAGCGGCTGATCTCGTAGTGCTCGACCGCTTGCGCGGCGGCGAGCAGGCCGGCGTCCAGCGCTTCGGTTCCTTTATACTCGTCCATGATCTCGCCGCCTTCCTCGATGATGCCATCGATGGCGGGGCAGGTCTTGCCTTGCGGGCGCTTGCCGATGATCTCGAAGATCTGCTCGAGACGGTCGACCTGGCCTTCCGTCTCGCCATAGTGGGTTTCAAAGACCTGCTTCAGTTCAGGCGATTGCGCCGCCTTCATCATCTTGGGCAGGGTCTTGAGGATCTTCTTTTCGGCGTAATAAATGTCTTTCAGGGTATCGTGGAACAGGGTTTCGAGGTTCTTGCCGGACATGGTCGTTCTCCTTTGCGGTCATTACAGGGGCTACACTGCATAACGCGCGAAGAAACGGAAAGTTCCGGGCAGTTCCTTATAATTCCGGCGTGCCGGGTTTCGGGGCCTGCGGGGCGCTCTTCCACGGCTTGCCGGCGAAGCGCTGGCTGAGGTGGTTGAGGTAGAAAGCCGCATTCAGCTTCTCGCCCGTCGCCGCCGTATAGAGTTCGTCCTGGCTGAGGCTGCTGGCCTTCGAGAAGACGTTCTTCGTCAGCCATTCCTTGATGGGTTGCAGGTTGCCCTGGGCGATTTCCGCGCGGACTTCAGGCACAGCCTTTTCCATCGCGGCGAAAAGCTGCGCGGCGCCCATGTTGCCGAGCACGTAGGACGGGAAATAGCCGATATAACCGACGGGATAGTGCACGTCCTGCAGGCAACCTTCGCTGTTGTTGGCCGGCGTGAGGCCGAGGTATTTCTGCATCAGGGCGTTCCACGTCGCGGGCACGTCCTCGATCTTCATCTTGCCTTCGACCAGCTGGCTTTCGATCTTGTGGCGCAGGACGATATGGGCGGGGTAGGTCAACTCGTCTGCGTAGATGCGGATCAACGAGGGCTGCGCATGGTTCTTGAGACGCATCAGGTTCTCGGCCGACAGCGCCGGATCATCGGGACGGCCGAAGACGTCGCGCGCTTCCTTCTCGAGCAGCTGGAAGAATTCCGGCGTCTGGCAGACATAGGCTTCGTAGAATTTCGAGATCGCCTCGTCGATGTCGCAGCCCATGACCATGCCGATCGGCTGGTACTTGGTTTCCTGCGGCAGGTTCTGGCGGTAGAGCGCATGGCCGCCTTCGTGCGCCACGGAATAGGCGGAATTGAGGAAGTCGTTCTCGATGAAGTCGGTGGTCAGGCGCGTGTCGTCAGGGCCGCCGTCGCAGGATGGGCTGTTGTCGATCATCGTCATCTTGCCGCGCGAGAAGTCGAAGCCGAGCATCACGGCGAGGCGGCGGTTGAGTTCTTCCTGCTGCGCGCGCGGGAAGGGGCCGGTTAGCGGGATCGCCGCTTGTTCCTGCGCCTGCTTCGCCATCGCGTCGCGGATGATGGCGGGCAGTTCGCGCTCGACGAGGCCGAGCTGCTCGTTGACGGTTTTCTCGGAAAGGCCGGGGCAGAACGTGGCCAGTACCGCCTCATATACCGAGTTGGCGCCGATCAGCGGCTTCTTCACCGCGCCGACGGCGCTCATCGTGTCGAAGCAGTGGCGGAGCCATTCCTGCATCTCGCTCCAGTCACCGCTCTGCTTGGCGATGCGGTGGTGCACGGGACCTTCGATGTCGAGGTTCATCACGGCGCTCGCGAGGTCGGCGGGGAGGCCCGCTTCGTTCGTCCACATCATGCGCATCAGCTGCAGGTTGCGGCGATCGAAGGGAGACAGCGTGGCGGCCTGCGCTTCGGCTTCGGCCAGGAGCGCGGCAACCTCGGGCATGGAGACCAGCGCGTATCGCTCTTTCTTGAACGCGGCGCATTCCTCGGCGAGCTTTTCAGCTTCCGCTCCCTCGGTCACGACTTCGAGTTCCATCTGGCGCACGCGCGCGGCGTAATCGGCCTTGATGATCTTCTCAAACTGTTCTTGGAGAAATTCGTAAGCGGTGCGCGGCATGAAATACCTTTTTTATAGAAATAAAGATATTATTCATATCGTTGGCATATCAAGATGTCAAGAGCAGGCGGCGGCCATATGCGCGGGCACCGGCGCCTCGATATGCAGCAGCGGATCGCCTTCATATAAAGGGATGTCGATGGAGCGCGCGTGGAGGTGAAGCAGGGGAAGTTGTTCGGCCTGCGGGCCATAGACCCAATCGCCGATGATCGGGCAGCCGAGAGACTGGCAGTGCACGCGGATCTGGTGCGTGCGGCCGGTCTTGGGATATAGCTCCATCCATGTCCAGCCCTCGCCGCGTTTGATGACTTTCCAATGGGTCACGGCGGTTTGCGCACCTTCTTTCTGAGCGCAGGTTTTCATGTACCAGCCTTTCGGCGTGCGGATTTTTTCGAGCCAGCCGTCGACGATGCCGGCGTCGTCCTTCGGGCCGCCGTGGACGATGGCCCAATAAGTCTTGGAGATGCTACCCGCTTCGAACAATTTGCCGAGGCGGCGCAGCGCCTTTTTCTGGCGGCCGAGGATCAGGCAGCCGCTGGTGTCGCGGTCGAGGCGGTGAGCGAGTTGCGGCGGTTCTGGCAATTCATATTTGAGCGCGCCGAAGTAGTCTTCCATGCTCGGCCCGCCGCGTGGCCCGGGATGCACCGGAATCCCGGCGGGCTTGTTGAGGACGATGACCAGCTTGTCCTTATACAGCACGCGCGACTGCAGGTCTTCGGGCGTCAGCGCGTAATGATGCTGGTTGAGGTCAGGCATACCTGCTATATAACATGGAACAAAGGAGACCGCCATGCCCGACAATACCCAGCTGATCAACCACCCACTGATCCAGCATAAATTGTCGATGATGCGGGCGAAGGACACCGGCACGCAGGACTTCCGCACGCTGCTGAAAGAGATTTCGATGCTGATGGGCTACGAAATCCTCCGCGACCTGCCGACCGAAGAGGTCGAGATCGAGACCCCGCTGGAGAAGATGAAGTCGCGCATGCTCAGCGGCAAGAAGCTGGCCATCGTGCCGATCCTGCGCGCCGGCCTCGGCTTTGTCGACGGCTTGCTCGAGCTTTCTCCCGGCGCGCGCGTCGGCCACATCGGCCTCTACCGCGACCCCAAGACTCTGGAAGCCGTCGAGTACTACAAGAAACTCCCCGACGACATGGCCAGCCGCCGCGTCATCGTCGCCGACCCGATGCTGGCGACCGGTCACTCCGCCATCTCCGCCGTCGACAAGGTCAAGCAGGCGGGAGCAGGGGACATCCGCTTCATGTGCCTGATCGCCGCGCCCATCGGCCTCAAGACCTTCCATGCCTCGCACCCCGACGTGCCCGTCTATACCGCCGCCATCGACCGCGAGCTGAACGACCACGGCTACATTCTCCCCGGCATCGGCGACGCTGGCGACCGGATTTTCGGGACGAAATAGTGCGTTGACATAACCCGTGTGGTTATCTTACTGTGTGTCCTTCACTGATACAGAGAGATGCCTGCCATGGCCAATCACAAGAAACTCGACCTGATCGAGCTGAGCGACATTTTCCGCCGTCATGCGACGCTGGCCGGCACGCAACATGCGCCGGTCGAGGCTGAACTGGTCGAAGCGGCGTGCCGCTTTGCCTGCCTTGCGACATGGTACGACCCTTACGAGAAATTTCGCCATCAGGAACTCGCGCGCCAGTTGGCGGATTGCGCGAACCTGATCGGCACACTGGCTGCGCGCATCGGCATGGAAGAGGTGGAGTTGCCTGTCAGCGGTGCGCCCGGCAACCCGTTTGCAGATTTCTTCAAGCAGCAAGTTGAACCGCTCCTGACTCCCGGCATCGACCTCCACCTGCAAAAAGGCGTCTATCGTCAGGACCTGTCGTCGCTCGGCGCGATCGACAGCACCGTCAAGACTGTGCTCGATCAGGGCCTGCGCGGCATGGCCGACATCAAGGATTCACTCAAGTACAAATGGGACCGCTGAACATGGAGGCGCTGGTTCAGGCGAACACTTACTTTGAAGCGGCGTGACACGCGATATTCCTGGCGCAGTACGGTGCAGTGCCGACCGGGCACGCCCTTGCTGAATACCCTCCTAGAGACAAGCACCATCACCTTCGACATGTTGAAGCTGCTGGTGGATGCGGGTATGAAGCCTAGCCTTGAAACGCTCGACATTGCAGTCTCGGCAATGCAGCCGGAAGCCTGCATTTCACTGCTGGCAAAGACCCTCCCCAAGGGCAACACCCCGGCTCCGAAAGCCTGAACGAAATAATATTTCGCTTAAAGGCCCTCCTTAATTCGATTTGCATAAGTTAGGGCAATCATGTAGATTGATTGCTTCACAAATCAAATTTGTCAGGAGCTTTCGATGACCCCGAAGGATTATCTTTTCAACCCCGAGCGCAATCCCCTGAGCCGCGGCGACTACCGTCCTTCGGAATACAAGATCGACAAGGTCAACCTCTACATCAACCTCGACGACACGCAGACCGTCATCACCAGCCGGATCGACGTACAACAGAACGGCCCGCTCGGCGGCCCGCTGGTGCTCGACGGCGAAGACCTCAAGCTCAAGAGCCTGCGCATCCTCGAGAACGGCCAATACCGCGACCTCGACCCGCAGGAATACGTCGTCACCGACAAGAACCTGATCCTCAAGCGCCCGCCCATGGGCGCCTTCAAGCTCGAGATCGTCACCGAAGTCAACCCGAGCGCCAACACCGCGCTCTCCGGCATCTACAAGGCCGGCGACATCCTGGGTTCGCAGTGCGAGGCGCAGGGCTTCCGCCGCATCACGTATTTCCTCGACCGTCCCGACAACCTCGCGGTCTTCGACGTCACGCTGGAAGCGGACAAGGCGCAATACCCGACGCTGCTCTCCAACGGCAACGGCGACTACAAGAACCCGACCGACCTCGGCAACGGCCGCCACACCGTGCAGTGGAGCGACCCCTGGCCGAAGCCGAGCTACCTGTTCGCGCTGATCGGCGGCGACGTGAAGGTGCTCGAGAGCGACTACACCACCATGTCCGGCAAGAAAGTCGATCTCCGCATCTTCGTCCAGCCGGGCTATGAGGACAAGATCGACTGGGCGATGGAATCCATCAAGCGCGCGTTCAAGTGGGATGAAGTGACCTATGGCCGCGAATACGACCTCGACTGCTTCCACATCGCCGCGCTCGACAAGT
Organism: uncultured Rhodospirillaceae bacterium; assembly: GCA_964476835.1. GTDB lineage: Bacteria > Pseudomonadota > Alphaproteobacteria > Micavibrionales > UBA2020 > PALSA-926. Next base: position 35,627 of record CAYZCE010000010.1, read on the forward strand.
TCAACGCCGGCGCGATGGAGAACAAGGGCCTCAACGTCTATAACGTCTCCCTCCTGATCGGCAACCCGGAAAGCTCGACCGACAGGGAACTCATCGACATCGAGGCCGTCCTCGGCCACGAATACTTCCACAACTGGACCGGCGACCGCGTCACGCTGCGCGACTGGTTCGAACTCACGCTCAAGGAAGGCCTGACCGTCCTGCGCGACCGCCAGTTCACCTCCGACCTGCATTCCGCCGCCATCCAGACCATCGACGACGCGGTCGAGCTGCGCGCCGGCCAGTTCCTCGCGGACTCCGGCCCCAACGCGCACCCGATCCGACCCGAACTCGTCGAGGAATTCGACAACATTTACAGCAGCACCGTCTACACCAAGGGTTCGCACGTGCTGGGCATGATGCGCACCATCCTGACGCCTGCCGTCTGGCGCGAGGCAATGGACAACTACTTCGACCGCTACGACAGTCAGGCCGTCACCTGCGACGACTTCATCAACAACATGGAAGAGGTGTCGGGCATCGACCTGACGCAGTTCCGCCGCTGGTACAGCCAGTCCGGCACGCCGGAGATCTCGTATGAAGGCAAGTACGACGCGGATGCCAAGACCTACACGCTGACGCTGCGCCAAATCACGCCCGAGACGGCCGACCAGCCGGCGAGCGCCAAGCAGCCGCTGCACATCCCCGTCGCCGTCGGCCTGATCGGCCAGAGCGGCAAGGACGCGGCGAACCAGATCCTGCAACTGACCGAAGCCGAACAGACCTTCGTATTCGAGAACATCGACGGCCCCGTGGTGCCTTCCGTGCTGCGCGGCTTCTCCGCACCCGTCAAGATCGTGACCCAGCCGTCGGACGAGGAACTCATCTTCCGCATGGCGCACGACAGCGATCCCTTCAACAAGTACGAAGCGACCGAGCGCCTGATGTTGAAGACGCTGCAAGGCCTGATCAAGGACTATCAGGACGAAAATCCGCTAACGCTCAAGCAGGACTTCATCGACGCTTACGCCGCCAACGTGGCCAACGCGCTCGACGGCGACCTCGCTTTCGCCGCGCGCACGCTGTCGCTCCCGGCGCGCAGCCTGGTCATCCAGGGCCTCAAGGCCATCGACCCCGACGCGGTCGAGGCCGCGACCAACTTCCTCACCGCCACGCTGGCCGAGACGTTCAAGGGTGACTTCGCCGCGATCTACACGGCGACCACCGCGCCTGCGGGCGAGACCTATAACGTCGGCCCCGAACAGGTCGGCCGCCGCGACCTGCACAACACGTCGCTCGGCTTCATGCTCAAGCTGGAAACGCCGGAAGTCGCCGCAACCGCAAAGGCGCAGTTCGGCGGCGCGACCAACATGACGGAAAAGCTGGCGGGCCTCGGCGTGCTGGCGCGCCTGGGCGGCATCGAGGCGGATATGGCGCTGGAAAGCTTCTACCAGTCCTATCAGGACAACCCGAACGTCGTCGCCAAGTGGCTGAGCCTGCAGGCCAGCCTCGGCGGCATCGGTCACGTCAAGACGCTGATGGAACACGAGGCCTTCGACCTGACCACGCCCAACAAGGTCAGCGCCGTCGTCTCCGGCTTCACCAACGGCAACTATGCGGCCTTCCACGCCGCGGACGGCTCGGGCTACAAGTTCCTCGCCGACCTCATCATCGAGGTCAACGCGGTGAACGGCAAGACCGCCTCGCGCATCGTCAATCCACTGACGCAGCTCAAGCGCTACGACGACAAGCATCAGCAGCTCATGCTGGCACAGCTTGAGCGCATCATGGAAACCCCGAACCTCGACGCTGCCGTCAAGGAAATCGCGGGCCAGGCCATCGCCAGCGTCAGGAAGAAGCCGAAAGGCCCGGGCGCAAGCTTCGGCAACTCGGCCAAGCCGTCGTAAGAGGGGACTTTAAAATTGCCCTGAAGCGTGGCATAAACACGCCATGACAGAAGAGCGTACCGTCAAATTGCCGCCGGACTGGCTCGCCGCGGTCGGTGCTGAGTTCGACAAGCCGTACATGGCGCAACTGCGCGCCTTCCTGCAGAAAGAGAAGCAGGAGGGCCGCGTCGTCTATCCGCGCGGCGCCGACATCTTCAACGCGCTCAATACCACGCCGCTCGGCAAGGTCAGGGTCGTGATCCTCGGGCAGGACCCGTATCACGGCCCCGGGCAGGCGCATGGCCTGTCGTTCTCTGTCCGCAATGGCGTGCCGCTGCCGCCGAGCCTGATGAACATCTACAAGGAAATCGAGCAGGAGTTCGAGATCCGCATGCCACCTTCCGGCGACCTCACGCATTGGGCGGAACAGGGGGTGCTGCTGCTGAACGCGACGCTGACCGTGCGCCAGTCGATGGCCGGGTCGCACCAGAACAAGGGCTGGGAAGAATTCACCGACGCCGTCATCCGCGCCGTCAACGACGGGCGCAAAAACGTCGTCTTCCTGCTGTGGGGATCCTATGCGCAGAAGAAGGGCGCCTTCATCGACCGCAAGAAGCACCTTGTGCTCACCGCGCCGCACCCGTCGCCGCTCTCGGCGCATCGCGGGTTCTTCGGTTGCGGGCATTTCATGAAAACGAACCAGTACCTGATCGAGCACGGCCAAGCGCCGATCGATTGGGCGAAGGTTTAAGATTTAAGGCTTCAGGTCGGGACCGAGTTTCGGCGCGTTCGGCGCATCGTCCGCGCCCGGAGCCTTCGGCGCATTGTCGTTGAACGCAGGGCCGACCGTCTTGTTGCCCAGCGTGCTCGGCTTCTGGTTCACGGGCTGGACTTGCGGCGCGGCAACAGGTGCGGAAGCCTTCTTGTCGAGCGACAAGTAATACTTCATCCGCGCGCGGTAGAATTCCGGCGACGCCTGCACCAGCACGCCGCGGCCCAGCTTCACCATCGATCCCGAGGGCGTCCAGTGCGTGGACTTGGCAAGGCGGTCGGGATTTTTTTCGCGCCATGCGCGCATGCGGGCGTTGTAGTGATGGCCCATCCCTTGGAATATCTTGAACTCCTTGAGCACCTGCCGCGTCGCCGCGATCGAGGGCACGACGAGGAACTGCGCGGCATAAGACGCCCAGTTCAGCCCCATATGGATCGCGAACTGCTGGCCGACCAGTGCCATCGGTGACGCCGTGCTATGCGCCAGCATACGCGCGCCCTCGACGTGGCCGATCTTGGTCAAAAGCTCAATGCCGCCAAGGACGACAGTCATCGCGACCAGCGTCACGAGGCCGCCGCCGATCTTGAGGACCTTGTTCAGGGTGGGATTGGTGAATACAGGCTTGCCCGCGCGCGTGCGCGGGTTCAGCACCCATTCCGTGACGCGGTAGAGGCCGACCGCGCCATAGCGGCCCAGAAAATCGCCGACCTTGCGCGAAACCTTGCCTATCCCCACTTTCGCCTTGCGCCAGAAGGCGGGAGCGTTGCGCGGCTTTTTCTCGACGGGCGGGCGGTTCTTCGTCACGACGCGGCGGATCGCGAGGAACGGCTGGCGGCAAAGGCCTTCATAAAGCCAGTCAAAGGGCTTCATCGTGGCAATCACGCCGAGGGCCATCGCGCGGCGCACAAAGAACTGCGCGTTGCCAAGACGGATGGCAGCAGCCCGCTGGCGCGGGGTCAGGCTTGCAAAAGCCGCCGCGTCCTTCTCCAACTGGAGATCTTTTTCTTCTTTGAAACTCTGAACGTTCATAAGGAAACTACTCTACCAGAGCGGCGGAAAGAGGCAAGGGGGTTTCCTTTTCTGTAATCGCGAAAAATCGTTGAAAATCAGGCGGAAGCGTGCTTGTTCCTCTCGATCGGCGGGGTCTATACTGGCTTATTGCTTTTAGAGCTTACTCAAAAGGGCCCTCCCATGATCTCCAAGACCTTCAAGAAACGCCTCGTCCTGACGACGGCGATCGCCGCTTCCATGTTCTCTTACGGCCGCCGCGCCTATGCGAACTGCTATCAGTCGAGCGGAGCCACTTATCTCTGTGGCGGGGCGGAGACGGCGGAGCAGGACATCAACCACGCCAACGCCAGCGTCTCGACGCTCGCGGGCTTCAGCGTCAATGCCAACGCAAACCGCGGCATCCACATCACAGGCGACGGCGCCCTCAGTTTCATCGATACACACAAATCCAGCGTGACGGCGACCGGCGCGTTCGGTATCGGCCTCTTCGCTGAAACACACGACGACGGCATGACCCCCGGTTCTGTCACGATCAATGTCAACGGGGCCTTCAGCGGCACCCGCGACGGCATCCGCGGCTATGTCGGCGACGACGCCACGGGCGGCGTCTCGATTACGCTCTCCGGCTCCGCCACCGGTACCGACAACGATGGCATTGCGGCGGTGGGCTACATCAACTCCGCCGACGTGGTCTCGGTCACGACGGAGAAGGGCTCGTCTGTCTCCGGCGGCAACATCGGCATCTACGCGACGAACTTCGGCTATACCGACTCGATCGGCGTCGCGATCAAGGTTTCCGGCACCGTCACCGGGGGCAACGACGGCATCAATGCCTTCGTGAAATACACCGGCGACCTGAAGATCGACACCTATGCGGGCGCCACCGTCAACGGCGATGACGCCGACGGCATCCGCGCCAGCAACAGGGGAACCAACGGCGGCCTCACCATCCATACGCGCGACATCGTGACCGGCGGCGGCGCGGGCATCTACGGCTACGCGCGCAACGGCGTCGTCATCACCACTGACGCCGACGTCTCGGGCGGCAGCGACGGCATCAACGCGTACAGCAGCGCCGGCACGGTCAACGTCACCGCCAGCACCAACGTCACGGGCTCCAGCGGGGACGGCATTCACGCCAAGGTGGGCAGCGACGGCACCGATCTGACAGTGACCACTGGCAAAAACCATACCGTCAGCGGCCATTCTTTCGGCATTTATGCACTGAACGAAGGCACGGGCGACACCACGATCACGGCAAACGGCGACGTCATCCTTTCCGGCTTCGGCAATTCGGTTTACGCCCACAACACGTCGCAGGGTGGCAAAATGACGATCACGACTTACGGCGCGCTTTACGCCGGCGGCGGCAACGGCGTCTACGCCCTGAACGAAGGCGACGGCGACGTCACCGTCGACGTCGAGGGGAACTCCGAAGGCAGCATCCAGGTGCGTAACAAGGGCACCGGCGACCTGCTGATCATGGCCAACGGCGATATCACCTCTTACTATCAGGGCATCCTTGCGCTCAACGACAACGGCAGCTCCGGCGACCTCACGATCATGACCGGCCAGGACAGCAAGATCGACGGCCATAACTACACCGGCATCTACGCGCTCAACCACGGCACCGGCGCGATCAACGTCGACATCGAGGGTTCGGTCTCCAACACCAACCACGCCGCAATCTACGCGCGCGATTTCGGCGCCGGCAGCGGCAACATGACATTCACCTTCGGCCAGCATTCAAGCCTCAAGGGCAATTCCGCCGGCCTTTACGCCGTCAACGACGGGGACGGCGACGTCTCGATCACGGCCGACGGCTACATCAACGGCTATCAGGCCATCCAAGTCGCCAACAACGGCACGGGCGACATCACGATCACCGTGGACGGCCATTTGGTGGGCGGCTCGGGCGTGCTGGCCAACAACAACGCCGCCGGCGGCGACATGACGATCGCCATCGGCGCCGATGCAAACATCGAGGCAAGCTACGCCGGCGTCTACGCGAACAACACCGCCGCCTCGACCCTGACCGTGACCAACGAAGGCAAGATCAGCGGCACCGGCTTTATCATCCACAACGAAAGCGGACTGGGCACCTTCACCAACAAGAAGGGCGCGGACATCGAGGGCCCCACCGGCCTCGATATCCGGAGCGGCGGCCTTGACCAAGGCATCATCAACGAAGCCGGCGCGACGATACACGGCAGCGGCGACGCCATCGTGTTCGACGCCGTCGAAAGCGATACGCCGCTGATCATCGAAGGCGGCCATATCATCGGCGCCGTCCGCGACACGGCGCCCGAAGACGGGCATTCGCTGGTCAAAATCGCCGGCGATTTCACGTCGGAAGGCACTTTTGACGTCTCAAGCCTGACCGTGGAGGTGAATAAGAAATTCACGCTGGCCAACGACATCACGACGTATTTGGGCGTGGTGGACAACGGCACGATCACCGTGACGACCGCAGGTTCAGCGATCGTCGACGGCGGCCTCACGGTCAACAAGAGCGCAATGCTCGACGTCCAGAAGAACTTCTCCGTCGACGGCGGCACCACCAACGCCGGCACGATCAAGATCGCCTCGGACGCGGCCTTGACGCTTGACACTATGAAGGCCAGCACCGGCACGATCGACTTTGGCGTCTCCAGCATGGCCAACTACGGCTCGCTCGACGTCACGGGCGGCGGCATCAGCCTTGCTGGCGCGACGCCGGTCACGGTCACCATGACCGGCGGCAACCTGACGACCGGCAAGGCAATCATGATCGCCAGCGGCGACAGCACCATCACCGGCGTCGGCAACCCCGGCGGCACGCTGACGACGGTGCTCAACAGCGCGCTCTGGAAGCTCCAGATCGCTGACGGCACCAATACCAGCGACGGCGTCACCGACATCAACGGCGCGAACGACCTCTGGCTGCACATCACCAAGAACGCCTCGCTCTCGAGCCTCGCGTCGACGCCGGGCAACGCCAACGTGGGCAACGCCCTGCAGACGATCATCGGCGGCAGCCCGGCGCTGCAAACGGTTCAGGCTGCGATCAACGCAGCGCCTGACGCCGCGACCATCAACGGCATCCTGGAACGCCTGCAGCCGACGGTGGACGGGCATATCGTCACCGCCGCGCTCGACAACGGCGTACGCGTGCAAGGCCTCGCCGACAACCGCATGATCGCATGGCGCGGCGGGGACGATGCCGGAACCGGCGTCGCCGCCGGCTCGGCCTCCAACGGTGCGACGGCGTGGGTGCAGGGCTACGGCCAGCGCGCTTACCAAGGCATGCGCGACGGCATCGCGGGCTATCGCTCCGACCTGTGGGGCAGCGCGATGGGCGCGGATACCGACCGTTTGCTGAAGGACAGCCTCGTGGGCCTCTCGTTCAACTACGCGCGTCTCAACGCCAACGCCGAAAACACCAACCAGACCGGAACCGACATCGACAGCTATGGCGTGAACTTCTACGCCAGCCGCGACCTTGGCCAGGGCATTTTCCTGAACGGGCAGCTGGGCTATGCCTATAACGACATCAATGGCGTGCGTTATAATGTGCTGGCGCCGGGCGACGCCGCGACGGCCAGTTACGGCAGCAACCAGTTCTCGGCCAAGGCGCTGCTCGGCCACGACTACACGACAACGCACGACCTGATCGTGACGCCGAACATGTCCGCGACTTATACAAAGCTGCTGGTTGATGGCTATACGGAGCAGGGCAGCGGTGGGGGCCTCAATGTCCGCCGTCAAGACTACGACACGCTCGACCTCGGCATCGGCGTCGACACCTACATGCAGGTCAAGTACGCGGACGGCAACGTGCTCAAGCCCGCGCTGCATGCCGGCTACCGCTACGCCGCGATCTCCGACCGCATCGACACCTCGGCCAGCTTCATCGGCGATCCGGCGAACACGGTCTTCACCAGCGTCGGCGCGCATCCCGCCCGCAGCACTTTCGACGGCGGCGCGAGCCTGACCTACAGCATGACCGGCAATTGGGATCTCTCCGCGAACTACAACTACGCGTACAAGGAAGATTACCACGCCCACAGCGGCCTCGCGCGCGCGACGGTGCATTTCTAGGGCGGGGAAGAGGGCTTGGAAAAATGGCTCCCTGGGCAAGATTCGAACTTGCGACCAGGCGATTAACAGTCGCCTGCTCTACCACTGAGCTACCAGGGAACAATGGAACTTGTTTTTACCAAGTTTTTTCGATTTGGCAAGAATAAATTGCATGCCTGTCCGTGACGCCCTGATGGACAAAAGGACGGAAAACATCCTTCTATTCAATAGGATATATACATATAACAGCTTATATAACGCTTGATAGAATCAGAGTTATCCACCGATAATGCGGAAGAATAGGGAATATGAAGAGGTAATCGCGCGTGTCATGAGAAAAACGGTATCGAAGAAAAAGAACGCTCTGGTCTTCACGACTGCCTTGGCCACGGCTCTCTTCGCATACGGTCGACGCGCTTACGCGGATTGCACTATTCAATCTTCGCCGGATTACCTTTGCAGCGGTGCGACGACCACCTCGCAAACCGCTTCGGTGAATGACGCGCACGTCTATACCGACAATACTTTCAACCTGAACGTGTCCACCGGCAACGGCATCACCATCAGCGGCGCGGGCGCGATCTCGTTTACAGACACCAATCATTCGTCGATGAGCGCCATCGGCGACGGACTGACGATTTCCTCTACCGCTGACAACGGCATGACCGCCGGCAGCGTCGACGTCGACATCAACGGCGACCTTTCCACCGGCGGCTTCGCCATTAACGCCCACAACGGCGGCAGCGGCGCGCTGACGATCGCATCGACCGGCGACATCCTCAGCGACAGCGTGCCCATCTTCGCCGTCAACAGCGCCGCCGGCACCGACCTGACCATCAAGGTCGCCGACGTCGAAGGCCATTTCGGGGGCGGCAGCAACTATGGCGCCATCCACGCCACCAACAACGGCAGCGGCGACCTGTATATCGGCTCTACGGGAGACGTCTACGGCGGCCGCAACGGCATCGCCGCGTTCAATTACAACGCCGGCAACGGCGACCTGATCATCGACGTCGATGGCAACGTGACGGGCCACAATTACCGTGGCATCGACGCACGCCAGCGCAGCACGGGCGACCTGTCCATCACTGTCGGCGGCGACATCACGGCACACGAGCATGGGATCGTCGCGCGCAACCTCGCGACCAGCGGCGGGATGTACATCGACGTCGAGGGCGACATCAATGCCGACAGCATGGGCATTGTCGCCCTTCAGCGCGGCACCGGCCCGCTTGAGATCAACACAGCCGGCCATATCACCGGCACGCTCGGCATCCGCGCACTGGTTTATGCGGCCTCGAGCACCTATATCCACGTGAACGACATCACCGCCACGACATCGAGCGGCATCTATGTGCGCAACTACAGCGGCACAATGGACATCCTCGTCGACGGCGACATCAACGCCTACCAGAGCGGCGTCCAGGTCCAGAGCATCAGCAGCGACGCAGGCGACGTGACCGTTACGACCGCCGCCGGCAGTTCCGTCACATCCACCTACGGCAACGGCGTGTTCGTACAGAACGTGGGCGCTGGCGCAACCACCCTGAACATCAATGGCGACGTTTACGGCTACAGCGTAGCCGTGGGCGCCGGCAGCACCAGCGGGAAGGCGATGACGATCAACGTCGCCAAGGGCGTCTCGGTCGAAGGGCATAACGCCATGGGCATCTACGCCGGCAATATCGGCAGCTCGCTCGCGATCACCATCGGCGCAGGCGCTACGGTGACCGGCGCTTCCGGCGGCGCGATCTCCGACTCATACAGCGGCGGCCATATCGACACCGCCGGCACCATCACGGGTACGACAGGCACGGCAATAAGCCTCAGCCTGCTATCGTCGGAGATGGATATCAACATCCTTGGCGGGCAGATTGTCGGCGATGTCGTCGACGATGCGCCGACCAACGGCTATTCGACCGTCAACGTCGCGGCCAATTTCACGTCCGAAGGCAACTTCTACGTGTCCAACTTCAACGTCGCCAAGGGCATGACCTTCACGCTCGGCAACGGCTTCACGGTCGACGCCAGCAACGGCATCGACGTTTCCGGCACGTTCCTCACGCCTGACGTTTCCTCCATCACCGGCGACGTCGACGTGCTCGCCACCGGCTTGCTCGACGTGCGCGCCGCGACCGGCATCACAGGCAGCCTTGCCAACAACGGCGCCGTTTCCATCGCTTCCGGCACCACGCTCTCGACCGACACGATGCAGGCAGGCAAGGGCACGCTGACTTTCGGCGTCGTCTCCGCCGCCGATCACGGCGCACTGGTCATCAACAACGGCGCAGCCAACCTGACGGGACAAAAGGTCGTCATCGACCTTGCTTCCGTCAACACCGTCGACGCCTCGACCAAGTTCCTGCTCATCGACGGCGATGCAACCGCTATCGGCGGCCCCGGTTCCAACGGCACCAAGGTCGCGGACAATTCGCTGGCGTGGGATTTCACCATGATCAACGGCGCCGGCATCACCAATGATAGCGACATCTTCCTCATGGCCTCGAAGGCGACATTCGGCAGCACGCCGAACGACGCAAGCGCCGGCGATGCGCTTATCTCCCTCGACGGCACGTCGGATCCGGAACTGTCGGGCATCCTCGACAACCTGACCAACGCCACCACGCCGGCGGAACAGGCCGCCATCATCGAGGCCGTGCAGCCCGCCATGGACGGCGCAAACGTCACGGCGACGCTGACCTTCGCCGACAGCGCCATGAACCTGACCGGCGAGCGCCTGCGCGACCTACGCATGGGCGATAGCGGAACGACAGGCGTTTCCGCCGGTACTGCCGGCCTCGGCAACCGCAGCTGGGTGCAGGTGACGGGCTGGGACGCCAACCAGGGCCGCCGCGACGGCATCGCCGGATACGACGCGACCACCTTCGCCGCGACCATGGGCGCGGATACCGAGAAGCTGCTGCCGCACGGCATCGTCGGCCTCGCGTTCAGCTACGGCACGACGAACATCAATTCGCGCAACGTCACGCGCACGGGCACCGACATCGACAGCTACCAGCTGACGCTCTACAGCGACTACAGCTGGGGCAAGGGCTATTACCTGACGAGCATGGCGGGCTATGCCTTCAACACGAACTCGACGGTGCGCCACGACGTCGGCGGCACGCCGGGCCTCACGGCCTATGGCGACTTCAATTCGCAGCAGGTCGCGCTGCGCGCCGAGACGGGACGCGCGTACCAGACGCAAGGCTTCTTCCTGACGCCGATGGCGCTGGCAGACTGGGTCTATTACAAGGCCGACGATTACAGCGAAACCGGCGCGGGCGGGGCAGGGCTGCATGTCGCCAGCAAGGGGCTCAACGCCCTCGACCTCGGCGTCGGCGGCAAAGCCGCGATGAATTTCAACGGCGGCGACGGCTCGCGCCTGACGCCGGAAATCAGCGCCGCTTATCGCTATGACGTGCTCGGCGACAACCTCGAAACCTCTTCAAGCTTCCTCGGCGGCGGTCCTGCGTTCAAGGGCGAGAGCCCCAATCCCGCACGCCACAAGGTGACGCTGGGCGCGCAGCTGAAGTACTATAGCGCCGACAACCTCGAGCTGACGGCCGCCTACAACTTCGACATCAAGCAAGACTACATCGCCAACGCAGCGCTGCTGCGGGCGGGTTGGAAGTTCTGACCTTTTCCGGCGTTTCGGGATAGGGGTTGGAGGCACGGGCCGGAATCGAACCGGCATTCAAGGATTTGCAGTCCTCTGCATCACCACTCTGCCACCGCGCCATCGCTTGCTGTGGAGGGATTGGTATACATGGCTTTGCGCGGCGCGGTCAAGATTTCATGGCCGCAAGAATCCGCTTTGTGGATGGCAGGGAAGGTGTAGAATAGCAAATAGGCCGCTAAAGCATTGATATATAAGGTTAAATAAATGAAGCAATACCTTGAACTGCAACGAAAAAACATGGTTGAAGGGCAGGTGTTGCCGAACAAGGTCACCGGCACCGCGCTGCTGCAGGCGATGCTGAGCCTTCCGCGCGAAGACTTCCTGCCGCCGCATCTGGCGAGCGTCGCTTATGCGGATGTCACGCTAGACCTCGGGCATGGACGCCATATGTTATCGCCGATGACGCTCGCGCGCCTGATCGAGGCGGCCGCCGTGGAGCCCACCGACCATATCCTCGATATTGGTTGTGGCACGGGGTATTCTTCTGCTATCTTAGGTTGCATGGGGGAAGTCGTGACAGGTCTCGAACAGGATAAGGCGATGGCGGCGGCGGGCGTGCATATGCTCGGCCAACTCGACATCCAGAACGCGCACGTCATCCATCAAGGCGACTGGCATCAGGGCTACGCCAAGAAGGCGCCTTATGACGTCGTCCTCATCAACGGCGCCGTCGCGGCGGTGCCGGGAAAGATCTTCTCCCAGCTGGCCGACGGCGGGCGCGTGGCGACCGTGATCGCGCACGACAGCCGCATGGGCACGGCCATCCTCATCACCCGCAAGGGCGACACGTACGAAACGCAATACCTCTTCGACGCCGCGACGCCGTTCCTCTCCGGATTTGAAAATAAAAAAGGGTTCACCTTCCAATGATGCAGAAAAAGGCACTTTCACTCGTTTCCGTCCTGCTGCCGCTGATGCTTGCAGGGCAGGCTGGTGCCGTCACCGCGCCGCCGCCCGTGACGTCGACGGCGCCGGTCATCATCCCGACCGCGCAGCCGCCGGCGCCGGCCCTGACGCCCGCGCCGCCCGCACCCGCGACCGTGCAGCCGGGCGTCACGCTGAACGCCGCGCTGGCCGAGGCCTATCGCCGCAACCCCGACCTGCAGGCCGCGCGCGCGCAACTCAAGAGCATCGACGAAAACCATGCGCAGGCCGCCGCCGGTTTCAAGCCCTCGCTCAACACCAGCGCCGACTACACCTCGACGCACGCCAAGTACGACACCTACAGCGAGAACAGCGACGCCAAAACGCTGGCGCTCGGCCTCACGCAGTCGCTCTATAGCGGCGGCTCGACGGTGGCCGGCGTGGAACAGGCCGACAACCAGATCCGCGCCGCGCAATCGCGCCTGCTGCAAACCGAGCAGGGCGTCCTGCTGGATGCCGTGACCGCTTACATGAACCTCGTGCGCGACACGCAGATCCTGCAGCTGAACCTCAATAACGAGAACGTCCTTTCGCAGCACCTGAACGCGTCGCAGGAACGCTTTCGCCTCGGCGACATCACCAAGACGGACGTGAGCCAGGCGGAATCCCGCCTCGCGCGCGCCACGGCCAACCGCATCGCCGCCGAAAGCAACCTCAAGAAAAGCCGCGCCTTCTTCGAGCGCGTGATCGGCCTGGCACCGCTCGACCTGCAGGCGCCGGCCGTGCTTGCGCTCCCGTTGCCGAGGAACGCGGACGAGGCGGTACAGGTCGCCGAGAAGAACAACCCCGCGATTTCCTACGCGCGCTATACCGAAAACGCGGCCAAGAGCGCGACCCGCGCCATCGAAGGCACCAACCTGCCGCAAATCGACCTCTCGATGGGCGTGTCGAAGATATATGACCCGCTCAGCAACAACATCAATTCCGACGACGAGACGGCGCAGTCGATCGGCATCCGCGCGACGTTGCCGCTCTATACCGGCGGCAGCACGGCCTCGCGCATCCGCCAGTCGAAGCAGACCGAGAACCAGCTCCGCATGCAGACCCGCAGCGCGGAGCGCAACGTGCGCGAAGACGTCGTTTCCGCCTGGGAGACACTGGCCGCCGCCCGCGCCGAAAGCCAGGCGCGGCATACGCAGATCACCGCTTCCAAGCTGGCGCTCGACGGCGTGCAGGTCGAGGCCGATTTCGGCTCGCGCACCACGCTCGACTTGCTGGACGCGGAGCAGGAGTACCTCGACGCGCAAGTCGCCCTCGTGACGGCGGATACTGACCAGACGGTCGCTTCCTACGGCCTCCTGTCGGCCGTCGGCTCGCTGACGGCGCAAAATCTCGGCCTCGATGTGCCCATCTACAATCCGCAAAGTTTACAGAATTAATCCAGCAATTTCAGAGCTATAGTTTTGCGGTGCAATTCCAGCCACATGCCGGAATAAACTGACTCGCCTTTTTAAACGTGATATCCTAAAAAGGTAGAGTAGTTGAACTTCCTTTCGCGCGCGGACATGGCAAACGTCAAGAAATCAGAGCAGGAACCGTCCATCGAGGAAATTCTGGAATCGATCCGCCAGATCATTTCCGACGACGGCGAGACCGCACCGCAAGGCAATGCCACCGCTGACGACGACGAAAACGTCCTCGACCTGACCGAGCAACTCGACGGCCCGCCGCTGGCGATCGACATGGTCGAGCCGCCTGCAGCACCGCAACCCGAACCTCAACCAGAGCCGCCCGCACCGGAGCCTCAAGCTGCCGCTCCGGCGCCTGCGCCGATCCCGGAACAACCCCCAGCAATGGATGTCCCCATGACCGACAACGCGAACAGCCTGATGTCCGATCAAACCGCCTCGGCCGCGACGGAAACGCTGGCGAAACTGATGGCCGGCAACGTCAGCATCGAGAAGGACACCGTCGGCACGCCGGGCAAGGTCACGCTGGAAGAGATCACCACCGAGCTGCTGCGCCCGCTGCTGAAATCCTGGCTCGACCAGAACCTGCCGGGCATCATCGAAAAGCTCGTCCAGCGCGAAATCGAGAAGCTCTCGCGTCGCGCAGGAAGCTAAATCTAAACCTTATTTAATTAATTGAGCGTCCGAGCCATCTCCGGCGTATGCAGGGAGAAGGCGGGGATAGCGACGGTCAGTTGCGCGCCGTCGGATTTCTTCTGCATAGCGTAGGTGCCGGCCATGATGCCGCTCGGGGTCGCGAGCGGGGTGCCGCTGGTGTATTCGTAAGCCTCGCCGGGACGCAGCACCGGCTCTTCGCCGACGACGCCGGCGCCCTGCACCTCGTGCACGCGGCCGTAAGAGTCGGTGATCTTCCAGTGGCGCGACTTGAGCTGCAGAGTCTCGACGCCCTTGTTCTCGATGCGCACCTTGTAGGACCAGACGTAGACGCTCTGCTCCGGCTCTGACTCAGCGGCAAGATAGGTCGGTTCGACGGAAACCGTGACGTTGTCGGTGGTTGTGCTGTACATGCGGTATTACTCGGCTTCGATGGTGATCTGCGCGCGGCGGTTGCCCGGCTCGCGCACGTTGTCGGGCGTCTTGACGAGCAGATCGTGCTCGCCATGGCCGATGGCCGTGATGATGTCGGCGGAGATGCCGCGCTGGATCAGCGCCGCTCGCACCGTCTGCGCGCGAGTGCTGGAGAGCGTCTGGTTGTACATCTCGCTGCCCGACGTGTCGGCATAGCCGCCGACGGCGACCTTCTTGAGCGAGGGGCGCGACTTCAGCTCGATCGCGACCGCGTCCAACACGCCGTTGGCATCTGTCGTCAGCGACGACTTGTTCCAGTCGAAGAAGACGAGGAACATCGCCTGTTGCGCCGGCGTCGTGGTGCCGTTCATCGCGGCGGAACCGGTCATGCCGATCGGGCCCGGCAGGTCGTAGTCGGATGCGCCGGAAGACGCAGAAGAGGAGGAAGCACTTGCCGCTGCAGCCGCTGCTGCACTGCCGGCGCCGGGCGCAGGCGCCGTGGCGGGCGGCGAGGCGGAAGGTTCATCGCCCATCGCCGTGCGCAAGAGGCGCATGGCGTTGCGGAACTGGCGCTTGCAGACCACGTCGGCGTTCCAGTTGCGGCCTTGCTCGGCGACCCAGCAATCGAAACGGGATTGCGCGATGGCGGACTCGGCAGGCGCCATGTCGCGGCCGCCGCCTTCAAGCGCCTCGATGAGGCTCGCGCGGGAGAGGGTGGTCTCGACCGTGTCGCGGTCGCTCAGGTTCCAGTCGGTCGGCACTTCGGGCATCACGATGACACCGTCGGCAGAAGCGAGGCCCTTTTCGGCGAAGTGCTTCATGTCGCTATTGCCGATCAGGAAGCCCTGCATGCTGTCGGCGAGGTCCTTGTACTCCTGCGACATGTAGCGCGTGAAGGGGGAGCCGACGGCCTGGCGCTTGTACAGCGTCAGCATTTCGCCGCGGCCGGAAGAGCAGGCGGCGAGCGCCGCCACCGCGGTCAGAACGAGCATCCGGTTCATGAATTTCATTGTCGCCAAGCCTCCCTGAAAAGCCTTACAGCCAGCTGATATCTTATCGGCAATCCGGCAGGCTTGGAAGCCTTTTCGGGATGGGCATTTTTATGAGAATTTAGGCACTATCTTTTGTTGCCAGCCTGCATCCGATGATCCACAATTAAGGGCATGAAAACGTCGAAGATCAGGACTCAACTGGCTGTTACCACTGCGATCGCTACCGCCCTGTTCGGCTACGGCGGACGGCGCGCCTACGCGGCCTGCGCGCAGACCGCAGCGCCCAATTATCTCTGCTCCGGCGCGGAAACGACGGCGCAGAACCTCCCTTACGACAACGCCAACGTCTATACCGACAACACTTTCAGCGTCACCGGCGCCAGCGGATACGCCATCAACATCTCGGCACAAGGCAACCTGGCCTTCACCGATACCTTCGCCGCGACGGTGACGGGCGACCAGGGCCTCCACGTCAACGTCACCGGCGACGATCCCGACACCGGCCTTGTCAGCTCAATCATCATCACGGCTAACAGCCATATCTCGACCACGGCAGGCGCCGGTATCGTGGCGCAGAACCATGGCACGGGCGATACCGACATCGACTTCGAAGGGCATATCTCCGCACATTCCACGGGCCTCTACGCCGCCAACAGCACGGGCGGCGGCGACCTCGGGATCAAGGTGGGCGCGACGGCCTATGTCTATTCGGATACGAGCACCGGCGTCTACGCCCACAACCACGGCCTCGGGTCGACCACGCTCGACATCTACGGCAAGGTCGCCGGCTACAGCAACCCGGGCATCGAGGCGCACAACCTCGGCACCGACCTCACCATCAATGCGGCCACGGGCAGCGCCATCAAGTCACACAGCGGCGAAGGCATCCGCGCCGACAACCAGGGCAGCGGCGACCTTACTGTGTGGGTGGACAGCGATGTCTCCTCCGACCTCGGGCGCGGCATCCTCGCGGGCAACACGGGCGGCGACCTTTCCGTCACCGTCGGCTCGCACGGCGACGTCGAAGGCGGCGGCGACGACGGTATCCGCGCCAACCAGAACGGCACCGGCGCGGCATCGGTTAGCGTCAGCGACAACGGCTCGGTCTCTTCCGACGCAGCCGCCGGGATCATCATGTTCAACAACACCGGCGCGAGCGCCCTCATCCAGACCGGGCAGGGGACTTACGTCTCCGGCGCGACGGCCGGCATCACACTCTTGAGCTACACCGTCACGGCGACCGCGTCGGTAATCGTCGACGGCTACGTGCACGGCGGCACCTACGGCATCATCGGCACGGCGCAAGGCGACGGCCTGAGCATCCTCGCCGACAACAGCAGCGACATCAACTCGGACGGCGTCGGCATTGCCGCGCAACTCATCAACACCGGCACGGGCAAGCTCGACGTCACGGTCAACGGCATGCTCACCGCCGTCGGCAATGGCATATTCGCGAGCAACAGCACCGGTAGCGAACTGGACATCACGACCGACGACGACAGCCTGGTAAAATCCACCGGCGCGGTCGGCATCTACGCCGTGAACACAAGCAGCGCCGCTTCCATGACGGTCAGCATCGACGGCGACGTCGATGCCCACGATACCGCCATCTCGGCCGCCGACAACGCCGCCGACATCATCATCAAGACCGGCGCGAAAAGCATCATTTCGTCCGATACCGGCTACGGCATCCACGCCGTCAACCAGAACACCGGCGACCTATCGATCACCGTCGGCTACGCACTTACGTCTTACAAGCAAGGCATCTTCGCCCACGGTTACGCCCACCACCTTTTAGTCTATGTGGACGAAGACGCCACGATCACCTCCACCCATAGCATCGGTATCGATGCCTACAACAAAGGGATCGGCGCGACGTACCTCAACATCGACGGCGACATCGACAGCCTGCAGCACGGCATCAAGGCCTTGAATGCGGGCAACACTGGCAACTTGACGATTTATCAGGGCCAGTACAGCGACATCACGTCGTCGAAGCAAGGGGGCATCTTCGCCGGCAACAAGGGAACCAGCGGCATAAGCCTAAACCTCTACGGCACCATCGAATCCTATAGCGAAGGCGCCTATGCCTACGTCAAGGGCCCGGCCGGCGTCTTCGTCACGACCGGCAAATACAGTTCCATTACATCGGCGCACAGCGACGGCATCTCCGCGCACAACTTCGGCCACGGCGGCTCCACTTACGTCACCGTCGGCGGTGAAGTGTCCGGCTACAGCAACGCCATCAACGTCTCCAACAGCTATTCCGACAGCGGCAATATCACCGTGCTGATGCAGGGCGACAGCGCTGCCACGTCCGCCCAGGGCAACGGCATCTTCCTCTCCAACAACGGCGCAGGGAAGGCGTCCCTGTCAATCTATGGCTCGATCGACGCCTACAGCACTGGCATCTACGCCTATGCCAGCGGCAGCGAACTGACGATCACGACGGGCAGCGCCAGCGACATCAGCTCGTCGAACACGCACGCCATCAACGCGAAGAACAAGGGCATAGGCGCCTTGTCTGTGGATATCGGCCATACGGTCGAAGCCTACGACAGCGGCGTTTACGCACGTAACTACGGCACCACGCTGACGGTGACGACTGAAGAAGGCAGTTCAATCACTGCGTCGAACGGTTATGCCATCCGCACCTTCAACCACGGCACCGGCGGCACATCTCTCGACATCGGCGGCACGCTGAGCGGCGCAGGCAACGCCATTTATGCCTTCGACGACAGCGCCGCCGGCGGCGTGACCGTCACGACAGGCAAGTACAGCTCCATCACTTCGGCCACAAACGGTGGCATTCATATCTTCAACCAGGGCGATACCGGGAAAACCGTCGCCACGCTCGACGGCTATATCAGCGGCGTACAGGACGGCGTTTCGGTCTGGCAATACAGCACCGGCACGACTGACGTCTCGGTCGGCGCAGACGGCTATATCGTCGCCACCGGTGGCATCGGCCTCGTCGTCCAGCGCTACGCGGCCAGCGCAACAACTGTTACGGTTGAAGGAAAAATAGATGGGAGCAGTGGCGCTCTCGCCGTCACCACGACGACCGCAGGCGACGTGACCATCAAGCTCGCGAAAGGCAGTTCCGTCACGTCAGACAACGGATTCGGCGTCGGCGTCAACGGCGCCAGTTCCACGCCCAGCCTCAATGCCATTTCCGTCACGGTCGATGGCGATATCACGTCAAAAACCGGGGGCATCAACGTCCGCAACAACTATTTCACCGACGGCGTCACGGTCCAGACCGGGAAATATAGCCATATCGATTCCAGCACTTCGACGGCCATCTACGTGGACAATCTGGCCGGCGCGATCTCGATGACGCTGGGCGGCGAGATGTCGGGTGGTGACTTCGGCATCCGCACCATAAGCGACGGCGCCACGACGTCGACCGATATCACGCTCGAATCCACGGCATCGGCTTCCGGCCAAGTCGGTCTCATAAGCATCAACTACAGTGCAGGGCCCGTCACGATCACCGTCGACAGCGGCGCGACCGTTTACGGCAGCAATATCGGCCTCGTGTTCGCCAAAGGCGGCAACGCCACGATCAATACGTCCGGCGACATCAGCACCAGTGCCGGCGGTGTCGCGGCCATCGCGATGCTTTACCTGACCGACGATGCGGCGCTCAATATTTACGGCGGCCATATCACCGGCGCCATTCTGTCCAATGATCCGACCGACGGCTTCTCACACGTCAACATCAAGAGCAATTTCACCTCGGAAGGCGATATCAACGTCTCCGACTTCAACGTGGCTGCAGGCGCGACCTTCACGCTCGGCAAGGGCTTCACCGTCAGCAGCAGCACCGACCCGATCGACATCTACGGCACCTTCGTGATCCCCGAAGACCCGGCCATCACCGGCGACATGGACGTGCATGCGGGCGGTTCGCTCGACGTGCACGACGTCACCACCATCACCGGCTTCCTCAAGAACGAGGGCACCGCCTCCATCTCGCACGACGGTTCGGTCGAAGCCGACACCATGCAGGCCGCCGCCAAGGCCGGCACGATGTATTTCGGGGTCTATTCGACCAGCGACCATGCGCTCTTGACCATCGACAGCGGCGCGGCCGACCTGACCAACCAGACCATCAAGATCGACGTGGGCAAGAGCGCCTCGTTCTCCGCCACCGACCAGATCAAGATCATCGACGGCACGACCAAGCTCATCAACGGCCCCGGCTCGACGCTGGTGGATGTCTGGGAAAGCACGCCGGCGTGGGATTTCAAGATCGTCGACGGCTCCGGCATCGGCGGCAGCGATTCCGACCTTTACCTCGTGCTTCAGGCCAACGCGCCACCGCCGTCGCTCGACGGGGCGATCGCGGCCGCGACGCTGACGCTCTCCGACAGTTCGCTCAACATCACGTCCGAACGCCTCTCGGAGTTGCGCGGGAACAACGGCGGCATGACCGGCGTTTCGGCGGGCGGCTCCGACCTCGGCAGCCGCCGCGTCTGGACGCAAGCGCTCGGCCAGTACATCCATCAGGGCGAGCGTCAGGGCGTGTCTGGCTATACCGCAAAGCTGATGGGCGGCACCATCGGCGCGGATACCGACAAATACCTGCGCGACGGCGTGCTCGGCCTTGCGTTCTCCTACGGTCAGAGCAGCATCGACGCGATGAACGACACGCGCACCGCGATCAACATCGACAGCTATCAGCTGACCTTGTACGGCGATTACAACTGGCCGAAGGGCTGGTATACCTCGGGCATGGCGGCTTATTCCTTCAACAGCAACGACTCCACGCGCCACAATGCGGGCGGGGCGGGGCTCAACGCCTATGCCGACTTCAATTCGCAACAAGCGGCGGCGCGCGGCGAGATCGGCCGCAGCTTTAATGCAGGCAAGGCCTTCTTCACGCCCTTCGCGGTCACCAACTGGGTCTATTACACCGCGCAGAACTATACCGAGACCGGCGCCGGCGCCGGCAACCTGCACGTGGAGAACAAGGACCTCAACCAGGTCGACCTCGGCATCGGGGGCAGGGCGGGCATCAACCTTCGCACGGCGGCAGGTGAATTGATCCGCCCCGAACTGCACGCGCTCTACCGCCGCGACCTGCTCGGCGACAGCCTTGAGACGTCGCAGGCCTATATCGGTTCCGGCGCGCCGGCCTTCGCCGTATCCAGCCCCGATCCAGCACGCGATAAATACACGCTGGGCGCGCAGGTCAAGTATTATGGCGTACAGAGCCTCGAGCTGACCGCCGCTTACGACCTGGAGCTCAAGGAAGACTACGTCTCCCACACCGGACTCATCCGCGCGGGTTGGCGCTTCTGACATTTTCATGCCTATCCCACGCGCTGCAATTACGGAATTGCAGCGCGTGATTATGACGTTTTCATTTCATCTTCTTTTAACCCGATCCGGTTAAAGTGGTGATGCGTATTTTTGTTTCTTTAAGGGAGCGTCTCATGAAACATCTTGCACACAGACTTCTTTTCGCCGCGCTGATGATGGCGGCCTCCGGCGCCATCGCGGCGCCGACCAGCTACGTCAAGATCTGCGATGACGCAGGGGCGAACTTCTATTACAGCCCCGGCACCACCGTCTGCGTCAACGCCATCACAGGCACGACCTACGACGACGACACCGGCGAGACCGGCAAGACCGTCTACCGCGCGCAGGCCGACAAGGCCGTCGCGCAGGTGCAGCACGCAACCAAGCGCGCCAATGACGCCGCCAGCGGCGTCGCCGTCGCCGCCGCGATGCCGAGCGCCTTCATCAACACCGGCAGCAACTTCGCCGTCAGCGGCAACGCCAGCCAGTTCGGCGGATTTTCTTCTGTCGGCTTCGGCACTGCGGCGAAGATCACGGACAAGTTCAGCCTCACCGGCGGCGTCGGCACCAGCCTCAACCAAGGCATGGTCGGCGGGCGCGTCGGCTTCAACATGTCGTGGTGATGCATGAAGCTACGCCCATCCGGCATTTTCTTCTGCATCATCCTGGCTCTTGCGGGATTGGCCCTGCATAGCGCCCGCGCGCAGGCGGATGACGTCAGGATCTGTAACGCCTACGGCACCGGTTTCGCGTACAGCCCGGGCACCGACACTTGCGTCAACCTGCAAACCGGGGAAACAAGGCGGCAAACGATGCTCGGCACCCGCCTCGGCGAGACAGACACGATCAAGACGGCCAATCAAGGCCTTGCAGAAGCCTCGCGTGCAGCGGATCGCGCCTATAAATCAGCCACCGGCGCGATGGTGGCCGCCGCCATGCCGGTGGCGCTGATCAACGGCAGCGACCATTACGGCTTCGCCGCGAACCTCAGCACCTTCGGCGGGTTCAGCGCGGTCGGCACCGGCCTGACGATCCGCATCCCGACGACCAACGTCCATATGACTCTCGGCGTGGGCCTCGGCCTCAACCAGACCGTCGTCGGCAGCCGCATCGGTCTTAACTTCAGCCTCTAAGAAAAGCGTCTGCCAGCGCCTGATACGCGGGCAGCAATTCTGCCAGCGTTTGATGACGCGCAGAGATATACCCAGGCGGCAAATGACGATCCCGCTCCAAAGCGCGCGCCGCCGCTTTAGCCTCATCGACATCAAAGTGCACGACCTCGATCCGGTATCCGGCAGCCTTCAGGTGCGCCAGCATCTCCACATGATCCGCCCGCGCGCCGCCATGGTCGAAAACGATATTCAGCTTGCGCTCCGCGGCCCTGAACAGGATCTCATACCCGATCTCCCGCGCGCATGTCTCCCACGCGGCGAAAGCGGCGGCCAGCCCATCGCGCGATTTCTGCGCCTGATAGGCAGGGATCTCTTCCATGACAGTGTCGAACGAAAGGAACACCGTATTGGGCAATGACAAGCCGCGCACATACGTGCTCTTGCCCGAACCGGGAATGCCCAGCATGTGCAGGATGAAGGGAGCCTCGACGGAAGAGACGGAAGCCAGCCGCGCTTCGATCAAGCCCTCGGCGTCAAACCCGGCTTCCCTGCAAACGATCCGATATCCGCGATGGTCAATGATCTGGCGCATGATAAAAAAATGGAGCGGGCGACGGGATTTGAACCCGCGACATTCAGCTTGGGAAGCTGACGCACTACCGCTGTGCTACACCCGCATAGGGCATTTTATATCGCAAATCGCGGGGCGGCGCAACCGGCTTATACCACGTGATCCGGCGCCAGCGGGCAGGCGGCAGGGGCGTCGGCGAGCTCGATTTGTATGGTGGTATGGGTGATCTTGAACTTGTGCGCCAGGCCGTCCGACACCTTGTGCAGGAAGACGTCGCCGGGGTGACCGCCGGGCATGATGAGGTGGAGAGAAGAGGCGACCTCGGTCGTGCTCATCGCCCAGATATGCAGGTCGTGCACCTCGGTCACACCGGGGATGGCCAGCAGGTGCGCGCGCACCGCGGCGGGGTCGATGCCCTCGGGCACCGCACCAAGCGCGAGGTTGATGGACTCTTTCAGCAGTCCCCAGGTGGAGATGACGATCGCCAGCGTGATCGCAAGGCTCACGACCGGGTCGAGCCACAGCCAGCCCGTCGCACCCATCACGAACCCGGAGACGACGACGCCGAGCGAGATCGCGGCGTCGGCCGCCATGTGCAGGTACGCGCCGCGCACGTTGAGGTCGTCCTTGCGGCCCGACATGAACATCAGCGCTGTGATGCCGTTGATGACGACGCCCATCGCCGCGACGGCCATCACCACGCCGCCCTGAACGGGCGCGGGCGCGAGCAGGCGCAGGACAGACTCCCACCCGATGCCGCCGACCACGACAAGCAGCATCACCGCGTTCGCAAGCGAGCCGAGGATCGAGGATCCGCGCAAGCCGTAGGTGAAGCGTTCGCTCGGCCCGCGGCGGGAGAGGGTGGAGACGCCGTAGGCGATCATGAGCGCGAGCACGTCGCTCGCGTTGTGGCCGGCATCCGCCAGCAGCGCGAGCGAATTCGCGCGCAGGCCGAAGACGACCTCGACCGCGATGAACAGGCTGTTGAGCGCGATGCCGATCAGGAACGCGCGCCCGAAATCGGCGGGGGCGTGATGATGGTCGCAATCATGGCCGTGATGGTGATGCATGCATGCTCCAATATCCAGAAACCGGCATAAAGTGTAACTGCCTAAAATAATTAAGGCAATCCCTTTGGAACTACGTATTTTTCCGGTGCGTTGGGGTTTTCGTGGTATAATGGAGTCAGGATAAGATTCGATAGGAAAGCGAGGTTTACCTTGTACGCTCACCTAGATAGTTGTCCTACGTTAGTTCTGAACGCGGACTATCGGCCGCTGAGTTATTTCCCTCTTTCAATCTGGTCATGGCAGGAGGCGATCAAGGCGGTATTCCTCGATCGCGTCTCCATCGTTTCCGAATACGACCGCGTGATCCACGCGCCTAATTTCCAAATGAAATTGCCGAGCGTCATCGCCCTCAAGGAATATGTGGTGCCGCAATCGCGCCCGGCCTTCACGCGCTTCAACGTCTTCCTGCGCGACAAGTGGATGTGCCAATACTGCGGCGAGCGCCACAAGACGCCGGAGCTGACCTTCGACCACATGATCCCGCGCTCGCGCGGCGGCCTGACGCGGTGGGACAACATCCTTACTGCGTGCCAGGACTGCAACCTCAGGAAAGGTCATTGGCTCCCGGAAGAATGCGGCATGTATCCGCTGAGGAAACCCTTCCAGCCCACAAATTCAGAACTGCAAGTGAACGGGCGGGCTTATCCGCCCAATTTTTTACACGAAAGCTGGAACGACTATCTCTACTGGGATAGCGAGCTGGAGCACAACTGACAGAGCCATAAAAAAAACGCCCGGCTTTTGCCGGGCGTTTTTTTTGTGCCTAAGAATTACTTCTGCGCTTCAAGCCACTTGATGAGGGCGGCGCGGTCTTCCGGCTTCTTGAGGCCGGCGAAGGTCATCTTGGTGCCGGGGGCGTAAGTTTTCGGGCTCCAGAGGAACTTGTTGAGCGACTCTTCGTCCCACGCGCCCTGCATGCCCTTCATCACGTCGGAATAGGCGAAGTCGGCGACAGCCGCATGGTGACGGCCGAAGACGCCGTGCAGGTTGGGGCCGACCTTGTTGGGCTCGCCCGCGCCGAAGTTGTGGCAGGAGCCGCAAACCTTGGATATTTTTTCGCCGGCGGCCGGATCGGCCTTGGCCATCAGGTCCTTGATCGGCTCGGCTTCGGTGGGGGCTGCGGGCGCGCCGGGAACGGCCGCAGCGGTGACTTCGACCTTGTAGGCATTTTCCTTCAGCGGCTCGACTTCATACGCCTTCTCCGCGATGAAGCCGGCGAGCGATGCGACGATGCCGGCAGTCAGCAGGGCTGCGAAGATCTTGTTGTTTTCCATTGTGGCAAGTGCTCCTTTAAATTCTTATGCAGTCTAGCCTTGTTTGCGCGCCGAGACAATCGGGTCGATGGGCTGTGCGTCGATCTCCCACGGGAAATAAATCCAGGTGTCCTGACTGACCCAGGTGACGTAGGTATCGACCACAGGCTCGCCCGCGGGCTTGGCGTAGACGGTTGCGATATGCGCCTTGGGCAGCATCTTGCGGATCATCTTGGCGGTCGCGCCACTGTCGACCAGTTCGTCGATGACGAGCCAGCCTTCGCCGTCGCCGACGAGCGCCATGTCGATGCCCTTGACGAGCTTCAGCTCGCTCTGGGTCTGGCCTTCGTAGCTGGAGATGCCGATGGTCTCGATGGTCTTGATTTCAAGTTCGCGGGCGATGATGCCCGCGGGGATCAGGCCGCCGCGCGTGATAGCGATGATGCCTTTCCACGCCGCCGATTTTTCGACCAGCCGCCACGCCAACGCCTTGCAGTCCCGGTGGAACTGGTCCCAGGAGACAATGAAGCGTTTCGGCGATGAATCGGACATGAGCAGCCCCGGGATGAGTCAGGGCTACACTATACCCCCGGCGGGGAGGTAAATCAAAGGCGTTGGAATGCGGTTATGTAACTTTTTTAGGGTCGCGGCGCGACCGGATCGGCAGCCGGAACCTGCGGGTTATCGAGCAGGCGCTTGACCATCCCGATATTGCCGCTATGGGCGGCCTTTCTCAGCTCGGCGACGTTGCGACCGCCGGGCGGACTATCCACCAGATGCTTGACGGTCTTGATGTCGCCTTTGTTCAGGGCGCGTTTTAAATCCGCTTCCCAGTTGCCGCCAGCGGCGTTCTTGTTGCCGCCGTTGAAATGTTTTTTCATGCAGCTCTCCCTTATTGTGACCTCGTATCAGGTTACAATATTATGGTTAATATGAGGTTAAGGGAGATTTAGTGGGCGTCCGACCAGTTCTTGCCCCAGCCGACACCGACTTCGAGGGGCACGCCGATGCCGAGGCCGGCGGTTTCCATGACGGATTTGACGAGGGCTTCGGTTTCGGCCTTTTCAGCGACCGGCACTTCGAACAAAAGTTCGTCGTGCACCTGCAGCAACATGCGCGCGCCGAGCTTCTTCGCTTTGAAGGCGGGAACCATCGCGATCATCGCACGCTTCATGATGTCGGCGGCGGTGCCTTGCAAGGGTGCGTTGATGGCCTGACGCTCGGCGAAGGCGCGCATCGCGCCGTTCTTGTCGTTGATGCCGGAGACGAAGCACTTGCGGCCGTAGAACGTCTTTACGTAGCCGTGCTTGCGCGCATATTCCTTGGCGTCGTCCATGAACTTCTTGAGCTCGGGGAAGCGCGACAGGTATTGCTTGATATAGGTCGCCGCTTCGCCCTGCGGGATGCCGAGCTGCTTGGCAAGGCCGAAGCCACTGATGCCGTAAATAATGCCGAAGTTGATCGCCTTGGCCTGACGGCGGATTTCCGGCGTCATCTGCTCCATCGGCACGCCGAAGACTTGGCTGGCGGTGGCCGCGTGAATGTCGACGCCATCGTGGAAGGCTTGCTTGAGCGCCTTGATGTCGCCGAGTTCGGCGGCGAGGCGCAGCTCGACCTGTGAATAGTCGACGGACAAAAGTTCATAGCCGTCTTCCGGGATGAAAGCGGCGCGGATCTTCTTGCCATTCTCGGTGCGGATGGGGATGTTCTGCAGGTTCGGCTCGGACGACGACAGGCGGCCCGTGTTGGTGCCCGCCATCGAGAACGACGTATGCACGCGGCCCGTCTTCGGGTTGATCGCCTCGGGCAGCGCGTCGGCGTAGGTGCTCTTGAGCTTCGACAGCTCGCGCCACTCCAAGATCTTGGCGACGATCTCGTGGCCCTGTTCGGCCAGTTCCTCGAGCGAGCCCGCGTCGGTCGACCATGCGCCCGTCTTGGTCTTCCTGCCGCCGGGCAGGCCCATCGCGCCGAACAGCACTTCGCCGAGCTGCTTGGGCGAGCCGACGTTGAAACTGTGGCCCGCCAAATCGTAAATCGCGATTTCGAGGTCGGCGATGGCCTTGGCGAATTCGCCGCTCATGCGCTTGAGCACGCCGACGTCGATCTTGATGCCCGCCGTCTCCATCTGCGCGATGACGGGGGCGAGAGGGCGCTCGAGCGTTTCATACACCGACACCATATGCTCGCGCGCGAGGCGCGGCTTGAACAGGTGGTGCAGGCGGAGCGTGACGTCGGCATCCTCGGCCGCATAGGCCAACGCCTTGTCAAGCGGCACGAGGTCGAAGGTCACCTGCGACTTGCCGGAGCCAGCGACTTCTTCATACTTGATGGTGTTGTGATGGAGGAACTGTTCTGCCAGCGCATCCATCCCGTTACCGTGGCTGGTGCCGTCGAGCGTGTAGGAGATGAGCATGGTGTCGTCGATCGGCGCGATCTCGATGCCGTAGGGCAGGAACATCTGCAGGTCGTACTTGATGTTGTGGCCGACCTTGAGCACCTCATGGTCTTCCATCATCGGCTTGAGCAGCTGCAGCGCGCGCTCGACCGGGATCTGCACCAGTTCCGGCGTCGGCGTCTTTTCCTTCATCGAGAAATCGAAGCTCTCGCTATAGCCTTCCGGCGGGCGATGTTGCAGCGGGATATAACAGCCGTTGCCAGCCGTCGTCGACATCGAAATGCCGACTAGTTTGGCCTTCGACGGCGTGAGCGAAGTGGTTTCGGTATCGACCGCGACGATGCCCGCTTCGGTGGCCCTCGCGATCCATTTCTTGAGGGCGGCTTCGTCCTGAATGAGTTCGTAACCCTCACCCCGGCCCTCTCCCGCCTCGCGGGAGAGGGAGGGACCCGCGTCAGCGGGAGGGTGAGGGTGTGTATCGTTCGCCGCGCCGAACTGCTTCTCCATCCGCGCCAGTACGCTCTTGAAGCCTTGTTCCTTCAGGAAGGCGAAGAGCTTGGCGCTGTCCGGCGTCTTGAGCTTGAGGTCGCCGATGCCGACGGAAACGTCGACCTTGTCTTCCAGCCGCACCAGCTTCTTCGAGATGCGCGCGAGTTCGGCGTTCTCGATCAGGCTCTCGCGGCGCTTGTTCTGCTTGATCTCGGGCGCGCGCGCGAGCAGCGTCTCGAGGTCGCCGTACGTATTGATGAGTTCCGCCGCCGTCTTGACGCCGATGCCGGGCACGCCGGGGACGTTGTCGGTCGCATCTCCCGCCAACGCCTGCACATCGACGATCTTGTCGGGCGTGACGCCGAATTTTTCCATCGCCGCGTCGGCGTCGATGTACTTGTACTTGAGCGGATCGAACATCCGCACACCGGGGCGGATCAGCTGCATCAGGTCCTTGTCGGACGACA
>CAYZCE010000011.1:0-57314 GCA_964476835.1 uncultured Rhodospirillaceae bacterium
GCCGAAGTTGCGGTCGGTCAGCAGCATGGTGATCGCGCCACCGAGGACGGGCAGCGACAGGACCAGCAGGAACGACGTGATGAGCATGCCCCAGATGAACAGCGGCATCTTGTGCAGCGTCATGCCCGGCGCGCGCATGTTGAAGATGGTAGTGATGTAGTTGGCGGCGCCCAGGATGGACGACGCGCCCGCAAGGTGGAGCGCCAGGATCGCCATGTCGACCGACGCGCCGGGGTGGCCGACGAAGCTGGAGAGCGGCGGATAGATCGTCCAGCCCGTGCCGGCGCCGTCGCCGATGAGGGTGGAGAGGCCGAGCAGCAGGAACGCCGGCACGACCAGCCAGAAGCTGAGGTTGTTCAGGCGCGGGAACGCCATGTCGGGCGAGCCGATCATGAGCGGGGTGAACCAGTTGCCGGAGCCGCCGATCAGGGCGGGCATGACGACGAAGAAGACCATGATGAGGCCGTGCGCGGTGACGAGCACGTTCCAGACCTGGCCGGAGTGGATGAACTGGAGGCCGGGGTGCTGCAGTTCCGCGCGCATCAGCATGGAGGCGCCGCCGCCGACGAGGCCGGCGAAAGCGGAGAAGAACAGGTACAGCGTGCCGATGTCCTTGTGGTTGGTCGAGCAGAACCAGCGCTGGAAGAAGCCCGGCTTGTGGTCGTGGTGATCGTGATGATGATCGTGCTTGTGCGCGGACATTACTTCTTGTCTCCCGTCTTCTTGACTTCGGTTTTAGCGGCGGCGGCAGCAGCTTCAGACGGCATGTGGCCGCCCTGTTTCTTCACCCATTCCGCGAAAGCGGCCTTGGAAACCGCGTGGATCTGGATCGGCATGTAGCCGTGGTTCTGGCCGCAGAGCTGCGAGCACTGGCCGTAGAAATCGCCTTCCTTGTCGACGCGCACCCAGGTCTCGTTGAGGCGGCCGGGAACGGCGTCCATCTTGACGCCCAGCGACGGGACGGCCCACGAGTGGATGACGTCGGCGGCGGTGGTGAGGATCTTGACGTTGGTGTCGACCGGCAGGACAAGCGGGGTGTCGACCGCGAGCAGGCGCGGCTGGCCGGGTTTCAGGTCCTTGTCGGGGATGATGTTCGACATGAAGTTCTCGATGCCGTTGTCGGGGTATTCGTAGCCCCAATACCATTGGTAGCCGGTGACCTTCACGGTCATCTCGGCTTCCGTCGTCTTGTCGACGAAATAAAGCAGCTTCATCGAGGGCACGGCGACCAGGATCAGCACCAGCACCGGCACCAGCGTCCAGACGACTTCGAGCATCACGTTGTGCGAGGTCTTGGACGGCACCGGGTTCGCCTTCGCGTTGAAGCGCACGATGACGATCAGGAGCAGGATGAAGACGAAGATGACGATCGCCGAGATGATCGGCAGCAGCAGCGAGTCGTGGAACCAGTGCATCTGCTCCTTCACGGGGGACGCCGCTTCCTGCAGGTCGATGCCGCCCGGCACCGGCTGGCCCAGCGTCGCGAACGCAGGCGTGGTCATCAGCAGGGCGGTCAGCGCTGCGAAAAGTTTACAGAAGGTCTTTTTCATGTGTAATCCGTCTCGGAGGGAGGGAGCAGTTATGTGGGTCATATATATCACCACCCACTTAAATAGTTAAGTGGTGTTGGAGAAAAAGAGGATTACATAACATTGCAATACCGGTATTATGTCTTCTTTTTCCAACCCCATTCCTCAAGATAGAGGTAAATGACCGGGGTGATGTAAAGGGTCAGCAACTGCGAGGTCAGCAAGCCGCCCACGACAGTGACGCCGAGCGGCTGGCGCAGCTCCGCGCCCGCGCCGATCGCAAGCGCGATGGGAAGCGAGCCGAAGATCGCCGCGAAGGACGTCATGACGATGGGCCGGAAGCGCAGCAGGCAGGCCTGATAGATCGCCTCTTCCGGCGGCTTGCCCGCCGCGCGCTCGACGATGGCGAAATCTACCATCATGATCGCGTTCTTCTTCACGATGCCGATCAGTAGGATGACGCCGACGATGGCGATGATGCTGAGGTCCATGCCCATCAGCAGCAGCGAGAGCACCGCGCCGATCCCCGCCGCCGGCAGGCCGGAGAGGATGGTGACCGGGTGCTTGAAGCTTTCATACAGCATGCCGAGGATGATGTAGATGACCGCGATGGTAAATCCGATGAGCGCGCCCTGCCCCTTGGCCGAGTCCTGGAAGACCTGCGCGTTGCCCTGGAAGCTGCCGCTGATCGAGGCAGGAACCTGCAATTTACGCTGCGCGGCCTCGATGCGCTCGACAGCGGTGCCGAGCGCCGTGCCCGGCACAAGATTGAACGAGATGGTGACGGCCGGCATTTGTCCTTGGTGGTTGACCGACAGGGGCCCAAGGCGTCGCTGGATGTCGGCGACGGCATTGAGCGGCACCAGCTTGTCCGGCCCGCCGCGCAGGTAGAGGCGGCCGATGTCTTCCGGCGACTGCTTGGCGTCGTCGTTGACCCCCATGATGATCTCGTAGTCATTGGTCGGCGTGTAGATGCTGCCGACCTGCAAGTCGCCGAAGGCGCTGTAGAGGCCTTCGCGGATGGTGTCGCTGCTGAGGCCATAGCTCGAAGCCTTGTCGCGATCGGGCACCACATAGGCTTGCAGGCTTTTCAGTTGCAGGTCGGTGGTGACGTCGGTGAAGCCCGGCGTCTGCGCGAGTTCGGCCTCAAGCTTGCCCGCGGAATCGTAAAGCTGCGTCAGGTCGCTGCCGGTCAGCGTGTATTGATAAAGGCTCTTGGACACGCGTCCGCCGATCTGGATGTTCTGCACGGGCTGCAGGTAAAGCGACAAGCCCTCGACCACGCCCGAGGCCTTTTTGAGGCGTCCCATTACGACGTCGAGCGACGCGCGCTCGCCTTTGGGCTTGAGCGCGACGAAGACGCGGCCTGTATTGATCGAGCCGTTGTCGCCGCCGCCGACGGCGTAGAACACCGTTTCGACGGCCGGATCAGCCTTGATGAGCATGCCGAGGCGCGCCTGCTTATCCACCATCGCGTCGTAGGAAATGTCCTGCGCCGCCTCGGTGGTGCCGCGGATGAAGCCGGTGTCCTCGACGGGGAAGAAGCCCTTCGGCACGTACGAGAAGCACGCGATGCTGCCCACCAACGTCAATACCGTGACGCCGAGCATGACGCGGCGGTGCAACAGCACCCATTTGAGGCTGACGTCGTAGTGGTTCAGCATCCACTGGAATCCCTCTTCCAGCTTCTTCTGCCACGTTTGCGTGTCCACATGGCCGCGCTTAAGCAGGCGGCTGCACAGCATCGGCGTCAGCGTCAGCGAGATCATGCCCGAGACGAGGATGGCGATGCTGATGGTGACCGCGAATTCGTTGAGCACGCGCCCGACGATGCCGCCCATGAACAGCACGGGGATGAAGACCGCGACCAGCGAGAAGGTGATGGAGATGATCGTAAACCCGATTTCCTTCGCACCCTTGATGGCGGCGTCGAAGGGCTTCATGCCTTCTTCGATGTGCCGCACGATGTTTTCGAGCATGACGATGGCATCGTCGACGACGAAGCCGACGCAGAGCGTCAGCGCCAGCAACGAAATGTTGTCGATGGAAAAGCCGAGCACGGCCATCGCCCCGAAGGTCGAGATGATCGAGAGCGGCACCGCCAGCATCGGCACCAAGGTCGCCCGCGCGTCGCGCAGGAAGGCGAAGATGACGGCGATGACGAGGCCGATGGTGATGAGCAGCGTCTCTTCCACGTCGCGCACCGCGTCATGCACGCCGATGGAGCGGTCGAACAAGGGCGTCAGCTGGATCGCGGGCGGCAGCTGCTGGCGGAAGACGGGCAGCAGCTTGTTGATGTCGCGCACGACGTCGATGGTATTGGCGTCAGGCTGGCGCTGGATGGCCAGCACCACGGCCGGATGGCCGTTGACGGCGGCGAAGGAACGTTCGTTCTCCACGCCGTCGCTGACCTCGGCCACGTCATGCAGGCGCACCGGCGCGCCGTTCTTCCACGTGACGATCAGGTCGCGGAAATCGTCGGCGTGTTGCGGCTGGCCGGCGACGTAGAGGTTGAACAGCTGGCGCTTGCCGCTGATAAGGCCGACGGGCGCGTTGGACGCGGCGGCGGTCACGGCGTTTTCGACGTCGCTGAAGCTCATGTTCTGCGAGGCAAGCCTGGCGGGGTCGACCTTGATGCGCACGGCGTATTTCTGCTCGCCGAAGATCTGCACCTGCGCGACGCCGGTGATGGTGGAGAGGCGCTGGCCGAGCACCGTATCGGCATAGTCGTCGACCTGCGAGACCGGCAGGCTATCCGACGACACTGCCATGAAGAGGACGGGCGCGTCCGCCGGGTTGACCTTGCGGAACGACGGCGGCGTGGTCATTTCCTTGGGCAACTTGCGCAACGACGCGGAAATCGCCGTCTGCACGTCGAGCGCCGCGCCGTCGATGGAACGCGAGAGATCGAACTGCAGCGTGATACTGGTGGAGCCGAGCGTGCTCGCCGAGCTCATCGAGGAGATGCCGGCGATGGTGGAGAACTGCCGCTCCAGCGGCGTGGCCACGGAGGCCGCCATCGTCTCCGGCGACGCGCCCGGCAGCGAAGCGGAAACCGTGATGGTCGGGTAATCGACATGCGGCAGCGCGCTGACCGGCAGGGCGCCGTAGCCCGCAAGCCCACCCACCAGCAGCGCCGCCATCAGGAGGATGGTGAAGACCGGCCGGCGGATGCAGAATTCGGAGATGTTCATGGCGCGATGGCGACGGCCGCGCCGTCTTCAAGCTTCAACACGCCATCGGTGACGACCTGTTCGCCGGACGTCACGCCTTCGGCGATGACCGCGGTGCCGCCGTGGATGAAGTCGACCTTGACCGGCTGCTTGTGCGCCGTGCCGTCCTTGACCGTATAGACGAAGTCGCCGGCGGGGCCGTGCTGCAGCGCGACCTCGGGGATCGCCAGCACGCCCTTGCGCTCGCCCACGCGCAACGTGACGTTGACGAACATGCCGGGCCAGAGGGATTCATCGTCGTTGGGGAACACCGCGCGTACCGCGAAGGTGCCGGTGGTGCTGTCGACGGCGTTGTCGATGTAGTCGAGCGCGCCGTCGACGGCCTTGCCCTTTTCATGCTGCGCGGTCGCAAGCACATCGCCCGCAACCTTCGCCTGGCGCACGTCGTCGATATAGCGCTGCGGCAGCGACGCCTGCACCCAGATCGGCTTGACCTGGTTGATGACGGCGAGCGGCAGCGTGTCGTTGGCCTTGACCGTGTTGCCGACCGTCTGGGCAATGGTGCCGACGCGGCCGCTGATCGGCGCGGTGATCTCGGCATATTGCAGCAGCACCTTCAGGTTCTCGATCGCGGCGGCGGTGGCGCCGACGGTGGCGCGCTGCGCCTCGGCGGCGGCTTTGGCCATCTCGAGGTTTTCCTGCGTCTCGTAGCCGCGCGCGGAGAGCGTCTTCTTGCGCTGGTATTGCAGCTGGAGGTTCTTGTCCTGCGCCTGGTCGCGCAGCAGGTTGGATTGCTGTTCGTCCAGCTGCGCGCGCAACGCGCGGCCGTCGAGCCGGAACAGGAGGTCGCCCGCGTTCACGTAGTCGCCGGGATGGACGCGCACTTCCACGATCTGGCTGTCGAGGCGCGCGCGCACCGCGACCGTCTGCATCGGCACCACGCTGCCCACGGCGTCCAGCTCTACCGGCACGTCGGATTGCGTCACCGCGCCGACGCTGACCAGCACCGACGGCTTCTTGCCTGCGTTGCCCTGCCCCGCATGCTGCGCGCTATAGCGCATGTAGCCGACCGCGGCGAGCGCGACGAGGATGGCGGCGATGGCGATTTTCTTGATCATGTGAAGCTTCTCCGAACGCATTGACACGCCATTGTTTCACCAACCCTGCGCGAAATCAAAAAAATATCCGCGTGGGGCGTTTACCTAATCTCAACCGCCAGAAACGCCCGCAACTCGGGAATGCCGGTTTTCTTGTCCGAACTGGTCGAAAACACCTTGGGCGCGGCGGAGGGGTGGCCCTGCAGCTCCTCCTCGATGCGCGCGATCAGGACGGTCAAATCGGTCGGCTTGACCTTGTCGGCCTTGGTGAGGACGACGACGTAAGGCACCCCGTGCGCGTCCAGCATCTCCATCGCGTCCTGGTCGACCGCCTTGATGCCATGGCGCGCGTCGATCAGCACGCAGGCGCGCTTGAGCGTCAGGCGGCCGCGCAAATAGGCGCTGACCATGTCGTTCCACGCCTCGACCTTCGACTTCTGCGCCGAGGCGTAGCCGTAGCCCGGCAGGTCGACAAGGTAGAACTTGCCGCCGATGTCGAAGAAGTTGATCTGCTGCGTGCGCCCCGGCGTATTGGACGACCGCGCCAGACCCTTGTGGTCGACCAGCGCGTTGATGAGGCTCGACTTGCCGACGTTGGAGCGCCCGGCGAAGGCGATCTCGGTCAAGGTCGGCGACGGGATACGGTCGGGCACATCCGCGCCCGCGACGAAACGGCCTTCCCTACGGAACAGCGCCTCGCCGCGGCTGAGCGCGTCAGTGTCAGTCATGATGCTTCTTCTTGCGGCGTTCGTGGTGGCCGCGCAGGAGCGAGACGTTCTTGTCGCCCGCGCTGCGCAGGATGTAGTACTGCTGCAGGATGCCGAGCGTGTTGCTCCACGTCCAGTAGATCACGAGGCCGGAGGCGAACTTGGCCAGCATGAAGGTGATGATGTAGGGGAAGACGCCCTGCAGCTGCTCCTGCGTCTTGTCGGGCATCGGCGGCGTCAGGCGCTTCTGGATGATCATCGTCGCGCAGAACAAGACCGGCCACAGGCCGATGTGCAGCGCCGCCGGCGGCTCCCACGGGATAAGGCCGAACAGCGTGAAGAGGTTGGTCGGGTCGGGCGCGGAAAGGTCATGGATCCAGCCCCAGAACGGCGCATGGCGCAGCTCGACCGAGAGCAGGATCGACTTGTAGAGCGCGAAGAAGATCGGGATCTGGATCAGCATCGGCCAGCAGCCGCTGAAGGGGTTGACGTTCTCGCGGCGATAGAGCTCGAAGATCTCCATCTGCAGGCGCTCGCGGTCCTGGCCGTATTTTTCCTGCAGTTCCTTGAGCTGCGGCGCCACCTTCTTCATGCGCGCCATCGAGCGGAACGACTTATTGGCGAGCGGGAACACCGCCCCGCGCACGATCACCGTCATCGCGAGGATGGAAAGCCCCACGTTGCCCAGCGCCGACATCAGGAAGTGCAGCAGGAAGAAGAACGGCTTGGTAATGAAGTACCACATGCCGAAGTCGAACACGAGGTCGAGGCGCGGGATGCCGTATTTTTCCTGGTACGACTTGGTCAGCGGCAGGCTCTTGACGCCGGCGAAGACCAGCTTCTTGTCAAACGCCGTCTGGCCTGGCTGCACCACTTGCGCCGCGCCGACGATGTCGGCCTGGTACGACTGGATGTCGCCAGCCTTGGAGCCGACGACGCGCGCGTCGAAGGTTTCCTCGGGGCGCGGCAGCACGCCGACGAACCAGTACTTGTCGGCGATGCCGAGCCAGCCGTGCACGTTATCGCGCTCGGTATTCTCGCCCTTGGCGAGATCCTTGTAGTTGATCTCCTTCAGCTTGCCGTCGAGGTAAGCGATGGGGCCTTCATGCAGGATGAAGAAGCCCTTGAAGCCCAGCGGCAGGCCGTGGCGCGAGATCAGGTACCATGCGTTGAGCTGGCGCGCCGCGGCGGTCTTGTTGGTGACGCTTTGCGTGATCTGGAACATGTAGCTGTCGTCCAGCTCGATCTTGCGCGTGAAGGACAGGCCCTGCCCGTTGTCCCACGCCAGCGTGACGCTGCCGCCGGTTTTCAGCACGGAAGCCGAGCCGGGCGCGAGGTGCCAGACGGTCTTGTCGTCGGGCAGGCGCGCGGCGGTATCCGCGCTCGTCCAGCCGCTTTCGACGTAATATGCGCCGTCAGCGCCCGAGGGCGTCAGCAGCTCGACATGCGTCTTGAGGTCGTCTTCGAGGTGGTCGTTGAGCGAGAGATCGTCGATGCGCGCGCCGGTCAGCGAGAGCGATCCCGTCACCTTGTCGCCCTCGATCTTGATGCGCTTGGCGCCGGCCAAAGCTTCGGTGCGGGTCTTGAGCGCGGCAGGCGCGGCGGTCACCGGCATCTGCGCCTTGGCCGCGATTTCCTGCTGCTGCTTCAGCTGCGCTTCCTGCTGCGGCTTTTCGTAGAGGAAGTGGAAGGCGAACAGGATCGCGAGCGAGATGGCGATCGCCTGCATGAGGCGCGCGTTGTCCTTGTTGTCGTCGGGGGTGGGGAATTGGGGTTTCATCGGACGTCAGCCTTTCTTCTCGGGGACCGGGTCATGGCCGCCGGGGTTGAGCGGGTGGCAGCGCGCGATCCGGCGGATCGCCATCACGCTGCCAGCGCCCGCGCCGTGGCGCCGGATGGCCTCCGCCGCGTAGACCGAACAGGTCGGGTGATAGCGGCAGCTTCTCCCCATGAACGAGGAGAACAGGTATTGATATACACGGATCAGCTTTAAAAGAAAACCGCTCATCGCGCCACGCCCAGCTTGGAGAGGCCTGTGGCGTAGTCCTGGCAGAGCAGCGCGAAGTCGCGCTCGGCCGCGGCGGTGCGCGCGATCAGCACGACGTCGAAACCCGCAAGCCCAGACACCTTGCGCGCCACTTCGCGCAGGCGGCGCTTGGCGCGATTGCGGATCACGGCGTTGCCGACCTTGCGGCTGACGGTGAGGCCGAGGCGGAACGGGTCATCGGTCTTCTCGCGCGCGCAGGCGAGCATGACGAAGGCGGGCAGCACCCACTTCTTCCCCGTCTTGGAGATGCGTTGAAAATCAGCGGACGCCTTCAGTGAATTCACCGCGGCGCACATGGAAGTATCCCTTAAGCGGAGAGCTTCTTGCGGCCCTTGGAGCGGCGGCTGGCAATGATCTTCGCGCCGTTAGCGGTCGCCATGCGGGAGCGGAAGCCGTGACGGCGTTTGCGGACCAGCTTGCTGGGTTGGTAAGTACGTTTGGTAGCCACGGCAGTTTCTCCATCTAGTAGAATTCATAATTGAACGCAGTATATAGGCGACCCCGCTGCCGATGTCAAGAAAACTTTGATATTTATGGAAAAACATGGCAAGAGAATCGTAAATAATCGGTCTTATTATATAGAAGTCAGGAGGCTGCGTGACCCCAACCAAGATTCTCGACCGTAAATTCTTCGCCGCCGGCGCCCTAATCATCAAGCAGGGCACCGAGGGGAATCGCGCCTTTTTGATCGAGAGCGGCCGGGTCGAGGTCTATGCCGAGACGCCCGAGGGCAGGCGCGTGACGCTCGCCCAGCTCGGCCCCCAGTCGATCATCGGCGAGATGGCCGTGCTGTCGCACAGCCCCCGCACGGCCAGCGTGAAGGCGATCGAGGACACCACCGTGGTCACGCTCAGCGAACATGACATCCTCGATTCCATGCACCGTACCGAAGGCCTGTTCAAGCGCCTGACCAATATCGCCATGGGACGCCTGCGCGACACGCAGGAGCGCCTGCTGCCGAAGCAGGAACCAGAACCTGCCGCCGCAGCCACGCCGCAACCGCAAGCCCCTGCCCCCGCCGCCGACCTCGCGAGTATTCTGCAACAAGCCATGTCCGTCGCGCGGCGCAAGGTGCCCGCGCATACCGTCTTCATCTCCGAAGGCGCGCGTGACACCGACGCCTATTTGATCGAGAGCGGCCGCGTGGAGGTTTTCACCACCGACGCCGCCGGCCACGAGATCCGCATCAAGGAACTCGGCCCGAAATCGGTGGTCGGCGAAATGGCCGCACTGACCAAGAAGCCACGCTCCGCCAGCGTGCGCACGCTGGAAGACACCACGCTGATCGTCGTCGCCGGCCCCAACCTGACCGCCGCCGCGCAAAAGTCCGCGCACCTGCGCGACGGCCTGCTCGGCATGGTCAGCCGCCGCCTGAACGAAACGCGCCTGAAAATGCTGGGTAAACCGGATTCCGTTGACAGTGACTGAAGAGTCACCGATAAAGAAACAACGCACCCGTAGCTCAATTGGATAGAGCGTTGGCCTCCGAAGCTAAAGGTTGCAGGTTCAACTCCTGTCGGGTGCACCAGCCTCGCGCAGCGTCAGCGGAGCAAAGGCTGTCACGCCGAAGCCCGTAAGGCGCAGGCGGACCGGTTGCCCATCGAACGCTTCGGCTTGGCAAGCCACTTTTTTTGGGACGTCGCACCGCACCATGTGGAACATTCTTAGAAATTACGCCCACCCCAATACCATCGCCTTCTGGTCGCTGTTGCTCGGCTTTGCCGTCGTAGATGCGGTGTTGTTGCCCCTGTCGGGAATGACGGTGGCGGCGGCGCCGATGTTCTTTGGCATGATCCCGCTGGGGATCATGCTGGGGGTTTCGGCGTTTTATACGTGCGTGCGCAAGGATGCGCGTATCGCGGCGATGACGCAGATCAGCGCCGGGTTCCTCATGACCATCGCGATCCTGGCCATCCTCAGCTACATGAGCGTCAGCTGGCGCATGCCGCTGGTCGATCATGTAATGGCTGCCGCCGACCGCGCGCTCGGGCTTGATTGGCGCGCGGCTTATGATTTCACCATGCGGCACGCAGTGCTGCACTCGGCCTTGCTGGCTTCTTATGCGAGCATCAAGGTGCAGATGATCGCGCTGATCCTCACGCTCACCTTCAGCGGCCGCATCCGGCGCGCGTGGGAGGCGCTGTGGATGTTCCTCGTCTCCTGCATCGGCTGCATCGCGGTCTCGAGCATCTGGCCGGCCATGGGCGCTTTCGGGTATTACCACATCGAGGAAAACCGCGCCTACGTGCGCATCTTCAAGTCGCTCTACGACGGCACGCTGACTATCATCGGCAAGGACGCGATCGACGGCGTGGTGCAGTTCCCGTCGCTGCATGCGGCGATCGCCATCCTCTTCACTTACGCAGTGCGCGGGGTGCCTGTGCTCTTCCCGGTGTTGCTGGTGCTGAACACGGCGATGTTCCTCGCAACGCCGACCATCGGCGGGCATTACTTCGCGGATGTGTGGGGCGGCGTGGCGCTGGCGCTCGCGTCGATCTATGCCGTTAAGAAAATCACGGAGTCAGGGCTGCTGCCCGAAGACGTCGCAGTGCCTCACCAGGTACGGACGCTGCCCGTATCAATGTGCACGAAATCGCTGGAAGGATAATACCCGACGCCGCCGGCCTTGAGGTTGATCGCCGCGCGGTCGAGGTGCGCGAGCGGCGTGCCGGGCTGGTGCAGGTCGATAGCCTGCCCCTGCATGTGCAGGCTACCGCGCGCGACACCGTCGGTATGGCGGCGCAGCCACGCGTTGGTCTGCGGCGAGCGGTAGCCGGAGAAGATCTCGTACGGCGTCTTGTTCTCGAGGCGGCGCTGCAAAACATACAGCACGTCCATCAGGCGCGGGTCGATCGGGAATTTCTGGTTATTGCGGTAGTCGCGCAGCACGGTCTTGATCTCGCCGAAGGCGTCGGGCAGGTAGCGGCCGTCGACCCAGTATTCGCCGCGGAAGCTTTCGCCGGTGTGCACGTTGGTGAAGGCCATGATGCGCGCAACGCCGGTGGCGGCAGGCGCGGCCTTGGCGATCGCCGGCATCCAGAAGCCGAGCGCGGCGGTCAGTGCCAGCCCATGCCGCAGGAAACCGCGGCGGTCGGATTGGTAGGCATCGGCGGCGAGCGCGTTTTTCTGAATCAGGTCGTCCATGCGTCCCTCTCTCTTAGATAAGAATAGCACGTGCTGTCAAATGCCGCGCATATTCCATAAACCACTTAAAAATCGTCGTCCGTCGATTTCAGCGTCACGCCGGAGCCTTTGGCCTTCATGGCGCGGGCTTCCTGGATAGCTTTAATAAAGGCGATCGGCGCCTCGATCGGCGGCAGGATGATCTCTCCCACCCCCATCCCGCGCACACTGACGCGGCCGTAACCGAAGATGCGGCCCCAGATTTCCTGGCTGACCGAAACGCCCTCGATCCGGTCGATGCCGATTTCGCCGACGTGACGGGCGACGAGGCCTTTTTTGTAGATCAGGCGGTCGTTGGTGACGGCGATTTCCGTCGTCGCCTTCACGATCATCATGTGCATGAAGAAGAACAGCCCCAGCATGAAGAACGCAAGGATCGAAAAGCGCAACACCGGGTTTTGTTCCCACAAAATATGCAGGTAACCGCCGCGCTGCTGCACGATGGCCGCCCACGCGCGGTCGTGCAGGTCGGGCGGCAGGTCGGCATAGGTGTCGCGCAGGATCGACGTCACCGTCCACCAGATGCCGCCGTAGCCGACCGCGATGCCGATGGCGAGGCCGAACAGGATCCACGAAACGGCCTGCACCGTATACATCCAGTGGAAGCGCGCCCCCATCAGGATTTCTTCGCCGCGGCCGAGTGATTGTTGGACGTAAAGCATCCGCTTCCCGTTGCCCTTGCAATTTTCCCCGCGCCCATTCTAGCGGAACGCCGCGCCGCAAGCAAGCATCTGCTTGATTATCCTGTAAAAAACGCATAAAAAAGAAGGAGTAACTTCCCTTGCCCCACGGGTCTTGCGCGATGTCGACGTACTTTTCTTTGAAATCCGCCGGAGAATTCGCCCTGACGGGCGCGTGGAGCGTCGCGACCCTTCCCGCCATCGAGGCCGAAATCGCGGCGACGCCCATCGCCCATGCGCGCGCCATCATATTCGACGGCACCGGACTGCAATCCTGCGACACCTCGGCGACATGGGTGCTGATCTGCCTCATGCACAAGCTGGAGAAGAAGGGCGCACCCGTCACGCTCCGGCATTTCGACGCCGGACACAAGCGCCTGATCGACCGGCTGGCGAAACTGACGCCCGCCAAGGACACGCCGCCGCGCAAGCTGCCGCCGGTCACCGCCATGCTGGTCGCCCTCGGCCATACGGCAGAATCCTTGCGCAAGGATTTCGTGCGCGACGTCACCTTCTTCGGCGAATTCGTGTCCGGCCTGCCCGCGCGCTTGATGATGCCGAAACGCCTGCGCCTGCAAAGCGTGGTCTTCCACATCAACGAAGTCGGCATCAAGGCGATCCCGATCATCGCGCTGATGGCCTTCTCCATCGCCTTCGTCATGGGATACCAGGGCGCGTTCCAGCTGCAGAAGTTCGATGCCACCGCCTATACCGTCGACCTCATCACGCTCTCGACCCTGCGCGAGATGGGCGTGCTCATCACCTCGATCATGATCGCGGGCCGCTCCGGCTCCGCCTTCGCCGCCCAGATCGGCACCATGAAGCTGAACGAGGAAGTGGATGCCCTGCGCACCATGGGCGTCTCTCCGTTCGAGGCGCTGGCGCTGCCGCGCATCCTCGCGATCCTGATCGCGCTGCCGCTGCTCACCGTCATCGCCGACGTGATGGGGCTGGTGGGCGGCTATATCTTCTCGTCTTCTTACATGGATTATTCCTACACACAGTTCCTCTCGCGCGTGCAGGAGGCGGCGGACATGAAGCAGTTCTGGATCGGCGTCTCCAAGGCGCCCGTCTTCGCATTGCTCATCGGCATCACGGGCTGCATGCAGGGCCTGCAGGCGCACGGCTCCGCCGAGGACGTCGGGCGCAAGACCATCACCTCGGTCGTGCAATCCATCTTCCTCGTCATCGTCGCCGACGCGATCTTCTCGGTCATCTTCACGAGGCTCGGGATATGACGCAGGAACCGATCATCAAGGTGCGCGGCCTCGTCAACACATTCGGCGACCACGTCGTGCACGACCATGTCGACTTCGACATGTTCCCGCGCGAGATCGTCGGCGTGGTCGGCGGCAACGGCACGGGCAAGTCCGTCCTGCTGCGCTCCATCGTCGGCCTGCAGAAGCCGGCGGCGGGGGAAGTGCTGATCGAGGGCCGCGACATCAACAAGATGGACGAAAACGAACGCCTTGCCGTCCAGCGCCTCTGGGCGGTGCTGTTCCAGAAAGGCGCGCTTTTCTCCAACCTCACCGTCGTCGAGAATGTGGCCTTCCAGCTGCGCGAGAAGACGACGCTGTCGGATCACGACATCCGCGCGCTGGCGCGCATGCGCATCGACATGGTCGGCCTGCCCCAGAATGCGGGCGACAAGTACCCCTCCGAACTCTCGGGCGGCATGACCAAGCGCGCCGCCTTGGCGCGCGCGCTGGTGCTCGACCCCAAGGTGCTGTTCCTTGATGAACCGACCGCCGGCCTCGACAGCGTGGCGGCGGAAGGCTTCGACCAGCTGATCCGCGGCCTCGTCGACGACCTCGGCATCTCGGTCTTCATGGTCACGCACGACCTCGACAGCCTCAACAACATCTGCGACCGCATCGCCGTGCTGGTCGACCGCAAGATGACGAGCGGCACGCTGGCCGACCACCTCAAGAACCCGCACCCATGGGTGCACGACTACTTCCACAACAAGCGCGCGCGCTTCCTGACAAGGGGATGAACATGGAAACGGAAAAGTATTATTTCAGGGTCGGCGCCTTCTTCCTGTCGGTCACGCTGCTCTTCGTCATCTACGTCCTCACATTCGGGGAGACGGGCGGCGGCGCTTCCACGGTGCGCTACGCGATCTACTTCGACAACGCCGTCACCGGCCTCACGCGCGGCGCGCCGGTCAAGATGAAGGGCATCGCCGTCGGCACGGTCGACGAGATCCGCTTCATGGCCAAGGGCTCCGACCGCATCCTCGTCACTGCCGACATCGACGAGAACGCGCCGGTGCGGCAGGACACCGCCGCCTCGATCCAGTACCAGGGCATCACGGGCTCGACCTACCTATCGCTCGAGAACGGCAAGCCCGACGAATCCGTCGCCAACATCGAGAAGAAGCCGGGGCAGGATTACCCCGTCATCCCGTCGCAACAGTCCGGCCTGCAATCCGCGCTCTCCAACGCGCCCGAACTGATGGGCGGTCTCGTCAAGACGGCGGCGCAGGCGCAGAAGCTGCTCTCCGACCGCAACATCGCCGCGGTGCAGGGCATCCTCGACGACGCGCACGAGGCGCTGACGGAAGCGACCGGCGCCATGCGCGAGCTGCGCCTGCTCGGCAAGACGCTGCGCGAGGACCCTTCCATCATCCTGCGCGGCAGCTCGCATGAAGGATACAAGGTGCAGAAATGAGAAAGCCGCTCCTCGCCCTCGTCGCGCTCGCCGGACTGGCCGCAGCCTCCTGCACGCTGTCGCCGCGCGACACCGGCCGCGCCTTTATCTTCGCGCTGCCGTCGGTGCCTGCCGCCGCCACGCATGTGGCAGCCAGCCCCGACATGCTGACGGTCAACCTGCCGAACGTCGCGCCCGAGCTGGATACCGCGCGCATCGCGCTGGTCAAGGCCGACGGCCGCTGGGATTATTATGCCGGCGCGAAGTGGCCCGACTTCCTGCCGCTGGTCGTGCAGGACAACCTGACGCAGAGCCTTGCCGGCGCGCACCTCTTCAGGGCTGTGACGTCCGACCAATCCGGCACGCGCGGGGAGAAAGTCCTGTCAATCGCCATCCGCGACTTCCAGGCCGTCTACGATGCAACTGCGAAAGCGCCCGTCATCAAGGTCACCCTGTCGCTCAACCTGACCCGCCGCGCCGACGGCGAAACGCTGGCCGCATTCAACGCCAGCGCGCAGGTGCCCGCCGAAAAAGACCGCCTCGGCAGCCTGCAACCCGCCTTCGCCACCGCCTTCCGCGACGCGCAGCAACAAGCGATATTTAAGCTAAAACAGGCGGCGCAGCGCAACGCGCAGACATCCCGTTGACGCAAACCATCAAAGAATAATAAAAAAGCCCGCAGATGCGGGCTTTTTTATTAACGTCGCCTGAACCTTACGGGGTCGGAGTATTCTTTTTTTTAAATGCGGAAGACATGAAACTGCCTCCAATGAAGGCATAAATCAGGGTGCCGATAATGCCATCTGTGTTCCGGTCATTTTTCCTATGCGCCTTGCTTTCTTCCAACGTCGGCAGGGTGTTTTTCGATACCTTTTGCTCGAAAGAGTTGCTCAGTTCGAATTCAGCATGCGACACCTTAGGAGTATTGGACATGCGAATACCGCCCAGCGCGAAAAACACCCCCGAGGCCGCGATACAAAAAACTTTCTTCAGGGACATGGATTGCTTCCTTTTGCTTGAACTAATTGTATGTAAAAAAATATCCTAAATAATGAACTTA
This sequence comes from uncultured Rhodospirillaceae bacterium, assembly GCA_964476835.1. GTDB lineage: Bacteria > Pseudomonadota > Alphaproteobacteria > Micavibrionales > UBA2020 > PALSA-926. The sequence goes on from CAYZCE010000011.1 coordinate 16,129, forward strand.
TGTCAATTTATAATTATCCATTTTACTATTTAAACCGAAGCCGATGGGTATCTCTACTCACCTTCACTTGAGATAATTTATTATGTAAATAATTTCTGATTTCCTTGACTCTGCCGTACCCGATACCATATAAAATCCTCAGATTAATCGAGGCAACTCCAACAGGTTTTGGAAGTATGCGCTCTGCGTCCCTCCGTCGGCGAAATTACGCTCACGGGGGTTAATAGGCTTTGAGGACTGATGTTTGAAGGACTGACAAATAAGCTGGGCAACGTCTTCGACGCGCTGAAGAAGCGCGGGAGCCTGACCGCGGCCGACGTCGATGCCGCGCTGCGCGACATCCGCGTGGCGCTGCTTGAGGCCGACGTCGCCCTGCCCGTCGCACGCGACTTCATCGAAAAAGTGCGCGCGGAAGCCGTCGGCGAAAAAGTCCTGCGCTCCATCCAGCCCGGCCAGTTGGTCGTCAAGATCGTGCATGATGCGCTGGTCTCCACGCTCGAACACGGCGACGAAGCGCTGAACCTCAATGCCACGCCGCCCGCCGTCATCCTGATGGCCGGCCTGCAAGGCTCGGGCAAGACGACCAGCGCGGGCAAGCTCGCCAAGCACCTGCAAGACGCGCAGCGCAAAAAAGTCATGCTCGCCTCGCTCGACATTTACCGCCCCGCGGCGCAAGAACAACTCGAAATCCTCGCGAACAAGGTCGGCGCGGGTTCGCTGCCGATCGTCAAGGGCGAAAAGCCCCTCGACATCACCAAGCGCGCGCTGACCGCGGCGAAACTCGGCGGATACGACGTTCTGATCCTCGACAGCGCCGGCCGCCTCTCCATCGACGACGCGCTGATGCAAGAACTCGCAGCTGTGCGCGACCTCGCCAAGCCCATTGAAACCCTGCTCGCCGCCGACGCGATGACAGGCCAAGACGCCGTCAACACGGCGAAGAACTTTAACGAAAAAATCGGCGTCACCGGTATCATCCTCACCCGCGTCGACGGCGACGCGCGCGGCGGCGCGGCACTCTCGATGCGCGCGATCACCGGACGCCCCGTCAAGTTCCTCGGCACCGGCGAGCAGATGGAAGCGCTGCAACCCTTCGACGCCAAGCGCATCGCGGGCCGCATCCTCGACATGGGCGACATCGTCGGGCTCGTCGAAAAAGCCACCGCCAACTTCGAGATCGAAGAAGCCCAGCGCGCCGCCGAAAAGATGGCCAAGGGCAAGTTCGACCTCTCCGACTTCCTCGGCCAGTTGCGCCAGATGCAAAAGATGGGCGGCCTCTCCGGCCTCATGGGCATGATGCCCGGCATGGGCAGGGTCAAGGGCATGATGCAAAACGCCAACATCGACGACGGTATCATCAAGCGCCAGGAAGCCATCATTCTCTCGATGACCAAGCAAGAGCGCGAAAAGCCCGATGTGCTCAACGCCTCGCGCCGCCGCCGCATCGCGGCAGGCTCCGGCACCACGGTGCAAGACGTCAACCGCCTGCTCAAGCAGTTCCAGGACATGCAGACCATGATGAAGCGCATGTCGAAGATGGGCGGCCTCGCCGGCATGATGCGCGGCATGGGCGACATGTTCGGCGGCGGCAACATGAACGACATTCAAGAATTGGCCAAGAACCTGCCCTCGGGCAACGTCCTCGGCCCCAACCCGTTCCCTCTGAAGGGGGACAAGCAATAACCAGAACCACACAACCAACCTACTAACCAAAACCAAGGAGACTAAAACTATGCTGAAGATCCGTATGGCCCGCGCCGGCGCCAAGAAGAAGCCCTACTACAACATCGTCGTGGCCGAAAGCCGCGCGCCCCGCGACGGCAAGTTCCTCGAGAAGCTGGGCACCTACAACCCCGCCCTGCCGCGCGACAACGAAAACCGCGTCACCCTGAAGGGCGAGCGCCTCAAGCACTGGATCTCGAAGGGCGCGCAAGTTTCCGACCGCGTCGCGATCTTCCTCGGCAAGGCCGGCCTCGCGCCGATGCCCGCACGCAAGAACAACCCCCAAAAGGCGGTTGCCAAGGCGAAGATGACCGAGCGCAAGAAGACCAAGGCCGACAAGGCCGCGGCTGCCGCAGCGCCCGCAGCTGAATAAAGAGAACGCCCCCGCCGCAAGGCGGGGGCTTTTTCTATGAAAGACGACACCCTCATCTGCATGGCCGAGATCGTCGGCGTCCACGGGGTCAAGGGCATGGTCAAGCTGAAGGTCTTCAGCGAGACGCCCGAGATCCTCCCCGACTACGCGCCGCTCCTGAACGCACAGGGCGAAGAAGTTTTCGAGCTTCTCACCTACGCGCCGCACAAGAACGTCTGGCTGGCGACGCTGGAAGGCGTGACCGACCGTACCCAGGCCGAAAAGCTGCGCGGCACCAAGCTCTACGTCCCGCGCGACGAACTACCGGAGATCGAGGACGACCATACCTATTACCACGCCGACCTCATCGGCCTGACCGCGAAGGACGCAGGCGGCGCCGAGATCGGCCGCATCGTCAACGTCGCCAATTTCGGCGCGGGCGACTTGCTGGAAATCAAGCCCCTCACGGGCGCCACCTATTACATCCCCTTCACGACCGAAATCGTGCCCGCCATCGACGTCAAGGCGCGCACCGCCACCGTCCTCGTCCCGGCGGGCCTGCTTGACGACACTGCCGATTGACGGTATCAAGGACATCATGTCGCTCATCACCACCACCAAGGACCTGAAGGCTTTCTGCGCCACGCTCAAGAAGGCGCAATTCATCACGGTCGACACCGAATTCATCCGCGAGCGCACCTATTACGCGCGCCTCTGCCTCATCCAGGTCGCAGGACCGGACGACGCCTATGCCATCGACCCGCTGGCCGAGGGCATCGACCTGACGCCACTCTACGACATCCTGCGCGACAAGAAGATCCTCAAGGTCTTCCACGCCTGCCGCCAAGACCTTGAAATCTTCTTCAAGGAAATGGGCGGCAAGCTGCCCGCGCCCCTCTTCGACACCCAGATCGCCGCGATGGTCTGCGGCTTCGGCGAGCAGGCGAGCTATGAAACGCTGGTCAACGTCCTCGTCAAGAAGCAGCTGGACAAGTCGAGCCGCTTCACCGACTGGGCCCAGCGCCCGTTGACGTCCAAGCAGCTCAAGTACGCGCTGGCCGACGTCACGCACCTGCGCCCGATCTACGAGAAACTCGCCGCGCGCCTCGAGAAGGACAAGCGCACGAGCTGGATCAAGGACGAATTCAAGTCGCTGACCGACAAGGACCTCTACGTCGTGAAGCCCGAAGACGCATGGGAGCGCCTCAAGGTGCCCAGCAACAAGCCGCGCGTGCTCGGCGTGCTCAAGCAGGTCGCCGCCTGGCGCGAGGAACTGGCGCAGCGCGTCGACGTGCCGCGCGGCCGCATCATGAAGGACGAGACGCTGGTCGAGATCGCGCTCTCCAGCCCCGCCAGCAAGGAAGCGCTCGGCAAGCTGCGCAGCGTGCAGCACGGCTTCGCCGAGAGCGAGCGCGGCCAGCAGCTCATCGACGCCGTCAAGCGCGGCCTCGAGATGCCGGAAAAAGACCTGCCGCAGCGCGACCCGCGCCCCAACTTCCCGCCCGGCCTCGCGCCCACCATCGACCTTCTGCGCGTGCTGCTGAAACTCAAGTGCGAGGAAAGCAAGGTCGCGAGCAAGCTGCTCGCCCGCGCCGAAGACCTCGAACTGATCGCGGCCTATGGCCAGGACGCCGACGTGCCCGCCATGAGCGGCTGGCGCCTCAAACTTTTCGGCAAGGAAGCCCTCGACCTGCGTTCCGGCAAGATCGCGCTAGCCATCGAGAACAACCGGCTCAAGCTGGTAAAGGCTTAATTGACGACCACGACCGCGTCTTTTTTCAGCACATCGGCGAGGCGTTCCATCGCTTCCTCGACCGGCGCGGCGTTCAGCGCGGCGACGGGGCCTTCGAGCAGCAGCACCAGCTTGCGGGTCGTGGCCTCGAGCTTGATCTGTTCCAGCAATTCCAGCGTGCCGCCAGTCAGCATATAAGCGAGGCGCTGCGCGAGGCCGACCGCCACCGCCTGCGCGGTGCGGCGGTTGTCCAGCAACTGGCGCAGCGGCGCCGTCAGGTCGCCGTCCAGCCGCCCGCGATGGCGCACGTATTGCGAAAGCGCCAGGAATGCACGTCCCGGATGGTCGATGCCGTAGAGCGGCAGCACGGCCACGCGGCGGAACGCCTGTTCGGCCTGCTCGTCTTCCGGATCAAGCCATGCGATGTCGCTCAGCAGGCAGCCGGCATGCAGCAGCCGCGCGACCTCCGCACCTTCGCCCGCGAAGATCGGCGCCAGCCAGCGGTGCAATGCCTCGAGCGGCGCGGCGTCGCCGAAGCGCCCGGTCTTGGCGCCGATGCGCGCCGCGCCGGCGATCAGCGCATCTTCCTTGAGGGCCGCGGCGTCGAGCTGTTCGAACAACAATCCTTCGCGCAGGCCCGTGCCGGAGAAAAACAGCCGCGCGGGACGGATCTTGCGGAACAAAATCTCCATCGTGAGCGCCGAGACCGCCATGTCGCCAAGGCGCTTGCCGCTCAATCCCGACAGCTTCTCGATGCGCCCGTGGTTGCGGCCCGCGACGTAGCGCGCGAAAGCCGCAGCCTTGCGCCCTTCGAGGCAGTAATGGTCGAGCAGCTGCAGCGGATGTTCGCGCAGGCGCATATGCGCCTTGGCCATCGTGCGCCACGCGCCGCCCATCGCATAAAAATCGAGGCCTTCGCAGTCCTTCAGGAATTCCGCCTGCGCCAGCAGCGTCTCGATCGTCTTCACCCGCGCCTCGCGCGTCTTTTCCGCGAGCAGGCGGTGCGAGCCGAGCGGGAAACTGTGCTTGTGCCGCACCTCGCCGCCGCGCACGACGATCAGCTCGAGCGATCCGCCGCCGTAGTCGCCGATCACGCAGTCGCCGCCGACGCCGCCGCCCAGCACGCCGAGCGCGGAGAGGCGCGCCTCTTCCTCGCCGTCCAACAGATCGATTTCAAGGCCGCAGGCGCCGCGCACCCGTTCAATGAAGGCGCGCCCGTCGGAGGCGTCGCGCAACGCGGCGGTCGCGACCGCGCGCACCTGCGTCAAGCCCATCGCCGCGGCCAGCCCTGCGAAACGCTGGAGCGTCTCGAGCGCATGCGCGGCGGCGGACGGGTTGAGCGCGCCCGTCGCGGCCAGGTCGGCGCCGAGGTTGCAGATCGCGCGTTCGGTATGCAGGCGCACCGGCGCGCGCGTCAGCCCGTCGTAGATCACGAGGCGCACGGCGTTCGAGCCGATATCGATGATGGCGACGTGGGACATGACAACTCCGTTAAACCGGCCTATAGTCTAAAGGGTTTTGAACGAGCGGCAAGTCATGAAAACGCTTTACTTATTGAGACACGCCCACACGCAAGCCGACCCGCCGCCCGGCGGCGGCGACCACGAGCGCCTCTTGTCGCCGCAAGGCACCGAGGACGCACGCCGTGTCGGCCAATTCATGGCCGAACAAGGGATCGCGCCGGATATCGCCCTCGTCTCCACCGCCGCCCGCACGCGGCAAACCGCGCAATTGGCGCTTGAACAATTGGCCACAATGCCGCCCACGCGATTCGAGCCGAAGCTTTTTCATGCCTCTGCAGGCACGTTGCTCGCGGCCGCGCAGAATGCGGACGACACGGTTGACCGCCTGCTGATTGTCTCGCACAATCCCGGCGCGGCGGAACTGGCCATGCGCCTCGGCAACGTCCATCACTACGCGCCGGGCACCTTGAGCGTCTTCACAGCGGATATCTGGAAGTGGGAAGATTTCTCGATGGATGCGGCCACGCTCGCGGCGCTGTTTTCGCCGGACGAAGGCTAGAAGAAGCTCTGCGGGTCGATATCGACCTTGAGCTGCAATTGCGGCGGGACTTTGACGCCGGAGAGCCATTCGCTTAAAAATTTCTGCAACGCGACGTCGCGGCCGCACTTGATGAGGAAGCGGCGGCGGTGGCGGTCGCGCAAATACGCGATCGGCGCGGGCGCGGGGCCGAGGATCCGCACGTCGTCGAAACGCGGCGCACCTTGCGCCAGTTCACGGCAGAAACGGTCGAGGCGGCCTTCATCGGCATCCGACAAGATGAGCGCTGCCAAACGCCCGAACGGCGGCATGCCGGCTTTTTCGCGCAATGACGATTCCACCTCGAGGAAGCGGTCGCGCGCGCCGGCGACCAGCGCCTGCATGACGGGCTGCTCGGGCATGTAAGTTTGCAAATAGACGCGACCAGCCTTGGCGCCACGGCCCGCACGGCCAGAGACCTGATGCAGCAGCTGGAAGGTACGCTCGCCAGCGCGCAGGTCGCCCCCCGCCAATCCCAAGTCGGCATCGACCACGCCGACGCAGGTCAGCGACGGGAAGTGGTGGCCCTTGGCGATGATCTGCGTGCCGATCATGATGTCGACTTCGTGCTTTTCCACCTGCATCACCGCATCTTCGAGCATGTTCTGCGTCGTGGTGATGTCGCTGGCCAGAATGAGCGTGCGCGCCTCGGGCAGAAGTTCCCTCACCTCTTCCTCGATGCGTTCGACGCCGGGGCCGCAGGCGGCGAAACTGTCTTCGTCGCAGCACTCGGGGCAGGCCTTGGGCAGCGGTGCGGTATAGCCGCAATGATGGCATTGCAGCCGCGCGTGGCGGCGATGCTCGACCAGCCATGCGGAACATGACGCACATTGGAAGCGATAGCCGCAGGTGCGGCAGAGCGTGAGCGGCGCATAGCCGCGGCGGTTGAGGAACAACAACGACTGTTCCCCCGCCTCGAAGGTCTTGACCAGCGCCTCGCGCAGCGGCGGCGAGAGGAACTTGCCGCGCGGCGGCTGGGCGGATTTCAGGTCGATGATATCGACCGACGGCAGCTTCGCCCCCGCATGGCGCGCGGCGAGATGCAGGTAGCCGTACTTGCCCTGCTTCACGTTGTAAAGCGTTTCCAGCGACGGCGTGGCCGAGACCAGCACGACAGGCGCGGCGCCGAGATGCGCGCGCACGACAGCCATGTCGCGCGCGTTATACATGACGCCGTCTTCCTGCTTATATGAAGCTTCGTGTTCTTCATCCACCACGATCAGGCCGAGGTCAGCAAAGGGCAGGAACAATGCCGAGCGCGCACCCAGCACCACGCGCGTCTTGCCCGACGCGACGCCCGCCAGCGTGCGGCGCTTCTGCGCGGGCGTGACGGCGGAATGCCACAGTGCCGGCTCCACGCCGAAGCGGCGCGTGAAACGCTCGAGGAACTGCGCGGAGAGCGAGATTTCCGGCAGCAGGATCAGCGCCTGCCGCCCGGCGCGCAAGGCCTCGGCCACCGCCTCGAAATAGACTTCCGTCTTGCCCGAGCCGGTGACGCCGTCGAGCAGCGTGGCGGCGAATTTCTTATCGCGCGCCATCTGCATGAGCGTCCCGGCCGCCTCAGCCTGCGTGGGAGAGAGGGTGAGCGGACTTTGCGGCACGGCGTCGATCGCGCAAGGCGGATCCACTTGCCGCGCACGCTTGGGCGGCTCCAGCGCGTCGAGCGCGCCGAGGCTCATCTTCAAGACCGAGCCGAGGTCGGAGAGGGTATAGCGCGCGACCCATTCGATGAACTGCCGCTGCGCGGCCGACATCGGCGGAAAGTCGAAGCGCTGCAAAATCGTTTTCACCTTGCCCGCATCGAGCGCGGCGTCGCCGCCCGCCGCCCAGACGACACCGACCGTCTCCTTCTTCCCCCACGGCACGCGCACATAGTCGCCCGGCGCGACGTGCATCCCCTCGGGCACGCGGTAGTCGAAAGCGCGCGCGAGCGGCCACGGCACCAGCACCTGCACGCGCGGCGCGACATCTGGAATCAGCGAAGCCTGTTGTGGACGGGATGGAGACATATGTTTTGAGTACACCACGGCTGATGGAAAAGAAACGGCGATATATCCTATTGAAATAAATGATAAATTTAAGGCACTTTTTGCCTTTTGCCGGATGTATATTGACTGTGCTTTAGTGATATGTTAAATATGTACCTATTATTTAATACATTTTCAGGAGTTCGCCATGGAAGAGTTGAGCGTGACCTTCAACGGAGTTACCGCCGCTAAATTATATAGCGCCGCACAGGAAATGGGCATCAAGCCAGACGTGGCGTCCGAATTCGCCGTCTATATACTCGACGTCGCCGTGACCGCAAAGCAGCGCGGCCGCAACCTCGCCATCGGGACAGCGGATTCCAAGAACAATTTCGACGTCGAAACTGTCCTCCGCCTGAAAGACATGACCGTCTCACAGGACGGCAACAGCCTGAGCTACGATATCTGCGAGATGAAAGCCGGCTACCAACTGGTTCAGCCTGTGGAACAAGCGGGCATTGACCCGATCAGCATCCAGTTCCCCCAAAAGAACGCCGAGATCATCCACAAGGCCGCTAAAATCCTCAATGTCAACGAAGGCACTGTCCTTGATTTTTGCCTCACCCTGACCAAAATCGCCGCCTCCGCGATGAAGCAGGGCCGCGACCTGGCGGTCGTACAGGATTTCTTTACCGGCAATTCCTATCATGCCAGCGTCGATGCCATTATTTATACGAAGGATGGCATCCGGTCGCGCGACGGCGAAAATATCGAATTCAAATCCGTCGCGGCCGGCGGCTATAAGCTGCCCGTCCTGAAACTGTGAGCCGTCTCGGCCAGACGTTCAGGACGGCGGTTTTCGGCGCCTGCACAATGGCGGCAGGCTCGATGTTTTCGTGCAGTTCATCCTACAAAGTCGCCCGCAACCTGCCGTACGGCGAACCCGTGATCGTCGCCGACGCCGGCCGCGTCGACAGCCTTTACCTGACGGAATTCCAGGAAGCTGCCGCGCGCGAGAACAGCTTCGCGCATAACCCCTATATCGCCTTCACCTACCAGAACGGCGTGGCGCAGCTTGACTCGTTGCGCGACCTGCCGATCCTCGCGCAGGCGCGCGGCGTCAGCGCCTACGTCAACGACCGCGTCACCTACCGCCACGATTTCGAGATTTACGGCTGCAACGAATACTGGGCCTCCGGCATCGAGACGATCGCCCGCCGTCACGGCGACTGCGAAGACTACGCCATCGCCGAATTCGAGGGGCTGAAGCACCTCAACGCCGACCCGAACCGCTACCGCCTGATGCTGGTGGCGGTAAGGCCGGAGCACAAGGAACGCGACGGCATCATCGACCACTGCGTGCTGGCCGTCGACACCTCGGCCGCCAACGATTGGACAAGCTGCCTCGTCTTCGGCGAAAGCCACACCGAAGGCCAGTTGGTCTTCAATACCGGTTTCAAGCCCGTCTATTACCTGACACCGACATCGATCGAGCGCATCCGCGAAGCCGAAGCGCCGGCCTATGTGCAATCGCAGCGCCGCAAGGCCCTCACGCCTTAACAATCCGGTCTGGATTATCCCCGCCGCTTTCGCTAGACTGAGGGCAACCGCTCAAAGGGGATTGCATCATGAAATTCTTCGTCGATACCGCCGATATTCAGGAAATCAAGGACCTCGCCTCGACAGGCCTGCTCGACGGCGTCACCACCAACCCGTCGCTGGTCGCACAATCGGGCGCGAAGAACTTCATCGCGCTGATCGAGGACATCTGCAAGGTCGTCTCCGGCCCCGTCAGCGCCGAAGTGGGCGCGACCGATTACGAGACGATGCTCAAGGAAGGCTTGCGCCTCGCGAAAATCGCCAAGAACGTCGCGGTCAAGGTGCCGCTGACGCCCGATGGCCTCAAGGTGTGCAAGATCCTCTCCGACCAAGGCACGATGGTCAACGTGACTCTCTGCTTCTCTGCTGCGCAAGCCATCCTCGCCGCGAAAGCCGGCGCTGCGTTCATCTCGCCCTTCGTCGGCCGCCTCGACGACATCGGGCAGGACGGCCTCAACCTCATCAGCGATATCGTCGAGATCTACAGCCACTACCCCGATTTCAAGACCGAAGTGCTGGTCGCCTCCGTGCGCCACCCGGTGCATCTGGTCGAGGCCGCCAAGATGGGCGCGCATGTCGCGACTATCCCGCCGAAGGTTATCCGCCAGCTGTATAACCACCCGCTGACCGACAAGGGCCTCGCGACCTTCGTCTCCGACTGGCAAAAAAGCGGGCAGACCATCCTGTGACGAAGGAATCCGCCATGCCCAAGCAGCTGGACGACGACAGTGTCATCGCCTTCCTCAAGGACAATCCCGATTTCTTCAACACCTACCCCGAGGTGCTCGAGCACCTCAAGGCGCCAGGCGGCGGCAAGGGCGTGGTCGACTTCCAGCAGGCGCTGCTGGAGCGCCTCAAGACCGACAAGACCCGCGCGCAGAAGCTGCAGCGCGAACTGATCGACAACGTGCGCGCCAACATGAGCAACCTCAGCCGCATCCAGACCGCCGTGCTGGTCGCGCTGGAAGCCGACGGCTTCGAGGGCCTCGTCGAGGCGCTGACGCAGGACCTGCCCGCGCTGCTCGACGTCGACACCGTGAATATCGTGATCGAGAGCACGTCGAAGGAAATTCCCTTCGTCAACCTCTCGGGCATCCGCTTCGCGCGTCAGGGCACCGTGCACAAGTGGCTCAACACCGGCGACGTGCTGCTGCAAAGCAACATCGCGGGGCATGAAGAAGTCTTCGGCCCCGGCGCCGGCCTCGTGCGCAGCCAGGCGCTCGTGCGCCTCGAGATCAGCGAGCAGACGCCGCATGCTTTCATCGCCTTCGGCTCGCGCGATCCCGAAATGTTCCAGCCCAATCAGGCGATCGACCAGATCGGCTTCCTCGCGCAGGTCATCGAACGGTGCTTCCGCATATGGCTGGCGCAGTAGAGCCTGTATCGGCCGCGGCGGACCTCGCCGCGCATTTCGCCGCGTGGATCGCCTTCCTGCAGAACGAAAAGCATTTCTCGCGCCACACGCTGCGCGCCTACGACCGCGACCTGCGCGTCTTCTTCGACTTCATGACCGCGCACAACGGCAACCCGCCCGCGATGGCGGACCTTGCAGGCGCGTCGCTCGCCGATTTCCGCAGCTGGCTGAGCCGCCGCGCGGCGGAGGGTGCCGCCAACGCCACGCGTGCGCGGCAGCTCTCCAGCCTGCGCAGCTTCCTCGACTGGCTCGACAAGCAAGGCCACCTGCACAACGCCGCCATCGGCGCGGTGCGCACGCCCAAGCAGCCCAAGCGCCTGCCACGCGCCCTGCCCGTCGCGCAGGCGAAAGAGCTCTCGGACAACCGCGAAGGCCTGCTGCACCAAGACGCATGGATCGCGCTGCGCGACCGCGCGCTGTTCATCCTGCTTTACGGCAGCGGGCTGCGGATCGACGAGGCCTTGAGCCTCGATTATGCCGGCCGTCCGCGCGACGGCGAACTGCGCGTGATGGGCAAAGGCAGCAAGGAGCGCGTGGTGCCGGTGCTGCCGGTCGTGCAGCAGGCGCTCGACGCCTATATTGCCGGGGCACCTGTCACATTTGCGGGCGACACGCCGCTGTTCATCGGTTCGCGCGGTGGGCGGTTGCATCAGGGCGTCGCCCAGCGGCAGCTGCGCCACCTGCGCCGCATGCTCAACCTGCCCGAAAGCCTGACGCCGCACGCGCTGCGCCACAGCTGCGCTACGCACCTGATCGCCAACGGCGCGGATCTGCGCCTGATACAGGAACTGCTCGGCCACGCCAGCCTGCACACGACGCAGCGCTACACCGACTTCGACAATAAACAACTGCTTGAAATCTACATGCGCGCCCATCCGCGCGCGCATGAGTGATCAACGCGGCGCGGCGGCCTTGAGAGTCGCCAGCCTTGCTTCCAGCGCCGCGCGGCTGCGCCCGAAATTCCACCACGTGATGTCCTGATAGCTGCGCACCTTCAAGGGTTCCTTGACGTCGGCCCAGACGCCCGCCGGCGTGGCGGCGGGGTCGAGTTCGGCGACCTGATGCACCAGTTCCTTCAGTTCGGCGGCCTGCGCCGGCGTGATCTTGTGGTGCGTCGCTTCCCACCCGCCGAGCGCCAGCGCCATCACCAGCGCGCCGATGATGAAGGCGAATCCCGGGCCGCGCGGCGGCGCAGTTGGCGCGGCAGGAAATCTTGAGCGGCTCGATGCGCAATAAAGTGCTCGACGGCGACACCGTCTCGATGCGCCTGCGCGTCTGGATCGGGCAGGAAATCGAGACTTCCGTCCGCATCGACGGCATCGACGCGCCGGAGATGCACGGCAAATGCGAGAAGGAACGCGCGATGGCCAAGGCCGCGAAGGAAGAAGTCGCCCGCCTCGTCGCCCACAATCCTATCACGGTCTATAACGTGCGGCTGAAAAAATACGCCGGCTGCGTGCTGGCGCAGGTGCAGACCGCGGGCGGCATCGACATCGCACAGCACATGATCGACAAAGGCTTCGCCCGTCCCTATCACGGGCACAAGCGTATGCCATGGTGCGGTTAAGACTTAAAACTTGAAATCGACGGTCAACGGCACGTGGTCGCTCGGCCGTTCCCAGCCGCGCGCGGCGCGCAGGACCTGGTGTTTTTTCAGCGCGGGCTTGAGGCTCTCCGTGACCCAGATGTGGTCGAGGCGGCGACCCTTGTCTGCTGCGTCCCAATCGGGCGAGCGGTAGCTCCACCATGAGAACAATTTTTCCTCCGGCGGCACGAAATGGCGGATGGCGTCGACGAAGCCGCCCGCTTCCTGAAAGCGGGCGAAGCGTTCTGTTTCCGCCGGCGTGTGGGAGACGACGCCGAGCATTTTTTTATGGTCCCATACGTCGTTCTCGAGAGGCGCGATATTCAGATCGCCGACCGCCACCATCGGCCTGTCGCGGCCTTTGAAAAATTCGGTCAGTTCGTCGACGAAGTCGAGCTTATGCTGGAACTTGTCGTTCGTCTCCGGATCCGGCTCGTAGCCGCCGGCGGGAATATAAATGTTGTGCAGCTCGAAGCGGCCGTCGACGGTGGCCGAGATATGCCGGCAATCGTCCTTGCCGCAGCGCTTATGCACCGCAGGTGCGGAGAGCGACAGCTTGGAGAAGATGGCGACGCCGTTATACCCCTTCATCCCCGTGAAGTGATGATGCACGTACCCGCGCTCCAGCAGCGGTGCGAGCGGGAAGAATTCATCCGGCGTCTTGGTTTCCTGCAGGCAAAAGACGTCAGGCTTCTGCCGATCCAGCAGGCCGAGCAGGAGGTCGATCCGCAGGCGGACGGAATTGATGTTCCAGGTCAAAAGGCGCATGGTGTTTAAATACAAATTATCCCGCTGATTATAAAGATAAAATATCGCGGCGCGGCGTATTGACATAGTTACGACCGCCGCTTACCATAGCGCAGCTTCACCGGAGAATCGCATGAAAAAGTACCAGTCCATCGCGCTCCATTTCAGCACTGCCGCCGCGCTGTTGTTCGGCGCGGGCTGCACGGTATTCCCCAAAACTTCCCGCCTGCACAGCATCCGTACCTCGATGTCGCAGGAAAACGCCGACGCCTTCCCCAACGTCGACGACCTCGCCGCGCGCCTCTCCACGCTGCGCAAGGGCATGACGGCGGACAGCGTGTTCCAGACGCTCGGCGTGTCGCAGAAACGTTTCTCGACCATCCCCGACGACCAGAAGATGAAGTACGTCGACGGCCCGCAGATCCCGCAGCCGCACACCGCGGACGAACAGGACAAGATCAAGGCGCGCGTCGACGCCTACGTCGTGCGCGAGCTGGCCTTCAGCCGCGTCGAGAACAAGAGCGGCATCGGGCTCACGCTCTCGACCGAGCGCCAGACCAGCGGCTTCGACCTGCGCCTGCAGCTGACCTTCAAGGACGGCCTCTTCGACAAGGCCACGCTGGCCGGCGTGCAGGAGATCAACCGCTACAGCAAGGAAACCATCCTCGCCGTCTTCGGCAACGCGATCAAGAACGGCAGCGCCGAGGCGCTCCAGAACATCGTCCGCAACGCGATCAAGATCGCGCCCTGATATAAAGACAAGCTTGCACGCCAAGAAGAACGGGATTCTGTAAGGGATCCCGTTTTTTCTTTGGGAATCTTTTTAGAACGGCAGGTCGAGGCCCGGCGGCAAACCGGCATCCGCCATGATCTTGCGGGTCTCGTCGGAGAGCGCCTTCTCGGCCTTGCGGCGCGCGTCGTTGACGGCGGCGACGATGAGGTCTTCCAGCAGGCCGATGTCCTGCGGGTTGACGATCGACACATCCAGCTTGATGCTACGCAGCTCGAAGCCGCCCGTCAGCGTGCAAGTGACCGCGCCGCTGCCCGCTTCGCCGGTCAGCTCCATCTGCTTCGCGCGCGCCTGCATGTCCTGCATGGCGGCTTTCATCTGGGAGGCTTTCTGCATCATCTGCATGATATTGGCCATGTCACGTGTTCCTTTCGCGGATGTCGATGATTTTTGCGCCGGGGAAGAGCTTGAGCGCCTCCGCGACGGTGGGGTCGGCCTTGACGCCGTCGAGCACGGCGTTGGCGGCACTTTGTTTTTCTTCAGCAAGCGTCACGGCGCCTTGTTCACGGCTCAGGCTGACGATCCAGCGCTGGCCGGTCCATTGCGCGAGCTTGTCGCTCATCTGGCCGACGAGGTTCGCGGGTGCGCCTTCTTTCAGGCGCAGGGAGATATGGCCGGATTCGAATTTCACGAGATGCACGTGGTTCATGATATGCGATTGCAATACGACTTCCCGGTGCTGGCCAAACAAGGCGACCACGTCGCGGAAGCTATTGACCGAAGCGGTCATCTCCGGCTCGACGGCTTGCGTGGCCACCGCTGCCGTGGCGGTGCGCGACATCACGGGGCGCGATCCGCCGCTGCCCGGCCCGCCCGTGGGCGTGCCCTGCGCGGTGACTGTACCGCCTTCCTTGATTTGCTTCACGAGATCCCCCGGCGTCGGCAGTTCTGCCACATAGAGCAGGCGGATCATCAACATTTCAAGCGCGAGCTGCGGGTTGAATGCGTGCTGCACTTCAGCTGCGCCCTTGAGCAGCATCTGCCACGCGCGCGTCAGTACCGGCACCGGCAAACCTTGCGCCAGCGCAAGCCCGCGCACGCGCTCGGCTTCCGGCAAGGCGGCATCTTTCGCGACGTCGGGCGCGACCTTGGTCTTGGTGAGGTAATGCGTGAGGTCAAGCAAATCCTGCACGACGGCGAGCGCATCCGCGCCGCCCTTGTAGAGCGTGTCGAGCAGCTTCATCGCGGGTTCCGAAGACCCCTTCATCACCGCCTCGAACAAGTCGAGCGTGATCGAGCGGTCGACGAGGCCGAGCATGCCGCCGACGCCTTCCGCCGTGATGGTGCCTGGCTCGCGCGAGATGGCCTGGTCGAGCAGGCTCAGCCCGTCGCGCGCCGAGCCATCGGCCGCGCGCGCGATCATGGCGACCGCGTCGCCTTCCGCTTTCACGCCTTCTTTTTCCAGCAGCTCGTTGAAATATTTATCGAGCACCGAGGCATCGATACGGCGCAGGTCGAAGCGCTGGCAGCGCGACAGGATGGTGACCGGCACCTTGCGGATCTCGGTGGTGGCGAAGATGAACTTCACGTGCTCCGGCGGCTCTTCCAGCGTCTTGAGCAGCGCGTTGAACGCGGGCTTGGAGAGCATGTGGACTTCATCGAGGATAAAGACTTTATAGCGGCCCGCAACGGGCGCGTATTGTACGCTGTCGATCAGCGCGCGCACTTCGTCGACGCCGTTGTTGGAGGCAGCGTCCATCTCCAGCACGTCGATGTTGCGGTCTTCGGAAATCGCGCGGCACTGTTCGCACGTGCCGCAGGGATTGACGGTCGGGCCCTTTTCGCAGTTGAGCGCGCGGGCGATGATGCGGGCGGTGGTCGTCTTGCCCACGCCGCGCACGCCGGTCAGCATGAAGGCATGCGCGATGCGGCCGCTCTCGATCGCGTTGGTCAGCGTGCGCACCAGCGCATCCTGCCCCTTGAGCTGCGAGAAGTTCTGCGGGCGGTATTTGCGCGCGAGTACAAGATACTCGCCGCTCTTCTTCCCGCTCTCATCCGCAACAGCTGGTGCTTTTTTGGCCACGTGAAAATCCTGTGAAAGTGGAAGGCTGGAAACGACCCGGATGTGAAACTCGTTACGGCTGCTGCCTCTCGGCCCTGGCCGGATTGGCGAGACATCCGCCCGCCAGCCTTCCGGTAGCGATATTGTCAGATTCGTCACGCAGAGTCTATCCGCGTATAACCATTTGAAACAAAGGCCTTTTATGATGCTTGAAAAACTGCTGCCTTTCCCCTATTCTCCGCGCAGCGCTGTTGTAGCTCAGTTGGTAGAGCACCGCATTCGTAATGCGGGGGTCGTAGGTTCAAATCCTATCAACAGCACCATTTCCTCCTCTCCTCTCCATATCTTCCGCCACACGCGCGTAAAAGCGCGCGATGAGCTTTTCCTGTGATATCAACACGACCAAGAGAAAATAAACTATGTATTTGAAAATATTATGAAATTTTAAAAACAGCCCTTGCGCCGCTTTTATGATTATGGAATTATTTGTCCGTGCTTCATCACTCAACAACAAAAGGAATATAGACATGGATGTGGATAATACCCTCAGCGCGATCAGGAGCCTCTGCTCCATCTTCGCAATCGCAGGAATGGTGACACTTGTCGTCATTGACGACAAAGACGACAACCAAACGAAGAAACTGGATAACCAGGTCACGGAAGTCCTCGGCAAACAGGGCTACACCATCGAAGCGACCGGTTCGAGCAAGCATGTCAACGATGTGCTGCAGAACACCTATACATTCAGCCGCAACGACAGCCTTTTCAACGTGACCGCCAGCTACGAAAAGGTCGGCGATGCCGGCTTCCAGCAAGCCAAGATTCTCAAGAAAGACTTCGCCGGCATGAAGCTGCCGGCTCCCAAGAAGTAAGCATCTTATTTATCCCATCAAAAACCCCGCCAAGGCATGCCTTGGCGGGGTTTTCTTCTCCGGGGAGGATATACGTCGTATCAGCCCGCAGCGCGCTGCTTGTCGGTCGACGAGCAACCGCACGACGTGCCGCAGGAGCCGGCGAGCTTGTGGCCCGCTTGCTTCCACTCGGCAATGCCGCCTTCATAGCGCTCGACGTTAGTGAAGCCGAGCTGGTCGAGCTTCTCCGCCGCCGTCTTGCTGGCCGTACAGGTCGGGCCGCCGCAATAGACGACGATGTTGGCGTCCTTCGCCACATGCGCGCCCTTCAGCACGCCTTCCAGCGACTCGGCCGGAATGAACGCAGAGCCGGGGATCAGTTCGCCCTTGAAGTACTGCTCGCCGGTGACGTTGAGGAGCGTGAAATCGGCGTTCGCCTTGATCTTCTGCTCCAGTTGTTCGGTCGTGATTGTTTTCATTGGTTTTTCCTTTTCTCTGTGTCGACCGCGGGGAATACGGCCTATTTGTTATCCTACGCCTGATAAGCTATAATAAAAAGTATGCACTTTTTTGGTACATACTATCTAAATAGAGAGTGAAAAAAGCGATGAAAAGAAACAAGAATTGTGCCGACGGCAAAGGCTGCGCCATCGAGGTGGCGCTGGAGGTCATCGGCGGCATGTGGAAGACGCTGATCATCCGCGAGCTGATGAAGGGCACGCGCCGCTACAGCGAGCTGCACCGCGCCCTGGCCCCCGTCACGCACAAGATGCTCGCACAGCAGCTGCGCGACCTGGAGAGCGACGGCGTCGTGCTGCGCCAAGTCTATCCGCAGGTGCCGCCAAAAGTGGAATATTCGCTCTCTGCCCTCGGGCGCGAGCTGGTGCCCCTGATGGGCGCAATGAAGACATGGGGCGAGCGCGTGCTGCGCCAGCGCGCCGCAAAACCGGCCAAAAAAGCCTGAAAACTGTACAATTTGCGGCTTTTCATGCTAAATGAGGCGCATGGCTTTCAACATCGGCAACATCCGGATCGACGATCCCGTCTTCCTCGCGCCCATGGCGGGCGTGACGGATCCGCCGTTCCGAGGCATGGTGCGACGCTACGGCGCAGGCATGGTGTTTTCCGAGATGGTCGCCAGCCGCGCGGTGATCGAGCAATGGCAGGGCCTGCCGCGCAACCACGAGGCGCTCGACGACAAGACCGCCGTACAGCTCGCCGGCTGCGAAGCCCACGTCATCGCGGAGGCCGCCAAGATGCAGGAAGCGCGCGGCGCCAAGTGGATCGACCTCAACTTCGGCTGCCCGGCCAAGAAAATCGTCAACGCCTATTCCGGCTCCGCCCTCATGCGCGACGAGACCGGCGCGGCGCACATCCTTGAAGCGGCGGTCAAGGCCGTCTCGGTGCCCGTCACCGTCAAGATGCGCCTCGGCTGGGACGATCTCAGCCGCAACGCGCCGCGCATCGCGAAAATCGCCGAAGACTGCGGCATCCGGATGATCACCGTGCACGGCCGCACGCGCAACCAGCTCTTCAACGGCCAGGCCGACTGGAGCGCCGTGCGCGCGGTCAAGGAAGCCGTGCGCCTTCCCGTCATCGTCAACGGCGACATCACCTCGCCCGAGATCGCGAAAGAGGCTCTCATGCAATCGGGCGCCGACGGCGTCATGATCGGGCGCGGCGCCTATGGCCGCCCATGGCTGCTCAAGCAAATCATCGAGTATCTTAAGACCGGAACTTACGCGCCCCTCCCCTCTCTCGCCGAACGTGCGCAGCTGATCCAGGACCACTACGACGGCCTGATCGAACATTACGGCGCGGGCGAGCGGCAGGGCGTCGCGATCGCGCGCAAGCATATCGGCTGGTATTGCCGCGACCTGCCGGAGGCGGAAGCTACGCGCGTCGAGATCAACCGCCTCGGCGACCCTGCCGCGGTCAAGCGGACGCTACACGACTATTTCTCATCTCTTAACTGAAAGGACGGCCATGGCCCACAATCATCACAAGCATCCGCACAAGGAAAAGCACTTCGTGCAATCCGAACTGGTGCGCGACATCGTGCTCGGCGCGGCGGACGGCCTGACCGTCCCCTTCGCGCTAGCCGCCGGCCTTGCCGGCGTGCTGAGCGCCACCAGCGTCGTCGTCACCGCCGGCCTCGCCGAGATCGCGGCCGGCACCATCGCCATGGGCCTCGGCGGCTACCTCGCCGCGAAATCGGAATGCGACCACTTCAAGGCCGAATACGCGCGCGAGGAGATGGAAGTCGAGAAAGTCCCCGAGCGCGAAAAGGAAGAAGTGAGCGAGATCTTCGCCGCCTACGGCCTCTCCGGCACGGCGCTGAAGCACGTCGTCGACGAACTCGCCAAGGACAAGAAGAAGTGGATCGACTTCATGATGCGCTACGAACTCAACCTCGAGGAACCCGACCCCCAGCAGGCGCGCAAGAGCGCGGCCACCATCGGCGGCGCCTATCTCGCGGGCGGCATGATCCCCCTGTTCCCCTACATGCTGTTCGACGACATGAACGTGGCGCTGGAATCCTCCGCCGCCATCACCCTGGTCGCGCTGCTGGTCTTCGGCGGCGTCAAGGGGCACTTCACCGGCGTGCGCCCGCTGCGCGCAGGCCTGCAAACGATGATCGTCGGCGGGCTGGCCGCGACGGTGGCCTTTCTCGTGGCGAAATTCGTCGCCTGATGGGCTGGACGGTCTATATCCTTCGCTGCGGCGACGGGTCTCTCTATACCGGCGTCACCAACGACCTCGACAAGCGCATCGCCGCGCACCGCGCGGGCACCGGGGCGCGCTACACGCGCGGGCGCGGGCCGTTGACAGTCCTTTACACCGAGGCGAAACGCAACAAGTCCTACGCGCTGAAACGCGAGGCGGCGATCAAGTCGCTCAGCCGCGGAGAAAAACTCGCGCTCACTTCACGAACAACCGCCCCGCGCGGTAAATCACCGGCTGCACGCGCACGATCCAGTCGAGCACCGCAGCCCTGACCGGCGCGCGCGCCGTCGCGATGCGGTGATAAGCCTGATAGGCCGCGCCCGCCACCGGCACATTCGCCCGCGCATAAGGCAATAAAATAGCCACAAACAAAAAGAATGCCATCAGCACCGGCTTTAACCCGCGCTTTTGCCACGGCGTCAACCGCACATGGCGTTCGACGAGCGCGGCAGAGAGCAGCATCAGGTTCTTGGCGATCGTCAGCACGACGATGGTGAGCGAGATGCACAGCGCAATCACCGGAATATAGAGCGCCCGCACGAAATCCTTGCCTGCTGCCGAAAGCTTCGCGCCGTTGGCGTAGTCGGGTGCATCCATCTTGATCTTGGCAATCGCCTTGTCGGCGACCTTGTCGCTCATCGGCTTGATATACGTATCGACGAAGTCCGGCATCGGCAGCAGCAGGTCCTGCAGCTTCGGCACCGCCGGCAGGCCGAGCGCATCGAAAAACGCGCTCTCCTCCAGCCCCGGCGGCACCGGACGGCCGAAGATGGCGCGCGCCTTCCTGTCCCAGCCTTCCGTCAGGCCTTGGCTCAGGCGCGTGTCGATCATCGCGATGAAATCCGCGCGCTTATACGCCCAACCCGCACCCAGCGTGAAGGACGTGTCGCCGAGCGCGGACTGGATCCGGCGTTCGATCTGCGCATCCAGCCTTTTCTTCGCCAGCGGCCACGTCAGCGCGCGGAACGCGGCGCGGTCGTAGACCCAGCCTTGCGGCAGGCTGAAATCCGGGGCGTCCAGCATCGTCCGCATGTCTCTCTCGACACGCGCCCGCAGGGCTTCCTGCATCGTCTTGTCGAGAGAGGGGCCGAAGCTGTCCTGCGCATACGTCCAGCCTTGCGGCAGGCGGAAAGACCTGTCCTCCAGCGCCGTACGCAGGCCTTGTTGCACCTGCTCGCGCAAGACGTCTTGCGTCTTCTTTTCGCGAACGAAGGCCGCGCGGTCGGCCACCGTCGAAGGATAGCCCGTCGTGTCATGGAAGCTCTGCTCCGCGAAAGCGCGCTGCTGCGCGATCACGTCGTCGATCTCGACCGTGCAGGGATGCGTGCGGCAGAAGGAATGATATTCAGCGCGCAGGCGCTCGACGCAATCCGCGCCATTGTTGCAGTCGCGCGCGAGGTCGGCAACCTCCGGCCCCGCCGCCGCGGCTGCGCTGCGCACCGCCGTCATCAGGCTTGCGTGGTAGGAAGCAACCGCCTTTTGGTATTTCATCCAGCCGTCGTCGATGGCCTTCTCCGCTGCCGTTTGTGCAGCGGCGCTGTCCTTGCGGCCTTTGTCAATCGTCGTCTCGATGGCGGCAACCGCCTGTGCGTAGCCTTCTGCTGCCTGTTGCTGCGCGGCTTCGACGCCGTCGGCGGCAGCCTCGGCCATCCGGCGGCGCTTCTGCGGGTCGGCGGCGGACTGCCACGTTTCCGACGCCTTGCTGTAGGGCACATAGTACTTGTCATGCAGCAGCGCGATCGCCTTGTTGCGCTCCGACGACACGCGCGCGACGTACTTGGCGTAGTAATCCTCGACCGGGAACAAAAGCCCGCTCGCCGCGATGCCGCCGACGATGTGGTCGCGTTCGGGACCGAGGCTCTGGAACACCGCCGCCGGGTCAATCATGAAAAGCGCGCCCATCACCGCGCGCACAGCGCGGTTTTCGGGGCTTGCGCCCGCCGCCGCGTCGCAAAGGTTCTGTCCGTCGAGCGCCACCACGCAATCCTCGATCCCGGCCTTGAGCAGCAGGATATAATTGGCATCGCGGCGTTCTTCCACCGTCGTCGGCGCGACCAGCAGGCGTTCGACCGCCATCACCTGCCCGTAGAACATCGCCGGCCATGCCAGCACGACGAGGCCGGCCGCGACCAACGTCGGCTTCCGGCCCCGGCTCGCCAGCACCATGGCGATGCCGATGAACGGCACCATCGCCCAGAACATGCCGCTCAGGTACGACAGGTCGTCACGCCCACCGCTGGCGTCGAACAGCCCGAAGAAGATCTGGCCGAAGCTGAGCAGCAGCGGCAGCACACAGACGAAAGCAAGCGCCGCGAACAACCGCCAGCCACGCTTGCCTTCGATGCGGAAACCCGTCGGCTGGAAGAGCCCCAGCACCAGCAGCGTGAAGCCGAAGCCCGAGGCGCCGCGCCCGAAAAGCTGCACATGCTCGATGGTATCCGCATCGGCATGCGCCGTCGCGGTGACGTCGAGCAGCAGGACGTTGAAGACCAGCTCCGCGCCGAGGTAGACGAGGCTGAGCGCGGCCAGCGCAATGCCGAGGCGGCGGATGTCCATCAATGGTCCTCGATGGCGGCAAGCTCGCCGTCGGTCACGCGCAGGCGCATGGCTTCCGCGCGGGCAAGGCTGGCGAAAAGGTGCAGGCCGAGTTCCGGCGCCTTGGCGACACCGTCATCAAAGGCGCTGCGCGAGACCATATAGACCGTGCAGTCGGTGCGCGCCACGGCATCGGCCGAGCGGCGCTGGTTGTCGAGGAAAGCCATCTCGCCGAAGAACCCGCCGCGCCCGACGGTCGCGAGGTGGTGCGTCTTGCCGCCCTTGAGCGGCAGCAGGATGTCGACGATGCCGCGGCGGACGAGGATCAGTTCATCGCCATTGTCGCCTTGTGAGAAAATGCGCGCGCCGGCTTTCAGCGTATGTTCTTCAGCGCATGCGCGCAGCTGGGCGACGGTCTTGGCGTCGGCGCCGTCGAGCAATTCGATCTCCGCGAGGTCGAGCGGCGCACCTTCTTCCGTGTGCTGATGGCCGGCGGCGGCCAGCACGCGGTCTTCCATCCACTCGAGCGCATCGTCCTTGTTGGTGAAGACGCGGATGCCTGCACCCGCCTTGCGCACGAGGCCGACGCTCTCCATGTAAGCCTTGAGGTCCTGCCGGCTCGGCAATGCAGAGGGCATGCCGCTGAACAGGAGCCGTCCGCCGCGCGCATGCAGGCGGTCGTTCATCTGCTCGAACAGGTGCGCGGCGGTGTAGTCCATCGACTGCACGCGGCGCAGGTCGAGCAACAGCCAACGGCAGCGCGCGAGGTCCGCCGCCATTTCCGTGAAGAGGTTGTCCGTCGTGCCGAAGAAGAGGTTGCCCTGCAGCTCATAGACCGCCGCCTGGTCGCCATGCGCGCGCAGGATCTCCGTCTCTGCCTCGAGCCGCTGCGTCTTCGACGGCATGTCGCGCAGTGCCGCGTGGCGGCGGATGACGCTGCCGCGGATCTGGTCGCGGATGAAGAGGAGTATCGAGAGCCCGACGCCGGTCGCCGAGGCCGCCACCAACCCCGCCGTCACCGCAACCGCAACAAAGGCCGCGATCACGAAGAAATCAAGTTGCGTCTCGCGGTAGCGCAGCAGCTTGAGCGACTGCTTGTCGAACATGCGCCACGACACCACCAGCAGGATGCCCGCGAGCGCGCCCGTCGGCACCCAGGCCACCAAGGGCGCGAGCAGCGCGAGCGTCAGCAGCACGAAGACGCCCTCGGCCAGAGACGAGGCTGTGCCGCGCCCGCCGCTCGCCAGGTTGATCATCGTCGGCCCGCTCGCGCCCGAGCCGGGCAAGCCGCCCAGCGCGAAGCTGGCGAGGTTGGCGATGCCCTGCCCGCGCAGCGCGCGGTTGGAATCATGGCGCATATGGCTGGTGGCATCCAGCATCACGCAGGTCTTGAGCGTATCGATGGAAAGCAGGATCGAGAGCGACAAGGCCGCATAGGCGACCATCTTCAAGTCCTCGAACCGCAGCGCCGCCAGCGATGCAAGATGGCCGCGCGCCTCGCCCCATAGGGAAGAGGCCGGCGGCAAATGCCCGATCACCTGCGTGTTGCCCGCCAGCGTCAGCAGCCCCGGCACCCAGGCGCCCTGCACGAAATACGTGAGGCCGCCCGCAGCAAGGCCGAGGATGACAGCCGGCACTTTCTTGGTCGCATAGGGCGCAAGGATCATGACAACCATTGTCACAAGGCCGGTCACGATGCCATGCACCTGCCAGAGCGCCGGCGACGCCAATCCGCGCCACAAGCCGGTGCCCGCCGGCAAACCGAGCAACGGCGGGATCTGCCCCAGCGCGATGATCAGCCCCACGCCCGACATGAAGCCGCTGACCACCGGATAAGGGATATACTTGATGAGCCTGCCGCAGTGCAGCGCGCCGTAGACGATTTGCAGCAGCGCGGAAAGCAGCGCCGTCAGTCCGAGTAGCGCAAGGATATGCGCGGATGCGACGCCCTGATGCACCAGCGTGACGGCAAGCCCCGAGAGCACGGCCGCCGCCGGCGCGCACGGCGCGGTGATCAGCGCGGGCGTGCGGTCGAACAGCGGCGCGACCAAGCCGAGAATGCCCGCGCCGACCATGCCGGCAAGCGCGCCCTGGCTCGCCAGATCCGGCGACACTGCGGAGAAAACAAGCACGCCGAACGCAATCGACGACGGCAAGGCCACGAGCATGGCCGCCAGCCCGCCCCAAGCCTCGCCCGCAAACCCGTGCTTCTCCGCAGCGGCAGACGCATGCGTCATGAAAACCCCTGGTCAAAAACCTGTCGTGAGCATAGCATGCCGCCCCTGAAAAAGCCCGCCGATATCAACCGGCGGGCTTGCAATATGTCCAGCGATGTTACAGCAATCCCAATTCAGCCAGCGCCCGCCGCATCTCCGGCGGCATCGTGTCGTCGCCGTCGCGCAGATCCCTGTCGGGCGGCGCGTCCTTGGGCTCGAGATAGCGCCAACCCTGAAACGCGCGCCGCTGCCGCCATTCCACGGGAATGAGCTTTTTATCATACACCAGGCCACAATGCGGCACGCCGTTCCTTTTGAGAGGCCGCAATTCAAGCAGCCGCTGCCGCGCCACGATCCAGCCCTTGACGACCCAGTATATCGATCCGCCGTCCAGCACTTCTTCCGCACGCTTCGGCATGTGACGGGTCACATGCACCAACTCCGGCTTCTTCCCCGCCGCCTTCATTTCCTTGAGCCGCTGCTTCTGCCAAGCGGCAAGGTCTTCGAAGTCGTCGGTGCCGACAGAAAGCTTGATGAGATGAATCGTCATATGAACCGGAACTGCCTTATTTAACACCAAGAATGATCAGGAATACCGCGCAGCAATTTTTCCACCGAACTCCGTTCGGGGAATACCTCAAGATGCACAAAGAGGGGAAAATGGTGGACCGTGTAGGATTTGAACCTACGACCCGCTGATTAAGAGTCAGCTGCTCTACCAACTGAGCTAACGATCCATCGAAGGCTGTATAGGTATACGAAAAAGAATGCGATTGCAAGCGCGATTTTCGTGAATAGTTTGAAGATGTTAGAAGTGGCGTGCCCGGAGAGATTCGAACTCCCGACCTGATGCTTAGAAGGCACCTGCTCTATCCAACTGAGCTACGGGCACAGCTGGTTTCATAATTGTCTGATTTCACGCGGAAAGCAAGTCTTTCGGCTTCAGGTTCCAGTCCGCGCAGCGCCAGGCATGGCCGTCGTGCTCGAAAAGGCAGACGGCGCCGGTCGCGAGCTTGATCTCGTGCGTTGCCGCGAACGATGCGAAATCGCCGGTCAGGTGCGGGGCGAAACGGGCGGTGCCGTTGCTGGTGACGACAAGGATGGTTTGATCCGCGTGATCGCGCAAGAGGTCGGCGGCGAAGGTCTTCCAGTTGGCGATGATCGCGGTGGGATCGACTTTCCAGCCGGGCGGCACCTCGGCGTCCTTGTCCCACGCCTTGAGCGCATCAGCGCCGAGGCGCGCGACGACATCAGCCTCTGGCTTGTTCTCGTCGGGACCGTAGTCGATTTCATCGAAGATCGAGAGCGGCAACTGCGGCAGCTGCGTGCCCATCTGCGTTTGCGCCTGACGCGCGGTTTCCTGCGTGCGCTGGAGGCATGAGGTGAAGATGACATCGGGGATCAGCTTCGCCTGTTTCAAATAGCGTCCCATCAGGCGGCCCTGCTCGAGGCCGCTGTCGACCAGCGGCGCATCCGTCAGTCCGAGGCGCCGCACGACGGCGCCGGGGCCAAAAGTGTTGCCGTGGCGGGC
This sequence comes from uncultured Rhodospirillaceae bacterium, assembly GCA_964476835.1. Taxonomy (GTDB): domain Bacteria; phylum Pseudomonadota; class Alphaproteobacteria; order Micavibrionales; family UBA2020; genus PALSA-926. The sequence goes on from CAYZCE010000011.1 coordinate 41,939, forward strand.
GATAATAAGGCGCGTGGTCATGGCAGCATCTCGCCGTGCTTGGCGATCAGCGCTTCGGCGCGCGCGACGTCTTCGGGGCTGTCGACGCCCGACATGCTGGCGCGGCCTTTATAATCGACGGGCACGCAGCGGATGGTATAGCCATTCTCGATCACGCGCAGCTGTTCGAGGCCTTCGAGCTTTTCAAAGGCGCCCTCGGGCAGCGACGGGTATTTTTCCAGCATCGCCGCCGAATAGCCGTAGACGCCGATATGGCGGTAGACGGGGCTGAGCGGGTCTTGCGCGCGCAGGGCCTCTTCCTTGCGCACCGCAGGAATGATGTTCTTGCTGAACCAGAAGGCCTTGCCGGTTTTTTCGTCGAAGACGGCGGTGGTGCCGCTGAAAGGCGTGGTCTTTTTGCTCTCGCGCAGTTTATCAAGCTGCTCCCACGTCGCGCGGGTGACCGGTGTGATGACGTCGCAGGGAGACGCGGCAAAACTGTCGATCATCGCGCGCAGGAAATCGGGCGGCGTCAAGGGCGCGTCGCCCTGCATGTTGAGGACGAAATCGGGCTTTTCCTTGAGCTGCCGCACTGCTTCCGCCGCGCGGTCGGTGCCGCTGGGGCAATCGGGCGAGGTCATGACGCAATCCGCACCCAGTTCGCGGCAATGCGCGGCGATGCGGTCGTCGTCGGTCGCCACGACCACCGCAACGCCTGACAAACCCGCCGCCGCAGCCTTGGCGATACGGTGGACGCGTTCCAGCATCGTCCGGCCGGCAATCCGCACGAGCGGCTTGCCCGGCAGCCGCGTGGAAGCATAGCGGGCGGGGATGACGATGGCGGTCGTGACGGTCATTGTTATTCTTCGGGCGGCGCGTACTTGAAATTGTCGATGTAGTTGCGCGGCGTGACCTTGCGGGCGTTCGGCTCGCTGACTTCGTATTCCCAGCCTTCGCTTTCGGCCATCGCGATTGCGGCTTCCTTGCTGGCGAAGTGCATCTTCACCTGGTTGAGCGTGTCGTTGGCGGCGGTCCAGCCCATAATCGGCTCGGGGCGGCGCGGCGTTTCCAGTTCGTACTCAAGAACCCAGTGCGCGGAATTGTTGCGGCCCGACTGCATCGCGTTCTTCGCGGGCTTGTAGATTTTGACTTTCATGGCTTGCACCATTCCTTTAACAAACAACGTGGTCGGAGCGGAGGGATTTGAACCCCCGACATCCTGCTCCCAAAACAGGCGCGCTACCGGACTGCGCTACGCTCCGACTATATTTAGGCAGTCTAAAGGATTTACCGGCCCAAAGCAATCGCGGCGGATGTTTATTTTATTTAATTAAATCAGTTAGTTGAGGCAAAAAATGGGTGCCTCACGCGGGCGCCGGGGGTCAATCCCAGACGCGCCGAGAGGCCGCCGTTGATTTCCAGAACGGCCGTCACGGGGCCGTCCGAGGGCAAGGGATCAAGCGAAAACGGCACGGCATTTTGCTGGATCTTGGTCACCTGCCCGTCGGCGGCGATGTAGAGCATGTCGAGGGGGATCTCGGTGTTCTTCATCCAGAACGACACCGGCGCGCTGCGGCCGAACTCGAACAGCATGCCACGGCTGTCGTCCATATGCGCGCGGAACATCAGGCCGCGCTCCTGCAGCGCGGACGTGTCGGCGATCTCGACGGTGAAGGGGTGCACGCGGCCGTCGGTGCCGACGACCTCCAGCGTCTCGACGCGCGGGTGCCCGGTGAACAGCACGACCGCCGCCAGCGCCAGCAGGCCGAGCAGCGCGGCGATGGCCAGTCCGCGCCATTTCTTTGCGGACATCATCATGCCGCCCCCGCAGTGTGCGTGGGCGCCAGCAGGCCGCCGGTGCGGAAAGGCTCGATCTTCACGCAGCGTCCGGTTTTCGGATCAACCTCGATGAGCGTGCCGCAGAGCGTGACGGGGCCTTCGGCGGGACGCAACTTCTCGCCCGGCATCTTGCGCACGAAGCGGCGCATGGCGATCTCCATATCCATGCCGATGGCGCTGTTGTAGCAGCCGCACATGCCGGCATCGGTGTGGTATCCCGTGCCTTGCGGCAGGATGCGCGTATCCGCCGTCGGCACGTGCGTGTGCGTGCCGACCACCAGCGAGGCGCGGCCGTCGACGTAGTATCCCAGCGCGTTCTTCTCGCTCGACGCTTCGCCATGCACGTCGATGATGATGGCATTGACCTGCGCGCCCATGCGGTAGGATTTGCACAATTTATCGAGCGCCGCGAAAGGGTCGTCGAGCGCATCCATGAACAGGCGGCCCATGACATGGGCGACGAGGATCTTGTGCCCCTGCACCGTCTCGATGATATAAGCGCCGCGGCCCGGCGTGGCCTCGGGGAAGTTGAGCGCGCGGATGAGCTTCGGGTCGTTGCCGATATAGGCGATGATCTCGCGCTGGTCCCACACGTGGTTGCCCGTCGTGATGCAATCGACGCCGGCGGCATACAGGTCGTGGCAGATCTGCGGCGTGACGCCGAAGCCGTGCGCAGCGTTGTCCGCGTTCACGATCACGGCGGAAAGGCCGAGCGACTTGCGCAAGCCGGGCAGCTGGCGGATGATCTCGTCGCGCGCGTCGCGTCCGACGATGTCGCCCAGGAACAGAATCTTCATCGCCGCGCCTCCTTTTTAAAACCTGTAGACTTTTTTATCCGTCACGATCATCGGCATCGGCACGTCGTGCGCCTGCGCCTGAAATTCGCCGTCGTAGCGCTGCAGATCATACGCAATGCCGACGGCGCGCGCCGGTTTCACGGCTGCAAGCGTGCCGTCGTAAAATCCGCCGCCGTAGCCGATGCGGTGCCCGCGCGCATCGAACGCGGCGAGCGGCACCAGCACGGTATCGGGCACCACAACATCGCCCTCCGCCGGTTCAGGAATACCGAAGCCGCCGCGGTGCATCGCGCTGTCCTCGCGCCAGAGGCGGAATTGCATCAGCTCCTCCGCCCCCATCACCTGCGGCAGCGCGACCGTGTGCCCGCGCGCGATCAATTCGCGCAGCAGCGGCAGCACGTCGATCTCCCCGCGCACTGGCCAATACCCCGCAACGACAGAAGCTGGCGGCAATTCCACCATCTCGAAAAACAGCCTCATCAACGCCGCCGCCGCCGCATGACGCTCCGCCGCCGGCAGCTCCTGCCGGCGTTCGATGAAAGTATGGCGAATGGCTGATTTGGTTTCCACGTAGCTATCGTACCGTCCACTTTGATTTTTCTTCAAGGATTTTGAGCCGAAAACGCCGTCTTTCGAGAACCGGCGCGCAGCGTGGCAGCGCCACGTGAGCACCGGAAGCGCAGAAAGGCGGGGTTTGCAGGCCAAAAGCCGCCGAAGAAAAACAAAGTGGAAGGCAGCCGCTATAAATAGAACCGTGGGCGGGGATTATCCGCTAGGCCCTCTTGTAAAGGGGGGAGCTGTTTGGCGGGACCAGGGTCCAGTCAGGAACAGCCCCCTATACTAACGATTATCGGCCTCTGGGACAGTGCTGCCTCACGAGAGCCGCAGCCGCCTTCCGGAAAAGAATGTAGCCGAGGTTGTGCGCGAACGCAACAACTCATCGAAAAACCGCATTAAATCAGGGCTTAGGACGCTTGCAGGACTTTGCTGGCGATGCCGTCGATGCGCTTGGTCAGCGTCTCGACAACGCGCAGGATAGTCGCTTCTTCGTCCTTGGAGACGGCGGCTTGCGCCTGTGCCGCGGCCTTGGCGGGCTTTTGCGCAGGTGCGCCTTCGCGCGCGGCGAAGAGCTCGTCGGCGACGATGAGGGTGGCGAGCGCCATCAGGTGCGCTTCGTTATACGCCGCGCCCGAACGCGAGAGCGCTTGCACGCGCTGGTCGACATAAGCGGCGAGATCAACGATGTGGCCTTCTTGTCCGGCATCGCAAGCGATGTCGTAAGAACGGCCGTTGAGGAAGATCTTGACTTCAGCCATGTGGAATTACTCCTGTGCGAGCAGCGTTTCGAGGCGGTTGATGGTCTGGTCGAGCTTCGCCGCGACCTTGCGGTTGACGTCGCGCTCGTTGCGCACGCTCAGGTCGAGCCTCGGCTCTTCCTGGCGCTTTTGCGCGGTGGAGAGGGTCTTGTCGATCGCGGTCTCAAGGCGCAGCAGGGCTTTTTCGAGGTTTTCCAGCGCGGGCTTCAAAGGGGTCTTCATGAAATATCCTTGTTTCACGAGAGTGGTTCAATTTTGGTAATAGCTGAGCATAAGATTCCGCGAGTCTTTCGTCAATACATACCCCCTTAAAAATGCTGATTTTTTCGACTTAATGAGATTTTAAGGATATGGCAATAAACTATCCACATGACGGACGCCGAACTCAAAGCCCTGCTGCCAGCCGTTGAAGACATCGCCCGCAAGGCCGGCGCGGAAATCATGCGCTTTTACGGCGGCACCGAGGTCGAGATCAAGGACGACGGCTCGCCCGTCACCGCCGCCGACCACGCAGCGGAAGACCTGATTTTACCGGCGCTCGCGCAACTCACACCCGGCATTCCCATTGTCTCGGAAGAGCGCGTCGCGGCGGGCGAGATTCCCGATGTGTCCGGCGGCACGTTCTGGACGGTCGACCCGCTCGACGGCACCAAGGAATTCATCAATAAAACCGGCTCTTTCGTGGTGGCGATCGCGCTGGTCGTCGACAACAAGGCGACGCTCGGCGTCATCTATCATCCGGCGACGGGGCTTCTTTATTCCGGCGCGGGGCCCGGTACCGCGACAAAGATCGGCGCCGACGGCGTGCGCAAAACCTTGTCGGCGCCCGCCGCAGAAGAAAACCAATTGCATGTGCTGGTCAACGAACCGCACGCCGACATGCCGCGCGTCAAGGGCTGGCTCAGCAACCAGTTCAAGAAGGCCGCGAACATCGACCCGAAAAGCGGCGTCTTCCGCGCCTGCCAGGTGGCGGAAGGCTGGGCGGACATGGCCGTCTATTGCTCGGCGAAGCGGCAGGGCCGGATCAAGTGGTGGGACGTGGCGCCCGGACATGCGATCGTGATCGCCGCCGGCGGCCGCGGGGAAACGATGGACGGCGGCCCCCTGCTCTACGATGCCGTCGATTTGCAGGTATCGCCGCATGCGTTCCTGTCGCCGCACGCGGTCAATCACCCGCCCGCGCGCAACGCGCCGCCGGCGCCTTGATCGTTATTTTTTCGGCTTGAAAGCGCTGTTGCCCGGCTTCTTGCTGGCAAGGGTCGCGCGCTTGGCGTTGATTTCAGCATCGGTGAAATCGACCTGGCCGCGATAGGCCAGCGCGACGTTCCACCACAAATCCTTCATCTCCTTCACGCGGCCGACCCAGAGTTCGGGCGCGAAGGCGAGCGCGAGCTGGTTCTTTTCCGCCAGCACGTTGATGAGCGTGTTGCCGTGGATATCCTCGGCAATGAAGTCCTTGACCGTCAGCTTCTCGCCGCGCTCTTTCGCAAGGTCGACGATGGCGGAGAAACGGTCGAACTTGGCGCCGGCGAGCAGTCCTGTGTTGCCCATCTCGCCCGTGCTCGCACGCAGGTCGGCGATGGTCAGCGGCTGGCCGATGGCGTCGAGTTTTTCAGTGATCAGCGCGAAATTGTCCCATACCGCGCGCAGGCCGATCGCCAGCACCGGCTCACCCACGTTATTGAGCGGCGTGAAGAGGTCCTGCTTGCCCGTCAGCGGGCGGGCGGCGAATTGAGGCGCGTAAGTGAGGTTTTCAGCTTCCGCATAGGACGCGTCGAAATCGCGCGCGCCCATCGCGGCCGTCCAGCCGGGCAGCACGCAAGACCAGAGCTGCAGCATGTCCTCGAGACGGTCCTGCCAGTGCGCGGGCGTGAAGACCTTGGAGAGCGACTGGTATTCGGCGGCGCGCGCCAGCATGTTCTTGGCGTAGGAAACCTGCTTGAGGAAATCGTTGACCTCGAAACGCTCGCCGTGCGCGGTCATTTCGGCGACGACGTCTTGGTACCTGCCCCAGGCGGAAGCGTTGTCGAAGCACATGTCGCCGCTGGCGTTGGGCAGCAGCACGTATTCCTTGCGCAGCCAGTCGCCGGCGGCTTCCAGCTTGGCGACGACGGGGGCCAGTTCGCCCTTGGCCGACAGCGCGGTGCGGATATCGTCGGGCAGGAGGCCGGCCTTGAGCATGCGGTCTTCCGGCGTGGTCTTGCCTTCGGCGGCGAACAGGCGGCGCTTGAGTTGCGGCGCCGTCATGCCGTCCTTGAAGATTTCCTTGCGGTTGGGCACCGGCACGCGGTGCCAGAGGCGTTCCATGTCGTCGAAACGGCCTTCCCAGATCTCGAAGGTGAAGATGTTGCTGAGGCCGCCGTGCGCGACGGCGCTGTCGAGCAGCGTGCGATCGCCCGCGATCGGCGTGATGAAATCGTCGAAAGTGAAACGGTCGCCGTTGGCACGCGCGGTCTCGGCGATGCGCGCGAAGTTCTTCCAGGCGCCGGGGCAGTCGAGCAGGCACTTGCCCGCGTCGTCAAGCGCGAGGAAATCGGCCTTGGTTAGCATCTGTTGCTGGCCGGCCATCGCTTCCAGCGTCTGGGTAAGGTTATCGCCCGAGAACGCGAGGTTGCGGTACTTTTCCGCATCCGGATGCTCGCACAGGGCGGCGACAAGCGCCTTCTTGATGTAATTTGCGCCGCTCATGCCTTCTTCACCTCTTTAAAGAGTGTCTTGATCGTGCCGTTGCGATGGCACAGTTTCTCGATGTCCGCGTCGGTCATCAGCGCGTCGTGCGGGATGAAGATGACCTTCTTGTCGTCCGCGCGCAGCGCCGCTTCCAGCGTCAGCAGGGTGTCGGCGACCGCCGCATGGGCGTCGCCGGCGATGACCTTGCTTTCCCAGCCCTGCTCGACCGTGAACAGGCGGATGCCGTGCTGCAAAGTGCGGCCGCCGCGTTCCATCGCGTTGCGTTGCGCGACGATGACGGCCGTTTCCTGCAGCAGGCCGGGCGGCAAAGCGCCCTCTGCGGTTTCCGCACTGGTCATGGAGCCTGCCTTTTAGCGCGACTTCATGACGTACTTGCCATGACGCATCTCGAGGCTCTTGTCGACCAGCAGTTCGGCGAGATCCGCCGACTTGTCGATCGCGACTTCGACCGCTTCGCCCTGGTCGTTGGCCGCGAAACGCGCGTTGCGGTACTTGAAGGCCTCGACGAGGCGTCCGCGCACCGTATCGGGCATGTTGCGGGTCAGGTCGTTCAGCGCCGCCTCGACCTTCGAGAGCGCGTTGGCTTCGTTGCGGTCGACGTGGATGATGCCGGCTTCCTTGAAGGCCGCCTTCAGCTTTTCAGGGATCGCTTCGCCGATCACCAGCGTCTTGTTGCGCGCTTCGTTGCGGACGATGTGGACGGAGACGTCCTGCTCGTTGAACTTGACGCGCAGCGAGGTGGTGGCGATCTTCTGCTCCGACGTGTTTTCGGCGATGTGGAGCGCCTCGTCGTTGTCGGGAGCCTTGGGGGTTGCGGCGGCATCCGCGTTGTCGTTGGCCGCCGGTGCCGGCTCCTCGAGCAGCGGGCGCAGGTTGCCGTCCCAGATCGCGGCGAGGTTCACGCCGGACACGGTGGGCAGCGCCAGCGCAGCCATGAAGTCGTCATGGCCGACGAGGTCGTCGAAGTCGAGGTCGATCTCTTTCCCGGCCACGATGTAGGCGGCGTAGTCCTCGATGTGCGCAGCGAAGAGCGGCGACGCGTTGAGCGTCTCGACGTCGCTGTTGACGACGAAGAGCTCTTTCGCGCCTTCAGCCTTGGCCGCCGCCGCGATAGCGAGGGCGTCGCGCAGCTTCTTGGCGGTGATGATGTCTTCATCGCGCGCAGAGAGCTTCGGGTCGACCGAACGCAGGTAGTTGCAGAAGACCTTCTGCGCGAGTTCGGCCTGTTTCTTGGGGTCGCGGTCGCCGAAGGCGCTGATGTTCAGCGCCTCCTCGACGGACTTCTGCTGGCTGTGCGCGGCTTCCGCAAGGTTGATGTCGCGCAGGCCGAATTCCTTCATCGCCTGCATCAGCTTGCCGTAGAGCTTCGTCTTGCCGACGGCGCCCGACTTTTCGTACACGAGGCGTTCCAGGAACTCGACCAGGCGGGTGCCGAAGCCCAGCGCCGGGTTTTCTTCAACAGGCGCGGCCGGCTTCGGCGGCGTCAGGAAGTCCTTGAAGACCGTAGAGAGGCTGGTATCCGCCGGCTCCATGCGCGGGCGGATGACGGCGGCTTCCTCGAGGTGCTGCTTGACCTTGCGGAAATCCACGCCTTCCTTCTTGGTGTATTCCTCGTCGACTTCGTCGATGAGGTCGGTGTGGCCTTGCATGATCTTCTCGGCGTTGGTGACGGTCGCCCACTTGTCGTAGAACTTCGCAAGCTTTTCCGACGCGCTGACGACGTTTTGCCAGTTGAGCAGCAGGCTTTCCTGCAGCGGCGAGAGCGGCGTGCCTTCCATTTGCGCCTTGGCCTTGCGGATGTCCATCAGCCACTTGCCGAAGGCTTCCGGCTGCGCGTCGGCCTGGTCCTTGAAGACGGTATAGAGCGTCGAGACGGGGATGCCGACCATCATCTGGCAGATGCGGTGCTGCCAGTCGAGGGCGCCGGGATCCGGCAGGGTCTGCGGCGACAGGCGGGAGTAGACCGACTTGTTGAGCGAGCGGGTCGTCGTGCCGTCTTCGGTCTTGTTGCCCGTGAGGGTGACGAAGAAGCCGATGCCCATGTCTTCGCGCTTGAAGGTGAAGGAACTGGGGCCTGCGCTAGCGTCCTTGTTCTTCAGCGGGTTCTCGACGGTGCAGCTGTCGATTTCGCCGTTGATGAACTGCCAGACGGTCTGCAGCGCGTTGTCGGTGCCTTCCTTGGACTTGTTGTACTCGTCGAGGACGCCTTCGCGGTTCTCGAGGAACCAGCGGATCAGCGTGCCGTATTGCGAGTTCATGCCGAGCGCGTTGCCGCCGGCGTTGTCGAGGCCTTCGACGGCGCTGATCTGCTTGAGCAGGCTGAAAGCCTGGTCAACTTCGGCGGAAACGGCCGTGCCCTTGAAGTAATTCCAGTCGATCGCCTTGATCTCGTCGCCGTCCATCGTCAGCGCGCCCTTCGGCAGCTGCTTCAGCTTGGCGTAGGATAGCGCCTGCAGCATGCCCGACTTGAGGCGCTTGTCGATCGCCTGCGGCAGGGCATCGCCCGCGCCGAAGTCGAGGACCATTTCAAACAGCAGGTCGTTCATGTTCTTGCCGCCGCAGTCGAAGACCTCGACCGGCTTGGTGCTGCGCATGCGGCCTTGCAGCGCGCCCATGAAGGATTTGCCGAAGCCGGGGTCGCCGATCAGGAACTGCGCGCGGTTGTGGCTCTCGGGCTTGCGGCGCTCGAGGCCGTCGAAGAACAAGGGCAGCATCGAGGGCACCGGCATGTCGCAGTAGGCCATCGCCACGACTTCCGCGTAGGAGCGGTCGGAATAGACCTGCATCGGCATCGTGTCGGACGCGATGGCGGAGAGGACCTGGTCCATCTCGGAGCTGTTGCGCTGGTCGACGCGCTGCGTGCCCCACATCGGGAACGGACGCGACGCGGTGCCGAGCGGCTTCTCGAGCTTTGCCAGGATCTCGGGCGTCAGGTCCTTGATCTTGGTGTCGAGCAGGTTCTGCTGCGGTTCGTTCTTCGGGGTATTTTTTGTCATGGCTTCTTATCCATCTTGTTATGAGCGTTTTTCATGGCCCGGCGTTTTTTGCTGTTGGGAATCGCCGTAAAACTCCCGCACTTCTGTATCTTGTCGAGCAACAGCCCGACGATATCCATCGGGATCTGGTTCGCGTTGTTGCTGAGCACGACGCCCATGCCCTGATGGGGCTTGTGGGCGTCGATCTGGTTGGCCATGCGCTGCATGGCGCCGTTCGCGGAAGCGTTGATGATCGCGACGTCGAACGTCACCTTGTCGGTGCAGTCGAACATGGTCTGCATCTTCTCGCGCGATTTCTCGACGTCGCTGATGTCGCCGTCGGAGATGACGAGCACGTGCGTGAAGCCGCTGAGCGTGCCGGCCGCGCCGTGCTGGTTGCCGATGGTCTCGGCCACCTTGGCGACCGCGGGCGCGTAGTCGGTGCCCGAGTTGAGGCCCTTGCGCATCGCTTCCATCGCCTTGCCGACGGTGACGCGGTCGTCGCCGGGCTTGATCATGACGGGCGGCGTGCTGGAGCCCCACATGCCGACGTAGACGTTCATCTTCATGTCCTTGCCGGCGGCGGCTTCGTACAGGATCGCGGCCGACTGCAGCGCGGATTGCAGCGGCGTCGGCTTGCCGCCCATGTCCATCGAGCCGGAGCCGTCGATCAGGATGACGATGTCGATCTCGGTCGGGGTCTTCTTGTCCTCGTCCTTGTGGAAGCGCTTGAGGTCGCTCTCCTCGATGTTGCCGGTCAGCTTCTTGACGGTGAAGTCGCGGTGCGCCTCCATGTTGAAGCGTTCCTTGAGCTCGCCGTTCTCGGGCAGCACGTCGAGGTCGCGCGACTGCACGGTCTTGCGCTGCATCTGGCGCTTCTGGATTTCCTTGAATATCTTGCGGACGCGCTGAATGTGGTCGGACAGCTCGGCGATGCGCTTGGGATAATTTTCCCACGTCTGCTGGGCGAGGTCGGCCAGCGTGCGCCCGTCGCCGTGACCGGCGCCCTTGGACTTCTCGCCGGGCTTGCCGCCCTTTTGGTTCTTCTTGGACTTGCCCTTGCCCTGGCCTTCGCCTTCGGCATCGGCTTCATCGCCTTCGTTGCCCTCACCCTCGGCATCCGCCTCGTCGCCTTCGTCGGCGTTGGCTTCTTCCTCGAGTTCTTCAAGTGTCTTGGCATCGCCGTCGGCGTCGTCGCCTTCGCCGTCGGCATCCTTGCCATCGCCGTCCTTGCCGTCGCCATCGGCACCGTTGCCGTCAGCGTCCTTGCCTTCCTGGCCGGGATCGGCGGAAGGGTCGACTTCGTCGGAAGGCACGTCGGCGGCGTCTTTCGCCTTGGGCAGGTCGCCCGCGCCTTCTACAGGCACAGTGTCCTGATCGTCGGCGCCGAGCTTGCTTTCAGAACCCTTGTCCTGCTTGTCGCCCTTTTGGCCCTTGCCGTCCTTGTCACCGTCTTGGCCGTCAGCGCCATCGTCGCCGTCCTGCTCCTGGCCGTCGCCCTTCTGGCTCTTATCCTTGTTCTTGTCCTTGCCGTCGCCTTTTTGGCCGTCTTTCTTGTTCTGGTCTTTCTTCTGGTCGCCCTTGCCTTGGCCGTCCTGATTGTCGAGGTCGTCGGCGTCCTGGCGATCACCTTGCTGTTCGCCGCGCTGCTGCTTGTTCTTTTGACCCTTGCCTTGGCCTTGGCCTTGACCTTGGCCTTGGCCTTGACCTTGGCCTTGGCCTTGGCCTTGGCCTTGTCCCTGACCTTTACCCTGGCCCTTACCTTGACCCTGGCCTTGTCCCTGACCTTCTTGGCCTTCTTGGCCGTCCTGACCATCTTGACCGTCTTGGTCATCCTGGCCGTCCTGATCTTGGTTCTGCTGGTTTTCCTTGGCCTTCTTCAGCTGTTCGTCAAGCTGGTCGTTGGCCTGCTTGAGGATCTGCTGGATGAGGTCTTCGGCATAGAGGCGCCAGATGTCCTCGATGATCGCCTTGCGGTCGGCGTCGGCGCGCGTGATGCGGCCTTGCAGGTTGGCCCAGCCGTAGAGGCGTTCGTGCTGTTTCGGCTGCTGATGCTCCAGCCCCTTGGGGCCGCCGCACAGTTCGCGCAGATGCTTGAAGTCGGGGTGCGAGATGCCTTGTCCGTCGTTCTTCTTGTTCGCGGAACGGCCGGCGAGCGTCTGGCTCTTGCGCACGAGGTTCGGGTCGATGCCGACGCTGTTCCATGCCTCGTCGGTGTCGTCGAAGAGGCCGTTGTTCTGGAAGAAGCTCAGCTGCACCGCGTTGCAGAGGTTCATGTAGCGGCGCAGCTCGTCGGACATGCCCTCGTCTTCAGGCAGGTGGGTGAGGCCGATCGCGCGCTGCGTGACCGCCGTGTTGTTGAGCGAGATGCTGTAGTCCTGCAGCATCTGCTGGCCCATGTTGGAGACGAAGCGGTTGGCGACGTTCTCCTCCGCGGCCATGAACATCATGCGGCGCAGCTGCCATTCGGTGCTGAGCATCTGGAGCTTCTTGTACTCGTCGGGCGTCAGTTTGGGACCCTTGTTCTTCTTGGCGGCGGCCTTGTTCTGCTTGACGAGCAGCGGGCGCATCTCGTTGTACAGCTGCTGCATGCGCTTGGGGTAGCTGACGGAGAGCAGCGCATGGCCGATCTCGCGGTAGACGTCGGCGCGCGCGTGCTCGAAACCGACGATCAGCGTCTGCATGAGGTCGATCTCGATGATGTTCTTCTGGCGGTTGAAGCTGAAGCCCGTGCCCGGCTCGCCCCAGTTGTAGCGCGTGTCCTTGTCGCGCAGCGCCTCGCGGATGTGGTGCGCGTGGGAGAGGAGTTCCTGCGACGCGCCGCGCGAGCCTGCGACTTGCTGCCACAGCGGCGTCTGGCTCAGCGCGACCGGCTCGGCGATCGGCGTCTTCCACGTCTTCTGCGCGTCAGGATTGAGCGTGAGGTACGCGAAGGCCGCGCCCCACAGGAGCTGCTTTTCCGGCGAGTTGAACGTCGGCTGCTTCGGCGCGACGCCCGTCTCGACGGCGGCGATGACGTTGTCCATTTCCTGCTTGAAGTCAGGGGTCTGGCCCGGCAGTCCGGCCGCGAATTTCTTGAGGTCGGCGAGCGTGAACGGCTCAGGATTTTCAGACTGTTGCGCGGCCACCAGGATGTTATTGAGCGCATAGCGATACCGCGTCAGCGGCTCGCTCAGAATGCTCTCAATAGTCCTGCGGTCCTTGTTGCTCATCGCATTGCCTGCGCAAGGGTTGAAGCGACTCAATAAAGTCAGTCGGAAAATCGATAGATAACGTATCATTAACGAAGAATAGGTAAAAGATGGAATTTAAAATAAAATAGATTTCATAACGCCATTTTTTAGTTGAAAGTTCTCCGTCTGCAGCTTGTTTTTATTATTTAATTGCAAAAACAGCCTAAAAACGCTGTTCAATTTTCCGTAATAAAGAGGGCGAAAAACAGGGCCGTGGTGAGGAAGAAAAAGGCGTATTGGAGAGTGATGGCGCGGGCGAGATCTGCGGCCTCGAGGCGCGCCGACGACTCCGGCAGGCCGATCCAGCCCTTGCGCGCGCCCATGCTGCTGAGCGTGACCTTGAGCGCGCCCGCCACCGCCGCCTGCGGGATGCCCAGCCACGGCGCACCCGCCTTCATGCCTTGCGCCGTCATGAGAACGAAGGCACGCACCGCCGCGACGGGCCCGGTGCACAGCGCCGCGAAGCACACGAGGAACCCCGTGATGACCGCCGGCACGAAGTTCATCACGGCGTCGATCACGCGCACGCACAAGCTGAAGGCGCGCGGCTGGCCTTCCTCGGCATAGAACGCGGCAGCCAGCGCGGCGACGGTGCTGTAAACCAGTACGCCCGTCACGTTACCTGCGAAGAACCACAGGATCGGCCCGACGAACAGGCGGCAGAACGCGACGGCGATCAGCTCCACCGTCTTGCGCGCCAAGCCGTGCGGATCGTTCGCATCGACGAACACGTAAGGGCGCAGCAGCAACGCCGCCCCCGCCGCATCGTTGAGGCGCAGGTGCGCGAGCACGAGGCGCGCGCGGCGCAACGGCCCCAGCGCCGTCATGGTGCCCATCAGGATGAACAGCGAGAGCAGCCAGCCCACGCCCTGCCAGCCGGCGACGACGGTGTGCGCGGCATTGCCGATCCAGAAGGCGCTCGCCGTGATAAACACCGTCACCATCAGGCCGCGGATGAAGCGCGCGTTCTCGCTGCGCGTCGGGCGATTGAGGCGGCGTTCCAGCGCGCGGCCGAAGTACACGATGGGCGCATAGATGAACGGGCGCCCGCCGCGCCCGCGCCACAGGGGCGCGATGATGACGTGGAGAAGAAGGTAAAGGCAGAGAACCCCGGCGGGATCGCCGGAGAACAGGCGGCGAAGGAAGGCCTCCGTCACTCGCGCATGTCGCGCTGCGTGCGCTCGCGGCGCTCGTGGCGCTCTTGCGCCTCGAGGCTCAGCGACGCGATCGGGCGCGCTTCCAGGCGGGCGATCGAGATCGGCTCGCCGGTTTCCTCGCAATAGCCGTAGGAACCGTCCTCGACCTTTTCGAGCGCGCTGTTGATCTTGGAGATCAGCTTGCGCTCGCGGTCGCGCGTGCGCAGCTCGAGCGCGTGGTCGGTCTCGGCCGAGGCGCGGTCGGCGAGGTCGGGCTTCTGCAGGTTCTCTTCCTGCAGTTCGCGGATGGTCGCGTTGGATTCATTGAGCAGCTCGGCGCGCCATGCCAGCAGCTTCTGGCGGAAGTATTCCAGCATCACCGGGTTCATGAACTTTTCCTTTTCGCCGGGACGGTAATCCGGCGGCAGGATGGTCGGGGAAGTCTCTTGGGAAGCGCTCATGTCATTGCCTCACTGAATATACGTATTCCGCGATTGTAATACGACGAAAACCGATTCACAACTGGGCATTGTTATGCCTGAAACCTTTGGGAAATCCAGCGAAAAAATCTTTTTACCTAATTAAAGGCCCAGCTTGGCGAGTTCGACCTGCGCGCGGAGGTCGATTTCATCGAGGACTTCGGCGAGCTTGGGGTCGGTGATCTGCGCACGGTGTTCGGCCAGCGTCTCGGTCAATTGGCGGATGCTGCCCGCCGCCATGTCGCCCGAGAGCAGGCCCATGCGCAATTCATCAAGCTGGTCGAGCAGGTCGCGTGCGCGTTTCTTCGCTTTCTTGGCGGCTTCTTCGGAGGTCGCGTCGCCGTAACCTTGCAGCGCGATCAGCGCATCAAGCCCGCCAAGCGCTGCGGGACGCGATGCCGCAGCGGGCGCTTCGCTTTCATCCGTATCGCTGACCATGGCGCCGAACGAGCCGTCGCCGCTCTTGCCGCCGCTCTTGGAGACGCCCTTGGTGCCGCCGGTTTTGCTCGGTCCCTCAATCTTCATACATCATATATAGACTGCATTCCGCAGCGCCGCCAGTCGGCAATATTTGCCGCTGCTGCTGCCCCGTCATCCCCGGAAATGCGGTAATTCCGCCATAACGTAATGAAAAATATACGCTTTTTGCTGGCACGCTTCTCGCATCACTCTCCGTGGGAACGTAACTGTGGGATAGGACGAAACCATGAAAGCATATCTGACAACTTTGAGCCGCGCGGCCATGCTGACCTTGCTGATGCTGGTCGTTGCGACCGCTTCGCAAGCTGCAGCACCTGCCGCGCCGAAGAAAGCCGCACCGGTCACCCTCAAGGCCGATACCGGCGCCGTGCGCATCAAGGACATCGTCGAAGTCGAAGGTATCCGCGACAACATGCTGGTCGGCTACGGCCTCGTCGTCGGCCTCAACGGC
>CAYZCE010000012.1:0-57260 GCA_964476835.1 uncultured Rhodospirillaceae bacterium
GACCGAAAGCCCACTGGGGCAGGTGCGCATAAACCGGCGGCACGGGCGCTTTGGGGGGAGTTTTGCTCATCGCGTCAGCCCTCCCGTCACGCTGGGAATATCAAGTGCTGCGAAACCATAATGACGCAGCCAGCGCAGGTCGGACTCGAAGAACGTGCGCAGGTCGGGGATGCCGTATTTCAGCATCGTGATCCGCTCGACGCCCATGCCGAAGGCGAAGCCTTGGTAGACCTCGGGGTCGATGCCGCAGTTTTTCAGCACGTTGGGATGCACCATGCCGCAGCCCAAAATTTCCAGCCAGTCGTCGCCTTCGCCGATTTTCAGCTCGCCGCCCTTGCGGGAGCAGCCGATGTCCATCTCCGCCGAGGGTTCGGTGAAGGGGAAGAAGCTGGGACGGAAGCGCGTCTTGAGTTGGTCGACTTCGAAGAAGCTCTTGCAGAATTCGATCAGGCAGCCTTTCAGGTGCCCCATATGCGTGGCCTTGTCGATCATCAGGCCTTCCATCTGGTGGAACATCGGCGTGTGGGTCATGTCATAGTCGGAACGATAGGTCTTGCCGGGGATGATGACGCGGATCGGCCCTTGCTCCGGCTTCCAGTTCTGCATCACGTGCACCTGCACGGTCGAGGTATGTGTGCGGAGCAGGCGCGCGGAACCGTTGGCGTCGGGCAGGTAGAACGTGTCGTGCATCTGGCGCGCCGGGTGTTCGGGCGGGAAGTTGAGCGCGGTGAAGTTGTGGAAGTCGTCTTCGATCTCCGGCCCTTCGGCGACCGAGAAGCCCATGCGGCCGAAAATCTCGGCGAGTTCCTGCATCGTGCGGCTGATCGGGTGGATGGTGCCGAGCGCGCCGGGACGCGGCGAGAGGGTGACGTCGATCTTTTCGCTTTTCAGGCGTTCCTCGAGCGCGGCTTTCTTCAGCAGGCTGGCGCGTGCGTCGATCTCGGCGGAGATCTCATCCTTGAGACGGTTGAGCGCCTGTCCCATTTCCTTGCGCTGGTCGGGCGTGAGGCTGCCGAGCGTCTGCATCAGGCCCGTCACCTTGCCCTTCTTGCCCAGCGCGGAGACGCGCACTTCTTCCAACGCGGCGATGTCGTTGGCGGCCTTGACGGTATCGACGAGTTCTTTTTTCAGCGCATCTAAGTTATTCATGCATCCTCACGGTTCGCTGCCCGGCGCCAGCGTCACGCGCAGGCCGTCCAGCTTTTCTTCCAATATAATCTGGCACGACAGGCGCGACTTGTCATTCACTTCAAAGGCGTTGTCGGCCATATAATCCAGTTCATCCCCGGTGGGCTGGGGTATTTTATACATCCAGTCGGGGTCGACGTAGACGTGGCAGGTCGCGCAGGCCAGGCAGCCGCCGCATTCCGCCTTGATCGGCAGCTTGTAGTCGCGGATGACTTCCATCAGTCGCCAGCCCTCGACGCCCTCGATCGCGTGTTCCTTGCCCTTTTGGTCAGTGACGTAGACGATCATGCCCAGCCCGCCTTATCCCCGATTATCCGCTTCAGCACAGAAACCCCGGCAGCGGTCAGAAGCGACGTCGAAAGCACCGTGAGGCACGCACTGAGGGCTGCCAGCCCTACATAACCGAGCAACGGGGAGAACGTCTTCACGCTCCGCGAAAAATACGGCGCGAAAGGCATCAGCGCGATCATGATCGGGAAATAGATGGACAAAAACAGTCCCAACAGGCGCAGAGAGAACAAAGGCCCTTCCACGATAAGCAGGAACCGCTCGAACGGATAGGAAATGGCGGCCAGCAGCGGCAAGAAAGCAAAACGCAAACTCCACAACACGCCATAGATCAAGAGCACGGCCACGATCACCTCAAGCGGGTGCAAGGTCGACACAGCCATGCCTGCCGCCACTGCGGCCATCATCAAGGCAAACAGGCTGCTCATGTTGAACAACAGGTTGATCAGAATGGAGATCTCCATGACATTCCGGCGCTTCGCGCTTTTAACCGCCGCTTCCGGGTCTTCTCCGAGAAGCAGCAAGCGCACCTCCACGAAGGAAAACCAAGCCAGAAAAACCGATGCCGGCAACTGGATCAACCAACTGCGCGCCCATGCAAGCTCGGCATGCAGCGCCTTGACTGCCAGCACGGACAAGAACTGCACGAGCAGCGGGAACGCCGCCGCCTTCAGTAAGGTCTGGCGCGCGCGCCAAACAAGGAGATAGGCATCCCTGACAACGTTGAAAATGCCGAACGCCGCGCGGTCCATGCTATTCCTTCACGCCGAGCTTCTTTTGCAGCCCGCTGCTGGAGGTGGTGTACTCGAACCGCCACTTGCGGTCGGGATGGATATAGCGGAAGGCCTTTTGCGCCATCAGTGCGGCTTCATGGAAGCCGGACAAAATCAATTTCAGCTTGCCCGGATACCAGTTGATGTCGCCGATCGCGAAGATGCCGGGCACGCTGGTCTCGAAATCCTCGGTGTTGACGGGGATGAGGGTGTCCTTCATCTCCACGCCGAAAGTCGCGACGGGGCCGAGCTTCATGGTGAGGCCGTAGAAGGCCAGCAGCGCGTCGCACGCGATGTCCTTGTCCGACACCGTCACGGCGGAGAGCTGTGCGCCAACGCCCTTCAGTGCGCTCAAGTTGCCGATGGCGAGAGAAACTTTTTCTTCCGCGACCAGTGCGCGCATGCGCGCGACGTTGTGCGGCGCAGCGCGGAATTCGTCGCGGCGGTGGACGAGCGTGACGGATTTGGCGATCGGCTGCAGTGCGAGCGTCCAGTCGATCGCGCTGTCGCCGCCGCCGGCGATCACGATGTTTTTATCGCGGAATTGCTCCATCTTGCGCACGGCGTAGAAAACCGATGTGCCTTCATAAACGTCAATATCCGCGATCGGCGGCTTCTTCGGCATGAAGCTGCCGCCGCCCGCCGCGATCACGATGATCTTCGCTTCAATCACGATGCCTGCGTCGGTCGTGACGCGCCAGCCTTCCGCCGTCTTCTCCACCTTCTCTGCCATCTGGCCGAAGTGGAAGGTGGGGTGGAACGGTTTGATCTGTTCCATCAGTTGGTCGGTCAGCTGCTGGCCCGTCACGATGGGCAGTGCGGGGATATCGTAGATCGGCTTTTCAGGATAGAGCTCGGCGCATTGGCCGCCAGGTTTATCAAGAATGTCGATCAGGTGCGCCTTGACGTCGACGAGGCCCAGCTCGAAGACCGCGAAGAGGGCGACGGGGCCGGCGCCGATGATGACGGCATCTGTCTTGTGGATCTCGGTCATACGGCCAGCACCGTGCCGAGCGCGTCGCCCGGCATCCACACACGCAGGCAATCCTTGCGCGGCGTGGCGATTAATCCTGCCGTCAGCGCGCGTTCGTAATAAAGCTTGATGCCGTCAAGATATCCGCCGACCTGCACGAGGATGACGGGCGGGCCATCTTCATACACGGCGGTTTCCAAGCCCTGCAACGCCTCGCGCAGCGAGCCGGGGCCGCCGGGCAGCACGAACTTGGCGCACGGTTCCTCGCGGCGGAAAAGGTGATAGCGCTCCAGTTCCGTCTCGACAACCGTCACCTGCGCGCCGGGCAGCTGCGGCTTGTGCGCGTACTGGCGCAACGTGATCGCGACGATGCCCGCGCCCGCTTGCTGCGCGGCCTGCGAGACCGCGCCCATCACGCCCGTCATGCCGCCGCCGTACATCAGGTCATAGCCGCCCTGCCCGATCAGCGCGCCGAGTTGGCGCGCCGCATCGACGATGGCGGGATCCGTGGGCATAGTCGCCCCGGCAAAAACGCAGATTTTGGGTTTGGTCATACGGTCTCCGATACAGGGGTAACCTATCGAAAACCGCTATTTTTGTCCACGACTTTATAAATATGTAAATCATTTAAGCGATTCAGATAGCTGATAAATTCGGCTAAGCTCCCCGCATGAGCAAGTTTCACCTGCACCTGATCTCGGATTCGACCGGCGGCACGCTGAACAGCGTAGTCAAGGCCTGCCTCGCCCAGTTCGAGGGGCTGGAGGTGGAGCAGCATTTCTGGCCGCTGGTGCGGACGCAAAAGCAGCTCCAAGCCGCGCTCGAAGGCATTCACCGCAACCCCGGCATGGTGCTGTATACGCTGGTCGACGAGGCGCTGGTGCAGGCGCTGGAAAAGCACTGCGCGGCGATGGGCGTGCCGTCGCTCTCGGTGCTGCACCCGATCCTGCAATTGATGAGCGGCTTCTTCGGGCGCGAGAGCCTGGCGGAGCCGGGCCTGCAGCACAAGCTCAACGCCGAATATTTTGCGCGCATGGATGCCGTCGATTATGCGCTGCACCACGACGACGGGCAGAAGAGCGGGCGCGACCTCGCGCAGGCCGACGTCATCCTTGTCGGCGTTTCGCGCACCTCGAAGACGCCGACGTGCGTCTACCTCGCCAATCGCGGAATCAAGGCGGCGAACGTGCCCTATGTGCCAGGCATCCCGTTTCCCGCGCATGTGCTGGAGCTCAAAAAGCCTTTGTTCGTCGCGCTGATCGCTTCCGCCGAACGCCTTATCGACATCCGCCGCAACCGCCTGAACCAGCTCGGCGAAGTGCGCACCACCGATTACCTCGACCCCGACCGCGTGGCCGACGAAGTCAAGGAAGCGCGCCGCTTCTACAATGGCCACGGCTGGCCGGTCATCGACGTCACGCGCCGCTCGGTCGAGGAAACTGCGGCCGAAATCATCGCCATGCTGGAAAAGAAAGCGTGATCCGCGCGGGCGTCCTCGGGCATCCCATCGCGCATTCGCTCTCGCCGAAGCTGCACGGCCATTGGCTGGATGCTTACGGGATCAATGGCAGCTACACCGCCGTCGACACGCCGAGCGGCACGCTGAAGGAAGCGTTGAAGCGCTTGACCGGCGAGGGTTTCGCCGGCTGCAACCTGACCTTGCCGCTGAAGGAAGAAGCGCTCGCGCTAATGGACACACTGGATGACAGCGCGCATATTGCCGGCGCGGTCAATACAGTCGTGATCAAGCACGGTCGCCCGACGGGATACAACAGCGACGGCTTCGGCTTCATCGAGAGCCTGAACGCGCAATGCCCCGGATGGAGCGCGGCGCATGTCGTGCTGCTCGGCACTGGCGGCGCGGCGCGCGGCATTGCGGCGGCGCTGAAACAAGCGGGCACGCAAAAGTTCACGCTGGTCAACCGCACGCCCGCGCGCGCAGAATCACTGGCGCAGGATTTGCAGCTGCCTCATACCGCCATCGCCGCATGGGACAAACGCGCCGCCGCGCTCGAAGGCGCAAGTTTATTGGTGAATTGCAGCAGTTTAGGGATGAAGGGCCAGCCCCCGCTCGACCTTGACCTCTCCGCCCTTCACAAATCCGCGACGGTATGCGACATTGTTTACTGGCCGCTGGTCACGCCGCTGCTCGCCGCCGCACAGATGCGCGGGCATAAAACGGCGGAAGGCCTGCCGATGCTGCTGCATCAGGGACGGCTCGGCTTTAAACTTTGGTTCGGGCAGGACCCCGCGGTCACGCCGGAACTTTACAACACCGTTGCGAAAGGGATCGCATGATCGTCATCGGCATTACAGGCTCCATCGGCATGGGCAAGACCACCGCTTCCGACATGCTGCGCGAGATGGACATCCCCGTGCACGATTCCGACGCGACCGTGCACCGCCTGCTCTCGGCCGGAGGAGCGGGCGTCATGCCGGTGGGCAACAAGTTCCCCGCCGCGATGAAGAACGACGCGAACGGCATGGCGTATATCGACCGTCCGGTGCTCGGCCGCATCGTCTTCGCCGACCGCCACAAGAAGAAGGAACTGGAAGAAATTCTGCACCCGCTCGTGCGCGCGGAGAGCGACAAATTCAAGGAAGAGATGAAAAAGCGCGGCCGCACCATCATCGGCCTCGACATCCCGCTGCTGTTTGAAACAGGCGGCGAAAACCGCGTCGACGTGACCCTCTGCGTCACCGCGCCCAAAGAAACCCAGCGCGAGCGCGTGCTGTCGCGCCCCGGCATGACGTCTGAGAAATTCGACCGCATCGTCTCCGGCCAGCTGCCCGACGCGGAAAAGCGCAAGCGCGCCGACTACGTGGTCGAGAGCGACAAGGGCCTCGACGACATGCGCCAGCAATTGGTGCGCATCGTGCGCGCGATCGCGCCCAACCACGCACTGCAGGGCTGACATGACGCGCGAGATCATCCTCGACACGGAAACCACGGGTTTCGAGCCCGGCGAAGGCCACCGCATCGTCGAACTCGGCTGCGTCGAGCTGGTCAACCACCTGCAGACCGGGCGCACGCTGCACTTCTATTACAACCCCATGCGCGACGTGCCAGCCGAGGCCGCGCGCATCCACGGCCTGACCACCGAATTCCTCAAGGACAAGCCGCTGTTCTCGGAAAAGGTCGGGGAGTTCCTCGAATTCATCGGCGACGCGACGCTGGTGATCCACAATGCCGAATTCGACATCAAGTTCCTCAACTCCGAACTCAAGGCGGCGGGCTTCAAGCAGCTGCTGATGAGCCGCGTCACCGACACGCTGCTGATGGCGCGCGCGAAATTTCCCGGCCAGCCGGCGAGCCTCGACGCACTCTGCCGCCGCTTCAAGGTGGATGCGACCGAACGTACGTTGCACGGCGCTCTGCTCGACTCGCAACTGCTCGCGGAAGTGTATCTGGAACTGATCGGCGGACGTCAGCACGGCCTCAGCCTCGATGCCGAGCAGGAAGCGCAGACGCAGGCCGCCAAGCTGCGCCGCAAGAACCGCCCGTTGCGCGCGGCGCGCGACTTCCCGCCTTCGGCCGACGAGCTGAAGGCGCATGAATCCCTGATCGACAAGATTAAGGGCGCGTTGTGGCGCGCCGGCTGACTTAGGCCGAAGCCGTCTTCGCCTGTTCGTCCTGCAGGCGCTTCATTTCAGTCATGTAGATCGTCTCGAAGCTGATCGGCGCGAGGTAGAGCGGCGGATAGCCGGCCTGCACCGTCAGGCTGGCGACCTGCTCGCGCACGAAGGGGAACAGCAGCTTGGGCACTTCGACCATCAGCACCGCCGCGACGTTTTCCTGCGGGATGCCGATGAGGGCGACCAGCGCGCCGTAGTGCAGGTCGAGGATGAAGGCCATTTTGTTGTTCTGCGTGTTCTTCGCCTCGATGCGCAGGCTGATGCTGCTCTCGAACGCGTTGTCCTTGATGTGCTGCTGGCCGAGCGAGATCTGCACGTTGGTTTCCGGCGTCGTCCAGCCGCTGACGAGGCTTTCGGGCGCGTGCGGGTTCTCGAACGAGACGTCCTTGATGTACTGGGTGACGATCTGGATGCCCGGCTGGGGCGCTTGCGGGTTTTGGTTCTGCTGATCGGCCATGGTCATCTCCTCAAAATAATGTGATGCGGCGGAGTGTGCACGAGAACGCCCGCGATTGCCAAGAAAAACGCTTTTTCTTTACGTAATCTTCTTGTCGTCACTGTCGATGCGCTTGAAGTCGCCCTCGATGGTGTCGCTGCGCGTCTCCGTCGGCCTGTTTTCGCGCTGCCAATACGTAAAACGCCAGAGCCGGCGGTCGAGATCATTGAGTGCCTGCTGGTGCCGCTGCCAGATGAGCGCCGCGAGGATGCGGCGTGTCGGCCCCCACAGCAGCGGCAGCGCGACAAAATCGCTGATAAATCCGGGGAAGATCAGCAGCAGCGCGGCGAGCACCCGGCAAAGTTCATCAAACGGCGTCGCGGGCGCACGGCGCGCCGCCAGCAGGCGTACACCATAAAAGGCCGAGGCAAATACCCAGAGGATCGACAGCCCCGCGCCGATATGCGCGCCGATGGCGACGAAACCCCAGATCTCGATGAACGGCCACAGCAGGATGAGAATAATAAGCATGTCGTCTTCTTTTTTTCTGCGCTAAGCTTGCCTCCCGGACGAGAGGAGAGCAAGGGAAAGATGAGCGTTGATATCCTGATTTTTGCCGCGATCGCGATCTTCCTGATCCTGCGCCTGCGCAGCGTCCTCGGCACCCGCCACGGCGACGAGCATACGCGCCCCAATCCTTTCGCAGCACCCGGGGCCGCAGCACCGCAACCGGCCGCACCGCTGCCGGCGCCGCGCGGGCCGTTCCAGCCGCCTGCCGACGTCGATCCCGCCGTTGCCGAAGGCCTGACCGAGATCGCGCAGGCCGACCCCGCTTTCACGGCCGGCGACTTCCTTTCCGGCGCGCGCGCGGCGTTTGAAATGATCGTCGACGCTTTCAGCAAGGGCGACCGCGCCGCCTTGCGCCCGTTGGTCGGCATCCAGCTTTACGACGATTTCAATGACGGCATCACCACGCGCGAAAAGGCGGGGCATACTTCCGAAACCGTTATCCACCGCATTCCCGCCGCCCGCATCACCGCCGCCAAGCTGGCGGGCGCGATGGCTTACGTCACTGTCGCCTTCGACGCCGAGCAGACCGCGGTGACGCGCGACCGCACCGGCGCGACCGTCGCGGGCAACCCGGATGCGCACGCGACCGTTACGCATGTCTGGACCTTCTCGCGCGACACGCGTTCGGACGACCCGAACTGGACGCTGATCGAGACCGCAACGGCGGAAGCATGACATTCCTGAAACGCTTCCATTACCGCACCGACGCGGCGCTGGCGCTGACGGCGGTGCTGCTGCTCGGCATCGCGGGCACGGCGCTGTGGTTCAATGGGCTGGACAGCGACGACACGCTGCTCCTGAAAAAATCCGCCTTCGCCGACCTGCCCGGCTGGACGGCGGACGACCAGAAAGCGGCGCTCGCCGCCTTCGCGCGGTCGTGCGTGAAGATCGAGAAACTGGATTCAGGCAAGAACCTCGGCGGTTTCGCCGGCGCCGCGGCCGACTGGCAAGGCATCTGCCACGACCTTGCAAGCGCACCGCCCGCGGATGCGCGCACCTTTATCGAGGCGCATTTCGTGCCATACGAAACGTGGGGACGCAACGGCCGGCAAGGCCTCTTCACCGGCTATTACGAGCCGATCCTGCACGGGTCGCTGACGCAGCATGACCGCTACCAATACCCGATCTACGGCCGCCCCGACGACCTGATCGACGTCGACCTCGGCGCATTCAAGCCCTCGCTTAAGGGCGAGAAGATCGTCGGGCGCGTCGACGGCAAGAAACTGATCCCCTACTACGACCGCGCGGATATTGAAGACGGCGCGCTCGATGGCGCGGTGCCCGAGATTGTCTGGGCGGACGATCCCGTCGACGTCTTCTTCCTGCACATACAAGGTTCCGGCCGTGTGAAGCTCGACGACGGCAAGACGATCTATATCGGCTACAGCGGCGAAAACGGACGCCCTTACACCGCCATCGGGCGCGAGCTGCTGCGCATCGGCGCGCTGACGAAGGAAAACGTCTCCATGCCCGCGATCCGCGACTGGCTGAAGAAACATCCCGATGAGGCGGCCGACGTGATGAACGTCGACCAGTCCTACATCTTCTTCCGCACCAACGAGGACAAGGGCGGCCCGATCGGCGCGCAGGGCGTGCCGCTGACCGCCGAGCGCAGCATCGCCGTCGACCGCAAGAAGATCCCGTACGGCGTGCCCATCTTCCTCGACGTCGCAAACCCCGATGGCGAACCGCGGCTGCAGCGCCTGATGGTCGCGCAGGATACCGGCGGCGCGATCGTGGGCGCGGTGCGTGCGGATTTTTTCTGGGGCGCGGGCGAAAAAGCCGCGCACAAGGCGGGCATCATGAAGAGCGCGGGGCAGAGCTGGCTCCTGCTGCCCGCGACCGTGACGGTGCCACCGGAGAAAACGAAGCAGCCGTGGTGGAAGTTCTGGCCTTAAGCCCCGGCCCAGAGTTTCTCGGCTTTCTTTGAGGCCGGTTTCGGGTCGCGCACCAACAGAATATCAACATCAAGCGGATGCGTGCCGGCGACGGGCACCAGGAATTCTTGCCTGACATCGTCCTCAATCAGGCTTTCCGGCACCACGGCGATGCCGAATCCCGCCAACGCCATCTCGCGCAGCAGGCCGGTCGAGGAGGCTTCGAAGGCGACGGTATTGGTTGCCAATTTCTTGCCCAACACGGCCTCGGCGCAGCGGTTCATGTAGGAGCCTTGCTCATACATTAAAAGATCATCCGTCTTACCGGCAATCTTCGCACGCACGGCGATGAAGCGGTCGCGCGCCACGACACGCGACGCCAGGCCGGCCAAATCGGTGCGCGCGCCGATCTTTTCGACGGCGATGACCAGCGAGAAATCCACCAGCCCGCGCCGAAGGTCGTCGAAAGTGCCGGAGCCGCGCTGGTTCGACACGCGCAAGGCAAGGCCGGGAATGCGCTTTTGCAGCGCCTTGTACCACGTCGGGAAGAACGTACGCGAAATATAGGACGGCATGGAGAGGTAGATAGGCTGGGTCAAGCGCGTCGAGAGGTTGCGCGCGTCCTGCGCGGCGCGCTCGGCCAGGTCGACCAGCGTCTGCGCATGCAGGAGGAACCGTTCCCCCGACGTCGTCAGCTGGAAGTTCTTGGAAGCGCGGTCGACGAGATCCGCCCCCAGCCCCGTCTCCAGCGCGCGGATGCGGCGGGAGAAGGCGGGCTGCGTCACATGCCGCGCCGCCGCCGCTTTCGAGAACGACCGGCATTTGGCGAGCGCGACGAAATCCGCGAGTTGTTCGATATCCATGCGTTGAATGTACGGTGCCTTGGGCGGCCTGGCCAATGCCGATTGCGTATGGGTTATAACTTTTGCGGCGCGGGGACTTCTTTCAGGCGCTTCTCAATGTCGTCCATGAAAGGGGCGCCGTCCTGCGCGCCGAGGCCGAGGCACGAGAGCGACGCGCCGACGGAAGCGCGGTGCCACGCCTTGATCCAGTCCATGCCGTTCTGCAGGCAAGCGGCGAAGATGCCGCAGAAAGCGTCGCCGGCACCCGTCGAGTCGACCACTTCGACCTTGAGCGCGGAGGCGACATACAGGTCCGCGCCGCGCGCGGCGACGGAGCCTTTGCCTTCCATCGTCACGATGCAGCAGCAGCCGACCAGCTTGGCGACGTTGAGCGCGATCTGGGTGATCTCGGAAGCGGATTGGCGCAGGTGATACGCCAACTGGTGCGCCTCGATCTCGTTCATGATGAGGTAGTCGATGTTGCCGATCGCATCCTCGCCCAGCGGATGCACAGGCGCAGCGTTGAGGATCGTCGTCACGCCGCGCGCATGCGCGCGCTTGAGCATCGTGAACGTCTCCTGCGGGGTCATTTCCATCTGCGTGAGAATCAGGTTGCGCGGGATGAGCAGTTCATCCGGCACCTGGTCGGCGCGCGCGTCGAGGTTGGCGCCGGGCGCGGAGATCACAATGTTCTCGCCGTCGCTATCGACCGCGATGGTCGCGCAGCCGGTCGGCCGCTCCGAGATCGCGACGCCCGAGGCCATCACGCCCTGCGTCTTGAGGTTGCTGACCGAGCGGCGGCCGAAGTTGTCGTCGCCGACCATGCCGACCATCGCGACCTTGGCGCCGGCGCGCGCCGCGGCCACCGCCTGATTGGCGCCCTTGCCGCCCGTGTTGCTGAGGTAGTCGGTGCTGCACATGACCGTCTCGCCCGGGTGGGGCAGGTGCCCGACCGGCATCATCATGTCGATGTTCAGCGAACCGAAGACAATAATCACAGAAAAACCCCACTCCTCCATCAGCTTAAGGCGGTTGCGGGGAAATTGCCACAAGAACGTCTTATTTTCCCGAATAAGTGCGCGCAGGGTTGCAATAACGCGGGAATGGGTGTAGTTCTAAAACCACCGAAACACTCCATTTCCAAGGTAGCTTCCGATGCAGTCTGTTCCTCCCGCAAAACGGGTTCCGATGGGTTTCTATGAAAACTTTTTCGAGAACCGGCTGAGCGACCTGCACAAGGAGGGCCGCTACCGCGTCTTCGCCGACATCGAGCGCAACGTCGGCAGCTTCCCAAAAGCGACCTACCGCGACGCGGCGGGTCACGCGCGCGAGATCACCATCTGGTGCAGCAACGACTACCTCGGCATGGGCCAGCACCCGGCCGTGCTGGAAGCCACATGTGCCGCCGTGAAATCTGCCGGCGCCGGCGCGGGCGGGACGCGCAACATTTCCGGCACCACGCACTACCACGTGCTGCTGGAGCAGGAACTGGCCGATTTGCACCAGAAGCCTGCGGCGCTCCTCTTCACCTCGGGCTATATCTCGAACGAGGCGGCGCTCAGCACGATTGCCAAGATGCTGCCCGACTGCATCATCTTCTCGGACGAGATGAACCACGCCTCGATGATCCAGGGCATCCGCGGCTCAGGCTGCGAGAAATACATTTTCCGCCACAACGACATCGCGCACCTCGAGCAACTGCTCGCCTCGGTCGAGCGCTGCTGCCCCAAGATCATCGCGTTTGAATCCGTCTACTCGATGGACGGCGACATCGCGCCGATCAAGGAAATCTGCGACCTCGCGGAAAAATACGGCGCACTCACCTACCTCGACGAAGTGCACGCCGTCGGCATGTACGGCGCGCGCGGCGCGGGCGTGGCGGAGCGCGACAACCAGATGCACCGCATCGACATCGTCGAAGGCACGCTCGGCAAGGCCTTCGGCGTGATGGGCGGCTATATCGCCAGCACCAAGGCGATCATCGACATCGTGCGCTCCTATGCCTCCAGCTTCATCTTCACCACGGCGCTGCCGCCCGGCCTGCTGGCCGGCGCGATCGCCAGCGTACGGCATCTCAAGACTTCGCAGATCGAACGCGCGCGCCATCAGGAACGCGCGGCGACGCTGAAGAAGCTGCTGGCCGCGCGCGGCCTGCCCGTCATGGATTCCGTCAGCCACATCGTGCCGGTGCTGGTGGGCGACGCGCGCCTGTGCAAGAAGGCTTCCGACGACCTGCTGCTGCACCACAACATCTATGTGCAGCCGATCAACTACCCGACCGTGCCGCGCGGCACCGAACGCCTGCGCCTCACGCCCTCGCCCTTCCACACTGATGCCGACATGGAAGCGCTGGCCGACGCGCTGTGCGACGTCTGGGCGGGCCTGTCCTTGAAACGCGCCGCCTGACCCCATGTTGTACGGGCTGAACGACAAGGCCCCGGAACAGATGCGCGGCGCGGTGCTGGCCATCGGCAACTTCGACGGCATGCACAAAGGCCACCGCGCGCTGATCGAGGCCGCGAAAAAAATCGGCGGCCCTGTCGCCGCCCTGACTTTCGAGCCGCATCCGCGCCAATTCTTCAAGCCCGACATCGCGCCCTTCCGCATCACGCATATGCCGATGAAGGAACGCCTGATGAAGGACGCCGGCGTCGCGCACGTGTTCGCCTATGCCTTCAACAAGGAACTGGCCGGCCTGACGGCGCAGGAATTCATCGACCGCATCCTCGTCCAGAACCTCGGCGTCGCCCATGTCGTCGTCGGGCATGATTTCGCCTTCGGCCGCGGCCGCGACGGCACCGTCGAGACGCTGAAGAACAACGGCCGCTTCGGCGTCACCGTGATGCCGCCAGTGGCAGACGCCAATGGCGACGTGTACTCTTCCACCGCCATCCGCGACCTGCTGCGGCGCGGGGAGTTCGACGCGGCGGCGGAAAAGCTCGGCTGGCGCTGGCAAATCGAATCTCCCATCGTGCACGGCGATGCGCGCGGGCGCACGCTCGGCTTCCCAACCGCCAACCAGGAAGTCGACGACTATCTCCGCATCCCTTACGGCATCTACGCCGTGAAGGTGAAGATCGCAGGCGAAGACAAATGGCGCGACGGGGCGGCCAATTTCGGCATCCGCCCGATGTTCGAGATCAACCGTCCGCTGCTCGAAACCTTCGTGTTCGACTTCACCGGCAACCTTTATGGCAAAATCCTGCGCGTGATGCCCGTCAAGCATCTGCGCGACGAAAAATCCTTCGCGGGGCTGGAGCCGCTGATCGCGCAGATGAAAGAAGATTGCATCAAGGCCAAGGCTGTGCTGGAATCTTTCAAATTCCAAGAAGGCAGCCGATGAACACGCTCTCGACACCCGGAAAACATGTCGCCGCCGCGCTCGCATTGGTCGCAGGTACTTGCGTGGCCGACCAGCTGTCGAAGTGGTACGTCTCGGAACGCCTGCTGACCGACGGCAACCGTCCTTTCGGCGCATGGATCGCGAATGCGCGCGCGGTGGATTTCTCCGCCGCCGCGACATCCGTCACGCTCGCGCCCATGCTCGACTTCACGCTGGTCTGGAACAAGGGCGTCAGTTTCGGGCTTGGCGCCGGTCATGTCGGTCCTTGGCTTTTCGTCGCCTTCTCGATGCTGGCGGGCTTCCTGCTCTTCGTCTGGGCGACGCGCGCGCAATCGCGCGGCCTGTCCACGGCGCTCGCGCTGATCGCGGGCGGCGCGTTCTCCAACGCTTACGACCGGCTGCGCTTCGGCGCGGTGGTCGACTTCATCGACGCGCATGTCGGCAGCTGGCACTGGCCGGCGTTCAACGTCGCCGACAGCTGCATCGTGCTCGGCGCAGCATTCATCATGATCGACACGCTTATTTCAGACAGGAAGGCTTCCCATGAAACTGCAAAATAAAATACTCCTCCTCGCGCTGGTCGCGCTGGCCGGCTGCTCCTCGGTCAAGAAGGAGCTCGGCGTCGACCGCAACTCGCCCGACGAATTCATGGTCGTCAAGCGCGCGCCGCTGACGCTGCCGCCGGATTACAGCCTGCGCCCGCCGTCGGATGCCAACATCGCCGCACCTTCCGACGCCGTCACGACGGCTGAAAGCGCGGTGATGGGCGACAGCAAGAAAACCGTCACGGCAAAGCCGGCCGCCGGCGACAAGGCTTTCCTCGGCAGCCTCGGCGCCGATGCCGACAACGGCGACATCCGCCGCAAGATCGACGAGGACAACGGCTACATCTCGCTCGAGAACCGCTCGCTCGCCGACAAGCTGAGCGACTGGAAGGACGGCGACAGCAGCGCGGTCGTGAAGGACCATGCGCCCGTCTCGACCGTCGACGCCGCCGCGGAAGCCGACCGCCTGAAGAAGAACAAGGCCGAAGGCAAGCCCGTCAACGAAGGCGACGTGCCCGTCATCAAGAAGACCTCGGGCACGCTCGACAAGATTTTCTAAAAGACGACCAGCTTATAAAGCGTCATCAGCCCGCCTGAAAACAGGAACGTCAGGGGGATCGTCAATACCCATGCCGTGACGATGTCGCCGACCACGCCCCAGCGCACGGCGGACAACCCTTGCGTCGCGCCCACACCCATGATCGAGGCGGTGATGACGTGGGTGGTGCTGAGCGGCACGCCGAAGTGGGACGCGCCGCCGATGACGGCCGCCGAGGTCATCTCGGCCGCGAAGCCCTGCGGCGGGTCGAGCTTGATCATCTTGCTGCCGAGCGTGCGGATGATGCGCCAGCCGCCCGACATGGTGCCGGCGCCCATCGCCAGCGCGCACGCCATCTTCACCCACAGCGGCACCTCGAAAGCGCGGCCGGGGAAAGCCAGCATCAGCGCCAGCGCGATGATGCCCATGGATTTCTGCGCGTCGTTGCGCCCGTGACTGAGCGCCATGAACCCCGCCGACACAACCTGCAACCGTGAAAAAGCCCGCCGGATGAAGGACGGATGCAGGCGGTAAATCGCCCAGGTCAGCGCCACCATCGTCACGAAGCCGCCCGCCACGCCGAGCACGGGCGCCGCTGCCATCGGCAGGACGACCTTGTCGAGCAGCGCGCCCCACATGATGTCGTCGCGGCCGCCGCCAGCCGAGAAATACGTCGCGCCGAGCAGCGAGCCGATGACGGCATGCGACGAGCTGGTCGGCAATCCCTTGTACCACGTCAATACGTTCCACAAGATCGCCGACACGATCGTGCAGAAGACGGTATGCAGCGAAATGGCCGCCGCGTTCACCAGCCCCTTGCCGATGGTGGCGGCGACTTCGGTGCCCATCATCGCGCCGACGAAGTTCAACGTGCCTGCATAAAGCACCGCCGTGCGCGGCTTCATCGCGCGCGTCGACACGGCGGTGGCGATGGAATTGGCGGTGTCGTGAAAACCGTTGGTGTAGTCGAAGGCCAACGTCAGCGCGATCACGACGCAGAGCAGGAGCGGGATCGTTTCCATGCGGTCAGCTGTACTTGAGGACGATTTGCAGCATCACCGCGGCGGCGTCGCGGTAGCTGTCGATAATCTTTTCCATCAGGTAGTAGATGTCTTTGCGCAGGATTAGGTCCTTCGCGTCGCGCGGGGCGGAGAACAGCGCGGAGAGCAATTCCTGCAGTACATCGTCGCCCTTCTGTTCCAGCGCGTGCAGCACGGCGACGCGCTCGATCACCTTCTTGCCGTTGCGGCGGGAGATCAGGTCGCCGACCATCTCTTCCATCACCTGCGCCTCGCCTGCGATCACGGCGGCCTGCTGCGCGAAATCGCTTTCCGCGCCGCGCAGGCCGTGCAGCGTCATGCGCTGGATGGTCTTCTCGACCGTCTTGGGGATGCGGTAGAGGCTGTGCGCGAAATTCTGGATGTCCTCGCGGTCGAAGGGCGTCACGAAAGTGCGGCCGAGGTCGTCGGTCAGCTTTCCCATGACGTCCTTGGAGGCGCTGCGGCAGCGCATGATGCCTTCGCCCGCCGTTGCCCGCGACGCATCGTCGGCCGCCGACACGAAATCGCCGAGCAGGCGCGCGCAGCGGTTGGCCTCGGCCGCGAGCGCGGTCAGGTAGGTGTAGAATTTTTCCTCTTTGGGAAGGAAGCTGAAACCCATGACCGTCCTCCGTGCCGTTGTGCGAAGGACAGTATATCAACTCATCGTCAGACGCGGTACTCGAACGTCCGGCAGCCGATGTTGTTCGGCGTGATCAGCGCGTGGTGACCGACGCGGACGGAGTGCAGCTTGCCGTCGATCTCGCGCGTCCAGAAATCGAGGAACTTGTGCAGGCGCGGAAATTTGGGATCAAGGTCGTAGTCCTGCCACAGGTAGGTCTGCAGCAGCATCGGGTGATCCGGCAGGCAATATAAGATCTCCGCCGTGGTCAACCGGTAGTCTTCCAGTTGAACAATCAAGTTTGCCATATTCTTGAACTCCTGTATCGAATCTGGCCGTTCTTCCGTCAGGAAGTGACGATTCTGTCACTTCATTTAGTTCTATCTTACCACAGATTCGGGAAGGTGTTGGAATCAATGTGTTTTCGCTCTCACGCCTGTATGGCGATCTCTTTGAACTCGCTTGAAAATTATCCACAGCGGGGGTACAAATTGGCACTCTTAAATAACGAGTGCTAACAACCCAAAGGAGCAAAAAAACCATGACGAAATTCCGTCCCCTGCACGACCGCGTCCTGCTGAAGCGCCTCGAGAGCGAGACCAAGACCGCCGGCGGCATCATCATCCCCGACACCGCGAAGGAAAAGCCGGCTCAGGCTGAAGTCGTCGCCGTCGGCACCGGCACCCGCGACGAAAGCGGCAAGCTGGTCGCCCTCGACGTCAAGGAAGGCGACATCGTCCTCTTCTCGAAGTGGTCCGGCTCGGAAATCACCCTCGACGGCCAGGAACTGCTCGTCGTGAAGGAATCCGACATCATGGGCGTCATCGAAGCCAAGAAAAAATCCAAAGCCGCTTAACAGCTATACAAAAGGAAAACACACATGTCCGCTAAAGACGTAAAATTCTCCGCCGACGCACGCCAGAAAATGCTCAAGGGCGTCGACATCCTCGCTAACGCCGTCAAGGTCACCCTCGGTCCCAAGGGCCGCAACGTCGTGATCGCGAAGTCGTACGGCGCGCCGCGCATCACCAAGGACGGCGTCACCGTCGCCAAGGAAGTCGAGCTCGAGGACAACTTCGAGAACATGGGCGCGCAGATGGTGCGTGAAGTAGCCTCCAAGTCGAACGACTTGGCCGGCGACGGCACCACCACCGCGACCGTTCTCGCGCAAGCCATCTTCCGCGAAGGCGTGAAGGCAGTTGCCGCCGGCATGAACCCGATGGAC
Source organism: uncultured Rhodospirillaceae bacterium (assembly GCA_964476835.1). Lineage (GTDB taxonomy): Bacteria > Pseudomonadota > Alphaproteobacteria > Micavibrionales > UBA2020 > PALSA-926. Next base: position 17,894 of record CAYZCE010000012.1, read on the forward strand.
CTCAAGCGCGGCATCGACAAGGCCGTCGCCGCCGTCGTCGAAGACATCAAGGCACGCGCCAAGAAGATCTCGTCCAACAGCGAAATCGCGCAAGTCGGCACCATCTCCGCCAACGGCGACAGCCACGTCGGCAAGATGCTGGCCGAAGCGATGAGCAAGGTCGGAAACGCCGGCGTCATCACGGTTGAAGAAGCCAAGTCGTTCGACACCGAACTCGACGTCGTCGAAGGCATGCAGTTCGACCGCGGCTACCTCAGCCCCTACTTCATCACCAACGCGGACAAGATGGTCTGCGAGATGGACAGCCCCTACATCCTGTACTTCGACAAGAAGCTGTCGAACCTGCAGCCGATGCTGCCGATCCTCGAAGCCGTCGTCCAGTCGGGCAAGCCCCTGCTGATCGTCGCTGAAGACGTCGAAGGCGAAGCGCTGGCGACCCTCGTGGTCAACAAGCTGCGCGGCGGCCTCAAGGTCGCGGCGGTCAAGGCGCCCGGCTTCGGCGATCGTCGCAAGGCGATGATGGAAGACATGGCCATCCTCACGGGCGGCGAAGTCATCTCCGAAGAACTCGGCATCAAGCTCGAGACCGTCACCCTGCAACAGCTCGGCAAGGCCAAGAAGGTCCGCATCAACAAGGACGATACGACCATCATCGGCGGCGCCGGCGCGAAGAAGGACATCGAAGGCCGCATCGCGCAGATTAAGGCCCAGATCGAAGAGACCTCGTCCGACTACGACAAGGAAAAACTGCAAGAACGCCTGGCCAAGCTGGCCGGCGGCGTTGCGGTCATCCGCGTCGGCGGCGCGACCGAAGTCGAAGTGAAGGAAAAGAAGGATCGCGTTGACGATGCGATGCACGCTACCAAGGCTGCCGTCGAAGAAGGCGTCGTCGCCGGCGGCGGCACCGCCCTCCTCTACGCGAAGAAGGCCCTGACCAAGCTCAAGGGCGCGAACCGCGACGAGGAAGTCGGCATCGAGATCATCGGCCGCGCGCTCGAAGCCCCGATCCGCCAGATCGCGTTCAACGCAGGCGTCGAAGGCTCCATCGTGGTCGGCAAGCTGACCGAGCAGAAGGACACCAACTTCGGCTACGACGCGCAAAAGGATGCGTATGTCGACATGGTCAAGTCGGGCATCATCGACCCCGTGAAGGTTGTCCGCACCGCGATCCAAGGTGCAGCTTCGGTCGCTGGCCTCATGATCACGACCGAAGCCACCATCGCCGAACTCCCTAAGAAGGAAGAAGCAGCCGGCGGCCATGGCCACGGCGGCATGGGCGGCATGGACGGGATGATGTAACGCATCAACCAACCTAACGACTTGAAAAGGCCGGGAGAAATCCCGGCCTTTTCTTTTATGTTAAGCCCTTATTAATACGCACGTGGTACTCTCTAAACGTGCTTATTTTATAAGGAGGCGCGATTCTCATGGTTTCAAAACGTTTTAATACCGCCCAAGACATCCTCCATACGCAAGCGGTGCTGCGCAAGGAAAATGACCCGGCGCGCATCATGAACGCTCTGATCCTCCCCGTCGACGAATTTACCGCCAACACACGCCACGCCATCCTCATCGCGCTGGCTGCTGAAAAAGTCTTCCAGATCGCCAAGAAAGCCGAGGAGCTTGCGCAGAAGCACGAAGGCTGCATCGAGTATTATAAGTCTCTTGTCACACGCGACCGCCACGCGGCGCGCGCCTTCATCGAGGATGCGAAGGTTTCGCACAACGACGACGTCTTCTCCAAGGTGCTCAGTGACGGCAGCATGCCCGCGGCCTTGCGCCAGGCGCAGGCGACATGGCTCGCGGCGCAGTTGTATCTCAACAATGAACTCTCCTCCATCGCGGAAGGTGCGGCCGGCTCGCAGGATGACTTCCGCCGCACCATCGAATCCCTCGGCGCCTCTTACGGCGGCGGCTTCAAGCGCGCAGCTGGCGCACTTTACCTCACCGCTGCGGCGATGCTGAAAAAAGACGGTCTGCCCGCCGACCGCTTCGAGGCCGTCGGCCACGGTATCCTTAACTACGCCGTCGACAAGGACGTCAAGCTTCCCATGCCCAGCGACTGCGTGCGCCGCCTGACCACACTGTTCAACAACGACGGCCTAATGGCCGACTGGGACAAGGTGATCAGCATGCTGATCACCGTCTTGCCGCGGCATCCCGAACAAAAACCCGGCACGCCCGCGCCGTAAGGAACCCGCATGCCCGAGCTGCCTGAAGTCGAAACAGTCTGCCGGGGTCTCGCAAAAATGATGGCGGGACGCGATATCGCGCAAGTGCGCAAGAACCGCGGCGACTTGCGCGCGCCGTTTCCCGCCGGGCTTGAAAAACTGAAGGGCCATATCGCCTCGATCACGCGCCGCGCGAAATACATCCTCGTCAACCTCGCCGATGGCCGCACGCTGGTCATCCACCTCGGCATGTCCGGCCGCATCACGCTGCATGCGCGCGACGAAGCCTATAAGCCCGGCACGCACGACCACATGATCATCACGCTCGACAACGGCCTGCGCGCGGTGCTCAACGACCCGCGCCGTTTCGGCATCGTCGCGCTGGCGAAGGCGGGCGAACTGGAAAAGCACAAGCTCTTCTCCCACCTCGGCCCCGAGCCGCTGGGCAAGCAATTCACCGCCGATTATCTCGCCGAAAAATTCAAAGGCCGCAAGACCGCCGTCAAGGTCGCGCTGATGGATCAGGAACTGGTCGTCGGCGTCGGCAACATCTATGCCGCCGAGGCGCTGTTCCTCGCGCACATAGACCCACGCACCGCCGCCGGCAGCCTCAAGAAACCCGCGCTGACAAAACTCGTGACCGCGATTAAAAAGACACTGGAGAAGGCGATCGCCGCCGGCGGCTCTTCCCTGCGCGACTACGTGCAGACCGACGGCACGCTCGGCCTGTTCCAACACCACTTCGCCGTCTACGGCCGCGCCGGCGAAAAGTGCAAGGGCTGCACCTGCGACATCAAGAAAACCGGCGGCGTGCAACGCCTGACCCAAGGCGGCCGCTCGACGTTCTATTGCCCCATTCGGCAGGAATGATGCATGGCATTTGAGAAGACATCAGAGACTTTCGGGGAAAATGGCGGCGACATCGCAGCCGAGGGACGCTTGTCTCCCGAAGAGGCTGCCCGCCTGCGCATGAGCTCTCTTATCGAGAAAATCCGCGCGACGCCGGACGGAGAAGGCCTGCTGAAGTTCTTGCAGGATAACGGCGTGATGTTCCGTTTCTCCCGCGACGTGGAAACCGCGGGCTTCGCCTGCACCAGCCTGCCGGACAAAGGCACATGGCATACGGATCCCGCCTCGAAGCACATTGCCCTCAACCCGGACAAGCCGGATATCAACCTGATAGAAAGCTTCCTGCACGAAGCCCGCCACGCGCAGCAGGCCATGGCCGGCGCGTTGCAGCCAACCAACCACGTCTCCCCCATGGAGATGGCCTGGTACACGCGCTTCATCGAGGCCGACGCGCAATCCGAGGCCGTCATCAAGACGTTCAAAATGAAGCTGGCGGGCGACGGGAGCGTGTTCGAGACCGCCAAGAACTCCGTCTACCGCGACATGTTCGAGACGGCGGAGCGCGAATATGCGCGCGATCCCGCAGCGCTGGACGACGGACGGCTCCGGAGAATGGTCTTCGACACCTGGTTCTCCCTGAACATCAAGCATGATTACGACCTTTACTCGGCCCAGAAGAAATTCCCCTACCGCGTCCAGATGCTGGAAATGCTGCCCGACAACGGCCTGCAGAACAAGGCCCTCGATATCGGCGACCTGGAAAAGCTCGGCACCGTCGGCGGCGAAGCCGTCAACTACCTGACGCTGCCGGGGTTCAAGCCGCTCAGCGACATGCAATACCTCGGCGACTTCAGGCCCGGGACGCTGAATGCCCTCAATGAAATGAAAACGGTCTGGGACAACTTCCTGCAGCATTCGCCGAGCGCGGCATCCGCTTTCAAGCAGGAGGTGGAAGAAGCCTGTGACGCTGGCGCGCCAAAGCCGGATACCTCGCCGGAACGCATGGACCGGATCATCCACAAGCTCCTGGCTTCCGCCGAGGGCGTCGCGCTGGCGACCTTCCTTCTCGAGAACAAAATCCCCATCCTCTTTATGCCGGACAATGAGGGCACGCGGTTCTATTCGGATATCACGATTCAGAAAGGTGCGGTCAATGTCATCCCCGGCAGCGCGAAGATGCTTCTCGACCCCGCGGAAGGCGACGACAAGCTCATCGCGCTGATCTTCCACGAAGGCCGGCACGCCAAGCAATACATGGCTGGACTGGCGCTGCCCGGAAAAGTCCTCTCCCCGCAGCATGTCGCCATTTATACGCGCATGCTGGAAGCCGATGCAGAATCCGCCGCTGTCATTGCGGCCTTCAGGCTCAAGCTGGCAGGCGACGATTCCGTCTGGAAGGCGGCCTATTGCGACGGCTACGAGCCGATGTTCGACGCCGCCGAGGCCTTCTATAAAAAAGATCCTGCCGCACTCGACAACGGCGACCTGCGCCGCGCCGCCTTCGATGCCTGGTTCACGCCGGAACTGCGCCACACTTACGACATGCGCAGCCTGACGCGTAAGTTCCCTTGGCTGATCGAGACGCTGGCGACGAATCCCGGAAACGGCTTCGTCCGCGAAGGGTTGACGATCGGCGACCTCGACAAGCTGGGCACGCTTGACGGCACGAATGTGAACTACCTTCAGCTTCCCGGCAAAAAGTCTCTGGCCGATCCCGCCTATACGGAGAACTTTTCCCCGGCTGCCAGCAAGGCGCTGGAGACCATGACGGCTGCCTGGCTCCGGAACGCGCCCGCACCGGTGCAAAAAACCGCCATTGCACCGTCTTCCGCCCGATAAAGATGGAAATGCGTCATGGATACTGAAGGGAAACTCCAGGAAAACAAAGCCAGCATCACGGACATGATGGCGCCGCTTTCACCCGCAGCGCTGCATCGGCGCATGCAGGGCATCCTCGCGCAGGTCATCACCACGCCCGGCGGTCAGGAACTGATTGATTTCCTGATGGCCAACAAAATCCTGTTCAACTTCTCGCCCGATGTGGCGCGCGCCGCTTTTCATTGCCGGGTCGGGATAGAAAACGGCAAGACCGTGACCAAGGCGCCCTGGTGCATCCTGTTGAACCCGGCGCATGGCGATCTGGAACTGGTCGCCGCCATCCTGCATGAGGCGCGCCACGCGCAGCAAGCCGTCGCCGGCATGATGACGCCGCAGGACCTGCTATCCGCCGCCGAATACGCCTGGCATGTGCGACTTATCGAAGCGGACGCGCAATCCGAAGCCGTGCTGAAAGGCCTGAAGAAAAAACTGGCGGGCGATTCCTCGCTCTTCGACGCGCTCAAGGCATCCGGTTATGCGGAGATGTTCCGTACGGCAGAAGAAGGATACCGGGAAGACCCCGCATCGCTCGACAACGGCCGCTTGCGGCGCATGGTTTTCGACGCGTGGTTTACCCCGACATCCAAGCAAATCTACGACATCTCCGTCGCGACGCAGGAACTGCCCAACCTTTTCGGCCGCCTGACCATCACGCCCGGTCACGGCATGAAAAGGGCGCCGCTGCGGGTGGAGGATATCCAGAAGCTGGGCGCCGTCGGCGGCGAGAGCGTGAACTACCTGACGCGCCCCGGCTTCAGGTCCTTGGATGACGATTATTACAAGGGCGGTTTCGCGCCGGAAATCGCGCAAGCCCTGAAAATGAGCGACGACTGGCAAAAACAGCTGGAAACCGCGCAGGCCGCCCCTGCCAAAAAAACATCGGCCGGGCTTGGAATGTAGGCTGTCTCCGGCTATTCTGGCGTCATGAAACGTTTTGCCTTTATCCTCTGCTTCCTGCTCGTTTCCACCACCGCCCAAGCGGCCGACGGGTATTCGTCGGCGATCGAGGACCTGCCCCTGATGCCCGGCATGTCGGAAGCCGCCGACAGCGCCGTCGTCTTCGACAAGCCCGGCGGGCGCATCGTGGAGACGGATACGGTGACCAGTGCTGCGCCGGATACCGTGAGCGCCTTTTACCAATCCGCACTGCCGCCGCTCGGCTGGGTCGCCATATCGCCGACGCAGTTCGCGCGCGCGAACGAGAAACTGACCATCGAGAGCACGCCCAAGGACGGCCGCACGCTCGTCCACTTCAACCTGACGCCGAAGGATTAAGACATGACGTTCGAGAACATCCTGACCGACAAGCGCGGCAGCATCGGCCTGATCACGCTCAACCGCCCCAAGGCGCTCAACGCGCTGTGCCAAGCGCTGATGGACGAACTTTCCACCGCGGTCGAGGCCTTCGAGAACGACGACAGCGTGCGCGTTATCGTGCTGACCGGGTCGGACAAGGCTTTTGCTGCAGGCGCGGACATCAAGGAGATGGCAGCGAAGAACTTCATGGACGCCTACAAGGAAGATTTCGTCACCAAGAACTGGGAGCGCGTAGCGCGCTGCCGCAAGCCGGTGATCGCGGCGGTCGCGGGCTATTGTCTCGGCGGCGGCTGCGAGCTGGCCATGATGTGCGACTTCATCGTCGCGGCCGACAGCGCGAAGTTCGGCCAGCCGGAAATCACCATCGGCACCCTGCCCGGCGCGGGCGGCACGCAGCGCCTGACGCGCCTGGTCGGAAAAGCGAAGGCGATGGAGATGTGCCTGACCGGCCGCATGATGGACGCGACGGAAGCGGAGCGCGCCGGCCTTGTCGCCCGCATCTTCCCCGCCGACCAGCTGATGACGGAAGTGATGAACATCGCCGAGAAAATCGCCTCGTTCTCCATGCCTGCCGCCATGATGGTGAAAGAATCGGTCGGTCGCGCACTGGAGACGACGCTGGCCGAAGGCCTGCGATTCGAACGCCGGATGTTCCACGCCAGCTTCGCCAGCCTCGACCAGAAAGAGGGCATGGCGGCCTTTGCCGAGAAAAGAAAGCCTGATTTTAAAGACAAATAACCCCTTTCAAATTATCCACAGGGGCGCTTGACTTTTACCTTAAAGACCTTTAAAAACCATCAGTCTTCGGGGGTTCCCCGGGAATCGAATTAACCTTTTGAGATACAGAGAGAATAATGGCTCAGCATAAGTCCGCCAAAACCCGCATCCGCCGCAACGCGCGCCGCGACGACATCAACACCAAGCGCACGTCGCAAGTCCGCTCCAACCTGCGCAAGGTTGAAGAAGCGATCGCGTCGGGCAACTACGAAGCCGCCAAGACCGCGCTGAAGACCGCGCAACCGGCCATCGCACGCGGCGCCGACAAGGGCGTCCTGCACAAGAAGACGGCATCGCGCAAACTCTCGCGCCTGTCTGCACGCGTCAAGTCGCTGAAGAAGTAATTCTCGCGCAAACGCGTTTGATAAAAAGCCGCTGGTTGTTCCAGCGGCTTTTTTCATGCGCGCGAATCGAAAACGCATTCGATTCGACGCGAAACGCTGTAAAGATTTTTCACCGGAATAAAAAATCTTTGTTAGGCAGGTTTGTTTCTTTTTTCAGCGCGCACTGACTCCGCACTTGCGACTCATTTTCAGCCTCTGTAATCTCGTCCCAATCAATCATCACTGGCACGAACCGTTGCTGCGCCGCTTGCCGCGCAGTCTTCCGGAGATTGCCGCCCCGTACGACGAAAGCAGAACTGATGCTCGACAACACCGCGACCGTCCGCCCTTCTTCTTCCGACCAAGCATGGACCGACGTTCGCGCAAGCCTGCACAAGGAGTTCGGCGCCGCCGCTTTCAATAGCTGGATCGCGCCGCTCGCTTTCGTCGAAGCTAACGCCGGCACGCTATCCCTCTCCGCGCCGTCGCGCTTCACGCGCGACTGGGTCAAGACCCATTACGCCGACCGCATCCGCCAGCTGTGGAACCAGCATGGCGCAGCGGTCGCGCGCGTCGACATCGCCATCGGCGCGACTGCCGCCGGCGTGCCGGCAGAGGCGCCCGCCAATGCGAATGTGGATGCAGGCGACGCCGGCGTCTCTTCGCCGCTCGACCCGCGTTTCACCTTCGACACTTTCGTCACCGGCGCCTCGAACGAAATGGCCCATGCCGCCGCCCGGCGCGTGGCCGACAACGACGCAGCGCAGTTCAACCCGCTATTCATCTACGGCAGCGTCGGCCTCGGCAAGACGCACCTGATGCAGGCGATCGCGCAAGCCGTGCGCGCCAAGTCGCCCGCGCGCAAGGTCATCTACCTCTCGGCCGAGAAGTTCATGTACCAATTCGTCCGCGCGCTGCGCTTCAAGGACACCGTCGCGTTCAAGGACATCTTCCGCGGCGCCGACGTGCTGATGATCGACGACATCCAGTTCATCTGCGGCAAGGAAGCGACGCAGGAGGAATTCTTCCACACCTTCAACGCGCTGGTGGCCGAGGGCCGCCAGGTAGTGATCTCGTCTTCCATCCCGCCCGCACAGCTCGAAGGCCTAGACGAGCGCCTCAAGTCGCGCCTCGGCGGCGGCCTTGCGGTTGCGATCCAGCCGGCCGACCGCGACCTGCGCCTCGCCATCCTGCACAAGAAGGTCGCCCTGATGCGCCGCGACGTTCCCGCTGCCGTTCTCGAATTCCTCGCCGACAAGGTGGCCTCCAACGTGCGCGAACTGGAAGGCGCGCTCAACCGCCTGATCGCGCATGCCGAGCTGAGCGGACGCGCGCTGACGGTGGAAACCGCGGGCGAGCTGCTGGCCGACATCCTGCGCGCCAATGACCGCCGCGTGACGGTCGACGACATCCAGAAGCGCGTGGCCGAGCACTACAACATCCGCATGGCCGACATGCACTCGCCGCGCCGCGCGCGCGCCGTCGCCCGCCCCCGCCAGGTCGCCATGTACCTCGCCAAGGCGCTGACCGTGCATTCCCTGCCCGAAATCGGCCGCAAGTTCGGCGGCCGCGACCACACCACGATCATGCACGGCGTCCGCAAGATCGAAGAACTGCTGGCCAACGACCGCTGCCTGCAGGACGATATCGCGCACCTCAAGGCCGCACTGGCCGGATAACCATATATCCCCGATTTTCCCTTACCTGAAAATGGCGAGGACTGTTGTTCCGCCTGCCTGCGCGCTATAATGAGAGCGTCAACAGGGCGGTGTTTCATGCGTCAGATCTTGCTTATCCTTTTCTCCCTCTTCCTGCTTGCCGCGCCGGCCCAGGCCGCGCCGCCGCAGACGCACCATACGACGGCGACCTTGTTCTCCGCCGTGGCAGGCGTGGACAAACTCACGAGCGTGCCGGTCGGCGTCGCCGTGATGATGGAAGACGGCTGGAAGACCTATTGGCGCACGCCGGGCGAAGCCGGGCTTGCACCGGTCTTCGACTGGGGCGGATCGACTAACGTGAAGGAGGCCCGCGTGCAATGGCCCGCGCCGACGCGCTTCACCGCCTTCGACATCGACAACTTCGGCTATGACGGCCGCATCATCTTCCCCATCGACGTCACGCCGGAACAGTCGGGCAAGCCCATCGCGCTCAACCTGCGCCTCGATCTGCTGATCTGCAACAAGATCTGCGTGCCCGAATCGCACACGCTCTCGCTGGCCATCCCGGCGGGCGAGGCGAAGGTGACGCCGGAGCAAGACCTGCGCGCGCAAGGCCAGCGCCTTGTGCCTTCGGTCAGCGGCGACAGCGACCTGTCGCTTGAAAAGGCATGGCTGGAGACGCATAAGAACGGCCATACCTACCTGCATATCGAAGGCCACGCGACCAACGCGCCGGGCGAAGACGCCGACCTGTTCGTCGAGCATCCGTCCTTCATCAGCGTCGGCCACCCGCTGATGGCGTACGAGCCGGACACGCGCGCGCTGCACATCGACGCCCCCATCCGCGACGATGAGAAGATCGAGACGCTGCAGGAAAAGCTGCGTGCATCGCCGCTGACGCTCACGCTGGCAGGATCCGGCGGCATGTTCGAGCGTTCGCTGGCGCTCGGCACCAACGGCGCGACGGCTGAAGAAAGCGCGTCGCCGCTGGCCGACATCGACGTCTCCATCCTGCTGGTCGCATTCCTCGGCGGCCTGATCCTGAACCTGATGCCCTGCGTGCTGCCGGTGCTCTCGATCAAGATCCTCTCGGTGCTCGCGCACGGCGGCAAGGACCACAACATCCACCGGTGGCCGCTGTTCCGCAATTTCATGGCCTCGGCCGCGGGCATCCTGTTCTCGTTCTGGCTGATGGCGGGCGTGCTGGCGATGCTGAAGATGTCGGGGCAGAGCCTCGGCTGGGGCATCCAGTTCCAGCATCCGGGATTCCTTGTGTTCCTGATCGTCGTCGTCTCGGCTTTCGCGCTGAATTTGTGGGACGTCTACGAAATTCCGATGCCGAACATCATCGCGCGCCACCTGCCGCGCCGCGCGCAGGAGCCGACGCTGCTCGGCCACTTCCTCACCGGCGCCTTCGCGACGCTGCTAGCGACGCCGTGCACCGCGCCCTTCCTCGGCACCGCCGTCGGCTTCGCGCTGGCGGGCACGGTCGCGCATATCTTCGTGATCTTCACGTTCCTCGGCCTCGGCCTTGCGCTGCCTTATATTGCGCTCGCCCTCTCGCCGCGCCTGTTCCGCCACATGCCCAAGCCGGGCAAGTGGATGGTGATGGTGCGCCGCATCATGGGCCTTGCGCTCGCGCTGACCGCCGCGTGGCTGGTGCATGTGCTGGTGACGGTGGCGACGCAGCCGACGCTGGACGACGGCTGGACTGCCTTCAGCGAAAGCCTGATCGCGCCCGCGGTCGCCGACGGCAAGACCGTCATCGTCGACATCACGGCCGACTGGTGCCTGACCTGCAAGGCCAACAAGCGCCTTGTGCTCGATCAGGACGACGTGGTCGACGCGCTCTCCGCCCCGAACATCCTGCGCCTGCAGGCCGACTGGACCCAGCGCAACGAGACGATCGCCGCTTACTTGCGTAAGTACGGCCGCTACGGCGTGCCGTTCGACATCGTCTACGGCCCCGGCGCACCGCAGGGAATCATCCTCGGCGAGTTGCTGACGAAACCTGAGGTCATCCGGGCTTTGTCCGAAGCTTCTGACGAATAAGCTGCTGAAAACGCAGTGTTTATGAAATATTAACCTCTGCGTGAGATACTAGAGGTATTACTAACATCTGTCCTTTCAAGTGTGGGTATGGGGCACTCGTTCACCAGGGGTTGACGATAAAAAAAGTGGTGGAGTCCTGCTAAAGAAAACCGGCCGAGGCGCATGCCCCGGCCGGTTTTCTTTTGTCGTCAGGCTTTTTTAAGCCGCCAGTTTCTTGTGATTGACGATGATCGCGTCGACGACCGTCGGGTCGGCGAGCGTCGAGGTGTCGCCAAGCTGGTCGAAGGCGTTCTCCGCCACCTTGCGCAGGATGCGGCGCATGATCTTGCCCGAGCGCGTCTTGGGCAAACCGGGCGCGAACAGGATCACGTCCGGCGTCGCGATCGGGCCGATCACCTTGCGCACATGCTGGACGATATCCTTGCGCAGCGCCTCGCTCGGCTGTTCGCCGCCCATCAGGATGACGTAGGCGTAGATACCCTGCCCCTTGATGTCGTGCGGATAGCCGACGACGGCGCTTTCGGCGATCTTCTCGTGCGTGTTGAGCGCATCCTCGATCTCGGCGGTGCCGAGGCGGTGGCCGGAGACGTTGATGACGTCGTCGACGCGGCCGGTGATGCGGTAGTAGCCGTCAGCGTCGCGCTTGGCGCCGTCGCCGGTGAAATACGTGCCCTTGAAAGTGGAGAAATACGTCTGCACGAAGCGCTCATGGTCGCGATAGACCGTGCGCATCTGTCCCGGCCAGCTATCCAGCAACACAAGGTTGCCTTCGGTTGCGCCCTGGAGTTCCTTGCCTTCGCTGTCGACGATCGCCGGACGCACGCCGAAGAAGGGTTGGCCCGCGTGGGCAGGCTTGAGCGCATGAGCGCCGGGCAGCGCGGTGATCAGGATGCCGCCGGTCTCGGTCTGCCACCATGTGTCGACAACCGGGCAACGATTGTCGCCGACGGTTTCGTAGTACCAGAGCCAGGCTTCCTCGTTGATCGGCTCGCCGACGGAGCCGAGGATGCGCAAAGATGCGCGGCTGTACTTCTTCACCGGCGCGTCGCCCTCGCGCAGCAGCGCGCGGATCGCCGTGGGGGCGGTGTAGAAGATATTGACCTTGTGCTTGTCGACCACCTGCCAGAAACGCCCGAAATCCGGGTAGTTCGGCACGCCTTCGAACACCAGCGACGTCGCGCCGTTGGCGAGAGGGCCATAAACGATATAGCTATGGCCGGTGACCCAGCCCACGTCGGCCGTGCACCAGTAAACTTCGCCGTCTTGGTAGTCGAAGACGTATTCATGCGTCATCGAGGCATAGACCATGTAGCCGCCGGTCGTATGCAGCACGCCCTTCGGCTTGCCGGTGGAGCCGGAGGTGTAGAGGATGAAGAGCGGGTCTTCCGCATTCATCTCTTCCGGCTGGCACTCTGTCGATTGCTTGCCGCAGATGTCGTGATACCAGACGTCGCGCTTGGCATTCCACTCAACCTGGCCGCCGGTGCGCTTATAGACGATGACGGTATGCACATCGGGGCATTCCGCCAGCGCCGCATCGGCGTTCGCCTTGAGCGGGATCTTCTTCGACCCGCGCAGACCTTCATCCGCCGTGATGACGACGGCGCTGTCGCAATCGAGGATGCGGTCACGCAAGGACGTCGGCGAGAAGCCACCGAAGACAACCGAATGCACCGCGCCGATGCGCGCGCAGGCGAGCATCGCGTAGACGGCTTCAGGGATCATCGGCATGTAGATGGTGACGCGGTCGCCCTTCTTGACGCCGCGTTCCCTCAGCGCGTTGGCGAGGCGGCAGACCTCGTCCTTCAGCTGTGCGTAGGTGACGGTGGAGCTGTCGTTCGGGTCATCGCCTTCGCGGATCAGCGCAACCTGGTTGGCGCGCTTCGGCAGGTGGCGGTCGATGCAGTTGACGGAGGCATTCAGCGTGCCGTCGAAGTACCAGCGGATGCGCGCGTTGTCCCTGAAGTCGGTGTCCTTGACCTGGGTGTAGGGCTTGATCCAGTCGATGCGCGTGCCGTACTTGCCCCAGAAGGCTTCCGGGTTCTCGACCGATTCCTTATACATCGCCGCATAGGTCGCCGCGTTGATCTTGGCGCTCTTGGCCAGCGCGGGCGGCACCGGGTAGACGTCGGGATGCACAGGGTGAACTTTATGTTCAGTCATCGGTCGTAACCTCTTCAATAAATAGCGAAGGTCAAAGAATACCAAGGATATCCCGCAGGTCTAGCCTCTTTCGCCGTCATCATTGACATAACCACAACAAGGGCTAAAATGGCTCATCACGAATCATTTTATTCCGGAGCCGCCCCATGACTGCCGAACCCGAGAAAAACCTCACTGACGCCTTCTCTGCTGCGACGGAAACGCAGAACCTGCTGACGTCGGTCAAGGAACTGATCCAGAAGTTGCAAAACATGGAGAATAGCGCGTCGCCGGTTCTCCAACTGGCGATCACGTCGAGCCTTACCGTGCTTGAAACGGTCTGTCTCAAGACCGTCGAGAACCAAGTGCGCCAGGACAAGAAGATCGCCGAACTCGAAGCCCGCCTCGGCAAGCTCGACAAGCCGGTGCCGCCCAGCGTCATCTCGACCTATAAAGAAGGCGAGCCGCCCAAGGCTTAAGCCTTCAACTTTTCTAAAATAAAATCCGCCCGCGCCGGAATCGGCATCACGGGCACGCGGATCGGGTCGTAGCCGATCGCGCGGTAATCTTCCTCGAGCCGCTTGTCGATATTTTCGGCCTGCACGGCGCTTTCGGTGCGGATGCCGTCGGGGATGACCGGCAGCTGGTCGAAGAGGAACACGGCGCGGTAGTGGAACAGGTACGACATCGCCGTCGCCTCGATGCCCTCCACGCCGGCCAGCTTGAAATAGGTGATGCTGTCGGGCAATCCGCGATCGAGGAAGACGGTCTTCTGCGTATCCAGCCCTCTCTCGCGCGCCAATGTCACTTGCAGGATGCGGCGCTGGAGCAGGACAGCGTCGCGACGCACGTCCTCAAGGCTTTTGCCGTGATGCACGCCGAATTCGATCAGCTCGCGCGCGACCTCGTTCTGAACGGCATAGCCGCGCCGCGCCAGTTCCTCAATGACGGACGTCTTTCCGGACGACGGCGCACCGGTGATGACGCACCAATTCGTTTCCTGTTTAAAGCCGAGCTTCATAACCCGCCGAGCTTGGAGATGACCGCCCATTCCTCCGCCGTCACCGGGCAGACGGAGAGGCGCGACTGGCGCACCAGCGCCATGTCCTTAAGCTTCGCATGCGTCTTGATGTCAGCGAGCGTCACGGACTTCGGCACCGGTTTCACGGCCGTCACCTCGACCATGCCGAACTTGCCCGTCTCGTCGGTCGGGTCGGGGTGATAGGTCTTGCTGACCTTCACGACGCCGACGATCTCGCGGCCTTCGTTGGAATGGTAGAAGAAGGCTTCGTCGCCGACTTTCATCGCCTTCATGTTGCCCGCGGCCTGGTAGTTGCGCACACCGCTCCAGCCGGTCTTCTTGTCCTTGACCATCTGCGCCCATGAATAGACCTCAGGCTCCGATTTCATCAGCCAATACGCCATCAGGGGCCGAACTTCTCGGGGAAGATTTTCCGCGCCGTTTCGGGGTTGGATCTCATGAAGGACTGGCGCGCTTCTTCGGTCTCGCGGCGCTGCCGGTCGATCTGCGGATGCGCCAGCACGGCCGCCAGCAGCGTGCCGCCGCGGCCCGTGATCTGGTCGATCATCTCCACCATCAGGATATTCGGCGCGGCGACGGGGCGGATGGCGAGCAGTTTCTCCAGCAGTTCTTCCGCGCTCATGTCGGGATTGAGCAGCGCGAGCGCGCCCAGCGCCATCGCGGTCGAGCGCGACTTGCCGGCATGGCAATGGATCAAGACGCCGCCCTGCGCCGCATGCTGCAGGATGAAATCAAGGCCGGCCTGCACCTGCGCGATGTCGGGACCTTGCGCCGACGCTTGTTCAACGTCCCAGAAGGCGAGAATCAGCTGCGTCGGGGCATCAAGCCTTGGCGCCGCGCCGCGCGCGCCGGCTTCGGCGCCCGGGTGCTCGATCGACAAAACCGCGATGATGGCGTTGGCGGCCAGCGTTTCATGCACCTCGTCGTAGCGCGTGACGAACAGGCGCGGGGTGGGTTCGGTCATCTCAATCTTCCTCCGGTTTCAGGTGGCGGGACAGAAGCTCGTCGATGATCGTGCCGACGTCTGCCTGATGGTGCAAAATGCGGTTGACTGCCGCGCAGATCGGCATCTCGATGCCCAGCGCATGGGCGGCGGCATCGACCGCCTGCGCGGTCGTGAAGCCTTCGGCGACGGTGCGGCGGCCGACCATGATCTCCTCGAGCGCATGCCCGCGCCCGAGTTCCAACCCGAGCGAGAAATTGCGCGACGTGGTCGAATGGCAGGTGAGCGTGAGGTCGCCGATGCCCGACAGGCCTAGGAACGTTTCAGCCTGTGCGCCCTTCTTGAGGCCGAGACGCTTGATCTCCGCCATGCCGCGCGTCATCACCGCCGCGCGCGCATTCTGGCCGAGGCCACGCCCTTCGACGACGCCGCAGGCGATGGCGATCACGTTCTTGACCGCACCCGCCACTTCCGCACCGATGGGATCGTGCGCGAGATAGGGACGGAACGTGCGGCTGGACAGCGCTTGCGCCCAATCGGCGGCCTGTTTTTTCGGTGCGGACGTCGCCAGCGTCACTGCGGCAGGCAAGCCCTTAGCCACTTCGCTCGCAAACGTAGGGCCGGAAAGCACGGCATAGTCATGATCCGGCACGATTTCCGCCGCGACTTCGCCGAGCAGTTTGCTGGTCGAAATCTCGATGCCCTTGGCGCAGTTGACAATCAGCGCGCGGCTCTTCAGGTGCGGATGGAGGCGCGTCAGCACGTCGCGCACGTATTGCGTCGGCGTGGCGATCAGCAGCGCCTGCGCGCCGTCGGCCGCTTCTTCCAGGTTGGCTGTTGCGCGCAGATAGGGCGAGAGCGGCAGGCCGGGCAGGTAAAGGTCGTTGCGATGCGTCTCGTTGATCGCGACGGCGAGGCCCGGATCGCGCGCATAAAGCGTCACGCGGCAGCCGGCTTCGGCATAGACTTGCGCCAGCGCCGTGCCCCAGGCGCCGGCGCCGATGACGGAGATGGCATCGAGCACGCGCGTCATATCTTGTCCACCGGGATCTTGACGTATTGCACGCCTTCGATCTCCTCACCGAACGAACCGGAGCGCAGGTTGACCTGCAGCGACGGCAGCAGCAGCGCAGGCACGGACTTGCCTTCGTCCGACTTCTTGCGCCACCTCACGTAGTCGTCGCGCTTCACGTTGGCATTCGCCGCGATGTTGGCGGATTTCTGCTCAGCGACCGTCGCCATGCACTGCGGCGTGCGCGCGTCGGCGGGCGGGTAATCGTGGCCGACGTACATACGGCACTCCTCCGGCAACGCGAGCAGCTTGCGCGTGGAGGCATAGGAATCCGCCGCTGAGCCGCCCGGGAAGTCGCAGCGACCGGTGCCGACGTCGGGCAGGAACATCGCATCGCCCACGAAGGCGGCGTCGCCGATGATGTAAGTGGTATCCGACGGCGTATGGCCGGGCGTGTGCACGATACGGCATTGCAGCTTGCCGATCGTGAAAGCCTCGTCGTCCTGGAACAGGTAGTCGAACTGGCTGCCGTCGGGCGGCGTGTCATGTTGATTTTGGAAGACGGGCTGCCATGCCGAAATCACGTCGACGATATGGCGGCTGATCGCCGTCTTGCCGCCAAGTTTCTTCTTCAAATACGCCGCGGCCGTCAGGTGGTCAGCATGGATATGTGTCTCGAGTATCCATTCGACTGTCAGGTCCTTCGACTTCACGAAGGAAACGATCTTGTCGGCCGAGGCCGTGTCGGTGCGGCCCGAAGCCATGTCGTAATCGAGCACGCTGTCGATGATCGCGCAGCACGCATCTCCGCTCTCCGCGCTCCAGACCACATAGCTCCACGTCGCGGTCGCAGGGTCGTAGAAGCCGCGTACATCCGGCTTGAGCGTCATGCGCAGCCTCCGGCGGATTTTCCTGTCACCTTCGGCAACGCGCTCGCACAAGCGGCAGCGGGCGCAGCTTTGGCCTTCAAGCCCGTCGCAATCACGAAGCCCCCTGCCAGTGCTGGCACGATGAGGAACAGCGGCGAGACGACGCTCAAGCCAGCGCCAACAAGTGCAGCGATGCCGGCGCCGATCAGGCGTCGATCAGGCTTTGCCTGCGGCACCGGCGCGGATGCGACGACAACGCCGCCCGTGACCAGCGGCTCGCCGGCCATTTCGCAGGCCATGATGCCGCCTTCGATGACGTAAAGATTGCTATAGCCGCGCGCGGCGAACTTATCCGCCGCGGTGCGCGCGCGCACGCCGCCTTTGCACAAGATATAAACGGGCGCGTCCTTGTCGAGGCCATGGCGCAGCATGTAGCCGTCGGGATCGAGTGCGCCGAGCGGCGACAGGTCGTGCGCACGGACAAGACGCTGCGCGTCATGTTCATCCGGGTTGCGGACGTCAACGACAGTGACGTTTGCAGTCTTCTTGAAGTCCTGCGCGGAGATGACGTGGTAGGCGGGCATCAGTGTTTCCTTTCTGCATCCGGATCCAGCGGCCAGCGCGGATAAACCGGGAAATCGAGGGCGTCGGTCAGTCCCTCTTTCAAGCGCTCCATCCCGGCCCAGGCGATCATCGCCGCATTGTCGGTGCACAGGTTGAGGGGCGGCGCGGCGAAGGCCATCTTATATTGCATCGCCAGCGTTTCAAGCCCTTGTCGCAACGTTTTATTGGCCGCGACGCCGCCTGCCACCACCAACGTCGGTGACATGGCATCCGGATAAAGTGCACGGTATTTTTCAATCGCGCGCGCGGTGCGGTCGATAATAATCTTTCCGACCGAATGCTGGAACGAGGCGCAGATGTCGGCCGCCACCGCCCGCTCGATTGGGTCGGGCAACGTGTCGACAATGCGCTTGACCGCCGTCTTGAGGCCGGCAAAGGAAAAATCGCAACCGGGTTTGCCGAGCAGCGGCGTCGGCAGCGGGTATTTTTGGGCAGCCGCGCTTTTGTCGGCACATTCGCCCGCCAGCTTCTCAACAGCCGGGCCGCCGGGATAGCCGAGGCCCAGCAACTTGGCTGTCTTGTCGAAAGCCTCGCCGACTGCATCGTCGAGCGTCGAGCCGAGGCGCTTGTACTTGCCGACGCCTTCAACCGCCAGCAATTGGCAATGCCCGCCCGACACCAACAACAGCAGGTACGGGAATGGCACGTCGCCGGTAAGACGCGCAGTAAGCGCATGTCCTTCAAGGTGATTGACCGCGATCAACGGCAAGTCGTGCACGGCGGCGATCGCCTTCGCCGTCATCACGCCGACCAGCACGCCGCCGATCAGCCCCGGCCCCGCAGTAACGGCGATGGCGTCGAGTTCCGTGAACTTCAGGCCGCTTTTCGTCATCGCCTCTTCGACCAGCGTATCGACATGGGCGAGGTGCGCGCGCGCCGCGATCTCGGGCACGACGCCGCCGAAAGCCGCGTGCTCCTTCTGGCTCAGCACGATATTGGCAAGCAGCTGGCGGTCCTCCGTCACGATGGCGACGGCGGTTTCATCGCAGCTGGTCTCGATGCCAAGAACTTTTTTCATGCGTGACTGTACCACAAAACCCGTATAGAATCCTAGCCTATGAAAGCCCCTTTGCGTATCGGCACGCGCGCAAGCCCGCTCGCGCTCGCCATGACCGACATGTTCATCGCCGACCTGCACAAGCACCATCACGGCTATCCGGTCGAGGTGGTGAAGATCATCACCTCCGGCGACAAGAATCAGGCCGCCAACGTCTCTCTCTCCGCCGTCGGCGGCAAAGGCCTCTTCACCAAGGAGATCGAGGAAGCCCTGAGCGCCGGCGTGATCGACTGCGCCATGCACTCGATGAAGGACATGCCCACGCACCTGCCCGACGGTCTCTGCATCACCGCCCTGATGCCGCGCGGCGACGTGCGCGACGCTTTTTTCTCGCCCAAGGCCAAGACGCTCGACGACCTGCCCAAGGGCGCTGTCATCGGCACCTCGAGCCTGCGGCGGCAATCCATCGTGCTGGCGCGCCGCCCCGACCTCAAGGTCGTCACCTTCCGCGGCAACGTCGATACGCGCCTCCAGAAGCTCGCCGACGGCGTGGTCGATGCGACGCTGCTCGCCGTTTCCGGCCTCGAGCGCCTTGGCAAGGCGCAACTGATCCAGCATATCCTCGAACCTGACGTCATGCTGCCCGCCGTCGCGCAAGGCGCCATCGGCATCGAAGCGCGCATCGATGATAAAGCCACGCGTGCCTTGCTCGCGCCCGTCCATTGCAAGGTGACGGAGCTGCGCGTGACGGCGGAGCGCGCGTTCCTCGACGTCATGGACGGCTCCTGCAAGACGCCGCTCGCCGCGCTGATGGGCGTTCCGGATGCGTCCGGCAAGGCTTCTTTCGACGTCCTCGTCGCGCGTCCCGACGGCAGCGACGTTAAGCGCGCGTCATATCGCGAAACCGTATTGACGCTGGCGGAAGCCGAGGCGCTCGGCCGACGCGCCGGCATGAAACTTAAGACGCAGCTGCCGGCGGGTTATTTTTAGCCTTCGCGAGGAACTGGTCGCGCATTTTCACCAGCGTCGACGGCGCGGCGGCCCACTGCATGTTCATGTCCTTGCCCGCCGCGGCCGCGTTGAAGGCATCGCAGAGGCTTTTATATTCATCCGTCGCTTCCATCGCCCGCGCGCGCAGGTCCTCGCCGGAAAGGAAGTAGCGGATGTCCTCGACGCGATACGCGCTGGCCACGCCCATAACCAAATGATACACGGACATGAAATGCATGTTGTCGTACGCGAGGGCATTGAGCGCGGGGTTCAGTTCCTTCAGCACATCGAGCATGCGGTTTAGGTTATCGAGCGCCTCCGGTGATGCGCAGTCCGCCCATTGCAGGCGGGCATAAGCTTCCAGTTCATTGGCGGTGATGCCGTCCGGCAACACGTGATGGCACGCGATGTCCGTCAAGCCGAAACAAGCCTCGAACTCGGCTGCGGGCTGGCTGCGCGTCTCAGGCGGGAACGGCCCGTCACGCAGGAGCTTGATCGTCTTGAGGATGTCGTCCGGCAATGTCGTCATGGCGGATACTTTATCTAAACTTATGAAAAGTTCAAGCAAGAAGGCATAATTCCTATTTTCTCCATATTATTCAAACGATTAATAACAGTTGCGAGGCTTCGCGGCATCGGGTGATAATGGCAGCGAAGGAGAGTCCATGCGTTCCGTCCTCGTCACACGCCCGCAACCTGCCGCCGATGATTTCGCAAGCCAGCTGCGCCAGGCGGGCTACTACGTCTACGTGGCGCCGCTGATGGAATACGTGCCGCTCGACACCGACACCGACGACCTCGCTTCCTGCGAGGCCCTGGTCTTCACGAGCGCCTATACCGTGCAGGCCTTCACCCGCCTGTCGCGCGAGCGCCATCTGCCCGTGCTGGCCGTCGGCGACAAGACGGCGGAGACCGCGACCAAGGCGGGCTTCCTGCGCGTGCATTCCGCGCGCGGCGACAGCGAGGACGTCATTGCCTTGCTCAAGGAAAAAACGGGCGACCTCGGCTTCAAGAAAATCCTGCACCCGTGCAGCGAGGACACGCCGCCCGACATCGTCGAGGCTTGCGCGAAATTCAACCTTCAGGTTGTGCATTGGCCGATCTACAAGGCGCGCTTCATCGATACGCTGCCCGCCGAGGTCGAACGCGCGCTGAAGCTCGGCGCGATCGACACCGTCACCCTCTTCTCCGCGCGCACCGCCGACCAATGCCTCAAGATCCTGCAACCCATGCCCGGCGTCACTGAAAAGCTGGAGGCCGTCTGCATCAGCGGCCGCGTCGGCGTCGAGGCAAACCGCGCGCCATGGCGCCTGATCCGCATCGCGCATCACCCGGATTCCGCCGGCATGCTCGACGCCCTGCGCGGAAACGGGCGCATCTTCGAGCGCCGCCGTGCTGAAGCGCCCAAGGACATGCGCGGAAACGTCTACGCGCCGAATTACACTGGCCCCGACCGCCGCCGCGGCGAGACGAAACGCCGGCATGACATCATCCTGCACGAGCGCATGATGATCGTGCGGCGCATGGCGATCACTTTCGTCTGCGTCACGACGGCGCTATTGGTGATGGGCGGCCTGCTGCTCGCGCCCGAATACGTCGAGGTGCGCGACGCAGCGGAGAAACAAGGCATCATGTCCTTCCTGCACGGGAAGATCGACCACTTGAAAGAAGAGACGGCGACGGCGAAGGCGGCTGCCGTGCACCTTGCCAAGACCGCGTTCGGCGACCGCAGCCTGCCGGCCTTTGCCGACGCCATCGGCAACATGAACGCGTTGGTTTCGACGCCGGAAGGCGCGGCTGCCGTCGGCCAGTCTCTCGATGCCATGCGCGCGATGATTGCCGAAACGGCGGACGATCCTGCGGCGCTCAACGCGGCGGTGGCGGACGCGAAAAAGCGCGACCCTGCCCTCAACCAGATGCTCGGCCGCGTCGGCAGCAAGGATTTGGCCGCAGGCGCGATGCTGCTGACATTGAACGCCTTCCGCGAGAACGTCGACAACAGCCGCCCCTATGCCAAGGACCTCGCCCTGCTGCGCCGCGTGGCCGGCAACGACCCGGGCGTCAACGCCGCGCTCGACCGCCTCGCGCCTTATGCCGAACACGGCGTCATGAACCAGAAAAAGCTGAAGGAAGAATTCGGCGGCCTCGCCAAGGACATCGTGCTTGCCAAGTTGGCGGGTCAAGACATTTCAGTACAAGAACAAGCACTGAAGCGATTGGACAAACTGTCGCAAGCCGCTTCAGCGAAAGACATACAAGGGCAGGACACAGAAGCCGCCGTCGCGCGCGCGCAAGTGCTGCTGCAACAAGGCGACGTCAAGGCCGCGATGGCGGAGCTGAACAAGCTCGACGCGCAATCCGCTCACGCCGCCGAGCCGTGGATGGAAAATGCCAGCGATTACGTCACGGCCGACGAAGCCTCCAACGACGCGGCGCAGGGTATCATGCAGGCCGTCTCGGGCGCGTCGAGCGCCGGCGTCTCCAACCTTGTCGACATGCTGAAATCGAGCCTTGGCGGCACAAGCTCCATCTACGGCAGCAGTTATAGCAAGCCGTCTAGCTCGGGCGCGATCGCGCCTTAATTTACTGGTTGTATTCGTAGACGGGCGCGGCGCGGCTGCTGTTGTCAGTCGACCAACGGTCGAGCATGCCGCCGAATCCGCTGTCGTCGCCCGACGCGGGCGCGAGCTTGAATTCCGGCGCGTCGATGTCCAGCGCCGCTTCCATGTAGTCGCGCCACAGCATGGCCGGGTAGCGGCCGCCGGTGACTCGCTTCATCGAGGCGCCGTCGTCGTTGCCGACCCAGACGCCGGTGATGAACTTGTCGGTGTAGCCGATGAACCAGGCGTCGCGGTAATTCTGCGTGGTGCCGGTCTTGCCCGCGACGTGGCCGCGGCTCAGACGCGCCGCCTCGCCGGTGCCGCCGGGCATGACGGTATGCTGCATCATGCTGTCGATGTCTTCCATCACGGATTTCTCGAAGACGCGCGGACGGTCGATCTCGCTGCGCTGGTAAAGAACCTGGCCTTCGCCGTCGGTGATGGAAAGGATCGCGTACGGCCAGACCGATGTGCCGCCGTTCTGGATGACCGCGTAGGCGCTGGTCATCTCGAGCAGCGTCGCCTCGCCCGCGCCGAGGCCGGTGGCCAGTTCAGGACGCAGCGTGCCGGTCAGGCCCATGCGCGACGCGACATCGAGCATCTTCTGCACGCCGACCTGCTGCAGGACGCGGATGGCGGCGGAGTTGAGGGAATGCGCCAGCGCCTCGGTCAGCGTAACTTCGCCGAAATACTTGTCGTCATAGTTGCCGGGGCGGTAGTCGCCTTCGGTGATCGGCTTGTCGTCGACCTTGGTGTCGGGCGTCATGCCGTTTTCGAGCGCGGCGATGTAGACGAAGGGCTTGAAGGAGGAGCCAGGCTGGCGCCACGCCTGCGTCGCGCGGTTGAACTGACTGGTGCGGTAATCGAGGCCGCCTTCCATTGCCAGCACCGCGCCGTCGGGACGTTCGGTCACCAGCGCGACTTGCGCGACCTTGTCGGTCGGAGGGATGCGCGCGAAGAGGTCTTTCTTCTTCTGCTCGGCGAGGCGCTGCAGGCGCGGATCCAGCGTCGTCTTGACGACGATGTCGCTGTCAGCCGTGCCGATGAAACCACCGACCTGGTCGATCACCCAGTCTGCGAAATAGCGGTTGTAGTCGCCCGTCGTGGTGGCGGCAGGCGGCGCGGCCTTGGCGCGGGCGATGGTGGTGTCCGCGTTGCGCTTGCTGAGATAGCCGGCTTCCTTCATCGCCGCGATCACCACGGCGGCGCGCTGGCGCGACTGTTCGGGATTGGCAGAAGGCGAGAAGCGCGACGGCGCTTTCAGGACGCCGGCCAGCGTCGCGCATTCCCACAAGGTCAGCTGCGAGGCGGGCTTGTCGAAGTAGGTGCGCGCGGCGGCGTCGACGCCGTAAGCGCCTGCGCCGAAATAGACGCGGTTGAGGTAGGCGGTGATGATCTGGTCCTTGGTGAAGCGGTGCTCGATCTCGAGCGCCATCAGGGCTTCCTGCACCTTGCGGCGGATGGTCTTGTCGGGCGTCAGGAACAGGTTCTTGGCGAGCTGCTGGGTGATCGTCGAGCCGCCCTGCGCCCAGCGGCCGCTGCGCAAGTTGGTCAGCATCGCGCGCGCCATGCCGAGCGGGTCGATGCCGAAGTGCGAATAGAAGCGCCGGTCTTCAATGGCAACGACCGCGTGCACGAGGTTGGGCGGGAAGTTGTGGATATCGAGCCTGTCGCCCTGCACACCGCCATAACGTGCGATCAGCGAACCATCATTGGCGAGAATGGTGATGCTCGGCTTGGAATCGAGCGGCTTGACCTTGTCGATGTCGGGCAGGTCCCAGAGGAAATAGAGCGCGACGACCAGCACGAAACCCAGCACGCCCAGCGCCACACGCCCTTTGTCGCGCGGGTTCAGCTTGAACAGGGATTTCCGGCGCTTCGCCATGGCTTCTTATCCAACCAGTTCCAGCGCCATTGCCGTGGCTTCGCCGCCGCCGATGCAAAGGGCTGCAACGCCCTTCTTCAGGCCGCGCTTCTTGAGCGCTGCGAGCAACGTCACGATGATGCGCGCGCCGGAAGCACCGATCGGATGACCAAGCGCGCAGGCACCGCCGTTGACGTTGACTTTGTCGGGTGACAGGCCCAATTCGCGGATCGCAGCCAGGGTCACGACGGCGAAGGCTTCGTTGATCTCGAAGAGGTCGACGTCCTTCGCCTGCCAACCGGCGCGGTCGAGCGTTTTTTTCACCGCGCCGATGGGCGCGAGGGTGAATTCGGCGGGGAGTTGCGCGTGGCTCGCGTGCGACTTGATTTCGGCGAGCGGCGTCAGGCCGCGCTTGGCAGCTTCGGATTTGCGCATCATGACGAGCGCAGCTGCGCCGTCGGAGATGGAGCTGGAGGTCGCGGCGGTCACGGTGCCGTCAGCACCGAAGGCAGGCTTGAGCGTCGGGATCTTTTCCGGTTTGGCCTTCTTGGGGCCTTCGTCCTCGGCGATCACGGTGTCGCCGTCGCGGCCTTTGATTTTTACAGGTGCGATTTCAGATGCGAAGTCGCCCTCCTTGATCGCGCGTTGCGCGCGGGTGAGGGACTGGAGCGCGAAGTTGTCCTGGTCCGCGCGGGTGATCTGCAGCTTACGCGCGGTGTCATCGGCGAAGACGCCCATCAGCTTGCCTTTATCATAGGCATCTTCGAGGCCGTCGAGGAACATATGGTCGTAAACCTTGCCGTGGCCGAGGCGCAAACCGCCGCGCGCCTTGTCGAGCAGGTAGGGCGCGTTGGTCATGCTCTCCATGCCGCCCGCAATCATGACCGCAGCGGAACCCGCCAGCAGGTTGTCGTGCGCGAGCATCACGGCCTTCATGCCGGAGCCGCACATCTTGTTGACGGTGGTAGCGGTGGTAGAATCATTAAGCCCGGCCTTGCGCGCAGCCTGGCGGGCGGGCGCCTGGCCCTGGCCGGCGGGCAGCACGCAACCCATGACGACGTCTTCCACATCGGCGGCGGGGACGCCAGAGCGCTTCAGCGCCTCTTCGATCGCGATCTTGCCAAGGTCGGAGGCGGTAAGCTCCGTGAAGTCGCCCTGAAAGGCCCCCATCGGGGTGCGCGCCATGCCGACGATGACGACGGGATCGTTATTTTGCATAAATTACCTCTTGGATCTTCAACTGTTCCGGATCGGGATTTAAGCACCGGGGCGCGCCAAAGCCAAGCCAAAAAGAAAGAGGCGCCCGAAGGCGCCTCTTCCCTTTAGCTCTTCTATCCGAGTTCTAGATTAGAACTGGATGTCGGTGCCGATGGTGACTTGCGTGAAGTCGGTATCAGCAGCAGCAGCTTCTGCGGTGTTACCCCAAGCAACTGCGCCGCGGAAGGTCATGCCAGGACCGAAGGCGTAGCCGCCACCGACCGTGTACTTTTCCAGTTCCGCATCGGAGCCAGCAGCGCTGTCATCCAGCTTGCTGTCGAGGTAGCTTGCACCAGCGTGGTACGGACCGTTGTCATACGCGCCGCCAACAACCCAGGTCTTGAGCTTGTTTTCGACGGTAGCGATGTCGGTCTTGCTTTCCTTGTATGCGCCGCCGAGGCTGAAGCCTTGAGCGGAGATCGTCAGACCACCGTTCCAGCTCTTGATGCCATCGGTGTTGCCAGCGACAGGAGCGCCGGAAACTTCAACGTCAGAGTCGCTGTAGCCAGCGCCTGCGCTGATGCCGAAGCCTTCGAATTCGCCGTCGTAACGAGCGCCAACTTCCCAGAGGTTCTTGAAGTCGGTGTCGCCGTCAACGCCCATGTCAGCGATGTTCGTAACAACGCCGCTGTGGGGAGCGTAGGATGCGCCAGCCTGGAAGCCGTTGAACTTCGGCGTCAGGTAGGTCAGGCGATCGGTGCCGTTGCCCGGACCACCGAAGTCAGCTTGAGCGTAGCCAGCATCGGCGATGGTGCCGGTGGTGATTGCGCTGATGTTGGTGCGGAGACCGTCGATGTTGCTGTCAGCAGAGGGAGCAGCAACTTGGAGGAGGTATGCAGCGCCGTCTTCAACGCCGAAGTTAACGCGACCCCAGCCGCCCGACGCGTAAGCGTAAACTTCGTCGGTGTCAACGGTGGTGGTGCCGGCAGCAGCGCCCGAAGCGAGCTTCAGTTCGGTGTGCGCGCCAACGGTCAGGCCGTTGTCGAGGGTGGTTTCGCCGGTTGCTTGCAGTTCGGTGTCGCGGCGGAATTCGAAGTTGTGTTCGTCAGCAGCGGTGACATCGTTGTTAGCGAATACGCCGTAACCGCGGAAGAAGCCGCCGAGGTCCAGCTTGACGGCTGCGGAAGCAGGAGCGGACATGAATGCCACGCCAGCGATCGCGGTCGTTACAAGAAGAAGTTTTTTCATCGTTTACTCTCCAAAAGGCCCCGCGGAATGCAGGGACTGTTTTTGTTGTTAAAGACAGCATGTTTAAGGACCAAACCCCAAACCCACGCTCTCTGCTGGAAAAGGTATGCCTGTTTGCAGGGTCGGTCAACCGATCCGGCCTTTTTTGTGGCAGAAACTTCCCAAGTGTTGCATTTGGGACACAGACCAATAACTTATTTGACAGAATTCGTGTGACGCGTTTTGCCTATAGACTCTTTATAAATGACCGGCCGCATGGTAATGACTGGAAGGACTTTCTGTCTCAAGATCATTCAAGGACTTTGTCATGTATCGTTCTCTCCGCCTTTTGCCTTTCCTCGCCGCCCTGACGCTTGTTTCGGCCTGCGACTCCCTCCATACGGAAGCAAGCTATCCGACGCGCCCGGAAGGCTCGGACAAGATACTCTACAGCGACCAGAAGCGCGAGACGATCTGGGGCGACGACGGCCTCTCAGGCAAGCTGTTCGGCAAGGGCGACGACCAGGCTGAAAAAGGCGGCATCGGCGTCAACAGCTTCCTGTGGCGCGCGTCGCTCGACACCATCTCGTTCATGCCGGTCGCTTCGGCCGACCCCTTCGGCGGCGTGATCCTGACCGACTGGTACGAAAACGTCAAAAAGCCCGGCGAACGCTACAAGCTCAACATCTACATCCTCGACAAGGCGCTGCGCGCCGACGGCCTGCGCGTCGCCGCCTTCAAGCAGAAGAAGGACGGCAAGGGCTGGCGCGACGTTGCCGTGCCCGACGACACGGCCGTCAAGGTCGAGAACGCCATCCTCGTCCGCGCACGCGAACTGCGCACCGCCCAACTCGGCTTGAAGAAGTAAGCGGCGATGCAGGAACGCTATAACGTCAAGGAAAGCGAAGAACGCTGGCAAAACGCGTGGGAGGACAAGAAGTCCTTCGCCGTGACCGAGGACGCGTCGAAAAAGAAGTTCTACGCCCTCGCCATGTTCCCCTACCCCTCGGGCCACCTGCACATGGGGCATGTGCGGAACTATTCGCTCTCCGACGTCGTGGCGCGGTTCAAGCGCGCGCAAGGCTTCAACGTGCTCAACCCCATGGGCTGGGACGCCTTCGGCCTGCCGGCGGAAAACGCCGCGCTGGAGAAAGGCGTGCATCCCGGCAAGTGGACGCATGAAAACATCGGCGTGATGAAGAACCAGCTCAAGCGCATGGGGCTGGCCATCGCCTGGTCGCGCGAAGTGGCCACCTGCGTGCCGGAATACTACAGGCACGAGCAGAAATTCTTCCTCGACTTCCTCAAGCGCGGCCTCGCGTACCAAAAGGAAGCGATGGTCAACTGGGATCCGGTCGACAACTGCGTGCTCGCCAACGAGCAGGTGGAAGACGGCCGCGGCTGGCGCTCGGGCGCTCTGGTGGAGCGCCGCAAGCTGCGCCAGTGGTTCCTCAAGATCACCGATTACGCGGACGAGCTGATCGACGACCTCAAGCAACTGCAGGGCTGGCCGGAAAAGGTCCGCATCATGCAGGAGAACTGGATCGGCAAGAGCCAGGGCCTGAAGTTCCGCTTCGACCTCACCACCGGCGGCACGCTGGAGATCTTCACCACGCGCCCCGACACGCTGTTCGGCGCGTCGTTCGTGGCGATCTCGCCCGACCACCCGCTGGCGCAGACCATTCCGGCAGCGAAGGACTTCATCGCCGAGTGCCGCCGCATGGGCACCAGCGAAGTCGCGCTCGAGACCGCCGAGAAGCGCGGCTTCGACACCGGCCTGCTCGTGAAGCACCCGTTGATCGCCGGCAAGACGCTGCGCGTTTTCATCGCCAACTTCGTATTGATGGACTACGGCACCGGCGCGATCTTCGGCTGCCCCGCGCATGACCAGCGCGACCTCGACTTCGCGCGCAAGTACGACCTTGACGTCACCATCGTCGTCCAGCCTGAAAACGAGATCATCGACGTCGAAAACACCGCCTATACCGGTTCGGGCGTCATGACCAATTCCGGCTTCCTCGATGGCATGGCCGTCGACGAGGCGAAAGCCGAGGTCATCCGCCGTCTGGAAAAAGAAGGCCGCGGCGAAGGCACGACCCTCTACCGCCTGCGCGACTGGGGCGTCAGCCGCCAGCGCTATTGGGGCTGCCCGATACCCGTCGTCCACTGCGACGCCTGCGGCGTGGTCGCGGTACCGGAAAAAGATCTGCCCGTCACGCTGCCGGAAGACGTCGATTTCTCCAAGCCCGGCAACCCGATCGCCAACCACCCGACGTGGAAGAAGACGAAGTGCCCGGCGTGCGGCAAGGACGCCGAGCGCGAGACCGACACCTTCGACACCTTCTTCGAAAGCTCGTGGTACCAGTTCCGCTATTGCGACCCGCATAACACGACGCTCGGCTTCGCGAAGGACAAGGTCGCCTATTGGGCGCCCGTCGACCAGTACATCGGCGGCGTCGAGCACGCCGTCCTGCACCTGCTCTATGCGCGCTTCTTCACCAAGGCGCTGCGCGATTGCGGCTACCTGAGCTTTGACGAGCCGTTCACCGCGCTCTTCACCCAGGGCATGGTGACGCACGAGACGTATAAAGACGCCCTCGGAAAATGGATCTACCCGCGCGAAGCGGAAGAGCTGCGCGCGCAAGGCCACAGCGTCACCGTCGGCCGCATCGAGAAGATGTCGAAGTCGAAGAAGAACACTGTCGACCCCGTCGAGATGATCGACGCCTACGGCGCCGACGCGTGCCGCCTCTTCATCCTCTCCGACAGCCCGCCCGAGCGCGACCTGGAATGGAGCGAGGCCGGCATCGAAGGCGCGTGGAAATACGTCGGCCGCGTCTGGCGCCTTGCCACGACGGCGGACTTCAACGGGCAGGGCGGCGATGTCGACGCCTTGCGCCGCAAGATCCACGTCACCATCCACCAGATGACGCAGGACCTCGAGAAATTCCACTTCAACAAGGCCGTCGCCCGCCTGCGCGAACTCACCAACGCGCTCGAAGATTTCAAGGGCGACGGCGCCGCGCTGAAGGAAGGCATCGAGACCGCCCTCAAGCTGATGTCGCCGATCATGCCGCATATCGCGGAAGATATCTGGCAGGCGCTGGGCCACAAATCGATGGTCATCGACCAGCCGTGGCCGAAGGCGGATGCGTCGCTGCTGGAGAACGACAGCGTGACCGTCGCCGTGCAGGTCAACGGCAAGCTGCGCGCCACCCTCACCCTGCCGCGCGACATGGCGCAAGCCGATGCCGAAAAGGCCGCGCTGGCCGAGGCCGCCGTGCAAAAGGCGCTCGAAGGCAAGCCGCCGCGCAAGGTCATCGTCGTGCCGAACAGGATCATCAATGTCGTCGCGTAAGGTTACCCTCGCCCTGTTGCTCTGCCTTTTGACGGCGCTGCCGTCCTGCGGCTTCGCGCCGCTCTACGGCCAGCACACGCAGGCGTCGTTGGCGCGCAACGACATCGACATCGAGAACATCCCGAACCGCGAAGGCCAGTACTTGCGCAACTACCTGATGGACCGCCTGTACACGGCGGGACGCCCGGCCGCCACGGCCTATACGCTCAAGTTCAGCACGCCGGCCAAGACCACGACGCGGCTCGGCGTCCAGCGCGACGCGACCGCGACGCGTGCGGAGCTGGACATCTCGACCGAGATGCAGCTGGTCGACGCCAAGACCGGCCAGGTCGTGATGAAGCGCACGCTGAAGGACAGCGGCGCCTATAACCTGCTCGACAACCAGATGTCGACGATCACCTCGCAGCAAAGCACGACCGAGAACGTGCTGCGCGCAATCGGCGAGCAGGCGATGACCGAGCTGACGCTCTACTTCAACCGCACGGGCAACTGATGAAGGTCCCGCCGAAAACGCTCGACGCCTTCGTCAAGAAGCCGCCCGAGTGGGCGCGCGCCGTGCTGGTCTACGGTCCCGACGAAGGGCTGGTGCGCGAGCGGTTCAACGCGCTGACCGCGACCGTGGTCAAGGACATCCGCGACCCTTTCAACGTCGCCGAATTCCCGGCCTCCGCGCTGGGCGACAACCCCGCGCGCCTGATGGACGAGGCGTTGTCGATCTCGATGCTCGGCGACCGCCGCGTGGTGCGCGTGCACAACGCGGGCGACGACATCACCGCCGCCGTCAAGGGCACCTTGGCCGCGCTGGGCGACGGCAGCAACTTCGTGGTGATTGCGGCGGGCGAGCTGAACCCGCGCTCCTCCCTGCGCCTGTTGTTTGAAAACGCCGAAAACGCCGCCGCCGTCCCCTGCTACGTCGACGATGCGCGCGACATCGGCCGCGTCATCGCCGATAGCTTGCGCGAGGCGGGATATACGATTTCATCCGAAGCCCTGTCGCACATGGCCGCCAACGTGGTCGGCGACCGCATGGTCGCGCGCGGCGAGGCGGAAAAATTGACGCTCTATATGGGCGATAAGAAATCCATCTCGGTCGACGATGTCACGGCTTGTGTGGGCGACTCGGCTGACCTCTCGCTCGACGACCTCGCGCGCCATGTCGCCTCGGGCCAGTTCGCCGAAGCTGAGCGCATCATGGCCTCCGTCCTCAACGAAGGCCTGCCTGCTGTCACGTTGCTCCGCTCCTTGCAGAATTACTTCATGAAGCTGCATGTCACGAAATCGCGCATCGCGGCGGGCGAAAACCAGGAATTCGCGCTCAAGAAACTCAAGCCGCCCCTTTTCTTCAAGGTGAAACCGGCCTTCGAGGCGCAATTGTCTGGCTGGAGCCTGCTGCAGATGGAACAGGCCCTCACCCTGCTCGCCTCCGCCGAGGCCCGCTGCAAACAGACAGCCAGCGAGCCCGCCATCGTCTGCGGCCGGGCGGTTCTTTCCCTCTCCCAGATCGGGGCGCGCGCCGTTGGCCGCCGTCGCGCTTAACCAGTTGGGTATTGCAGCGACTTTCTCTCTTTGCTTCTTCAAAGGCAGTACGATCCGCATCAAATAATTCCGCCTTTAGGTTCACAAAAAAACCGCCGGCCCGAAGGCCGGCGGTTTTTGTATGTACGACTAGCGGCTTTCTACAGCCGTGGCCGCATTGAGGCCGGGCGTGTCGATCATCGGAACGTTCGTCACGCTGGCGGCGGCATTCTTGTCCGTCACGCACCCTTTGCCTGCAACAAATTTCTGGCCAGGCGGGCAACGGCTGTTGATTGCGCGTGCGGCAAGGGCTGCATCCGGCACATTCAACGGCTCCATGATTGCCGGAGAGGAAGCCGCCGTCTTGCTCGCCGAACCGGCAGAAAGCGCGCATCCCTTGCCGACGATAAAGGTCTGGCCGGGCGGGCAGCGCGTGTTGACGGCATGATAAGCCGCGCCAGCATCCGCGCCATAGATGGGGGCAAGGTCGCCGCCGGAGGTGCCACCTGTGACACCGTTCATGGCATTCTTGTCCGTCACGCAACCCTTGCCGGCGACGAACATCTGGCCGGGTGGACAACGGCTGGTGATCGCACGGCCGGCGGTCGCGGCGGCGAAAGCATCATGAGAAACAACGCCCAGCAAGATCACAGCGACAAGCGCCAGGAAAAACTTCTTCATCACAATAGATCCTTTTCAAATGTGAACGACAAGCATATGTAAAAGACTATCATAATTAAATTAAAGAAGAATAAAAAGCCGGACAAATACAGGGTTTGTCTACCTGCTAATGGTTTAATTTATATGATGATTTAACAAAACAATCCGTCTTGACGCCGCTATTCATTCAAAATACTGTCCCCCTTATTCTTATAAATATTCATAAAACGATAAGGAGCACGTGTCGTGTCCAAGAAAATTGAGAATCAATCTTCCGAAGAATTGCAAAAATTGAGCGAAAAGTTCTCGGCGCGCGCAAAAGCCTATGCCGACAAGAAAGCCGCCGTCGACAAGGTGCTCCGCGATCGCGAAGAAAAAAACCAGAACCTGCAGCGCCTGCAACACGTCATTGCCCGCACGAACTCCGCCACCGACTATGACATTTTCCTGATCGACGGCTCTGGCAGCATGGGTGCAGGCATGGGGATCGCCCCGTTCCGGACGGCGGTGTCGTCTTTCCTACGTATCGAAAAGCTGAATACTCTCGGTTTGTTCGGCGACACGCACGGTGCGAACTGGGATACATCTGTCCGTACGTTATTCCTTGGTAACTGCCCAAACACCGGCTCCAACCTTGCGCCTTCCTTGCGCGATCTTGCCGTGATCACTGAAGCAGCACGCGGCACCGCCCACATCATCCTCGCTTCCGACGGCGACTTGTTCGACAGACAAGAATCATTTGAAATTATCTCCACAATCCTGAACGGCATAAAGGGTGCAACGCTCGATATCGTTGTCATCAAGGAAAGCAACTACGGCCTCACGGCGATGGAGAACTTCGGCCTTGAGCTGTCGCGGATCTTCCCCGGCCGCGTCGGGGTGAAACGCGTCAGCATGTACGACCATGACATCTTCAGGGATATCGTTTCCCGCACGACGAAAAACAACAAGAAACCGAACGCGCCGCAGGCATGATATGACGAAGCTTTACTTCGCACATCCCGTCTCGACCTACGGCACGGCCGACGAAGCGCAGATGATCGCGGCGCTGGCGCAGGGCGGCTTTGACGTCGTCAACCCGAGCGGCAAGGCGCACCAGGACAAAGTGCTGGAGCTACGCGGCAAGTTCAACGACGTCGCAATCGCGTCGCGCGAGATCATGGTCTATTTCGTCGAGGTCTGTAACAGCTGCGACGCCTGCGCCGCGCTGCCGTTCCCGGACGGGAAACTCGGCGCGGGCGTGGTGAAGGAGATGCAAAGCTTCTTCGACCGCGGCCTGCCCGTTTATGAAGCAGCCTTCGCGGGCGGCGTGCTGCGCCTCGAGCAACTGGCGGAAATGCCGGCCGCTCGCGTGCTCGATGTCGAGACGACGCGCGCCTACCTGAAACGCCTGTCGCCGAAACCTTAAGCTGCGTGGTTCTTGATCACGAAGGTGGTGCGCTTGGAGAGCTGCTTGAGGCTCGGCGCGCCGACGTAAGTGCAGGCGGAGCGGATGCCGCCCAAGATGTCGCGCACCGTGTCCTTGACCGGCCCCTTGTATTCCACATGCACGACGCGGCCTTCGGAGGCGCGGTGCAGCGCGATCCCGCCCGAGTATTTGTTCATCGCCGCTTCTGACGACATGCCGTAGTATTCGACCGTCTTGTTGTCGCCGGTCGCGAGCTTCTTTTCTTCTTCTTCCGTGATGCTTTCGGCGTGGCCAGCGAGCATGCCGCCCAGCATGACGAAATCCGCGCCCGCGCCGAAAGCCTTGGCGACGTCGCCCGGCATGCGGCAGCCGCCGTCGGCGCAGATGAGGCCGCCGAGGCCGTGCGCCGCGTCGGCGCATTCGATGATCGAGGAGAGCTGCGGATAGCCGACGCCCGTCATCGCGCGCGTCATGCAGGCGGAGCCGGGACCGATGCCGACCTTCACGATGTCAGCGCCCGCAAGGATCAATGCTTCGGTCATGTCGGCGGTGGCGACGTTTCCGGCCATGATGACCTTGGCCGGATGGTGCTTGCGCACGTCGCGGATGAACTCGAGGAACGTCTCGGTGTAACCGTTGGCGACATCGAGGCAGATTTTATCGGCATTCAGCGCCGACATGGTGGCGTCGAGCTTGGCCATGTCCTCGATGCCGAAGGTGACAAAGGAAAAATCGGCGGAAGTCTTGGCCGCCTTCAGCTCGGCATCCGTGTAATGCTTGTGCAGCGCGGTGAAAATCTTAAATTCGGCCAGCGCCTTCGCCATGCGCAGCGTGCCGACGCGGTCCATGTTGGCGGCGATGATCGGCACGCCGGTGATCTCGACCTTCGCGTGCGGCGTCTTGAAGGTGCGCACCACGTCGACTTCCGAACGGCTTTTCAGGCCGGAGCGTTTGGGGCGGATCAGGACGTCGGCGAAATCGAGTTTGCGTTCGGCTTCAATGCGCATGGGCGGTCATCTCCTGTGAGAGTTACAAAAGGTGAAACCGCAATGTCGGGGAGGGTTTCGCCTATTCTATACGCGTGGGCGCGGCGGAATCCAAGGGATTTATTTGCCGATGCAGAAGTCCCTGAAAATCCTGTCCAACAGGTCTTCGATGTGCACTTTTCCGGTAATTGAACCGAGCTGGCGCAACGCCAAACGCAAATCTTCCGCCGCCAGTTCGGGCAACGGCGCCTCCAGCGCGCGTTTAAGCGACTCCATCGTTTCCGTCAGCGCCGCACGATGACGCGCGCGCGTCAGCGACGGCCCGGATTGCGCGCCGAATGAATCGGCGATGCGGGCTGTCAGTGTTGCGAGGAATGCGTCGAGCCCTTTGCCGCTGTTTGACGACACGGGCATCCAGTCGCGTCCCCAGGCAGGCGCCGCGGTGAAAAGGTCGGCCTTGGTCAGCGCGACAAGTGCGGCATCATCCATCCACTTCAGCGTTTCCGCATCCGGCGCGGACGCCGTGCCGTCGAAGAGGACAATCTTAATATCAGCATCCGCCGCGCGTTTCTGCGCGCGCGAGATGCCTTCCGCCTCGATCTTGTTTTCGGTGTCGCGCAGGCCCGCGGTATCGGCGAGGATGACGGGATAGCCGCCGAGGTCGAGATGCACCTCGATCACGTCGCGCGTGGTACCGGCCTCTTCCGACACGATGGCGGCATCGCGCCCGGCCAGTGCGTTGAGCAGGCTCGACTTGCCGGCGTTCGGCGCGCCGAGGATGGCGACCATGACGCCGTCGCGCAGGCGCTCGCCGCGGCGTTTGTCGTCGAGGTGCGCGGCGATGTCGGCGGTGATGAATTCGATTTCCGGCGCCAGCGCGGCGGCGATGCCTTGCGGCATGTCGTCCTCAGGGAACTCGATGTCGGCTTCCTGGTGCGCGAGCACCTTGGTCAGCCGCGCCGCCCAGCCGGTATAAAGCTGCGCGAGCGAGCCCCCTAATTGGTCGAGCGCGATCGTGCGCTGCGCTTCCGTCTCGGCTGCGATCAAATCGGCGACGGCCTCGGCGGCGGTCAGATCCATCTTGCCGTTTTCAAAAGCGCGACGCGTGAATTCGCCCGGTTCGGCCAAGCGACAGCCCGGCATCTTGCCCAGGGCCGTCAGGAAGCCCTGGATGACCGCCGCGCCGCCGTGCACGTGATATTCGACGATGTCTTCGCCGGTGAAGCTGGCGGGCGCCTTGAAGTAAATCGCAATGCCGTGGTCGAGCGTCTTGCCGTGGTCGCGGAACGTCGCGTAAACCGCCTGACGCGGAGGCGGCATCGGCTTGCCGGTCAATTTCTCCAGCGTCGCGGCGGCGGCAGGGCCGGAAACGCGGATCACCGCGACGCCGGCGCGGCGGGAGCCTGAGGCAAGCGCGAAGATGGTTTCCGTCATGCGGGCTTCTGTTCCGGCCGCAGTTCTTTCTGGTCGGGCGTCAGCAGCAGGCGTTCGACGCGCTGACCGCCGATCAGGTGCTTTTCGAGGATCTCGTCGATGTCAGCGGGGGTCGCGGCCGTGTACCAAGCGCCTTCGGGATAGATCACCAGCACGGGCCCCAGCTCGCAGCGGTCGAGGCAGCCGGCGACGTTGACGCGGGTGTCCGCGATGCCGAGTTCCTTGACGCGCGTCTTCATGTAGTTGCGCAGCTTGTCGCTGCCTTTTTCCTTGCAGCAGCCGCGCGGGTGCCCGGCGGGACGCTCATTGTTGCAGCAGAAGATATGTGCTTTATAATACGTGTCGGTCATGATTGCAGGCTAAGCCAAAATGAATCTCCTGTCACGCGAAACCAGCCCCTACCTGCGCCAACACATGGACAACCCCGTGGACTGGATGCCGTGGGGCGACGCGGCGCTGGAAAAGGCGCGCGCCGAGGGCAAGCCCATCCTGCTCTCGGTCGGCTATGCGGCCTGCCACTGGTGCCACGTGATGGCGCATGAGAGTTTCGAGGACGCCGGCACCGCCGACCTCATGAACCGGGATTTCATCAACATCAAAGTCGACCGCGAAGAGCGGCCCGACGTCGACGCCGTGTTTCAGTCCGCCCTCTCGCTGATGGGACAGGCAGGCGGCTGGCCGCTGACGATGTTCTTGACGCCGGACGGCAAACCGTTCTGGGGTGGCACTTACTTCCCGCCGCAGCCGCGCCACGGCATGCCGTCGTTCCGCGAAGTGCTGCGCGGCGTCGCGGATGCTTACACGCGCGAGAAAGACAAGATCGCGCACAACGTGCAAAGCCTCGACCGTGCGCTGCGATCGCTGCACACCGGGCAACCGGGGTTGCCGGTGCACCGCGACAGGCTCGACCGCATTACCGCACATATATTGACGTTGATCGATCCCGCGCACGGCGGCATCGGCACGGCACCGAAATTCCCCTGCCTGCCGGCGATGGGGCTTCTGTGGGATTCATACATCCGCACCGGCGAGACAGCCTACAAGGCCGCTGTCATCCACAGCCTGACGCAGATGTGCCAGGGCGGCATTTACGACCACGCGGGCGGCGGATTCGCGCGCTATGCGACCGACGAGGAATGGCTGGCGCCGCACTTCGAGAAGATGCTCTACGACAACGCGCTGTTCATCGGCATTTTGTCGGAAGTTTACAAAGAGACGCGCCACCCCCTCTTCGCCCGCCGCGTGCGCGAGACTGTCGCGTGGCTGCGCGAGGAAATGACGGTGCGCGACCAAAGCGTCAGCGCTTTCGCGTCGAGCCTCGATGCGGACAGCGAAGGCAAAGAAGGGAAATACTACATCTGGACGGCGGAAGAGATCGACCAGGTCCTGGGCGCGGACGCCATGCGGTTCAGCCAGTTTTACGATGTTGTACGCTTCGGCAACTGGCATGGCGTCAATATCCTCAACCGCCTGCGCCATCCGGATTACTTGTCGGAAGCAGAAGAAGATGCCTTTGCGGCAATGCTCCAAAAACTGAAGGCAGACCGGCAAAAGCGCGTACCGCCAGCACGCGATGACAAGGTGCTGGCGGAATGGAACGGCCTGATAATCGCGGCACTGGCGCAAGCCGCGCAGGTGTTCGGCGAAGATGCGTGGCGCGATATGGCCGCCAATGCCTTCTCTTTCATCACGCGCAACATGATGGAGAAAGACGGGCGTTTGCACCGTGTCTGGTCCGCGGGAGCGGCGCACGTGCCGGCAACGCTGGAAGACTATGCGCAGATGGCGCAGGCCGCGCTGGCGCTCGGCGAGGTGCGGCAAGCGCAAGCCTGGGCGGACATCGCGGCCGAAGGTTTCTGGGACGATGCCGCGCATGGCTATTTCATGACGCACAAGGCCGCGCGCGACCTCACGGTGCGACCGAAGTCGGCGCAGGACAGCGCCCTGCCCGCTGGCAACGGCGCGATGATCGGCGTGCTGACGCGGCTTTATTACCTGACGGGCGAGGCGCATTTCCTCGACCGCGCCGAAAAAACGCTTGCGGCGTTTTCCGGTGAGGTGCAGCAGCAGACCTTTCCTTTCGCCACGCTGCTGCGCAACGGCGACCTCCTCCTCAACCCGCTCTACGTCTGCCTCGTGACGCCTGCAGGTGCGGACGATGCGGCGTTGGCCGCTGTGCTCGATCGGCTGTCGCTGCCGCACTTGATCTGCGATCGCGTGACGGCGGATGCAGTTTTACCGAAAAATCATCCTGCTGCCGGGAAAACCGCAGTGGAGGGACGCGCGACGGTTTATGTCTGCCTCGGCCAGCATTGCCTGGCGCCGGTGACGGAGGCGGCGGAACTGGAAAAACTTTTGCGCGAGTCGCGTCAGGGCCGCGCCACGGCAAATGACGGTTGATCGTGCGCGTGTTTTGCGCCAAAAATAGCGCATGAACGAAAACATCACCATCAAGGCAACCGACGGGGTCGGAGAGTTTTCCGCTTACGTCAGCCTCCCCGCCCAGACCCCTGCCCCCGCCGTCCTCGTCATCCAGGAGATTTTCGGCGTCAACAAAAACCTGCGCGTGATCTGCGACAACCTCGCCGCGCAAGGCTATGTCGCGATCTGTCCCGACCTGTTCTGGCGGCAGGAACCTGGCATCCAGCTGACCGACCGGACCGAGGCTGAATGGGCCAAGGCCTTCCAGCTCTATCAGGGTTTCAATATCGACAAGGGCATCGACGACCTCAAGGCAACGCTCGCCTTCGTCCGCCGGCATCCGGCCTGCAACGGCCATGTGGGCACGATGGGCTTCTGCCTTGGCGGCAAGCTGGCGTATTTGATGGCGACGCGGTCGGATACCGATTGCAACGTCAGTTATTACGGCGTCGGCCTCGACGAACTGCTCGGCGAAGCCAAGAACATCAAGAAGCCCCTGCTGCTGCACATCGCCGGCAAGGACAAGTTCGTGCCGCATGCGGCGCAGCTGAAGATCATGGAAGGCCTCGGCAAAGCGCCGGGCATCGAGATGCACATTTATCCCGAACAGGATCATGCCTTCACCCGCATCGGCGGCCAGCACTACGATAAAGCCGCCGCCGACCAAGCGCATGGACGTACGGCAGCGTTCTTCAAGAAAAACCTGACGAAATAAAAAAAGCCCCCTCTGCACAGAGGGGGCTTTTTTTGGGCTTCGTTCTTACTGGTTCATTACCTTGAAGAACTCGTCATTGTTCTTGGTGTCCTTGAGCTTGTCGAGCAGGAATTCCATCGCGTCGACGGTGCCCATGGGCGAGAGGACGCGGCGGAGCATCCACATCTTGTGGAGGTCGTCCTTGGCGACCAGCAGTTCTTCTTTCCGTGTGCCCGACTTCTGGATGTCGATGGCGGGGAAGACGCGCTTGTCCGCGATCTTGCGGTCGAGCACGATTTCCGAGTTGCCGGTGCCCTTGAATTCTTCGAAGATCACTTCGTCCATGCGGCTGCCGGTAT
>CAYZCE010000013.1:0-56045 GCA_964476835.1 uncultured Rhodospirillaceae bacterium
ATCTACGGCGCCGGCTGCCTGATCACCGAAGGCGTGCGCGGCGAGGGCGGCTACCTCACCAACAGCACCGGCGAGCGTTTCATGGAACGCTATGCACCGTCGGCGAAAGACTTGGCGTCTCGCGACGTCGTCTCACGCTCGATGACCATGGAAATCCGCGAAGGCCGCGGCGTGGGCGAGCATAAGGACCATATCCACCTGCACCTCGAACACCTCGACCCCGCGATCATCCGCGAACGCTTGCCCGGCATCGCCGAGAGCGCCAAGATCTTCGCCAAGGTCGACGTCACCAAGGAACCGATCCCCGTGCTGCCGACCGTGCACTACAACATGGGCGGCATCCCGACCAACTACCACACCGAGGTCGTCAACCCGACCAAGGACAACCCCGACGCGATCGTGCCCGGCCTGATGGCCGTTGGCGAAGCGGCCTGCGTATCGGTGCACGGCGCGAACCGCCTCGGCTCTAACTCGCTGCTCGACCTCGTCGTGTTCGGCCGTGCCGCTGCGATCCGTGCTGCCGAAGTGGTCAAGCCCGGCGCACCGCACAAGAAGCTGCCTGCTGATGCGGGCTCCATCGCCGTCGACCGCCTCGACAAGTTCCGCAACGCCAAGGGCGGCACGCGCACCGCCGACCTCCGCCTCAACATGCAGAAGGATATGCAGGAACACTGCGCGGTCTTCCGCACCGGCGACGTCCTCAAGGCAGGCATGGCGAAAATCGACAAGGTCTGGGGCGGCATGGCCGACATCCAGACGAGCGACCGTTCGATGATCTGGAACTCCGACCTCGTTGAGACGCTGGAACTCGACAACCTGATGTATCAGGCGCAAGCCACCATCGTCTCCGCCGAGAACCGCAAGGAAAGTCGCGGCGCCCACGCCCGCGAGGACTTCCAGGACCGCGACGACAAGGAATGGATGAAGCACACCGTCATCACCGTGGACGCGCAGGGCAAGACCAACATCGGCTACCGTCCTGTCCACCTCTACACCATGTCGAAAGACGTCGAGGTCGTGGCACCGAAAGCGAGGGTCTACTAATGGTACAGTTTTCTCTGCCGAAAAATTCCAAGGTCACCGAGGGCAAGCACTATCCGGCGCCGCTCGGCGCGAAGAACAAGCGCACCTTCAACATCTACCGCTGGAACCCGGACAGCGGCGAAAACCCGCGCATCGACTCTTACGAAATCGACCTCGACGCCTGCGGGCCGATGGTGCTGGATGCGCTGATCCATATCAAGAATAACGTGGACAGCACGCTGACCTTCCGCCGCTCCTGCCGCGAGGGCGTCTGCGGCTCCTGCGCGATGAACATCGACGGCACCAACACGCTCGCCTGCACCAAGCACATCGGCGACGTGAAGGGCGCGGTGAAGATCTCGCCGCTGCCGCACCTTAAGGTGATGAAGGACCTCGTCTCCGACCTCGCGATGCTCTACAAGCAATACGCCTCGATCATGCCGTGGATGAAGAACAACACCCCGCCGCCCGAGCGCGAGCGCCTGCAGTCTTCCGAAGACGCCAACAAGCTCAACGGCGACGACGGCCACGGGCCGGCGGCCTGCATCCTGTGCTTCTCCTGCTCCACCTCGTGCCCGAGCTATTGGTGGAACGGCGAAAAGTTCCTCGGCCCCGCCATTTTGCTGCAGGCATGGCGCTGGATTACCGACAGCCGCGACGAAGCGAAGAAGGAACGCCTTAAGGCGCTCGAAGATCCCTTCAAGCTCTATCGCTGCCACACCATCATGAACTGCACCAACACCTGCCCCAAGGGCCTCAACCCGGCCAAGGCGATCGCCGAGATCAAGAAGCAGATCGCGGAGATGAAGGAAGAGGCCTAACCAAGGGAGCATCCCGATGCAGCGTCTCGGTCTTGAAAAAGCGGTGATGCTGGCCGTGCTGGTGAGCGCGCTCGGGTATTTCGTCGATATTTTCGACTTGCTGCTGTTCAGCATCGTGCGCGTGTCGTCCTTGCGCGACCTCGGCGTGGCGGAAGGGGACTTGCTGTCAGTCGGCATCCATCTCTTGAACGCGCAGATGATCGGCCTGTTTCTGGGCGGCCTGTTCTGGGGCGTGCTGGGCGACAAGTACGGGCGCGTCTCTGTCCTGTTTGGCTCGATCCTGCTCTATTCCGTCGGCAACATCCTCAACGGTTTCGTGACGAGCGTCGACCAATACGCGCTGGTGCGCCTGTTCACCGGCATCGGCCTGGCGGGCGAGCTGGGGCTGGGTGTCACGCTGGTGACGGAGCTGATGCCCAAGCATGTGCGCGGCCTTGGCGCGGTGTTCATCTCCTTCGTCGGCATCATGGGCGCGGGCTTTGCGGCGCTCGTTGCCGATCGGCTCGGCTGGCGCGACGCCTATATCATCGGCGGCGCGCTGGGGCTGGGGCTTTTACTGCTGCGGATCAAGCTGTGCGAGTCCGGCCTTTACGCCAAGACGGCGGCGGGCGGCGACCGCAAGAGCCGCGGCGACCTGCGCCTGTTCCTGAAAAAGCCCGCGCTGCTCAAAAAATATCTGCTGGTCGTGCTGGTCGGCGCGCCGATCTGGGCGGGCGTCGGCATCTTCATCACCTTCGCGCCCGAGTTCGCGCGCGATTTCGGCATGGTCGCCATCCCCTCGGCGGGCACGGCGGTGCTGGCGTGCTATATGACGCAGTCCTTCGCCAACCTCGGCATCGGCGTCCTCAGCCAGACATTGAAAAGCCGCAAGAAGGCGATGCTGGCCGCGATCGGCCTGCTCGCGGCGGCGATCCTGCTCTACGTGACGGTGCGCACGGAATCGCTCAACGTCTTCTATGCATTGTGCGCGGGCGTCGGCGTCGGATGCGGCTATTGGGCGATGTTCGTGCAGGCGGGGGCGGAGCAGTTCGGCACCGACCTGCGCGCGACCGCCGCGACCAGCATTCCCAACGTCGTGCGCGGGCTTGTCGTGCCCATGACCGCCTTGTTCCACGCGCTGATCCCCGCCTTCGGCGTGACGAACAGCGGGCTTCTGGTCATGAGCGGCGCGATTGCCGTCGCGCTCGCCGCGCTCTGGCAGCTGGAGGAGACGTTCCACGCCGACCTTGATTATCTCGAGGCGACAGCGTAAAGGGGAAGACATGACGCCAGAACAACATCGCCAGAACGTGGATGCCGCGCGCGACCTGATCCAGGAACGCCTCGGCGCGCTGCGCCCGAAAATCGCCGTCATCCTCGGCTCCGGCCTCGGCGGGCTGGCGGACAAGGTCGAGGGCGCGGTGCGCATCGCCTACAAGGACCTGGCAGGGTTCCCCGTGCCGACCGTGCAGGGCCACGCGGGCGAACTGATCGCGGGCAAGCTCAACGGCGTCGATGTCATCG
Organism: uncultured Rhodospirillaceae bacterium; assembly: GCA_964476835.1. GTDB lineage: Bacteria > Pseudomonadota > Alphaproteobacteria > Micavibrionales > UBA2020 > PALSA-926. Next base: position 3,348 of record CAYZCE010000013.1, read on the forward strand.
TGCTGAAAGGCCGCCAGCATTTTTACGAGACGGACAACGCCTATCCGCTCAAGACGCTGATCCGTACCATGAAGGCGTTGGGCGTCGAGACGCTGTTCCTCTCCAACGCCGCCGGTTCCTTGCGACCGCACATCGGCGTGGGCGAGCTGATGGCGATCACAGACCATATCAATTACACCGGCTTCAACCCGCTCGTCGGCCACAACGACGACGTTTTTGGCGACCGCTTCGTGCCACTCGGCAACGCGTGGGACAAGGAACTGACCGACAAGCTCAAGGCCGTCGGCAAGAAACTGGCGCTGCCGTTGCATGAGGGCGTTTACGTCGCCTTCCGCGGGCCGTCGTTCGAGACGGCAGCTGAAATCCGCATGGCGCAAGGCTTCGGCGCCGATGCGGTCGGCATGTCGAGCGTGCCGGACTGTATCATCGCGCGCCACTGCGGCCTCAAGGTTGTCGGCTGTTCCTGTATCACCAATATGGGCGAAGGCCTGTCGGACGAAAAGCTGAGCCACGCGCACACGCTGGCCAACGCCGCGCGCGCAGCTCAGTCGTTCGAGAAGCTGGTCTTCGAGTTCGTCGCCGCATGAAGGTCGAACACGATCCATCACCGAACTTCGGGGACCGCAAGGACGGCAAGGCCGCCCAGTACCTCATCCTGCACTACACCGGCTCGCCGAGCGCGGAAGAAGCACTGCATCTGCTGAAAGGCGGGCGCGCGGGTCATGACGTCAGCGCGCATTATCTGGTCGATGAAACCGGCGTCGTCACGCGCCTTGTCGATGAAGACAAGCGCGCATGGCACGCCGGAAAATCGTATTGGGACGGCGAGGAAGACATGAATTCCGCCTCCATCGGTATCGAGATCCAGAACCCCGGCCACGAATTCGGCTATGTGCCGTTCACCGCGGCGCAGGTCGCGGCGGTGATCGCGCTGTGCAAGGATATCATGCAGCGCCACGGCATCGCGCCCGAAAACGTGCTCGCCCATTCCGACATCGCGCCGCAGCGCAAGGAAGACCCGGGTGAATTATTCCCATGGGAAGAACTGGCGCAGCACGGCATCGGCGTCTGGCCGTCAGTCACGTCGGCGGATGCGGGTGCAGGCGAACTTGCGCCTTTGCTCGCCCAATACGGCTACGACGCGCGCGTTGATGAAAAGACGCTGACGGCAGCCTTCCAGCGCCATTTCCAGCCCGAAGTCTTTAAAAACCCCGACAAAATCGGCACGCCCGACGCCGATACCATCAAGCGCGCGCGGGCGTTGTTGCGAATCAAAGGGCTTTAAGGCTAGTCTCCGCGTGCCAGAGGGTCGGATGACCGCGTCGCTGCGAAGCGTCGAGGAAAGTCCGGGCTCCATGAAAACACGGTGCCGGGTAACACCCGGCGGGGGCGACCCCAGGGATAGTGCCACAGAAAACAAACCGCCTTCGCAAGAGGGTAAGGGTGAAAAGGTGCGGTAAGAGCGCACCGCAGGACTGGCAACAGGACTGGCATGGAAAACCCCGCCAGGAGCAAGACCAAATAGGGAAGGCGCATAAGCTGTTTTCGGCTTGTCTTCCGGGTAGGTTGCTGGAGGCGTCAGGTAACTGCCGCCCGAGATGAATGGTCATCACGCCGCAAGGCGTACAGAACCCGGCTTATAGACCCTCTGGCTTTTTATTTGTTCATCGTGTCGATCGCGCCCTGCAGGATGTGCTGGGCGGCGAGCTTGTCGATGGCGGCGGCGCGCTTTTTGCGCGTGACGTCGTGGGCGAGCATGGCGTCTTCGGCGGCGAAGGATGTCAGGCGTTCGTCGAAGAAGGCGATCAGCGGCGTGAAACCGAGTACCGCAGCGGCGGCCTCGAGGTTGACGGCGAAGTGGCGCACCGAATCAACCCGAGGGCCTTCGGAGCCGTCCATGTTGAGCGGAAGTCCTATGACAAATCCTGCGACGCCGTATTCAGTGCAGATGGCGGCGAGTTTCTGGATGTCCTGCCCGAACTTGGTGCGTTCGATGGTCTTGAGCGGGGTGGCCATCGTCAGTTCGGGGGTGGAGACGGCCAAACCCCATGTTTTGCTGCCGTGATCGATGCCGATGAGGCGTTTGCCGCCGGGCAGGGCCGCTTTCAATTCTTTTAAACTGAGTACCGTCATGATAGTGTTTATGCCTGTTTACCTACCATAAAGCAAGGAAGCTCATGTCGATTGATACGAATACGGTGCGGAAGGTGGCGCGTCTGGCGCGCATCCGCACCAGCGACGCGGAAGCCGAGGTTTTCGCCGGAGAACTCAACAAGATCTTAAAGATGATCGAGCAGCTGGGCGAAGTGAACACCGACGGCGTCGAGCCGATGACCAGCGTGATCGAGATGCTGGCGCCCGAGCGCGAAGACAAGGTCACCGACGGCGGCATCCCCGAAAAGATTTTGGCCAACGCGCCCGAGCACACCGCGGGCTTCTTTGTCGTTCCGAAGGTAGTTGAATAATCCAACTGTCATGCCCGCCTTGTGCGGGCATCCGCGACGCTTATGAGCCGCACCGGATCCCCGCACAAGGCGGGGATGACAAGATGAAAGAGAAGATGACATGACAAAACTGACAAACCTCACGATCAAGGCCGCCCTCGACGGCCTCAAGAAAAAAGAATTCACCGCGGCTGAGCTGACGGAAGCGCACATCAAGGCCGCCGAGGCCGCGCGCGACCTGAACTGCTACATCACCGAGACTTTCGACCTCGCGCGCGAACAGGCGAAGGCGTCGGACGCGCGCTATGCCAAGGGGCAGGGCGGCATTCTCGACGGCATTCCGATCGCCATGAAGGATTTGTTCTGCACCGACGGCATCCAGACGACCGCGGCCAGCAAGATACTCAAGGGCTTCAAGCCGCCGTATGAATCCACTGTCTCCGCGAACATGAAGCGCGACGGCATGGTCATGATGGGCAAGGCCAACCTTGATGAATTCGCGATGGGATCGTCGAACACCACCTCGGCCTACGGCAACGTCATCAACCCGTGGCGCAGCAAGACGCACCCGGAAAAGCAACTTGTCCCCGGCGGTTCGGGCGGCGGCTCTGCCGCGGCTGTTGCGGCGCGCATCGCGATGGGTGCCACCGGCACCGACACCGGCGGCTCCATCCGCCAGCCCGCGGCGTTCTGCGGCATCGCCGGCATCAAGCCGACCTATGGCCGTTGCTCGCGCTTCGGCATCGTCGCTTTCGCGTCGTCTCTTGATCAGGCTGGCCCGACGGCACGCACCGTTGAAGATTGCGCGATCATGCTGCGCTCAATGGCCGGTTACGACCCGAAGGATTCCACCTCGGTCAACCGTCCCGTGCCCGATTATGCCGCCGCGTTGGGCGGCAGCGTCAAGGGCCTGCGCGTCGGCGTGCCGCGCGAATACCGCATTGACGGCACCAATCCCGAAATCCTGAAGCTGTGGGACAAGGGCGTGGCCATGCTCAAGGACGCCGGCGCCGAGATCGTCGACGTTTCCCTGCCGCATACCAAGTACGCGCTGCAGACCTACTACGTCATCGCGCCCGCCGAATGTTCGTCCAACCTGTCGCGCTATGACGGCGTGCGCTATGGCGCGCGCGTGGAAGGCGAGAACCTCGTCGACATGTACGAAAAGACCCGCGCCGAAGGCTTCGGCCGCGAAGTCAAGCGCCGCATCCTGATTGGCACTTACGTGCTCTCGGCGGGCTATTACGACGCTTACTACAACAAGGCACGCAAGGTGCGAAAACTGATCTGGCAGGACTTCATCAACGCCTATCAAAAGTGCGACGTGCTGCTGACGCCGACCGCGCCTTCGGCTGCTTTCGCCATCGGCGAGAACACGGCGGATCCGGTGACGATGTACCTCAACGACGTCTTCACCATCCCTGCCTCGATGGCCGGCATGCCCGGCATGTCGATCCCCGTCGACCTCAATGCCGACGGCCTGCCGCTGAGCCTGCAGCTGATCGGCAAGCCTTTCGACGAAGAGACCATCTTCAAGGCCGCGCACGCGATCGAACAGGCCGCGCACTTCACCGCGATGCCGCAATCCATTCTGGCGAAGGTAGCATAATGACACACGCACTCCTCAAAGGTGAAACCGGCGACTGGGAAATGGTGATCGGGCTTGAGATCCACGCCCAGGTGCTCACGGAATCGAAACTGTTCTCCGGCGCTTCCGCCGCGTTCGGCGCAGCGCCCAACGCGCAAGTCTCGCCCATCGACGCCGGCATGCCGGGCATGCTGCCCGTCGTGAACAAGGCGGCGGTTGAAAAGGCGGTCAAGACGGGGCTCGGCCTCAATGCCGCGATCAACCTTTATTCGGTGTTCGAGCGCAAGAACTACTTCTATCCCGACCTGCCGCAAGGCTACCAGATCTCGCAATACGCGCACCCGATCGTCGGCGAAGGCAAGATCGAGATTGACCTGCCCGACGGCACGACCAAGCTTATCGGCATTGAGCGTTTGCACTTGGAGCAAGACGCGGGCAAGTCGCTGCACGACCAGCACCCGTCGAAGTCCTATGTCGACCTCAACCGTTCCGGCAATCCGCTGATGGAGATCGTGTCGAAGCCCGACATGAACTCGGCGGAAGAGGCGGCGGCCTATGTGACCAAGATCCGCTCCATCGTGCGCTACCTCGAGACTTGCGACGGCAACATGGATGAAGGCTCGATGCGCTGCGACGTCAACCTCTCGGTGCGCCGCCCCGGCGCGCCGCTCGGCACGCGCTGCGAGATCAAGAACGTGAACTCCATCCGCTTCGTCCAGCAAGCGATCGAGTACGAGGCGCAGCGCCAGATCGAGATCATCGAAGGCGGCGGCAAGATCGTGCAGGAAACCCGCCTGTTCGACACCAAGAACGGCACGACGCGCGCCATGCGCTCCAAGGAAGACGCGCACGACTACCGCTACTTCCCCGACCCTGACCTGCTGCCGCTGAAGCTCGAACAAGGCTTCGTCGACAACATCAAGAAATCGCTGCCTGAACTGCCGGACGCCAAGAAGAAACGCTATCTCGCGATGGGCCTTTCGTCCTATGACGCCGGCGTTCTAGTCGATGAAAAGGACCGCGCCGCGTTCTTTGAAAAGGCCGCCAACGGCAACGACGCCAAGATGGCCGCCAACTGGCTGACGACCGAGCTGCTCGGCGCGCTGAACAAGGCGGAGAAGGGGTTGAACGATAGCCCCGTTTCGGCTGAACAGCTCTCCGGCCTGCTCAAGCTGATCGCCGACAACACCATCTCCGGCAAGATCGCCAAGGAAGTCTTCGCCGAGATGTTCGCGACGTCCAAGGATGCCGCCGCCATCGTCGAGGAAAAGGGCCTCAAGCAAATCACCGACACCGGCGCGATCGAGAAAATCGTCGACGCCGTCATCGCCGCCAACCCCGACAAGGTGGCGGAGTTCAAGAGCGGCAAGGACAAGCTGTTCGGCTTCTTCGTCGGCCAGGTGCTCAAGCAATCAGGCGGCAAGGCCAACCCGGGCATGGTCAATGACCTGCTGAAGTCCAAGCTGGACAAGGCGTAAGTGGAAGCCGCCTTCGCCATCGTTACGCTGCTTGTGGTCGTCGTGGCGTTTGCGAACGAGTATTATCAGCAAAAGCTCGGCGTCTCGATGATGCCGACGATGCCGCGGGTCGCGCGTGAGATGGTGGCCTTGGCCGCCGGCGCGCCCGAGGGCCGCATCGTCGAGCTCGGCTCCGGCTGGGGCGGCCTTGCGCGGCGCGCCGCCAAGGCCTTTCCCGGGCGTGCGGTGGTCGGGATCGAATATTCGCTCTTCCCTTATCTCGGGTCCCGCCTGCGTGGGTTGCTGCCGCCGCGCCTGCCGAACCTGCGTTTCGACCGGCGCGACTTCTTCGCCGTGCCGCTCGACGGCGCGGGCGCGGTTCTGTGTTACCTCAGCCACCCGCTGATGGCGCGATTGCAGCCCAAGTTCGCTGCCGAACTGCCGCCGGGCGCGTGCGTCGTGAGCAGCACCTTTCCCGTCCCCGGCTGGACGCCGGATGTGGTGCGCGATGTCAAAGGGGCATGGAAGACGCAGATCTTCGTCTATAAAAAAGGAAAGGTCGCATGAAGAAATTCGCGGTCTTCGACGTCGACGGCACGATCCTCGACTCTTACGGGCTTTTTTCGCGCGTGGTGCTCGACTATTCGCGCGCGCAAGGCCTGCCCGAGCCGTGCCTGACGACCATCCACCACGGCTATGGCGACCCGATGAACCACGACTTCAAATGGGGCGTCAGTCGCGAGGAGCAATGCGAGCACCTGTTCGCGACTTATAAGCTCACTGACGAACTCTCCCGCTCCGGCCTGCCGGAACACACGCCCAGCCTGTTCGACGGCGTCACCGAGACGCTGGCGCAGCTCAAGGACATGGGCTACACGCTCGGCATCGTGACGTCGAAGCCGGAAGACCCGCTGCTGCACCTGCTGGACTATCACAAGGTGCGCCCGCTGTTTTCCGGCATCCGCAGCTGGACGGACATTGAGCGCCGCGGCGAACAGCAGAAGCCCGCGCCCGACATGCTGCAAAGCGTGATGCGCGAGCTGGGCTTCACGCCGGAAGAGACCGTCATGGTCGGCGACACCACGATGGACATCCATATGGGCCGCGCGGCGGGCGCGCACACGATCGGCGTGACATGGGGCACGCACCTGCGCGCGCACCTCGAAGGCGCCGGCGCGCATCATATCGTCGATGGCGATTTCTCCGCCGTGACGCCTATCATCCAGAAGATACTGGGATAATGTCATCGGGCGGGAGTCATGGCGCAACATACCTATGACATCATCGTGATCGGCGGCGGCGTCGCGGGATTGTTTCTTGCGGCGCGGCTCAAGCGCATGGGCTATAACCTGATCCTTGTCGAGAAAGACGCGCTCGGTTCCGGCCAGACGCTCGCCTCGCAGGGCATGATCCACGGCGGGCAGAAATACGCGCTGGGCGGCGGCGGCGACCATAGCGCGGCGATTGCCGCCATGCCGGCGCGCTGGGATGCCTGCCTCGGCGGATGGGGCGAGGTTAACATCGGCCGCACGCGGATCCTCAGCGAAAACCAGGTGATGTTCCCGGCGGGCGGGCCGCTGTCGCGCTTTTCCGTCATGGCGGCGGCGCATGCGGTGCGCGGGCGCGTGTCGCGCCTTGCGCGCTTCCACTATCCCGAGGCGCTGACGCGCGGACCTGTCTATGAGATGCACGAAAAGGTGCTCGACACGAAATCCCTGGTGGCCGAACTGGCCGCACAGCTTGACGGCCGCATCGTCAAAGGCGACGTCGCCGAACTGCTGCCTGACGGGCAAATCGCAGTTTCCGGCCTTGTGATGAACGCGCAGGCCGTCATCTTCACGGCAGGCGCGGGAAATGAGGAAGCCTTGTCGCTCCTGCGCGTGCGTGAAAAGAAGACGCAGCGCCGCCCCTTGCGGCAGGTGATGGTCAAGGGCATGGAACATCCGCTGTACGGCCACGGCGTCTGGAGCCAGCCCAAGCCGCGCGTGACGATCACCAGCCATCCGCACGGCGACGGCTACGTCTGGTATCTCGGCGGCAACGTCGCGGAACGGGGTGCGAAGATGAGCGAAGACGAAACGCTCGCCTTCGCCAGGAAGGAAATGCAGGAAATATTCCCGCGGGTCGACTGGAACGCGCGCGATTGGGCGACCGTCGCCGTCGACCGCGCCGAGGCTTACGAGGCCGCCGGAAACCTGCCGCCCGGCCCGCAAGTGCAACAGCGCGGCCGCGTGATGATCGCCTGGCCGACCAAGCTGACCTTCGCGCCGCTGCTGGCCGACAAGGTCTGCGAGCGCCTGACGTTCAACAATATCGTTGCCACCCCGCAAACCGCCGTGCCGCCCTTGCCCGTGCCGGAGATCGCGCAATATCCGTGGGAGGCCGCGTCATGGCGCAGCGTCTAGAACAGCGCGCGTTCGCGGATACGGGCCGCAGCGTCAGCGTGCTCGGCCTCGGCACCGTCAAGTTCGGGCGCAACACGGGCGTCAAGTATCCGTCCGGTTTTGAATTGCCGACGGATGCCGAGATCGAGGCGCTGCTCGATCTGTGCCTCGAAAATGGCATCAACCTTCTCGACACCGCGCCCGCCTACGGCGCATCCGAAGAGCGCCTCGGCCAGCTGCTCGGCGCGCGGCGGGATAAATTCTTCCTGATGACCAAGACCGGGGAAGAATTCGACGGCGCGAACTCCCAATATATCTTCACCGCCGACCATACGCGCCGGAGCGTGGAGCGCAGCCTCGCGCGCCTGCGCGCCGAGCGGCTCGACTGCGTCCTCGTCCATTCCAGCCGCGACGACCTGCACGTCATCGAGAACACGCCGGTGCTGGAAACGCTCGCGCGCCTGAAGGAAGAGGGCAAGATTTCAAGCTTCGGCGTCTCGACTTATACGGTCGCGGGCGGCAAGCGCGCGGCGGAGCTGTCGGACGCGGTGATGGTCGCCTATCACCCCGGCTATACGGAAGAGAAAGCGGTCATTGACCATGCGCTGTCGCTGGGCCGTGCGGTGATCGTGAAAAAGGGGCTGGCGTCCGGCCACGCGGGCGCGCCGGGCGGCAATATCCGCTTCATCCTCGATACGCCGGGGGTGACCGGCATGGTGTTCGGCAGCCTGTCGCCCGCCAATATCCTTTCCAATATCAAGGCCGCGTTGTAAGCTGGGGCATTAAGGGGAATTTCCATGATGAAGCGCAACCGCAAAACCAAGATCGTCGCGACACTCGGGCCGGCATCGTCCTCGCGCGCGGTGATCGAGAGCCTGTTCAACGCGGGCGTCGACGTCTTCCGCCTCAATTTCAGCCACGGCGTCGCGGCGGACCATGCGAAGCGCGTCGAATTGCTGCGCGCGCTCGAGACGGAAACCGGCCGCCCCATCGGCATCTTCGCCGACCTGCAGGGACCGAAGCTGCGCCTCGGCACTTTCGCCAAGGGCGAGATCGCGATTGAAAAGGGCATGACGCTGACGCTCGATTCCAATCCCGCGCCGGGCGACGACAAGCGCGTTTTCCTGCCGCATCCTGAAATCATCGAGGCGCTGAAAGTCGGCTCCGACGTCCTGCTCGACGACGGCAAGGTGCACCTGCGCGTGACCGAGAAGAAGAAGGATAGCGTCACCACCGAGGTGATCGCGGGCAAAAAGCTCTCCGACCGCAAGGGCGTCAACCTGCCCGATGTGCTGCTCAACGTCTCGCCGTTGACGGAGAAGGACCGCAAGGATCTCGAGGCCGCGCTTGAGATGGGCGTCGACTGGATCGCGCTGTCGTTCGTGCAGCGTCCCGAGGACGTGCGCGAGGCGCGCGAGATTATCGGTACCCGCGCCAAGATCATCGTCAAGATCGAGAAGCCTTCGGCGGTGGCGTCATTCGATGAAATCGCCGACTTGGCCGACGCCGTCATGCTGGCGCGCGGCGACCTCGGCGTCGAGATCCCGGCGGAGCGCGTGCCGAGCATCCAGAAGCACGTCGTCGCCGTCTGCCGCGAAAAGGGCAAGCCCGTCATCATCGCCACGCAGATGCTCGAATCCATGATTTCCTGCCCGCGCCCGACGCGCGCGGAAGCCTCCGACGTCGCGACCGCCATCTATGACGGCACCGACGCCGTCATGCTGTCGGCGGAGACGGCTTCGGGCGAATACCCGATCGAGGCGGTGTCGATCATGGACAAGATCGCCGCCGACGTGGAGAAAGACGCGCTTTACCGCAAGATCATGGACGCGGCGCATACCGTGCCCGACAAGAACCCTTCCGACGCCATCACCGCCGCCGCCTCGTGGGTGGCGCAGACGCTGAGCGCGGCTGCGATCGTGAACTACACCACCTCCGGCTCCACCGCGCTGCGCACCGCGCGCGAGCGGCCGTCGGTGCCGATCATCTGCCTCACCGAAAGCATGGCGGTGGCGCGCCGCCTGCAGCTGTCGTTCGGCGTGCACCCTGTGCTGGCGCTGGACGTCAACATGTTCAACATGGCCGTCGAGCGTGCTTGTGCTTACGCCCGCGCGCATGGCTTTGCGGAACCGGGGCAGCACCTCGTCATCACCGCGGGCATGCCGTTCGGCATCCCCGGTTCGACGAACACGCTGCGCGTGGCGCGCGTCGAATAAAGCTTACTGAGTGACGGGAGCGGGTGCTGCGGCGCGGGTTTCTTCCTTGCCGTCCTCTTTGTTGTCAGGCGTCGTCATTGCGCGTTGCGCGGTGCCGTTCGACGTCGTTTCGCCGTGGGTTGCGGTCGGCGGCGCATAGACCTCAATCCCCCGGATGCCGAGGTTCGGCGGGACTTCAGGGTCGCTCGCATTCACGTTCGGATTGATGATCAAACCGGCCGCCATCGCAGGCGATGCGGCAAGAGAGAGAATCACGGCAGACAAAAAAGACATTGTTTTCAAATTCATAAAATAACCCCTTAATTTCGTGGTTATATGATTAACATAACATATAAATAGTAAAAAGTCACTAAAATACTCTCTTTTGACGCTTATACGCCGGCGGAGTAGTCTCGTTTAACTCTTAAAAGGGAACGCCATGCAGAAGATCAAGACGCTGTTCAATGAACTCAGCTTGCGCCGCGACATCAGAGGCCTGCCGTCGCTCATGCAGAAGGATTCCCGCCAGGCCCATGCCGTGTTTGACGCCGCGAAAGCCCGCGTCAAGGCGCACCCAGAATTGAGCCAGGCCTTTATCGCCGCGAGCTTCAAGGCGGCGACTGTTTTTTCGAAGACTTGCTATGCCAGCACGCTGACGCTTGTCGACACCGCCGCCCGCGTTGCGCTCGACGCCCCCGGCGGCATGGCGTTCTTTCTCGATAGGGCTTTCGAGGCCCTGCCGGCCATTGCGGCGCAAAACGACGGTGCCGCGCCGATGATCCTGAAGAAGCTGCTGCAGGCAGGCCGTGACGACCGGGCGCTGTACGCCTCCGTTTTCGCGCGCGCGGACAATGTCGTGTAGCTGCTGGAAAAGAAAGAAGCGCGCCGTCCGTGGAAGGCGCGCGACCTGAAAACGATCATCGCGGATTACCGCTGAAACCTTACGCCTTGTGCAGCCACCAGTTCTCGCTGTTGATCGAGAAGATCGGGCGGTAGCGGTTGACGGCGGCGATAGTCTCGACCTGCTTGTTCTGGTTGTCGAGCACGTAGTCGCCCGCGCCGGTATAGACGATCAGCAGTGCGTGCGGGATATGCTTGACCTCGTCCTCGACGACGGCGATGCGCAGCTGGTCTTCGCTGAAGCCGAGCGCGCGCAAGGATGCATACTTGGCGATGGCGAAATCCTCGCAGTCGCCGCCGCGGGTCAGGAACTCGACCGGCGTCGCCCAATAGTCGGTCTTGCCGTAGTTGTCGGCGTCCTCGATATAGGGGATCTTGTTGAGGAAGGCGTTGACGCCGTCGATCTGCGCGGCGGCAGGCAGGTCGCGCAGGCGCTCGATCTCGGCGAGCCATGCGGTGACGCGCGGGCTGGCGGCGGATTCCGGCTGCTGCATCTGGCGGTCGAAGCGGTGCATCACGTCGGTCCATTTCCTGAAGGCGGAAATGTCGTGGTACTCGACCTCGCGCGTGCCGAAGAGGGCGGGATAGGCCATCTGGCGCGGCTTTTGCATAGGGACGATCGAAGAGGCGAGCGTAAAGCGCGCCGACAATGAAGGAGGATGACCCGCCGCAGCCGAGGAGGCCGGCGACGTGAAGGCTGTGTGCAGTGCCACTGCACCCACGACAGCTGCACGGAAGAAAGTTTTGCTCAGACTTGTTTTTTTCATGATCGCTGTCTGTTAAGCACGCTATAGCTTTATTATTATGCATAAGCGTTAAGAAGCTATGAAAACCCTGAAAAATGATGTGAAATCACGTCATTTCAAAGGGATGACATGCGTTGTGCTTTTTCCATTTGCCGCACTTATGTAATCATGGTATAGCCTTGCGGTAGCATTCAAAGCGGGATAAAAAGTATAAATGATTGAAAGCAATGACCTTTTCGAGAACCTCGCCGCGCTGAAACAGGCGCGCGTGCTCTGCATCGGCGATGTGATGCTGGATCGCTTCATCTACGGTGCGATCGAACGCATCTCGCCCGAGGCGCCGATTCCGGTCCTCTTGGTCGAGCGTGAGAAGCATATGCTGGGCGGCGCGGGCAACGTGGCGGCAAATCTTGCCTCGCTTGGCGTGACGGTGACGCTGATGGCCGTCGTCGGCGACGATGGCGCCGGCGCGGATGTCCGCAAATATCTCGAGGCGCAGGGCGTGACTGCCGCGCTCGAAACCGCCGCCGACCGCGGCACGACGGTCAAGAGCCGCTTCGTTTGCGGCAGCCAGCAGATGCTGCGCGTCGACCGTGAAAAGACGGAAGCGATTTCTGCCGCTGTTGAAGCCGCGCTGCTCGCGCGCCTTGAGACGTTGGTGAAGGATACCGGCGCGCTGATCCTCTCAGACTATAAAAAGGGCCTGCTGACCGACCGTCTTGTCGCCGCCGCCATCGACGGCGCGCGCCGCCATGGCGTGCCGGTGATCGTCGACCCCAAGGGGCGCGACTTCGCGCGCTATCGCGGCGCCACGTTCGTCACGCCCAACCGCAAGGAAATCGAGACAGCGACTGGCCTCAAGGCCGCGACCGACGATGAAGTCATGCATGCGGCGCAGCAGGTCATGCAGTCCTGCGGCATCGAGAACGTGCTGGTCACGCGCAGCAAGGACGGCATGTCGCTGGTCGCCGGCAAAGGTGCGCCCGTGCATATCCCCGCGCAGGTGCGCGAAGTCTATGATGTTTCCGGCGCTGGCGACACGGTGATCGCGGTTTTCGCGGCCGGGCTTGCCGCGCGCCTGCCGGCACTCAACGCGGCAACGCTTGCCAACGTCGCGGCGGGGATCGTCGTCGGCAAGTCGGGCACCGCTACCGCGCGCCCCGATGAAATCGCCGAAGTACTTGAGGAAGATATTATAAAGTCGCGCGCCCCCCATATGGCGCGTCCGCCCAAGGTTGCCACCCTGCACCGCGCCGCCGAACAGGCCGAGCGCCTGCGCGCGCGCGGGCAGAAAGTCGGCTTCACCAACGGCTGTTTCGACCTGTTGCACCCCGGCCACCTGTCCTCGCTGCGTCAGGCACGCAGGGCTTGCGACTTCCTGATCGTTGCGATCAACGGCGATGCTTCGGTGAAACGCCTCAAGGGCCCGACGCGCCCGGTGCAGAACCAGGACGCGCGCGCCGAGGTGCTCGCGGCGCTCGACATGGTCGACATGGTCGTGGTGTTCGAGGAAGACACGCCGCTCTCCCTCATTGAGGCGATCCGCCCCGACGTGCTGGTCAAGGGCGGGCAGTACAAGCTCGAGGAAGTCGTCGGCTATGACGTGGTTATGTCCTATGGCGGCAAGATCGTGCGCGCGGATATGGAAGAAGGTTTCAGCACTACCAATACAATCGCGAAGATGACCGCTTAACCCCTTCCATAACCTGTAAAAATTTTTGAAGTCTTTTTAACCTTTCTATGTCATCGTTAATAGAGGGGGGATTGACGATGGCCGACGAACAAACGATGCAACCGATGCCCGCCGCCGAGCAAGGGCAAGGCAGCGGCAAGCAAAAGCGGATCGGCGACCGCCTTGTCGAGATGGGCGTCATCACGCCCGACCAGCTGACCGTCGCCCTGCGCGAAAAGCAGAAATCCACCAAGATGGTCGGCGAGATCCTCGTCGAGCTCGGCTTCCTGACCGAGGGGATGCTGACCAGCTTCCTCTCCGAAAGCACCGGCTTCCAGCAGTTCGACCCTAAGAAGACCATGCTCGACCCCGAAGCGCTGACGCTCATCAGCCAGAAGGACGCGCAGAAATACCAGTTGCTCCCGGTCTCGCTCTCCGCCGATAAGCGCACCGTCACCGTCGCGATGGCCGACCCGCACGACGTTGTCGCGCTCGACAAGCTGCGCCAGCTGCTGCCGCGCGGCGCGGAAGTCGTGCCGCAGATCTGCTCGCCCGCCATTCTCGCCGACGCGATCCACCGCGCCTACGGCGTCTCGACCTCCATCGACGCGATCCTCAAGGAACTTGAAGGCGACAAGGCCGTCGCCAAGAAGAACGTCGACAATCTTTCCGAAGAAGAGGCCTATACGCACCCGATCGTGCGCCTCGTCAACGCGCTGATCTTCGAGGCGGTCAAGATGGGCGCTTCCGACCTTCACTTCGAGCCGGAAGAGCATTTCGTGCGCGCCCGCTGGCGCAAAGACGGCGACCTCATCATCGCGCATACGATGCACCGCGAGTACTGGAACGGCATCGCGCAGCGCCTCAAGATCATGTCGCAGATGAACATCGCCGACAAGCTGTCGCCGCAGGACGGCCGCCTCAGCATGAACATGGGCGGCCGCGACGTCGACTTCCGCGTGGCCTGCCTGCCGACCGTGCACGGCGAGAACATCGTCATGCGCGTGCTCGATCGCAACGCCTCCATCGTGCCGATGGAAAAGCTCGGCTTCAGCGACCACAACACAAAGCTGATCGAGAAGGCGCTGGCGCGCCCCGAGGGCATGATCATCGTGACCGGGCCGACCGGTTCCGGCAAGACGACGACGCTCTATTCGATGCTGAACGCGATCAACACGCCCGACGTCAACATCATGACGCTGGAAGACCCGGTCGAATACGCGCTGGGCATGATCCGCCAGTCCAGCGTGCGCGAAGGCACGGGCCTTTCGTTTGCCGACGGGGTCAAGGCGCTGCTGCGCCAGGACCCGGACATCATCTTCGTCGGTGAAGTGCGCGACGGCCCCACCGCCAACCAGGCGCTCGCCGCCGCCATGACCGGCCACCAGGTCTTCACGACCTTGCACACCAACGACAGCTTCGGCGCGCTGCCGCGCCTGATCGAGCTGGGGCTGAAGCCCGAAATGCTCTCCGGCTCCATCATCGCCGTCTTCGCGCAGCGCCTCGTGCGCCGCGTGTGCCAGCAGTGCAAGCAGCCCTACAAGGCCACGCCCGAGGAATGCCGCCTGATGGCCGTCGACGCCGCCAACCCGCCCGAGCTTTATAAAGGCGTAGGCTGCCCCGCTTGCAATAATAGCGGCTACATTGGCCGTATCGGCATCCATGAGATTCTGTATATTGATGAAGAGATCGAGACTTTGGTCGCCGAAGGCGGACATAAGCACGAAGTCCGCGCGGTCGCCCTCAAGAACGGCTTCAAGAGCATGCGCGACGACGGGATTATGAAAGCGCACCAGGGCGTGACCACGATCGACGCGCTCACCAAGGCGGTCAGTTTCTCCGACCGCATGTAGGCGGCGGCGCACGCTCATCGCCCTTCTGTACAAGCCTTTCTTATTGTTGTATCAATGACAACAGGGGCTTTTTTATTTTATCCGGGGATTTTGCCGTAGATGCCGAAATTCAAGTACAGGGCAGTGAATGCAAACGGCAATCCGGTGCGCGGCGTCGTCAACGCGACCAATGAATCCGACCTCACGATGCGCCTCGCCGAAGGCGGCATGTCGCTCGTCGACTGCAAAGAGCTGACGGAAAAGTCGAGCCGCTTCTCGACCATCATGTCGTTCAAGCGCGTCAAGCTGCGCGAGATGATCCAGATGTTCGTGCAGCTCGAGCAGCTTAACAAAGCCGGCGTGCCGCTGCTGACCGCGCTCGCCGATGTGCGCGACACAACGGATTCAAACGTGCTGCGCGACGTGATGTCGGAAGTGCACCGCGACGTCTCCGAAGGCTCCTCGCTCTCCGCCGCGCTCTCCAAGCACCCGACCGTTTTCGAGCCGATCTTCTGCGCGCTGATCGCCGCGGGCGAAGAGACGGGCAATCTCTCCAACGCCTTCACGCAGGTCATCAAGCACCTGAAGTGGACGGACGCGATGCGCAGCAAGATCAAGAAGGCCACGCGCTACCCGAAGATCTTGATCGTCGTCGTCTTCGGCGTCATCTGGATGATGATGGGCTACGTCGTGCCGCAAGTGACGGGCTTCCTCAAGGAAATCGGGCAGGACCTGCCGCCGGTGACGCTGGCGCTGATCTGGACGTCTGAATTCGTCTCGTCCTACTTCCTTTACATCGTCGCCCTTTTCGCGGCGATCTACGTCGGCATCAAGGTCGGGCGCGAGATATCGCGCGACTTCCGCTACCGCACCGACTATATCGCGCTCAACTCTCCGGTCTTCGGGCCCGTGATCCGCAAGATCGCGCTGTCGCAATTTTCCTCGACGCTGGGCGTCCTGTTCATCAGCGGCATCGACATCCTGAAATGCCTCGACGCCGCCAAGCTGACGGCGGGCAACCTCGTGATCGTCGAGGCGCTGCAGGGCGTGCGCCAGCGCGTGCAGGAAGGCTCCGTCCTTTCCGAAGCGATGCGCCAGTCGGGCGAGTTCCCGTCGCTGGTCACGCGCATGGTCAAGATCGGCGAGGAGTCCGGCAACCTGACCGGCGTCTTGCAGCAGGTATCTGAATTCTACGACAAGGACGTCAACGAATCCGTCGACAGCATGATCATGATGATCGAGCCGGCGTTGACCGTCATTCTCGGCAGCATGATCACGTGGATCGCGGCCGCGGTCTTCGGCCCGATTTACGACAGCATCGGCCAGATGGGGAAATAACACATGGCATTGGTCTCGAAAAAGAAAGTCATCCTGCTCGGCAACGACGGCGCCGTATTGTTCGGCCCCGGCGCCGGCGGCGGCATGGAGCGCGAGGCGACCGTCGCATGGTCGGCCGCCGACTTCACGACGCAGCTGGCCGGCGCGCTGACGCGGCGCAACGCGGGCAGCCCGGTCGTCGTGCTCTTCGACGGTGCCGACCAGGCTTACCGCAAGGAAGAGAGCATCCCCAAGCTCAGCTCGTTCGACCGCCCGCGCTTTATCCAGCGCAAGCTCGACCAGGCCTTCCCGAATTATCCGGTGCGTGCATCCTTCGCCATCCCCGCCGCGACCAAGGGCGCGCAGCCCTCGTACCTCTTCGCGGGCGTGCCGGAGACGGACAACATCGACAAGGTCTCGGCCGCGCTGCTCGAAGCCGGCGTGCCGGTCTCGGGCTTCGGCCTGCTGCCGCTGGAATCGGCCGGGCTGGTGTCCGCGCTGTCCGACAAGCTGTTCTCCCCGCGCCTGAAGAAGTCGCGCTGGGCGGTGCTCGTCTCGCAACATGAAAACGGCGGCTTGCGCCAGGTCGTCGTCAAGGACGGCCGCCTTGCGCTGACGCGCATGACGCCCGCTTCCGGCCAGAGCGGTGCGGGCTGGGTCGACGACGTCGCCGACGAATTCCGCGCGACGCTAAACTATATCGCCCGTTTCGGCTACACCGCCGACGACGGCCTCGACGTCATCGTCATCTGCGGCGACAGCGAGAAGGAACTCTTCGACCAAAAGCAGATGCCGGTCACCAACTTCCGCTGCATCAAGGCGGGCGACGCGCTGACGGCGATCGGCGCGCGCGGCCGCGGCCTCGGCGACGCCAACTACGGCGACATCGTGCACGCGGCATGGGCGGCCAAGAAGTCGGCGCTGACCTCGCCGATCGCGGTTCCGAGCCTGCAGAAGATCCTCGCGCCGCGCCAGACGATGCGCTACGTCACGATGGCGCTGATGGCGTCGCTTGTGCTGCTCGTCGGCCTGGTGGGCTGGACGTACGTGCAAATCATGCCGCTGCAAACCGAAATCTCCGACAAGCAGATGCAGAAGACGCGCTTCGCCGGTGAACTCGCCGAGCAGGACAAGGCCATCGCCGCGCTGCCGGTGCCGCCGCTCATGGCGCGCAAGACGCTTGCCGTCGATGATGCGCTCAACACCGGCACCGTCAATTTCAGCCCCATCTTCACCCTGCTCAAGAAGTCGCTGACCGACGACATCGTCGTCCAGCAGATGACCTTCGTGCATGACCCGCAAGGCGTGCGCGAAGCGCCGCAGGGGCAGGCCAAGCCGGCGGCAGATCCGCACGGCCTCCTGACCGTCACGCTGAAATTTACGGTGGCGGGCAACCTGGCGCTTGAAGACCGCGTCGCCCGCGCCGAAGCCCTCGCGCAGACGCTGCGCGGCGCTTTCCCCGGCTACAGCGTCGAGATCACGTCGCAATTCGGGCGCGTGTCGCGCACCGGCCGCTTTGAAGGCAAGGTCGGCGGCGACGCCGGCGCCGCGCCGCGCGCCGACGACATGGAGAACACCGCCGAAATAGAACTGGAAGGGGTGCCGTTATGATCAAGTTGCTTGGCTTCAAGCGCATCGCCGCCATTGCGATCCTGCTGGGTCTCAACGCGCTGGCGATGGCCGCTTATTTCCTCTTCGTGTCGCCGATGCTCGATGACACGACCGCGCAGCTCGAAGGGCTCAAGAGCGACCTCGGCCAGATCCGCGGCAAGATCGACGACGAGAAGCGCGACGCCGCTTTCGTGAACGAGAACACCGGCCGCTTCCAGTCCATCGCCGCCAGCGGCCTCTTCGGCGGCCAGGACCGTTTCGAGGGCCAGCGCATCCTCGATGAATTGCGCAAGAAGGGCGATATTTCTTCCTTCACCCTCACTGTCGGCGAAATGACCAAGCTGCCGAGCCCCGATGCCGACAGCATCGGTTTTGACATCATGAGCAGCAAGGTCAGCGTCACGCAGGCCGTCGCCGCGCTCGATACCGGCATCTTCGCGCTCGCACAGGGCGTGATGAAGGACTTCCCCGGCCACACCCGCATCCGCCGCTTCGAGGTTCGCCGCACCCAGCCGCTCGATGACAAGGTGATGAACGACTTCTCCGACGGCAAGGACGTCACGCTCGTGAGCGCGGACCTTGATTTCGACTGGATCACGCTCGAACAAAAACCCGCCGCGCCTGCGGCAGGAGGCCGCTGATGAAGAAGTATCTTGAATTCCTGCCCGCGGCCCTCGTCGTCCTCGCGATGACCGGCGCCGTCGTCTCCGCGCAGGAAAGCACGCCCGCACCGGCGGCACCCGCCGCCGAAGCGCCGGCTGCGGCGCCTGCCGTCGCGCTGACGGATGTGGAAAAGAATGCGCCCTTCACCGGCTCCTTCTTCTTCACGCGAGACCAGATCGCCGACGTGAAGAAAGCGCAGGCCGGCCGTCCGCCCGTCACTGCCGACAACGGCGACATTTCCGGCGCGCTCGAGCAACTGATCCCGCCGCACCGCGTCATCAGTCTTTCGGGCGTGTTCTACCGCTCGCCGAAGGACTGGGTCGTCTGGGTGAACGGCGAGAAGGTCACGCCGAAGAAGCTGATGCCCGAGATCGTCGACATCTCGGTCGAAAAGAATTCCAAAGTGCATCTCAAGTGGTACGACGAAGGGCTGAAATCCACCCTGTCGATCACCATGCGTCCGCACCAGACCTACGACATCGGCGCCGGCGTGCTGCTGCCCGGCACCGGCGACAACTAAGGGAACGACCGACGACATGACTTCTGCCGCCGCCACCGCCGTCCTCGACCGCCCCGCGCCTGCCGCGGCGGCGATCCGCGTCGACGGCGTCTCGGCGGGCTACGGCCACGGCCGCGTCATCGACGGCATCAGCTTCGACGTGCGCGCGGGCGAGACCTTCGGCCTCATCGGCCTCAACGGCGTCGGCAAGACGACATTGATCAAGATCATCCTCGGCCTCATGCAGGCGGAGCAGGGCAGCGTCGCCTTGTTCGGTACGCCCGCCGGCAGCGCGGAAAGCCGCGGCAACATCGCCTACCTGCCCGAAAAGTTCGAGCCGCCTGCATTCCTGAGCGGGCTTGAGTTCGTCAAATTCTCGATGGACCTTTACGGCCGCCCGTTTTCGAGCGACGCCGTGATGGCCGCCGCCGACCGCATCGCCTTGTCGCGCGCCGCGCTGGCGCGCCGCGTCAACACCTATTCCAAGGGCATGCGCCAGAAGGCGGGCCTAATGGGCACGTGGCTGACCGAATGCCCGCTGCTCATCCTCGACGAGCCGATGAGCGGCCTCGACCCGCGCGCCCGCGTGCTGGTCAAGGACGAGATCGCTGCCTGCAAGAAGGCCGGCATGACGGTATTTTTAAGCTCGCATATCCTCTCCGACATGGATGAGATCTGCGACCGCGTCGGCATCATCCACGATGCCGCGCTCAAGTTTCTCGGCACGCCTGCCGAGTTGAAGGTGAAAACGCAGAAGGACAACCTCGAACGCGCGTTTTTGAAAGTCATCGAAGGATCAACAAAGGTGTATGAATCATGAAATTCCTCAACAAGAAAAACCTCTCGCTGCTTGCCGGCGGCCTCGTCGCCATCGGCGCCATCTCCTCCGCCTGGGCGCAGCAGGCCGTGCCGCCGATGCAATTGACGCCAGCGCCTGAAGCGGCAATGCCCGCGCAGCCTGCGGCACCGGCTGTCGCACCTGTCGCGATGTCGGCACCGACCGTTGCGCCCGCCGCGCCCGTTCTGGCGCCGCCCGCCGACGAAGCGCCGGCGCCCGTGAAGAAGGGCAAGAAATCCGCCGCCGCCAAGATGGCCCCGGTCGCGCCGCTGCCCGAGAGCTACCTCGTCGTCAAGAAAGAGCATGAAGCGAACGAATTCGAGTCGCGCCTCGGCGCGGCGCGCGCGGCCCTCGCACAAGGCCAGAACGGCGCGGCGCTCGAGCTGTTCAACAACCTCTACACCCAATACCCGAAGGACACGCGCGTCGTTCTCGGCCGCGCCGTTTCCATGCAGCGCATCGGCCGGAACGATGAGGCGCTGGCCTCTTACGAGGAGGCGCTGACCACCGATCCGCGCAACCTCGAGGCGCTTACCAACATGCTCGGCATCCTCAACATGCAGGACCGCAGCACCGCGCTCGACAAGCTCAAGCAGCTTTCGGAAGTTTATCCCTTCAACGCCGACATCGCGGCGCAGCTGGGCATGATCTACGGCCAGACCGGCGACTACCCGAACGCGGTCAAGTACCTCAACGTCGCCGACAACCTCAAGCCCGGCAGCGTCGCGGTGCTCTATAACCGCGCGATCGCGTATGACAAGATGGGCCAGACTGCCGACGCGGCATCGCTCTACCGCAAGCTGATCCAGCTCGACGGCGACGGCCTGCTCGATCCGAGCTATCCGGTCGACGCGATCAAGAAGCGCCTTGCCGTCCTCAACTGATAAAAGCAGATGACGCCGGGCGCTGAAAGCGCGGTTGCCGTCTTCGTCGGCCTTGTGCTGGGCAGCTTCGCGACGGCGCTGGCCTTTCGCCTGCCGCGCGGCATCTCGCTTTTTTCCGCCGAACGCTCGCGCTGCCCGTCGTGCGGGCATACGCTTTCCGCGCTTGATCTTGTGCCTTTGTTGTCATGGCTGTGCCTGCGCGGCAAGTGCCGCCATTGCGCGTGTCCCATCGGGCTGCGCTATCCGCTGATCGAGCTTGCGACGCTCGCGCTCTGCCTGTTGTTTGCCAAAGCGTACGGCGTAACGGTTGCTTCCGCACCGTTGTTCGCCGCGGCACCGATATTGGTCGCGATGTTCGACATCGACCTGCGCTACCGCATCATTCCCGACGGCCTCAATCTTGCGCTATTGCTGGCCGGCATCCTAGCGCTCGGCCTGGGTGCGACGGGCGCGGAGCACTTCATGCAAACGCTCGGTGCGGCGCTCGGCGGGCTGTTGCTCTATGGCGGCGGCGCACTTGCGCTGCGGCAGGCTGGCATGCTGGCGCTCAAGCGCGAAGCGCTCGGGCTTGGCGACGTCAAGCTCTATGCGGCAGCAGGGTTCTGGCTCGGGTTGAATGTGGATGCGGCAGTCTTGTTCCTGATCGTCTCGGGTCTGCTCGGCGTGGCTTTCACGCTCGGCTGGAAAAAGAAAACCGGCCAGCCCGAAGCACCCTTCGCGCCGCCGTTGATCCTCGCGTTTATTGTGGCTTTGTGCCTGTACCCGACGGGATTGATCCCGTCTTAAGCGACGCCCATTTCTTCATCATCCGCGGCGCTGTCTTCGACGACTTTCTCCTCGGCCGGCGCGACCGGGCGGGAGCGGCTGGAGGATTGGTACGCGAGCGCCGCGTGTTCCGGGCAATACGGCGTGCCGGGACGGATGCCGCGGCCGCAGAACGTGAAATCGTCTTCGCGGGGGTCGCCGAAAGGCCACTTGCACATGCGTTCGGTAAGGTCGATCAATGCGACGCCGCCGTCGGCCGGGAAGACTTCCTTCATGGCCGGGCGCGGCGGCGCGACTTCGCGCGTCGTCGTGGTCGATTTGTTGGCGGCAGGGGCGGCAGCAGGCGCCTTGAGGCGCGGCGCGGCGGCGACAGGCGCCTTGGTTTCCTTGCGTACGACGGCTTCCTTCTTGGAAGGCGCGGGCGGCTTCTTGATCGGCGACGGACGGCCAGACAGGCCCATGCGGTGCGCCTTGCCGATGACAGCGTTGCGCGTCACGCCCTTGCCGAGCGTCTTGGCGATGTCGGCGGCGCTCTTGCCTTCCTTCCACATCTTCTTGAGGGTCGCGATGCGCTCGTCTGTCCAGCTCATGGGAGTGCCTTTACATAAGGTATAATATCTGTGTCTTTGGAGACTATAGCACCGAATCGGCCGAAGGAAAGGCGGGTTTTTCTCCTCCTCTCAAGGGGCGATCCTTCAATTTTATAGAAAATGAACGTTGACATTTTTATCCGCCGACTTACATATGGATTTTTCCAAGGAGAACTTTCCATGCCGAACAAAGACTCAGCTTCTGCCCGCATCAAGCAGATTTTTAATGAGCAAAGCTTGTTCCTCGAGCGTATGCATGAAATCCCCTATATCAGGCGCATGAATTTAAGCCCTGAGGAAACCGCGCGCCGCGAGCGGAACTGGCATGTCGGCAACTGGGTGCGTTGCGACAAATTCAAGAACGAAAAGGGCGAACTTGTCCGCACCTTCAGCAACGTCTCGTTGCCTCCGCCGGGCAGGGATTTCGACCATACCGTCGTCGATGTGATCGAAGATAGGCAGGGAAATTTCTCTTTCCATGAAATTTCATGGCGCGAAATGGAAGATCGCCGGAACGCGCGTCGCAATAAACCTTAACGGGAACCGCCCTCACGCGTTCGGGTCGAGGCCCCAGTCGCGATAGCGGTCGGGGTCGTCGCCCCAGTTTTCGCGCACCTTCACGAAGATGGAGAGGTGCACGCGGCGCTCGAGGATTTCCTCGAGCTCGATCCGCGCGGCTTCGCCGATACGCTTGATCTGCGCGCCGCCCTTGCCGAGCACGATCGCCTTTTGCGTATCGCGCATGACGTAGACGATCTGGCTGATCTTGACGCTGCCGTTGTCGAATTCTTCCCACTTTTCCGTCTCGACGGTCGAGGCGTAGGGGAGCTCGTCCTTCAGCTGCAGGAAGATCTTTTCGCGCGTGATCTCGGCGGCGAGCAGGCGCATCGGCATGTCGGAGATCTGGTCCTCGGTGAACATCCAGGGCCCCTCGGGCGCGCGGTCGGTGATGTCGCGCATCAGGCGGTCGGTGCCGTCGCCGGTCTTGGCCGAGATCATGTAGGTGTCGGTGAAGAGGCCGGTTGCGTGCAGCTCGGCGGAGATTTTCAGCAGCGCTTCCTTGTCGGCCACGTCGGTCTTGTTGAGGACGAGGATGGCGCGTTTGTCCTGCTCTTTCAGCTTATCGACGATGGCGCGGCTTTCCGAGTTGACCTTGCCTTTCGATACGTCGACGAGGAAAAGGACGACGTCGGCGTCCTGCGCGCCCTGCCATGCGGCGGAGACCATCGCGCGGTCGAGCCGCTTGCGCGGCGCGAAGATGCCGGGCGTGTCGACGAAGACGATCTGCGTCTCGCCCTTGTTGATGATGCCCATGACGCGCGTACGCGTGGTCTGCACCTTCGGGCTGACGATCGCCACCTTGGCGCCGACGAGGGTGTTGATAAGCGTCGACTTGCCCGCGTTGGGCGCGCCGATGATGCCGATGAAGCCGCATTTTTGCGTCATTATTCCTTGGTCCTGACTTTTTCGAGGAGTTTTTCGGCCGCTGTTTTTTCGGCGGCGCGTTTGCTGGCGGCGGTGGCGCGCGCGCGGCCGAAGCCGTCGAGCGCGACCTCGATCTCGAACTGCGGCGCGTGGTCGGTGCCCGACTTGGCGAGTTGCTTGTATTGCGGCAGCGGCAGGCCGCGCGACTGCGCCCATTCCTGCAGCGCGGATTTGGCGTCTTCGGGCGGCGCGGTCTGCACGGCAAGCAGGTCCGCCCAGAAGGTCTGCACAAATTTCTCCGCAGCCGCATAGCCGCCGTCCTGGAAGATCGCGCCGATCAAGGCCTCGACCGCGTCGGAGAGGATCTTTTCCTTCACTGTGCCGCCCGACTTTGCTTCGCCGGCGGACAGCTTGAGGTGCGCGGAAAGGCCGATGCCTTGCGCGACCTTGACCAGCGCCTTTTGCTGCACCAGCGCGGTGTGGCGCTTGGCGAGGCTGCCTTCGTTCTCGGCCGCAAAGCGCGAGAAAAGCAGCTGCGCGACGACAAGGCCGAGCACGCGGTCGCCGACGAATTCGAGGCGCTCGTTGTCGATGGCGGTGGAGCGCAGGCTGGAATGGGTCAGCGCGGTCTGCAGGAGCGCAGGATCCGAAAAGCTGTAGCCGATCTTTTTTTCCAGCGCCCCGGCCATCAGATCTTGTTCACGTTCTTGAAGAAGCGGTTCCACCGGATCGCCTGCGGCCATTCGACGAAGTGGCAGCCGACCGACTTGAGCGCGGCGAGCGCGGGCTGCATGCCGTCCGGCTGCTTGCACTTGTTGCCGACGCCTTCGGTCGAGAAGAAGATGAACCACGCGCGCCCGATCAGGTTTTCCTCCGGCACCAGGCCGAGCGTGTCGGAGCGGCTGTCGAGGGAATTGTCGCGGTTGTCTCCCATCGCGAAGAAATACCCGGCGGGCACGGTCACGGCAGGCGTGTTGTCGAAAGTCTCGTGGTCCGACATCTCATAAATGAAGTGCTGCACGCCATTGGGCAGCGTCTCGATATAGCGCTGGTAGACGCCGGCGCGCTCGTCGTTGACCACGGCCTCGCTGCCGCGCAGGTCGCGCATGACGGCCTTGTTGTTGATGTAGAGGATGCCGTCCTTCACCTGCACGGTGTCGCCGGGCAGGCCGATGATGCGCTTGATGTAGTCGATGTTCTTGAGACCGGGATGGCGGAAGACCGCGATGTCGCCGCGCGCCGGCTGGCGGTCGAGGAAGCGGCCCTCGAAATTGACGAGGTTGAGCGGGAAGGAATAGCGATCGTAGCCGTAGGCGTATTTCTCGGCAAACAGATAGTCGCCGATCTGCAGCGTCGGCAACAGCGAGCCGGAAGGAATGTTGAACGGCTCGAACCCGAAAGTGCGCACCGTCAGCGCGATCGCGCCCGCGATCAGCACGGCCTTGACCAGCTCGATCAGGCTGTCTTCGTCTTTTTCCTGTGTCATGTCTTTGTCCTTTGTCATGCGTTCGGCTCCGCGGAAATGACCACGAAGGCCAGCGCCAGCGGCGCGTCGTCGCTCAGGGAAACCTGCACCGTGGCGGTCATGCCCGGCGGGGTCAGCGTGGTTAGACGTTCCTTGGCGCCGCCGGTGAGCGCGAGCGACGGCGCGCCCGCCGCGTCGTTGACCACGGAAATGTCGCGCAGGAAGATGTCGTCGCGGATGCCGAGGCGCAGCGCCTTGGCGCAGGCTTCCTTGGCCGCCCAGCGTTTCGCGTAGCCGGCGGCGCGTAAGGAGCGGTCGCCCTTGGAGAAGGTTTCCACGCGGGTGCGTTCGGTCTCGGAGAAGCAACGCTCGATGAAACGCTCGCCGTGGCGTTCCAGCGTTTCCGCGATGCGGTCGATATTCGCAAGATCGGTGCCGATGCCGAGGATCATCGCATTTACCTAATGTCCGCGCTTGTGCTTATAAATGCGCGCAAGCCGTGCTTCTTTATATCCAGTTACCAGCTGCCTGACAAAGTAAAAGCTGACGAACCACGAAATGACGACGAAGGGCAGGCAGCCGAGGGTCATCGGCAGCAGCACGGTCATCGGCTTTGCCATCATGTCGGCGAAGGTGAAGCCATGGCTGAGCGCGTTGGAGACGCGGTCGCTGCCGTGCTGGCCGAGCATGATCTTGCCAAGCTCGTAAGTGCCGACCCAGATGAGCGGGAACGTCCACGGGTTGCCCGCGACGACCGAGCCGATCACCATCGCCATCAGCGAGCCTTCCATCAGCCATGCAATAAGGCCCGCCGTCACCATATGGAAGCCGACGAAGGGCGTGAACGAGACCGCGACGCCGGCCGCGAAGCCCGCGGCGATGAAATAAGGCGTGCCGGGCAGGCGGCCGACGCGGTGGCGGTAATAGCGGAAGACGCGGCTCAGCCCCATCGACGGCCAGAGAATCTCGCGGGCGCGCTTCCAGCGGTTGCGGGGATTGCGGCGTTGGAACATCAGCGGCTCCGCGCGCGGTTGACGGCGGAAATTTCAGGCGCCGCGCGCATGGCGGCGATGATGTCGCTCAAGTGGCGGCTGTCGCGCACATAGACGTCTATCATCATGTCCCAGAAATCGAGCGAGCGGTTGACGATCTTGAGGTTGGTGATGTTGCCGCCGTTCTTGCCGATGACGGTCGAAAGGTTGCCGAGCGCGCCGGGCGTGTTGGCGATGGTGACGAGCAGGCGGCCGACGTGGCTTTCCGGGCTGTCTTCGCCTTCCTCCCACGAGATGTCGAGCCAGCGTTCGGGCGTGTCGGCGAAGTTTTCCAGCGTCTCGCAGTCGATGGTATGGATGGTCACGCCCTTGCCGGTCATGACGATGCCGACGATGCGGTCGCCTGGCAGCGGGTGGCAGCAGCGCGCGAAGTGGATCGCCATGCCGGGGATGAGGCCCTTGATGGGCATGGCGTGGGAGCCGCCGCCCTTCTGGTGCGTCTTCTTCTCGGCTTCGGCGACGAGGCTTTGCAGCGTGGGCTGCGTTTCCTTCGGGCGTCTTTCAGGGTGCAGCGCATAGAAGACTTCGCGGCTGCTGATATGGCCCGAGCCGATGCCGGCGAGCAGCATGTCCTGGTTGTCCGTCGTGAATTTGCGGCAGAAGTCGTTGTTGAAGAGCTTTTCGTTGTACTCGAAGCCTTCCTGCTTCAGCACTTTTTGCAGCATGGCGCGGCCGAGGTTGACGTACTCCTGCTGCTGCTGCATGCGCGCGAAGCGGCGCACGCGCGCCTTGGCCTTGCCGGTGACGACGAAGCGTTCCCAGTTCGGGCTGGGCGTCTGGCTCTTTGAAGTATTGATCTCGACTTGGTCGCCGTTGAGCAACTGCGTGTTGAGCGGCACGATGCGGCCGTTGACCTTGGCGCCGACGGTTTGGTCGCCGAGCGTGGAGTGCACCGCATAGGCGAAGTCCACTGGCGTCGCGCCGCGCGGCAGCGCGATGAGGTCGCCGTTGGGCGTGAAGCAGAAGACCTGGTCCTGATACAGCTCCAGCTTGGTGTTCTCGAGGAATTCTTCGGGCTTTTGCGCGTGCTCGACGATGTCCATCAGCTCGCGCAGCCAGCGGTACTGCTGGCCTTCGGTTTTCACGCCGACCTGCTCGCCGTCCTTATAAGCCCAGTGCGCGGCGACGCCGAGTTCGGATTCCGCATGCATCTCGGGCGTGCGGATCTGCACTTCGATGCGGTGGTTTTCAGGCCCGATGACGGTCGTGTGGAGCGAGCGGTAGCCGTTGGATTTCGGCAGCGAGATGTAATCCTTGAAGCGCCCCGGCACGGTCGGGTAGAGGCCGTGGATGATGCCGAGCGCGTGGTAGCATTCCGCGATGTCCTTGACGATGATGCGGAAGGCCATGATGTCGGAGAGCTGCTCGAAGGAGATGTTCTTGCGCTGCATCTTCTTCCAGATGGAGTAGCGCGTCTTTTCGCGGCCGGAGATGTCGGCGGTGATGCCGGCTTCGCCGATCTTGGCGGTCAGCGTCTCGATGATGCGCTTGACCACCGCTTCGCCGCCCTCGGCGCGCAGGTAGTTGAGGCGGGTGATGATGCTGTCGCGCGCCTCGGTGTTCATGACGCCGAAGGCGATGTCCTCCAGCTCTTCCTTGATCTTGTGCATGCCGATGCGCTCGGCGAGCGGCGCGTAGATCTCGATCGTCTCGAGCGCGATGCGCTTGCGCTTCTCGACCTTCTCGATGTGGTGCAGCGTGCGCATGTTGTGCAGGCGGTCGGCCAGCTTGACGAGCAGCACGCGGATGTCTTCCGACATCGCCAGCACCAGCTTGCGGAAGTTCTCGGCCTGCTTTTCCTGCGCGCTCTGGAACTCGATCTTGGAAAGTTTCGTCACGCCGTCGACCAGGCGCGCGATTTCGTTGCCGAAGAGGCGCTTGATGTCGACCAGCGTCGCCTCGGTGTCCTCGACCGTGTCGTGCAAGAGCGCGGTGCAGATCGAGGCGGTGTCCATGCGCATTTCGGTGAGGATGCCGGCGACTTCCAGCGGATGCGAGAAGTAGGGGTCGCCCGAGGCGCGCACCTGCGAGCCGTGCATCTTCATCGCGTAGACGTAGGCGCGGTTGACCAGGTCCTCGTCGAGGTCCGGGTTGTAGGCGCGGATCATTTCAATGAGTTCGTATTGCCGGATCATGGCTTATTTCCTGCCGCTTTCATCCTTGAAGTACCGCAGGAAGTCGCTGTCGGGCGTGAGCAGCAGCGTGGTGTCCTTGTTCAGGCCCGTGCGGTAGGCCTCCATCGAGCGGTAGAAGGCGTAAAATTCCGGATCCTTGCGGAAGGCCTCGGCGTAAATCCGGCTTGCTGCCTCGTCGCCCTCGCCGCGCATGATCTGCGCCTGCTTGTCGGCGTCGGCCATCAGGACGGTGCGCGCGCTGTCGGCGCGCGACTTAATCGTCTGCGCCTCTTCCTGGCCTTGCGCGCGGAATTCGGCGGCCTCGCGCTGGCGCTCGGTGCGCATGCGGGCGTAGATGGACTGGCTGGTCTGCTCGGGCAGGTCGGCGCGGCCGATGCGGATATCGACGATCTCGATGCCGAGCGGCGTGACGGCGGCATTGACCTGGTCGCGCACGGCGGTCATCAGCGCGACGCGCTTGTCGGAGAGGATATCGGTCAGCGACGCGCCGCCGAGCACGCTGCGCGTGGTCGAGTTGATGATGTTGTCGAGGCGCGTGGCCGCCTGCTCTTCACTCGCCAGCGCCTTGTAGAACTGCAGCATGTCGTTGATCTTATAACGTGCGAAAGTGTCGACGACGAGGCGCTTTTGGTCGGCGAGGATGACTTCCTCCGGCGGCGGGTCGGCATCCAGCGTGCGCTTGTCGAAGGTCAGCACCTGCTCGATGAAAGGGCGCTTGAACTTGAGGCCGGGTTTCGCGTATTTCGCGACAGGATCGCCGAACTGCAGCACGAGCGCCTGCTCCGTCTCCGGCACGATGAAGAACGTCTGCGAGACGACGAAGAAGCAGATCAGCGTGAAAGGAAGCCAGAATTTCATTGTGGGGCCTCCGGCTTCTTTTCCTGGGTTGCGGGCTTAAGGCCCTCGAAGGGGAAATAAGGCATCACGACGGGTGCCTGCGCGCCGGTGGAAAGCAGCTTCTTCGCATTCGCCACCACATCCTGCATCGTCTCGATATAAATGCGCTTGCGCGTGACGTCGGGCGCGGCGGCATAGGCGCGGTAGACGGAAGAGAAGCGCGCCGCGTCGCCGGTCGCGCGGTCGATGATGGCCTGCTTATAGGCACCGGCTTCCTGCAGCGTCTTCTGCGCCTCGCCGCGCGCGCGGGGGACGATGTCGTTTTGGTAGGTTTCGGCCTCGTTCTTCGCGCGCTCTTTATCTGCACGCGCGCGCTGCACATCGTCGAAGGCGTCGACGACGGGGGAGGGCGGGTCGGCGCGCAGCAGCTGCACGCCGGTGACGGTGATGCCGGACTTGTAATCGTTGAGGATCTTCTGCATCAGTTCGCGCGCACGTTGTTCGATGTCGGCGCGACCTTCGGTCAGCGTGCGCTGGATCGGCTCGCGGCCGATGATCTCGCGCATCGCGCTCTCGGCCACCTTCTTGATGGTGTTTTCGGGGTCGCGGATCTCGAACAGGTAGTTCTTGGCGTCGTTGACGCGCCACATCGCCACGAAGTCGATGTCGACGATGTTCTCGTCGCCGGTCAGCATCTGGTTCTGCGTGTCGGCCGGCTTGTCCTTGTCGGCGATGGTGCGCGGAGCGTTGTGCACGCCGATCTCGACGCGGCGTTCGAAGGCGACGTTGACCTTGGTCGCGTCCTGGATCGGCCATGGCATGTGGTAGCCGAGACCGGCCTGCGTGCGCGTCTCCGTCCATTTTCCGAAAGTAAGGATGACGGCGTTTTCTTCCGGCAGTACGCGGTAGATCCCGCTCGCCAGCCAGAGGCCGAGGGCGATAAGGAACAGGAAACCGAAGCCGCCGGCTTGGCCGGGACGCTTCGATTTTCCGAAAGTGGAGCTGAAGTTGTTCTGCGCCTGACGGAGCAGGTCGTCAAGATCCGGGCCTTTGTCGCCGCCGGGCGGGGGCGGCGCAGAACCGGGACGGTCGCCGCGCGGCCGTGCGCCCCAAGGGCCGGCCTTGCCGTTGTTATCGTCCTCTTGATCCCATCCCATCGCGCGTCCTTGTTATGACATCATAAAACGGCTATAAGCTCGATATATTAGTACAGCAACGCTGACAAAAGGAAACAAAATCGTGGCCTCCCTGACCGCCGAAACAGTGCTGGAAAGCTTGAAAAACGTGGTCTCCCCGGTCGACGGCCGCATCGCCGGCGTCGTGATCGACAAGGGCATCGTGACGGTGTCGGTCGAGGTCGATCCCGCGCGTGCCCGCACGCTTGAGCCGATGCGTCAGGCGGTCGAGAACGCCGTCGCGAAAATTTCCGGCGTGACGACCGCGCGCGCGGTGCTGACCGCCGAGAAGAACGCGCCGCCGCCCGCACCTGCGCGCGGGAGCCAGCAACCGATGCACAAAATTTCGCAACGTCCGGTCGCGCCGCAGGTGAAGCACATCATCGCCGTTGCCTCGGGCAAGGGCGGCGTCGGCAAGTCGACGGTCGCCGCCAACCTCGCCGCCGCGTTTGTCGCGATGGGTAAAAAAGCCGGCCTGCTCGACGCCGACATCTACGGCGCGTCGCAGCCGCGCATGATGGGCCATCGCCGCCAGCCGGAGACGGACGACAACGACATGATCATCCCGCCGGTCGTGCACGGGTTGAAAGTCATCTCGATGGGCTTCTTCGTCGATGAAACCTCGCCGGTGATCTGGCGCGGGCCGATGGTGCATAGCGCCATCCAGCAATTGTTCCGCGATGTGGTGTGGGGCGATCTCGACGTGCTGGTCGTCGACCTGCCGCCGGGCACGGGCGACGCGCAGCTGAGCCTTGCGCAGCATGTGCCGCTCTCGGGCGCGGTGATCGTCTCGACGCCGCAGGACGTCGCGCTGTCGGAAGCGAAGAAAGGCCTCGCAATGTTCCAAAAGGTCGGCGTGCCGGTGCTCGGCATGGTCGAGAACATGAGCTACCACATCTGCACCAACTGCGGCCACCGCGACGACGTCTTCGCGCATGGCGGCGTGGCGACAGCGGCGGCGGCGCTGAACGTGCCGTTCCTCGGTGAGATCCCGCTGCAAAGCGCGGTGCGCGAAGCCTCGGATGCCGGGGTGCCGATCGTTGCCGCCAACCCCACGCATCCCGTCAGCGAAGTCTACAAGAACATCGCCGCGCGTTTGTGGATGACCATGCCTGCCGAAAAAACCGTGCCGAAGGCGCCGCGTTAGAAATCGAGCGTAGGGAAATCCCTCACCCTAACCCTCTCCCAGCGGGAGAGGGGGCGCGCAAACTCCCTCTGCCGCGAATAGCGGGAGTGGGAAGGGTGAGGGATTGTCCCACCTCCTGATTATTTTCGCTCCAGCACCGTGATCGTGTAATCCGCATCTTCGCCCGGTGCGGCTTTATGAGGCTCGCGCTTGATCTCTTTCCACGCGCCGCGGTCGAAAGCGGGGAACGACGTCGTGCCAGCGGCCTGCATGTGCACTTCCGTCAGGTACAAGCGATCCGCCATCGGCAGCGCGAGTTTGTAAATTTCCGCCCCGCCGCCGATCATGATTTCATCAGCGGGATATTTACGCGCGAGTGCCAGTGCTTCTTCTAAAGTCGTGGCAACTTCGATGCCGGGACGGCTGTAGCTTTTATCGCGCGTGACGATGATGTTGGAGCGATCCTTGAGCGGCGCGTCGAGCGTCTCGAAGGTCTTGCGCCCGAGGATGAGCGGCTTGCCTTTGGTCATCCGCGCGAAATACTGCCACTCGCTTTTGATGCGCCACGGCAGGCCGGTCTCGGTGCCGATGATTCCGTTGTCGGCGATGGCGGCGATCAGGCTGATTGTCATCAGACGGCCACTTCGCCCTTGATCGCGTCGTGGTGCTGGTAGTTCACCAGCTTGAAATCCTCGCCCTTGAAGTCAAAAATATTTTTGACGGACGGGTTCAGCTCCATCTTCGGCAAGGCGTGCGGCGCGCGCGACAGTTGCAATTTAACCTGTTCGAGGTGGTTGGTATAGATGTGTAAATCGCCGAAGCTGTGCACGAAATGGCCGGGCTTCAAGCCCGTCACTTGCGCGATCATCAAGGTCAGCAGCGCGTAGGACGCGATGTTGAACGGCACGCCGAGGAACACGTCGGCGCTGCGTTGGTAAAGCTGGCACGAGAGCTTGCCCTCGCTCACATAGAACTGGAACAGGCAGTGGCACGGCGCCAGCGCCATGAACGGGATGTCGGCCGGGTTCCACGCCGAGACGATCAGGCGGCGGCTGTCGGGATTGGTGCGGATTTCTTCGACGACCTGCGAGATCTGGTCGATGGTCTTGCCGTCGCGACCGGGCCACGAGCGCCATTGGTGGCCGTAGACGGGGCCGAGGTTGCCTGCGTCATCCGCCCATTCGTCCCAGATCGAGACCTTGTTGTCCTTGAGGTACTTGATGTTGGTATCGCCGGCGAGGAACCACAGCAGCTCATGGATGATCGAGCGCGTGTGCACTTTTTTCGTCGTCACCAGCGGGAAGCCCTCCGCGAGGTCGTAGCGGTTCTGGTAGCCGAAGGTCGAGATGGTGTCGACGCCCGTGCGGTTCGCCTTGCGCGTGCCGGTTTCGAGCGCATGCCGCATCAAGTCGAGGTATTGCTGCATAAGGCCCCCCTTTGCGATGATTGCGTGTTCAGAATACCCTAAAAATGCAAACTTTTCCAGTAACTTAACGGTGTTTCGTTCTGGCAAGAAATAATTGACATAAAGCTCTTAAATATATTAAAATCAATCATCCTCTCAATGATTCACCGGAGCTCTATGCCCCAGCCGTATGCCAACCCGACCAAGATCGCATGGGACCAGAGCGGCTTCGCGCGCATGCTCGACGGTTTCTCGGCTGACCGGCTGAGCGCCGACAATGACGCGCTGTTGGATATTTTCGACTGCGCGGAATCGTCTCCGACGGCGCGCGCCGCGTTGGCATGGGCGCAGGCGCACGGCGTGCGCTTCTTCGTGGACAGGAAAGTTGAGGGCACTTCCGCCTATTACACGCCGGGCACCGGTGTCGTAGGAATATCGGCCAAACACCTGCGCGGTGACGATGCGGCCGCGGTGCTGGTGCATGAAATCCGCCACGCATGGCAGGATGCGCATGGGCTCGTGCCGCAAGCGACATCCGATTACGCCGGCTATGCGATCCAGAACGCCTTGCTTGAGGCAGATGCCTGCGCGCACCAGTCGCTCGTCGCGCGCGAACTCAAGGCGGCTTCGTCGACCGCATGGACGTTGCGGTGGAAGGCCAGCATCTTCGGGACAACGAAAGACAAGGCCGCCGGCAACAAGGGCGGCGTGATGGCTGAAGCCTTTCTCAACTGGTTCTCCGGCAACCGCGCCCGTGATTACGGGGAGGACCTGGCGCGCAATTACGGCAGTTATCTCGGCCTTTGCGCCGTGCAGCCTGACAGCTATGAATTTGGCCCCGCCCATACCGGCCATGCGCGCAACATCGCGGGCGAGCAGGGCGTGCCGCTGGGTGCGGGCATCGACATCAACGACCTGCAGCGCGTGATGCAGCTCGGCCATTCCTTCGCGGGCGTCAACTACCTCGCGCATATGCAGGACGGCCTGCTGAAGAAAATCCTGCGCCCGTCGCTGGCGCTGACGTTCTACAACGCCGCCAACGACGATGAGAAGAATCTGTCGCTCGCCATCCAGAAGGAACACCTCCGGCAAAAGGCCGCCCGCCCGAAGCGCGCGCCGTTGGGGATGCGATGAAAAGCGCCTATGACGTGACGAAAATCTCCGTGCGCTGGGACCGGACAGACTTCGATAAAATGCTGCGTGGCTTCTCGGAAGAGCGTCGCGCCGGGGATGCGCAGGAGATCGACTGGCTTTTCAGCCTCGCCGCGCTGTCGCCGACGGCACGGCAGGCGCTCGAGTGGGCGAAAGCGCATGACGTGCGCTTCTTCGTGGACAGGATGGCAACCGGCGCCGGCGGCTATTACGCCACCGGCGCCGGCGTGGTCGGCATTGCCGAGTCTTCGCTCAACGACGGCTTTTATGGGGTATCGGCGCTGGTGCACGAGATCCGCCACGCGTGGCAGGACGCGCACGGGCTGATCGCTTCGCCGTCGTGCGATTTCACCACCTATTCGATCCAGAAAGCGCTGATCGAGGCGGACGCCTTCGCGTTCGAGCTGCTCGTCATGAACGAATTGCGGCTCGGCCAGGAACAGGCGAGTCTGCGCCAAAGATCCAATTCTCTCAGTGCGTATGAAGCGCTGGAACTGCGCGAATCCTTCGCGCGCCAGAAAGCCGCGATCGACGACAAGGAAGGCTTCCTTGCGCAAGGGTTCTCTTTCTGGTTCGACTCCCCGCGCGCCGCCTGCTACGGCGCGGCGATTGCGTGCCGTTTTGCCGCGATGTTCGGGATGGCTTCTGTGCCGCCGGATGTTGTTTCGGTCCCGTGGGGCGGCTTTGAACTCGTGAACGGCGCGTCGCGCATCCCCAAGGATGGCATCGACATCACCGATCCGCAGCGCCTCGCGATGCTCGGCAAGACGTTTGCGGGCGGCAGCTATTTCAAGCAGCTGCCGCGCGACTTCCTCTCCCGGGAAGCCGTGCGCCCCTCGCTGGCGCTGACGTTCTACAACGCCGCTAACGGCAATCAGAAAAAACTGACGCAGGCGATCCGCAAGGAATCTCTCAAGGAAAAGGCCTTCCTGCGCCGCCAACCGCGCCAGGAAAGCCGCTAATTCCCGTCTGGACTCGACCGCGCATGGCGGTATAAGATCGGCCCATCCGCGGGTGTAGCTTAATGGTAAAGCTCCAGCCTTCCAAGCTGGCTACGTGGGTTCGATTCCCATCACCCGCTCCAATATCCTCGCCGTCGGCGAAAGGTGCCACGCCGAAGTCTTGGCGCAGGCGGGCTGCTCACACAGAAAACAAACTTATTTCAGTCCCGGCTTTTTCGGCCGGTTCTTCGGCGCTTGCGTCTGCGCGGCCTTGAAAGCCGGACAGGTGCCGCGGGCGCGGCAGAACTGGCAGGGCTTTTTTGCGGGCGACAGGGTGAGGGCGGAGACGCCCTTTTGCTGGAACGCGGCCTGCTGGGCGAGCGCGCGGGCGACGCCGGCTTTGGCCGTGGCGGCGAAGGCACGGAGTTCTTTCGCGGTGATGACGTGCTCGTCGACATGGCCGAGGCGCGGCTGGTGGATGACGAGCCCGACATGGTCGACGCGCAGCCCTTGCGCGAAGGGCGCGAGCGCGGCCGCCGCATAGGTCATGAGCTGGCCGTTGTCTTTCGCCGCGACGGGCACGCCCCGGCCGTACTTGAGGTCTTCCACCGAGATATAGCCGCTGCCGTCCTTGTATTCGACGACGATCAAGGTATCGGCGATGCCGGACTGGTTCGGAATTCCCAGCACGCCGCTGGTGTCGAGGCGTTGCTCGACGCGCAGCGTGACATTCTTCACTTTCTTGTCTTTTTTGAAAGCGGCGATGCGGGCGCGCACGTGGTCGACGTATTTCTGGACGGCGTCGCACATCGCGGCGTCGGCGGTGATGGTTGCCGAGGTTTCGTATGGCGTGCTCTTGCGCTGGTAGACGGTGATGTTCTGCCCGAGATAGGCGCGTGCGTCGAAATTGCCGTCGGTCAGCGCCCATTGCGCCAGCTGGTGCGCCGCGCTGCCTTCGTCGGCGTAAACGTTCGAGGCGGCAGGCTTGGCGTTGTCTTTTTTCGCGGCGTTGTTGAAGGATGCGCGCAGCGCGGATTCCATCGCGTAAGACCCGGGACAGGCCAGAACGCGGTCGAGCTGCGACGGCGGGAAGGAGGTGTGTTTCGGTGCGGACATATCCAAGACTATCCCGTGCGGGCTGGCCTGCGTCAAGGTGCAAAAAAGCCGCCGGTTTGCACCGGCGGCTTGATTGTTGTCTTAGGCTGGCGCGTTATTCTGCGCTGTCGTCGGACTTCTTCTTGGTCGCCTTCTTGGCGGGAGTAGCGGCGGTTGCCGACTTCTTCTGCAGGGCAGCGCCCAGGATGTCGCCGAGGCTTGCGCCCGAATCCGACGAGCCGTACTCGGCCATTGCGGCCTTGTCTTCGTCGATCTCGCGGGCCTTGATCGAGAGTTCCAGCTTGCCGGAACGATCGACCTTGACGACCTTTGCGTCGACCTTTTCGCCGACGGCGAAGCGGTCAGGACGCTGCTCGGAGCGTTCGCGGCTGAGGTCGCCCTTCTTGATGAAGCCGGAGGCCTTGTCGCCCACGGTCACTTCGATGCCGCCCGAGGTGATGGCCGACACGGTGCAGGTAACCACTGCGCCCTTGTCGATGCCGCCGCCATGCGATGCGGAAGAAGAGGATGCGCCGGTGTCGCCGCCCTTGCCCTTGTTGGGGTTTTCGGACAGTTGCTTGACGCCGAGGGAAACGCGTTCCTTCTCGCTGTCGACTTCAAGGATCTTGACCTTGAGCATGTCGCCCTTCTTGAAGGACTTGATCGCTTCTTCGCCGGATTGCTCCCACGACAGGTCGGAGAGGTGAACCATGCCGTCGATCTGGTCGCCGATGCCGACGAACAGGCCGAACTCGGTGATGTTGCGGATCTCGCCTTCGAGCTCGGTGCCG
This sequence comes from uncultured Rhodospirillaceae bacterium, assembly GCA_964476835.1. GTDB lineage: Bacteria > Pseudomonadota > Alphaproteobacteria > Micavibrionales > UBA2020 > PALSA-926. The sequence continues at coordinate 40,332 of CAYZCE010000013.1, forward strand.
GGCTTGTAGATCTCGGCGAACTTGCTCCACGGGTTCTCGGTGCACTGCTTGAGGCCGAGGCTGATGCGGCGCTTGGCGACATCGACTTCGAGGACTTGAACTTCGATCTCTTGGCTCGTCGAGAGGATCTTGCCCGGGTGCACGTTCTTCTTGGTCCACGACATTTCGGAGACGTGGATCAGGCCTTCGATGCCGTCTTCCAGTTCAACGAACGCGCCGTAGTCGGCGATGTTGGTGACGCGGCCCTTGTACTTCTGGCCGGACTTGTAGCGGCTTTCGACGCCCTGCCACGGATCGGCTTCAAGCTGCTTGATGCCGAGCGAGATGCGCTGGCTCTCTTCGTTGAAGCGGATGATCTTGACGTTGACCGTCTGGCCGACGTGCAGCACTTCGGAGGGGTGGTTGATGCGCTTCCACGAGATATCGGTCACGTGCAGCAGGCCATCCACGCCGCCGAGGTCGATGAACGCACCGTAGTCGGTGATGTTCTTGACGACGCCTTGCAGTTCCTGACCTTCCTTGAGGTTGGAAACCAGTTCCGAACGAGCTTCGGCGCGGCTTTCTTCGAGAACGGCGCGGCGCGAGACGACGATGTTGCCGCGGGCGCGATCCATCTTGAGGATGAGGAAAGGCTGCGGGGTGCCCATGAGCGGAGAGACGTCGCGCACGGGGCGGATGTCGACTTGGGAGCCGGGGAGGAACGCAACGGCGCCGCCGAGGTCGACGGTGAAGCCGCCCTTGACGCGGCCGAAGATGGTGCCGGTGACGCGTTCGTTGGCTTTGTGCTGCTTTTCCAGCACGACCCACGATTCTTCGCGGCGGGCTTTTTCGCGGGACAGGCCGGCTTCGCCTTCCTTGTTTTCCATGCGTTCGATGTAGACGTCGACCTTGTCGCCGACCTTTACTTCGGGGCGTGCGCCGGCGAGGCTGAATTCGCGGACGGGGATGCGGCCTTCGGATTTCAGGCCGACATCGAGGGTGATGAATTCATCGTCGATCGCGACGATGGTGCCTTCGACGACGTTGCCTTCGAAGGACTTCACGCCCTTGAAGCTCTCGTTCAGGAGGCTTTCAAAGCTGGCGTTCTCGCCGGTGATTTCCTTGATGGACGGCGCTTCAATAGTTTTGGTTGCCACGCGGGTGGCATGTGCAGGTTTAGACATGTGAGGGGTTCTCTTCTTTCAGAGTGAAATACGTCCGGCAGGCTGCCATGCGGCACCCGGGCCAACCGGTCGCTTGGGCATTTATATATGGGATTTAGCGCTGGAGAGTCAAGCGTTGGTTTCCGCGAGGAACTTCGCGGTGACCGCTGAAATCGCGGTATTCAGCACGTCTTCCGGCGGCAGCTTGGTGCTGTCGATGACGGTCGCATCGGGGGCGGCCAGCGTCGGCGCGGTGCGGCGGGTGCTATCGCGTTGATCACGCTTGAGAATGTCGCGCAGGACGCGTTCCTCGGTCATGTCGGGGTGTGCGTTCCTGATTTCGTTGAAGCGGCGGCGGGCGCGCTCCTCGGGGTCGGCGGTGACGAAGAACTTGAGGTCGGCCTCGGGGCAGATCACGGTGCCGATGTCGCGGCCGTCGAGCACGGCGCCGCCGACGTTGCCGGGCGGGTTCTGCGCGAAGGCGCGCTGGTAATCGACGAGGGCGGTGCGCACGCCGGGCAGGGCAGCCACGCGCGACGCGGCTTCGGAGACCGAAGGCTGGCGCAGGGCCGGATCGGCGAGGGATTCAGCCGTCAGGTTGCGGCGCACCATTTCAAGCGCGGGCACCAGCGAATTGATGTCGTCGAGGTTGCAGCCGAGTTGCAGTGCCACAAGGCCAACAGCGCGATAAAGCGCGCCGGTATCGAGGTAAGCATAGCCAAGACGCGCAGCCAACGCGCGGGCGAGGGTGCCTTTGCCACTGGCAGCCGGGCCGTCGACGGCGATCACGACTTTGCGGCCGGTATTGTCGGCGGGCGCGGCTTGCTGGAGCGGCGCGGTGTTCTTTCCAAACGACATGACAAACCCCTTCGATGAAATAATTAACAATACATTAACATAACTTGTGGCGCGGGGCAAGGGAAAAGAGAGGGGGGCGGAGGGGATTAATGATTAATAAAATCAATTAGTTATTTTCATCTTGAGCGCAGCGAAGTATCTCGTAACTCTTGTACACAAGCCGCGAGATCCTTCGCTGCGCTCAGGATGACACTGAAAGAATCTTTACCCTTTTTTCAGCTTCTGCACGTACTCTCTATAAAGAGCCATTGCCCAAGGGGTTGGGCGGTTTTTTAAAGGGGATATGCCGTGGACATTACAGCGCTTCTGAAATTCATGGTCGACAACAAGGCGTCGGACTTGCACCTGAGCGCCGACAACCCGCCCATCGTCCGCATCGACGGCGAACTGCAGCGCGTCAAGACCGATGCGCTCTCCGGCGACGCGATCCGCGGCCTTTTGTTCTCGATCATGTCGGAAGAGAAGCGCGCGATCTACGAACGCGACCTCGAGCTCGACTTCGCCATCTCGCTCGGCAGCGACACGCGCTTCCGCGTCAACGCCTTCAACAGCCGCCTCGGCCCCGCGGCGGTCTTCCGTATCATTCCCTCGCACATCCCGACGCTCGAGGACCTCGGTCTGCCGCCGGTGTTCCGCCGCTTGGCCGAACTGGAGAAGGGCCTCGTGCTCGTCACCGGCCCGACCGGCTCGGGTAAATCGACGACGCTGGCTGCGATGGTCAACCACATCAACGCCACGCGCAACAGCCACATCCTGACGATCGAGGACCCGGTGGAGTTCTTCCACCACTCGAAGAAGAGCCTCGTCAACCACCGCGAAGTCGGCGCCGACACCAAGAGCTTCTCTCGCGCGCTGAAGTCCGCGCTGCGCGAAGACCCCGACGTCATCCTTGTCGGCGAATTGCGCGACCATGAGACCATCTCGCTCGCGCTGACGGCGGCGGAAACCGGCCACCTTGTGTTCGGCACGCTGCACTCGAGCTCGGCCGCGAAATCCATCGACCGCCTCATCGACGTCTTCCCCGCCGCCGACAAGGCGATGATCCGCACCATGCTGTCCGGCTCCATCCAGGGCGTCGTGTCGCAGATGCTGCTGCCGCGCGAAGGCGGCGGCCGCGCGGCGGCGCACGAAGTGATGCTGGCGACCAGCGCGGTGCGCAACCTGATCCGCGAAAACCAGGTGGCGCAGCTCTATTCGATGATCCAGACCGGCGCGCGCTTCGGCATGCAGACGATGGCGGATTCGATCAACGACCTCGTCGCGGCCGGCCTCGTCTCCAAGGAAGCGGCGCAGTCGGCGCAGAAAGACAGCACCGACACTTCGGATGATTTCTCCGGCCCCGGCCCTGCCGGCGCGAAGAAGCCTGCAACGGCGGCACCGGCGGGCAAGGGTGCCGGGGACGCGCAGACGTTTTGAGCGACAGCCCGATCCACAGCTGGCTCGACGAGACGATCAGGCAGAACGCGACCGATCTCTACCTTACTGTCGAAGCGCCGCCGATGCTGCGCATCGACGACCAGCTCTTGCCGCTGGCTGGCGCATCCGCGCTGACCGAGGCGGATATCGAGGCGATCCTCGACAAGATCCTTAACACGACGCAGCGCAACGAATTCAAGGTCAAGCATGAGCTGAGCCTCTCGCTCGAGCGCGGGCGCGACCGCTTCCGCGTCAGCGTGCTGCGCCAGCGCCAGCGCTCGGCATTGGTCGTGCGCCGCATCATCAGCCGCATCCCCGATTTCGCCGAACTGCGCCTGCCCAAGGTGATGGAGCAGCTGGCGCTTGAAAAGCGCGGCCTCGTGCTGGTGTGCGGCATCACGTCGTCGGGCAAGTCGACGACGCTCGCCTCGATGATCGACTACCGCAACCGCACGCTGGGCGGCCACATCATCACGATCGAGGACCCGATCGAGTTTTATCACGAGCACCGCAAGGGCCTGGTCACCCAGCGCGAGCTCGACATCGACACGCTCTCGCCGCACGCGGCGCTCAAGGCCGCGCTGCGCCAGAAGCCCGACGTCATCGTGGTGGGCGAAGTGCGCGACGCCGGCCTGATGGAGCTGACCGCCGCCGCCGCCGAGACCGGCCACTTGTGCCTGGCGACGCTGCACGCCAGCAACTCCGCGCAGGCGATCGAGCGCATCGTCAGCCTCTTCCGCGACAGCCGCCAGCAGCAGATCCGCGTGGCGCTGGGCCTCAATCTGCGCGCCATCGTGACGCAGCGCCTTGTGCGCGACATCGAGGGCAAATCGCTGCTGGTTTCCGAAGTGATGCTGAACGAGGCGCTGATCCGCGACCTCATCATGCACGGGCACACCGGGCAGATCCACGACGTTATGGCCAAGAACGCCGCAACCGGCATGATGACTTTCGACCAATCCCTGTTTGCGGCATATAAAGCCGGGCTGATTTCCACCGAGACGGCGGTGCTCGAAGCCGACGTTCCGGCTGATATGAAAATAGCGCTGCGCCAGCATCAACTGGGCAACAAGTCTCTCAGCGACACTGTTGAGATTGACACGTCCAAACTGTCTCTGTAACAATACCCGTCAGGACTATACTTATTTATTTGGGGGAACTGATAATGTCTTATCGCGCGGTCTACGCTTTTCGCGGCTTGTTCACTTGTGTGATGCTAGCCGTCGTGTCGGTGTCGCTCGGCAGCTGCGGCGTCGCCAAGAACCAATTCCAGCACGACCGCTCCGCTGAAAAGGAAATCCAGGATTACCGCGACATGCTGAGCCCGCCCGCCGCGCCCGCCAAGGACGCGGAAGCGCAAGCGCCCGACTTCAAGCCGATCGTCGCGGTTCCCGCCGACCTCAAGCTGCCGGCGCCGCTCGTCACCGTCTCGGTCAACCAGACCGTGCCGCTGCGCGACCTCCTGTTCGAACTGGCCGACCAGGCTGGCGTCGACCTCGAACTCGATCCGCAGATCCGCGGCTCGCTGATCTTCACCGCGAAGGACCGCCCGTTCAACGAAGTCGTCGACCGTCTCTGCGACATGTCGGGCCTGCGCTACACCTTCGACAACAACGTGCTGCACATCGAACTGGACCGTCCGTATATCAAGACGTACCACGTCGACTATATGAACATCATGCGCAAGAGCGACACCTCGATCCACAACGACATCAGCACCAGCGGCGCTGGCGGCGGCTCGGGCGGCGGCTCGGGCGGCCCGCAGAACAACGGCGGCTCCACGGCCAGCATCGACAACAGCTATTCTTCCGACACCTGGAAGGAAATGGACGAGGGCCTGAACCAGATCCTGCTCGCCTCCGACACCTATCAGTCGATGGCGACGAGCGGCGACCCGGTCACCATCGTCACCCCCGCGCCCGCCGGCGCGCCGTCGAACAACCCGCCGTCGATCAACGTCCAGCAGCCCGCAGCCGCTGCGGCGACGCCCGCGACCGGCAGCCTCAACCCGCCTGCGACCTATTCGATCAGCAAGCAGACCGGCACCGTCAACGTCTTCGCGACCGGCCGCCAGCAAAAGCAGGTCGAGAAGTTCCTTGACCATCTCGGCCGCATGCTTACCACGCAAGTGCTGATCGAGGCCAAGGTGCTTGAAGTGTCGCTCACCGACGAATACGCGTCGGGCATCGACTGGGGCACGCTCACCGACAGCGCGACCCACAACGGCCTGACGGCTTCTTTCGGCAGCCCCGGCATGACGCCGACCGCCGGCAGCGTCTTCACCGGCACCATCAACCTCGGCAGCGGCGTGCAGCCGGTCATCAGCGCCCTCTCGCGCTTTGGCACGGTGCGCTCGCTCTCCAGCCCGCGCGTGACGGTCATGAACAACCAGCCCGCCGTCGTCAACGTGGCTGAAGACCTCGTGTACTTCACCGTCCAGGTCACCCAGACGCCGAGCACGGCCGTCGGCGGCGGCCCGCCCACCATCACCTACGCGACCACGCAGCAATCGGTGCCGGAAGGCGTCCTGCTCAACGTCGTGCCGACCGTCAACCCCGACACGGGCTCGGTGATCCTTGCCGTCCGCCCGACCGTCACCAAGAAGACGACGGACGTCGAAGACCCGGTCATCAAGCTGAACAACCCGACCGCGACCATCACCAGCAAGATCCCGCAGATCTCGATCCAGCAGATGGACTCGATCGTCAAGCTGCAGTCCGGCCAGACCATCGTCATGGGCGGCCTGATGCGCGACCAGAACACGGTCAGCCACGAAGGCGTGCCGATCCTCGACAGCATCCCGTACCTCGGCGAGTCGCTGTTCGGCAACCACGGCGACCGCATCGCGAAGACCGAACTCGTGATCTTCCTCAAGTCGACGGTTATCCCCGGCGCCGCCAACGCCGACGACACCGACAAGAAGCTCTACAAGCAATTCGGTCAGGACCGCCATCCGTCGGCGCTCTGATCGACCTCTGAATAAAGAAACGGGGCGAGGGGACATCCTCTCGCCCCGTTTCTTTTTTTGCGCTAGAGTGTCCGGACAAGGAAAGGGCCCCACATGATTTCCAGGCATCTCGTCAAATACGTGCTCACCGCGGCGCGGCGCGACAAGCTGATGATGACGCTCGTCCTCATGATCGCGCTGGCGGCGGCGCTCTCCGTCTTCATGGGCTCGGCCGCGACGCTGGAGCCGGGCAGCTTCTCGCTCGCCTTCGGCGCGGGCGGCTTGCGCGTGCTGGGCGTCACCGGGCTTGTGCTCTTTTGCTGCTTCTACGTCCGCCGCGCGTTCGAGAGCAAGGAGGTCGAATTCCTGCTCTCCCGCCCGATCTCGCGCAGCGCCTTCCTGTTCAGCCACGCGGCGGCTTTTGCGCTGCTGGCGGCGGTTGTCGCCGCCATCGTGACGCTGGTGATTTTCGCGCTGGGCAGGCCCGATCCCGCGGGTCTTGTGCTCTGGGGCGCCAGCGTTGCCATCGAATTCGCGCTGATGGCCGTCACAGGCTTGTTCTTTTCTATGGTGCTGACGAGCGCAGCCGGGTCGGCGCTGGCGTCGCTCGGCTTTTACGCGCTCGCGCGCATGATCGGCGTGCTGCTCGGCATCGTCGACATCCCGCCCGCCAATGCGGTCTTCGCCGTGCTGGGCAGCGTGATGAAAGTGATTTCGACCGTCGTGCCGCGCTTCGACCTGATGGGGCAGACGACGTGGCTGGTCTACGGGCCGCAAGGCTCGGGCGGCGTCGTCTTCATGCCGCAGGCCGGGTCTTATGCCTATGCAGTGATGGAGCACCTCGGGCTTTCGGGTTTCTTCATGGTACAGGGCATGTTGTTCGCGGCCCTGCTGCTCGCCGCCGCGTCCTATGATTTCGCGAGAAAGCAGTTTTGAGCGCCGCATCTCCCGTATCGCCGCGCCTGCGCGCCGCGCTTGTTCTCATCCTCGGCCTCAACGTCGCGCTGTGGCTGGCGTCGAGCCATGTCTATGCGCGCTGGGACGGCGTGCCGCCGCCGCCGACGCTCAAGGGCGCGGCCGTGATGTCGCTCGGCGACACGCAGTTTGCGTACCGCTACATGGCGCTCGACCTGCAGAACCTCGGCAACGTCGGGCGCGACGTCGCGCCGCTCAAGGACTACAACTACGAGGCGCTCGGCGCGTGGTTCGGGCTTTTGTACCTGCTCGACCCGTCCTCCGACTACGTGCCGACCATCGCGGCCTATTATTTCGGCGCGACGCGCGTGCCGCATGATGCGGCCGTGATCGCCGGCTATCTCGCCGCCGTCGGCAATACGCCGGGCGGGCGCAAATGGCGCTGGCTTGCGCATGCCGCTTATCTCGCGCAGCATGTCGTGCATGATGACGACCTTGCGCTCCGCTATGCGCAGCAGCTCACCGTGCTCAACAAGGCGGGTGTCGAGATGCCGCAATGGGCGCGCCAGATGCCGGCCTTCATCCTGCGCAACAAGGGCGACCTCGCCTCCGCGCGGCGGATGATGGAGGAGATGCTGCTGACCGACAAAAACGCCTTGCCGGAGGAGTTGAATGTCATGAAAAGCTTCCTGACGGACCAACTGGGCGTATCTCCCGCCGACGTCGAGTCATTGATGCGCCGACGTGAATCGTAATCACCTGTTCTATTCCAGAACAAGGGCTTGCAAGGAGATATGGCAACTTTTACCTGTTTTTTACTTTTTTAGTTGTACAATCATAAATGATACCTAAACTGATGTTTGGCACGGATGCCCGTCATCCGATCATCATGAAACACCTTGTCCGGGAGACACAAATACAATGACCAAGAACCAAAAGGGTTTCACGCTTGTCGAATTGGCGATCGTGATTACCATCATCGGCCTTCTGATCGGCGGCGTACTGAAGGGCCAGCAGCTCATCACCAACGCGCGCGTCACGGCGACCATCAACCAGGTCAACGCGATCGAGGCGGCATCGACCACCTTCTACGACAGCTACGGCTTCAAGCCCGGCGACGGCGATGGCGCGAACAAGATCCCGGGCTGCCCGACCACGGCCGGCACCGGCGTCTGCGCGGTTCCCGCTGCGACGGCGAACGACGGCATCATCGGCAGCTCGACGACCTGGAGCAACGCGCTTGCCACGCCGCAAGTTACCGCGTCGACCCTGCCCGGCACTGCGACCGTCGCGAGCGAGAGCGTCCTTTACTGGTACTACCTCGGCGCGACCGGCCTGATCTCCGGCATCAACGCGAACAACCCGGCCAGCGGCCAGGTCTCGTGGGGTAACATGCTGCCCGCAGCCAAGATCGGCGGCGGCTTCCTCGTCGGTTATCTGAACGGCGCCGGCGCCGGCGGCCGTAACACCGGCCTCAACGTATCGATCACCGGCACCGCGCTCAAGCTGGTCAACACCGCAACCGGCGTCGACAGCAACGCAGCCGGCGCTGAGCCGCTGACCGCGGCTGTCGCAGCGCAGATCGACCGCAAGATGGATGACGGCAAGCCCGCCGTCGGCAACGTGCAGGCAGGCGGCGCTGGCAACAGCGGCACCAGCGGCTGCGTGACCGGCGCATGGACTGCGGCTGACGACTACAAGGAAGCCAACCCGTCCAAGGACTGCAGCCTCTTCATCCGCCTGAACGGCTGATAAGGGCTTAAGACACAAAAAGGCCGGAAGCGGGTGCAACCTTCTTCCGGCCTTTTTCTTACAGGAGAGAGAAACATGCAACGCAACCAAAAAGGTTTCACCCTCGTCGAACTGGCGATCGTGATGGTCATCATCGGCCTCCTGATCGGCGGCATCCTCAAGGGCCAGCAGATCCTTGAGAACGCGCGCGTCAGCGCCACCGTCACGCAGGTCGGCACCATCGACGCCGCCGCCAAGACGTTCTACGACACCTATTCCGGCTATCCCGGCGACCTCATGAACGCGCAGGACCGCGTGCCCAACTGCGCGAGCTGCGGCGTCACGCCCGACCCCACGCCGCCCACCAGCACGCCGTGTTCCAGCGGCGACGGCTCGGGCAACGGCGTCATCGGTCTGTGCAATTGGGGCATGAACGCGCTGCAGACCGGCACCGGCGTGCCTGACAAGGAAACCTCGCTGTTCTGGGTCGAACTGGTGCATGCGGGCCTTCTCACCGGCACGACGGACGCCTTCATCAACGGCGGCTATTCGGCGGCCGACGCGGATTTCGGCACGACCATGCCGGAAACCAAGGTGGCCGGCGGCTTCGTCGTCGGCCAGGCCAGCGCGGCCGGCATTGCGGCCAATGCCGTGCTCACCGGGCTGGATGTCGGCCCCGTGCTGATGCTGATTTCCCAGCCGGTCGGCACGCCCTCGACAGGCCCGATCGCGCCGTCGGTTGCCGCGCACCTCGACCAGAAACTTGACGACGGCCTTGCGAACAGCGGCTCCGTGCGCTCGTACGGCACCGGCACCTATTGCGCGCCTTACGTCGAAAACGACACCAAGCACAAGGTCTGCGGCCTTTATATCCGCATCCTGAAGCCGTAAGGCGGCCTGGATAAAAAAAGCCCGGGTTTGCGCCCGGGCTTTTTTATTTGAACGATTTTAGGATGTCGCGATAGATTTCTGCGAGCGCGCGGATATCGTCGGCTTTCACGCATTCGTCCGTCTTGTGCGCGGTGGCGCCGACGGGGCCGAACTCGATCACTGGGCAATGCCGGCGGATGAAGCGTGCGTCCGACGTGCCGCCGGTGGTGCTGAGTTCCGGCGTCAGGCCCGTCCGTCTCGTAATGGCCTCTTGCACTATCGCCGAATAAGCGCCGGGCGGCGTGTAGAAGCTTTCGCCGCCGACGCGGATGTCGAGGCTGTAGGGAACGGCGCAGGCGTCGAGCGTCGCGCGCAGCTTCCGCTCCAGGCTTGCGCCTGTGAAGCTGTCGTTGAAACGCACGTTGAACGTCGCGCGGGCGGCGGCAGGGATGAGGTTATCGACCGCGTTGCCGATGTCGATATTGACGATTTCGAGATTCGACGGCTGGAAATGCGCGCTGCCTTGGTCGAGTTCGAGCGCATCGAGCGCGGTGAGAAGTTTTAGGAGCTTCGGCACCGGGTTGTCGGCGAGGTGCGGATAGGCCACATGACCTTGCACGCCGGCGACCGACAACTTGCCCGTCAGCGTGCCGCGGCGACCGATCTTGGCCATGTCGCCGAGCGTGCTGCGCGAGGTCGGCTCGCCGACGAGGCAGAAGTCGATCTTCTCGCCGCGCGCGTGCAGCCATTCCAGTACCTTGACGGTGCCGTTGACCGCCGGGCCTTCTTCGTCGCCGGTGATCAGCAGGCTGAACGACCCTTGCGGCTTGTCCGCGACATGCGCGAGCACGGCGGCGACGAAAGCCGCCACGCCGCCCTTCATGTCGCAGGCGCCGCGACCGTAGACGAAACCGTCCGCCAGCGTGCCGCTGAAGGGACCGTATTTCCACGCCGCCGCATCGCCCGGCGGCACGACGTCGGTGTGGCCGGCGAAGCAGAAGTGCGGCGCCGCGGTGCCGAAGCGGGCATAGAGGTTGTCGACCTCTTCGAATTTCAGGCGGTAGCAGGCAAAGCCGTGAGAAGAGAGCAGTTTTTCGAGGTAATCGAGCGCCCCGCCTTCCGCCGGCGTCACGCTGGGGCAGCGGATCAGGTCCTGCAGCAGCGCAACGGGGTCGGTCATGCGCGCAACAGCTCGTTGATGGAGGTCTTGGCGCGCGTCTTTTCATCCACGCGCTTGACGATGACGGCGCAGTAAAGGCCGGGCTTGCCGTTCTCGGTGGGCAGGGTGCCCGGCACGACGACGGAATAGGCGGGCACGCGGCCCATGAAGACCTCACCGCTCTGGCGGTCGACGATCTTCGTCGAGGCGCCGAGGTAGACGCCCATCGAGAGCACTGCGCCTTCCTCGACGATCACGCCCTCGGCGACTTCCGATCGTGCGCCGATGAAGCAATTGTCCTCGATGATGACGGGGTTGGCCTGCAAAGGCTCGAGCACGCCGCCGATGCCGACGCCGCCCGAGATGTGGCAGTGGCGGCCGATCTGCGCGCAAGAGCCGACGGTCGACCAGGTGTCGATCATCGTGCCTTGCCCGATATGCGCGCCGACGTTGACGAAGGACGGCATCAGCACGACCTGCGGCGCGATGTAAGCCGAGGCGCGCACGAAGCAGCCCGGCACGGCACGGAAGCCGGCTTGCTTGAAGGCCGCTTCATCCATGCCCGCAAAGCGCGGCGGGATCTTGTCGTACCACGGCGCGCTGTCGGGGCCGCCCGTCTGCAATTTGTTGTCGCTGAGACGGAAGGAGAGCAGGATCGCCTTCTTGATCCACTGGTGCGTGACCCAGCCATTTGCGGCCTTTTCTGCCACGCGCAGCGTGCCGTCGCTGAGTTTCTTGAGCACATGGTTGACGGTATCGCGCGCATTAACGTCGGTCAGCTGCTCGCGTTGCTCCCAGATGGCGTTGATATCGTCTTCCAGCGCCATTATACGTGACGCGCTTTCAGCCAGTCGGCGAGCTTGATGGCGCGGCTGGTGACGTGCGGGAATTCGGCGCCGGCGTGGGTGTTGTCACGGCCGTGCAGCCACACCGTCTTCATGCCGAGGTCGGCGGCGGGCTTGAGGTTGATCTCCATGTCGTCAAGCATGCAGGCGCGCGCAGGGTCGACGCCCTGCTTGTCGACGAAGGTCTTGTAGGCCGAGGGCTGCGGCTTGGGCAGGAACTCGGTGTCCTCGATCGAGAAGATGCCGTCGAAATGCTCGGCGATGCCGAGGTGGTCGGTCATGCGCAGCGCGAAGTGGCGCGGCGCGTTGGTGAAGATCACCTTGCGGCCCGGCAGGCCCTTGAGCCCTTGGCGGATCACGTCGCAGCGCGGGATGTCGGAGACGTCGAAGTCGTGCGCGTGCGCGAGGAACTTGTGCGGGTCGACCTGGTGCTCGACCATCAGGCCGCGCAGGGTGACGCCGTGCTTCTCCCAATAGGCTTGGCGGATGCGGCCGGCCTCTTCGTACGAGACGCCGAGCAGCTCGGAGATGAACAGCGTCATGCGGTCGCTGATGCGCGACATCAGGCCGGTGTCGGCGTCATAAAGGGTGTTGTCCAGGTCGAAGACCCAGGTGTCGACATTTTTGAATACGGTCATGTTATACGGCTTTGCGGAATTTGAGGGCGGTGGCGAGCGTGCCTTCGTCCATGTAATCGATCTGCCCGCCGATCGGCATGCCGTGCGCGAGTTGCGACACGGCGGCGCCGGAAGATTGCAGGAGATCGGAGAGGTAATGGGCGGTGGTCTGCCCGTCGATGGTGGCGTTGAGCGCGATGATGATCTCGCGCACGCGGGATCCCTGCACGCGCTTGAGCAGGTGCGGGATGGAGAGGTCTTCGGGCGTGACGCCGTCGAGCGCCGAGAGGGTGCCGCCGAGCACGTGGTAGAGGCCGCGGAACGACCCGGTCTTCTCGATCGCCCAGAGGTCGGAGATATCCTCGACCACGCAGAGCGTCTGTGCGTCGCGTGCCTGCGAGGCGCAGATCGAGCAAGGGGTGACGGTATCGAGGTTGTGGCACTGCGGGCATTCCGCGATCACCGCAGCGGCGCGGCCGAGCGCCTGGCCGAGCGGGAGCATCAGGCTTTCGCGGTTCTTGAGCAGGTGCAAAATCGCGCGGCGCGCGGAGCGGGGGCCAAGCCCCGGCAGGCGCGCGAGCAGCTTCACCAGATGTTCGATTTCAGTGCCAATCATAGGGGGCAGTATAGCGGTTTCCGCCGGATTTTCCAATAATTTTGGAATCCCCGTCCGCTCGGGGTTATTTCGGCCCCTGCGTCTTGTTGCGCGGTTTGTGCTGGTTTTTGGCGGTTTTATACGGTTTGTTCTGCGCCTTGGTGCCGGGGGCGGACATGAACTTGCTCGGCTTTTTGGCCGCCGCCTTGACGAACTTGCTCTTGAGGCCGGTCGACGCCTTTTTTCCGGTTTTCTGGGCTTCGGGCTTCTTCTTGGCCTTGATGTCTTCCGACATCTTTTTGGCCTCTTCCCAGGCGATGTCCTTTTTCTCTTCCGCCTTTCTCTCCGGTTCGGTCTGGGCGGATTCCGGGGCAGGCTCTTCGGCCTTCTTTTCCGGCTCCGGCGTCTCCATCTTGTCGTCGGGGCTGCCTTCCTTCACGCCCGGCGTGGGCAGGTGGGCGAGCTTCCATGCCTCCAGCTCCTGCAGCCATTGCTGGTAGGCCGGCGAGGTCTCGAGCGGCGAGAAGTTGGTGACGCCCAGCGGCTCAAAGGGCGTGGGATTGCCATCTGCGCCCTTGGGCAGCAGGCCGCGGGCTTCCATCTCCAGGTAGCGCTCGTATTCCTTGAGGTTCTGGCGCTGTGTTTCCAGCCAGAGCATCTCTTTTTGCTGGACGTTGCCGGTGACGTTGATCTTGCGCCAGCCGCGCAGGCGCGCCATCGAGATGATGGAGGCGGCGGCTTCCTCGTTGAATTCCTGTTCTGAGCAGAAGATGCGCTCGTTCGGGTTCCGCTCCGTCGGCAGCGCCCAGTGGATGCTGCTGCCGCCCTTGAGCTTGACCGCGAAGCCAGTGCGTTCCTTTTCGGCCATGTCGGGGTCGGCGTAATTGATCAGGTGCAGCAGGGCGAGGGGATCGAGGCGGCCATAGCCCCAGTGCTCGTTCACCAGTTCGTGCAGGCGCGAGTGCATCGGCAGGTAGCCGGGCAACGGGTTCTCGTCGTCGGGGAGCAGGTCTTGCGGCACCGGCCCGCCGTTGACGCCGGGCATCGACATGTCTTCGGTATTCAGTTCCTGTTCCTGGGCCATATTTTGGGGTGCCATTATATATATGCTCCTCAACCGGTGATCTGGCCTAATTCTACCAAGATTTTCGTAAAGTATTGGTTAATAAAAAGATAAAATCTATCTATTTGTTTATCAACACTTCTTTGTTCTTGGGGTCGTAGTAGTGGAACAGCTTGTCCTTGAGCGGCACGCCGAATTGCGAATCGTTGAGGGCGACCGAGGTGACCGTCCCTTGTGCATCCACCACGCGCCAGCCGTGCAGGGTCAGCGGGTTTTCGCTGAACTGGACCGTGAGGTCGCCCGCGAGCGGGTCCTTGGTCTGCACGAGGCGCACCTGCAGGAAGCCGTCGGCGCGCGTGATGTCCGAGACGCTGATGTCGCCCGAGAGCCTGATCGTGTCGCTGAGGAAGAAGTTGGCGAGCGAGCGGCTGATGGGCGCCGCGTTGTCCTGCTTCATCTGGCCGTCGTAGTAATGCACCATGATGCCGTCGGCGACGATGAAGTCGGCAAGCGGCGGGTCGTATTCAAAACGCATCTTGCCCGGACGCTTGAGCATGAAGTTGCCCGTGAAGGCAGAGCCGTCGTTCGCCGTCTGTGAGAAGCGAGATTGCAGCGTGGTGATGCTGTTGAGGTAATCCTCGACGGCTTCGACGGCCGGCAGCGGCGCATCCGCCGCGATGGCGACGCGCGCCAGCAGCATCAGGCCGCAGAAGAGGGCGAGGGCGGATTTCATCATGTGCCGTAGCTCCCGCCGCCGCCGAGGATCTCGCGCTTGCCGACGTGGTTGGCGGAGGTGATGAGGCCTTCCTTCTCCATGCGCTCGATGATGCGCGCGGCGCGGTTGTAGCCGATCTGCAGGTGGCGCTGGATGAAGCTGGTCGAGACCTTGCGCTCGCGCAGGATGACGGCGACGGCCTGGTCGTAGAGTTCGTCGGATTCGCCGCCGCTCTCGCCGCCGGTTGCGCCGGCCGCGTCTTCGTCGTCGTCGGTGACGCCGTCGATGTAATCGGGCGTGCCGAGGGAGCGCAGGTATTTCACGGTCTTCTCGACTTCGTCATCCGCCACGAAAGGCCCGTGCACGCGCGTGATGCGGCCGCCTGCGGCCATGTAAAGCATGTCGCCCTGGCCGAGCAGCTGTTCCGCGCCGCCGTCGCCGAGGATGGTGCGGCTGTCGATGCGGCTGGTGACCTGGAAGGAAATACGCGTTGGGAAGTTCGCCTTGATGACGCCGGTGATGACGTCGACGGAGGGGCGCTGCGTCGCCATGATCAGGTGGATGCCCGCCGCGCGCGCCATCTGCGCGAGGCGCTGGATGGAGCCTTCTACTTCCTTGCCCGCCACCAGCATCAGGTCGGCGAACTCGTCGACGATGACGACGATGTACGGGAGTTCGTTCTGCGGCAGCGGCTGTTCCTCGAACACGGGCTTGCCGGTTTCGCTGTCGAAGCCGGTCTGGATCTTGTGCATCAGCACTTCGCCCTTGGCCTGCGCGTCGCGGATGCGTTCGTTGTAGCCGTCGATGTTGCGCACGCCGAGCTTGCTCATCGCGCGGTAGC
>CAYZCE010000014.1:0-49910 GCA_964476835.1 uncultured Rhodospirillaceae bacterium
GCATCACGGATGCGGCCATCGTGGCGGCGGCGACGCTGTCGAACCGCTATATCACCGACCGCTTCCTGCCCGACAAAGCCATCGACCTGATGGATGAAGCCGCGTCGCGCCTGCGCATGGCGGTGGACAGCAAGCCCGAGGCGCTCGACGAACTCGACCGCCGCATCATGCAGCTTAAGATCGAACGCGAGGCGCTGAAGAAAGAGAAGGCCGACAAGGCCACCAACGACCGCCTCGAAAAGCTCGAGAGCGAATTGAAGTCGCTGGAAAAAGAATCCGCCGACCTCACCTCGAAATGGACGTCGGAGAAAGACAAGCTCTCCGCCGGACAAAAGGTGGGCGAGGAGCTGGAAAAGGCGCGCATCGAACTGGAGCAAGTGCAGCGCAGCGGCAACTACACGCGCGCGGGCGAATTGACCTACAGCGTCATCCCGCAGCTCGAAGCCAAGCTGGCCGAAACCGCCAAGAACGCCGACAACGCGATGATCAAGGAGGAGGTGCGCGACAGCGATATCGCTGGCGTGGTCAGCCGCTGGACGGGCATCCCCGTCGACAAGATGCTGCAGGGCGAGCGCGAGCGTTTGCTGAAAATGGAAGAACACCTGCAAAACCGCGTCGTCGGCCAGCCCGACGCCGTCTCCGCCGTCGCTAACGCGGTGCGCCGCGCGCGGGCGGGGTTACAGCGCAAGAACCAGCCCATCGGCACCTTCCTGTTCCTCGGCCCCACGGGCGTGGGCAAGACGGAACTCGCCAAGGCGCTGGCCGAATTTTTGTTCGACGACGAAACCGCGATGTTCCGCGTCGACATGTCGGAGTACATGGAGAAGCATTCCGTCGCCCGCCTCATCGGCGCGCCGCCGGGATATGTCGGCTATGAAGAAGGCGGCGCGCTGACCGAAGCCGTCCGCCGCAGGCCGTATCAGGTGATCCTGTTCGACGAAGTCGAAAAGGCGCACCCCGACGTGTTCAACGTGCTGCTGCAAGTCTTCGACGACGGCCGCCTGACCGACGGCCAAGGCCGTGTGGTCAACTTTGCCAACACCGTCATCATCATGACCTCGAACCTCGGCAGCGAATACCTCGCCGAAGGTGAACCCGAGAAGGTGCGCGAGAAGGTGATGGACGTGGTGCGCAAGGCCTTCCGCCCTGAGTTCCTCAACCGCATCGACGAGATATTGCTGTTCCGTCGCCTGAGCCGCGACATGATGGTGACGATCGTCGACATCCAGCTCGAAGGTTTGCGCAAGATGCTGGCCGACCGCAACATCGACCTCGTGCTCGACGCCAAGGCGAAGGAGCATTTGGCCGAAGCGGGTTTCGAACCTGCCTACGGTGCGCGCCCCTTGCGTCGTGTCATCCAGAAAGAACTGCAAAACCAACTCGCCAACCTCATCATCGAGGGCAAGGTATCGGACGACAGCACGGTCGAGGTCTCGGCGAACAAGTCGGGGCTGGTGATCAGCTCAGCGGCGAAGAAGCGTAAGTAACGCCGTTCCTACTTATTGCTGCCGGGCCCGGAGGGTGGCGCGCTTGGCGGCGGGCTCGAGGGCGCGGGGCGTGGATTGATTTTCAGCGCATCCAGCTGGTCCATCATTCTGATGTAATCCGGGTCTTGCCGGACCGGCGTGTTCAGATATGCCGCGCTGTCCATGTAGATGGAGGTGACGAAGGCCTTGACGTCGTCCGTCTCCGGGTAGACGCCCGTTTCGGGGTGGGGATAATTGAGCAGTTTCAGCGTGCGGCACTTTTCCCCGCTGGGTTCCAGCGGCGGCTGGACGTAGTCGAACGGGATGACGCGCGCGCCCCATTTCGTAAAAATACTGATGCGCGTCGCCGGATCGAGGGAGTCGTCCTCCGCCTTGATCTTGTCAGGGTCGTTGCATTCGAGGAAGACGCCGCGCAGGCGCTCTTGCCGCTTGTCGGCCAGCTCCGCCAGCGCGCGGTTGCGCGCGATTACCATGACCTTGCCGAGGCCAGCATTGCGGTATTCCGGACGGATGGCGTTATAAGCCATCAGCCCGACGGCGGCGTCGAAGTAATAATAGCCGATCGAGATGCCTTTGGTTGTCGGCGTATCCGTGTTGAGGTTTTCGCCTGCCAGCAGGACGACGGCCTGACTGACGGGGTTCTTGCCGCTCATGTTGTCGATCAGGGTTTCGAGGCTTTCGCGCTCTTCCTCCAGCGGGAAGGCGGGTTCGTAGATGTCCTTGTAAGCGTCTTCCAGCAGGCGCATCGCATGTGGGTCGTTGGGGGCGACGGCGAGGACTTCATGGTCCAGAATGCGGGTCGCTATATTGAACGCGTCGGTAAGTTTTCTTTTTCCAGCCATGACACTTTTTTTGTTATTTTAATGGCTCGCAGCCTTATATAACCATTATTTGGTTAATAACAGGTTAAAAGCACTTCACCGTCACCTCGCGCGCGAACGTCAGTTCCGATGCCAAGTCCTTCCGTGTCGTCATCAATAGCAGTACCCATAGTTTGCGTGACGGGTATGTAATATATTGACGCCATGTCGACGTGTGTGGCGGAACCTTTAAAAGCTCTTCACCGCCACCACGGCGAGGGCGCAGAGCACGATGCCGAGGCCGGCCCAGACCTTGGCGTTCTCTTTCTTGCCGATGAGGCGATAGACGCAGATCACCCACAAGGCGTCGGTGAACATCACCATGGAGACGAATCCGGGGTTGTCGACCAGCTGGATGGCGCGGGTCTTCATGTAGACCGTCACCACCGAGATCGCGCCAAGGATGAAGGCCGTCTGCAGCGTATGGCGTGCAAGGAAAGTACGGCGCGGCACAGGCTTGCGGATGGCGTAGGAAATACCGAGCAGCAGCACCATCATGAGCGCCTGCACGAAGACATAGGACGAGGCCGCCTGCTGCGCGCCGGCGTGGGCGAGGCCGAGCTTGGTGACGATCGGGCCTGTGCAGGCGGCAAAGATCACCGGCCAGACCAGCCGCACGCCCTGCCATGTCACCGCGCATTTCTTGACCTGCGTCGCGCAGAAGGTGAACAGCGCGAGGATGGAGAGGATCGCCGCCATCTTCCACGGCGTGGCGGCGTAGGTATGGATGAGGTCTGGATCGACGAGGAACCAGCCGAAGAACGTCAGCACGACCGAGGCGGGCAGGATGCGTGTGACGATGCCGGAGCCGACGACCGGCACGGCGCGGAAATAGAAGATGTCGGAGACGGCGTAGATCGCGGCAGTGACGCCGAGATAGGCGTAGAATTGCCACGCTGTCGGCAGGCCATCGTGCATCACCATCGGCGCGATCAGCGCGGCGACGAAGACCTTGACCCAGAAGGCGAGCGCGAAGCCGTCGGCCTTGAATTTTTCCTGCACCAGCGGCGTTGCCGTCGTGATCAGCGCGGCGGTGATGGAGAGGACGAACCAGAGCGGCATCGTCATGTCAGGCGCCGGATCGAGGTGATGCCCTTGCTGCGTGCGGCCACGTCTTCCAGCGCCTCCACCGTCACTTTCATGTGGAAGGCGTTGGCGTGGACGATGTGGGTGTCGTCGGCCATGATGCCGACGTGGCCGGGGAAGAAGACGAGGTCGCCGGTTTCCGCCGTGTCGACCGCGTGGCCGAGGAATTGTTCCTGGTCGCCGCTGTCGCGCGGGGTGGGAATGCCGGCGCGGGTCAGCACCACTTGCACGAGGCCGGAGCAGTCAACGCCGAAGCCGCTGCGACCGCCCCAGTAGTACGGAACTTCGAGGAACTTGAGTGCGGCCGAGACGTAATCAGGATCGAGCGCGGGCAGGGGCGCGATATGCTTCGCATAGATCCACGACCCGTCGCCGAGGCGCGCGAAGCCGTTGTCCGTCGCCGTCACGCCGACGAGGCTGCCGAAGCCGAGGGTGCTGACGTGCGGCGACTTGATCGTCGTGTCGCCGTAGGTGTGGCTCGAAACCGCTGTCACCATATGCGTCGCGAGATGCGGGGCGGGGGAGAGATGTTTGCTTTCCACCCAGCCCGCGTAGCTGTCATGCTCGCAGATGCCTTTGCACCAGCCGTTTTCTTCCGAGATCACGGTGAAGCCTTCGCCGAAGACAAGCTGCGTCTCGAACTTGCCGCGGGTGGCGGAAAGGTCGGCCACGCCGTGCACGTCGGCGACGGGGGAGGTGACGTGATGCAGGGTGCCGGTCACGCGAACATCCTTTCGATCATCGCGAAGCAGGCGCGGATGCCGAGGGCTTCGCCGCCTTCGGGGCGGCCGGGCTTGGCGCCGGGGTTCCACGCGAAGGTGTCGATATGCACCCACGGCGTGGCTTTATCGACGAATTTCTCGAGGAACAGCGCCGCCGTGATCGCGCCGGCGTAGGAGCCGCCGATGTTGTTGCTGTCGGCGACCTTGCTGCCGAGCATGTCGGCATAGGGCTTCCACAGCGGCAGGCGCCACAGCGGATCTTCCGTCTCGCCCGCGGCGGCGAGCAGTTGCGACGCGGTGCGCTCGTCGTTGCAGAAGGTGGCGGGCAGCTCGGGGCCGAGGGCCACGCGCGCCGCGCCCGTCAGCGTCGCGAAGTCGATGATGAGTTTCGGCTTCTCGCTGCTGGCCTCTGTCAGCGCGTCGGAAAGCACGAGGCGGCCTTCGGCGTCGGTGTCGCCGATCTCGACGGTCAAGCCCTTGCGTGTCGGCCAGATGTCGCCGGGGCGGAAGCTGTTGCCGTCGGTGGAATTTTCAACGGCGGGGATCAGCACGCGGAGCGAGACGGGCAGCTTGTGCGCCATGATCATCTGCGCGAGGCCGAGCGCGTGCGCGGCGCCGCCCATGTCTTTCTTCATCAGCGCCATCGCGCTGCCGGGCTTGATGTCGAGGCCGCCGGTGTCGAAGCAGACGCCCTTGCCGACCAGCGTCACGCGCGGGTTCTCAGCACTTCCCCAGCGTAGGTCGATCAGCAGCGGACGGCGCGGGCTGCCCTGGCCGACGGCGTGGATCATCGGGTAGTTTTTTTTGAGCAAATCCTTGTCGCGGATCAGCGTGACTTTTGCCTTGAACTCTTTTGCCACCTTCTGTGCGGCCTTGGCGAGATCGTCCGGCCCCATGTCGTTCGCCGGCGTGTTGACGAGGTCGCGCACGAGGAACACGGCGCGCGCGGTTTCCTCTGCCGCCTTGCGGTCGGCCTTTTCAGGCAGGACGAGCGCGGCGAAATTCTTCTTGTTCGCGGCCTTGTAGCGGCTGAAGGCATAGGAGCCTAGCGCCCATCCGGTCGCGGCCTGCGTGGCCTTTTCCTTGTCGAGGCGGATGTCGAGGAAATAGCCGGCCTTGTGCGCGGGCAGGCGGGCGGGCAGGTCGGCGAAGGCATAGAGATTGCCCTCACGCGCGCCGAACAATACGCGCGCGATGCCGCCGTTCTTGGCAGGGATCGTCAGCAATGTACCGGGCGCGGCGGTGAAGCCGGAAGCCACGACCCAGGCCTGCGTCGCCTTGTCCTGCTTCTTCAGCCACGCCTTGAGGCTCTCGGCATCGAGCGGCGTGACGGGGATGGACGCGGCGGTCTTCTTGGTCAGGAAAGTCATGAGAGAGTCCTTTTTTGTTCATCGTATTTTTTCTTGAGCGGCGAGGCACGCCAGTTCTCCGGCGTTTGTTCCCACGTCTGGTGCATATGCGTGCCGGAGACGAATTTCTTTTCTTCTTCCGAGACGAGGCGCGCGCCCGACTTGATCTTGATGTTGCCCGATGCCGTGTTCGCGGTCACGTTGCCGAGGGTCAGTTTTTGCAGGCCGAGCACGTCGAAGGCGTAGTCGTTGGTGGCGGCGACCACTTCCGACATATAGCCCTTGCCGTGATAGGGCAAGCCGAGCCAGAAACCGCGGCTTTCGGTGGTGTTGCCGGGCGTCAGTTCGAGCGCGCCGATAGGTGTGTCGCTGCTTTTCTCGACGATAGCCCAGCAGAGCTTGGTGCCTGCGTCCATCGCAGGCAGAATGACGTCTTTATAGAACACATAGACGCCGTCTGCAGGATAGGGCCACGGTACGAAGGCGTTGAGATATTTGACGACCTCGTAGTGCGGAAACAGCTTTTGCGCCCAGACGTGATCCTCCAGCACCAGCGGGCGGAGGATCAGGCGAGGCGTTTCGAGGGTCGGCGTCTTGTACATGGAGAGTAACTGTAAAGCACGCACTCCCACTTGTCATCCTGACCTGCGCCGTGAGAAGCGCGATACGGAAGATATAACTATGTACTTGAAAATACTATGTTAATATTGTTGACGGGATTTTTTCTTGGTGTATGGTTTTCATATCGCTTTTAACAATGAGCCAAGGAGATTTGAGAATGAGTGATGATTTTAAAGATGGAGCATGGGCTTTTCTTCAAGGTATTGCCTTTATCTTCGTTGTGCCTGCTGTCGTTGCTCTCGCAGCTGGCATTGTATGCACGGCGGCTTCTTTGTTGCTTGCGCCGGGAATGATGACACTGGCGGCAGCAGGTATGGCGGTGGGCGGTGCGGTAGTATCGGGTCTTTGCGGCGGGATATTGTCCAGCGGGCCTGATGGAGATGACTATCCACTCCTGCGCGGCGCAGGCCTGATGGCTGGATTGTTCGGGTTGGGTGTTTTGGGCCGGGCCACTTTGTTCAAGGACGCTGAAAATCCGATCAAACCCGCAACTGAGCAGCACGCGCAAAAGACGGCTTTTATGCAGCATGAGTCGTTGTTCAATACGGTGGCAAAGGGGAAGACCTTGGTGCTGACGGCGCAGGACTTCAAGGCGTCGGGTCAGAAGTTGTCGGCCTGATGCATGTCAATTTCGGCGTAAGACGGGATGGCGTGGCGGGGGATCTTATAGTTATGTAAATATTGCGATAATGCTTGACGTAGCGGCCATGGTTAACATATGGTGCGCGTTCAATTTGGATATAAAGGAAGAGAACCATGTCGAGAACCTGCGAAATCACCGGTAAGAAGCCCCTCGTCGGCAACACCGTTTCCCATGCGAACAACAAGAGCAAGCGCCGCTTCCTGCCCAACCTGCAGGCGGCTTCGTTCTTCAGCGCGGGCCTCAAGCGCAGCATCACCGTCACCGCTTCGACCAACGGCATCCGCACGATCGAGCACAAGGGCGGCATCGACGCTTTCCTGCTCGGCACCCCGGTCACCAAGCTGCTGACGCCTGCTCTGCGCAAGATGCGCAAGCAACTCGTCGCCAAGGTCGGCAAGCCGGCTTTCGTCAAGAAGCCCGTCCGCGCCAAGAAGGCGGCGAAGAAGGCAGCTCCGAAGAAGTCGGCGTAAGCCCGTCTTCTCCCTTTCAGGGGAGGCGCGCATGACGTTTGCATTCGACATCACGCACCGCGACCCGCAAAGCCGCGCCCGTCTGGGCCGGTTGGCGACGCCGCATGGCACGATCGACACGCCGAACTTCATCTTCTGCGGCACCAAGGCCTCCGTCAAAGGCATGTCGCCCGCGCAGCTGCGCGAGGCGCGGACGGACATCATCCTCTCCAACACCTATCACCTGATGCTGTCGCCCGGCGCGGAGCTGATCGCCGACATGGGCGGCCTGCACAAGTTCATGAACTGGGACGGCCCCATGTTCACCGACAGCGGCGGGTTCCAGATCTTCTCGCTCGGCCACGGCTCGGTCGCCGACGAGATCAAGGGCCGCCGCACCACGCACCGCCCCAAGACCTTCCTCAAGATCACGGAAGAGGGCGCGGCGTTCCGCTCCTACCTCGACGGCAAGAAGTTCTTCCTGACGCCCGAAGGCTCCGTCGACATCCAGCGCAAGCTGGGCGCGGACCTGATCGTGCAGTTCGATGAATGCACGCCGTTTCACGTCGACCGCGATTACACCGCGCGCTCGATGGAGATGTCGATGCGCTGGGGCGACCGCTCGCTGGCCGAATGGAAGCGCGGCGACGACGGCAAACAGAAGATGTACGGCATCGTGCAGGGCGGGGTTTATCCCGATCTGCGCAAGCAGAGCAGCGAATACACGCGCGACCGTGATTTCTTCGCCACCGCCATCGGCGGCTCGCTGGGCGCGCACAAGGAACAGATGTATGAAGTTGTTGCCATGTGCAGCGAACATATCCACCCGTCGCGCCCCGTGCACCTGCTCGGCATCGGCAGCTTCATCGACGTGTTCAGCAACGTGCGCTCGGGCATCGACACCTTCGACTGTGTCTCGCCCACGCGCCAGGCACGGCACGGCTGGGCGATGGTCAAGGGCGCCCCGCGCGAGCGCGTCAACCTGCGCAACGCCCAGTTCATGCGCGACAGCACGCCGGTCGACGAGACTTGCGGCTGCCATGCGTGCCGCAACCACAGCAAATCCTACATCCACCACCTGTTCCGCGTCGGCGAAACGCTGGGGATGCAGCTTCTCTCCATCCACAACATCTTCACCATGAACCGCCTCATGCGCGAAGTGCGCGCCGCCATCAAGGCCGGCACGCTCGACGCGGTGCAGAAGGAATGGGTCGTTAATTAAGCCTTGGGCGCGTAGACGTAGGTCGTCTTGGCATCCAGCTTGGCAGAGGTGCTTTTCGTCGCCGTAACGGCATTCTTGAAGGCACCTTTGATGCTATCGCGCAGAGGCTTTGCCTGCGGCAGGAAAGCGACGAAGGCCGCCGCCGTTACCGCAGCGGCGATGCCGAACTGGCGGAAATTGTTCTTGGCAGGCCCGTCTCTGCCAGTGATTCCGGTCGCGATGGCGCCTGAAACGGCGCTCGTTAAGCAGAAACCGATGATAGCGATGGGGGCGCTGGTGCAAAGAGCCGCGATGCCGCAGGCCACGGCGATTCCGCCGCAGATGTTGTACAAGCGGTTTTTAATCTTTTCCATTTAAACGATCCTTTTTTAATTACAGAGAGTTGATGCGAATTCAGGCTTTATAAACGTAAGTCGTCTTCGCATCCAGCTTGGCGCTAGCGTCATGCGTCTGCACGACGGCGGCATCCGAAAAAAGATTCTTGATGCTTTCGCGCTGTGGCTTGGCTTGCGGCAGCAGCGCGATGGAGAGCGCGGCGGTCGCGGCGGCGGAGACGAGCAGCGACGGCACGTTGAACTTCGGCGGCGTATGATCGTTGGCGGTCAGGCCGATTTCGGTGGCGGCTGCGGCGACGGCGGCGCCGATGCTGATCACGACGGCCACAGGCGCCGCGGTGAAGAAGGCGACGGTAATGGCAGCCACGGCGATGCCGGTGAAGGCGCTGTAGATGACGTTTTCGAGGATGTTGTTTTTGAATTTCATTTGAATTCTCCTTTTAAAACAGTCGATTAGGGCGCAGAGTCGCGCGGAACTGGAAACAGCATATAAATTTTCCATAGTTTCGTCAAGCAGAACCGGAAACCATAATCTAATTTTGTTGCAATATCAGAGGAATCCGCCTATAAACACGCCAGCAAAACTCCCGAATGGTTCGGGGGGTTGCGAATTCACAGGTGCGTTGTTTTTCGGTGTCTGGCGACAGATGCAAAGACGCTACCGAGGTAAAACCGAGAAAGGAACTACTGCTATGACTATGCCCACTTTCACCATGCGCCAACTTCTTGAAGCCGGCGTCCACTTCGGCCACCACACCCGCCGTTGGAATCCCAAGATGAAGCCGTACCTGTTCGGCGAGCGCAACAAGATCCACATCATCAACCTCGAACTGACCGTTCCGATGCTCTACACCGCGCTCAAGGGCGTACGCGACGTCGCTGCCAACGGTGGCCGCGTCCTCTTCGTCGGCACCAAGCGCCAGGCGGCTGAGAAGATCGCCGAAACCGCGCAGCGTTGCGGCCAGTACTACGTGAACTACCGCTGGCTCGGCGGCATGCTGACCAACTGGGGCACCGTCAACAAGTCGATCAAGCGCCTGCGCGACATCGACGAGGCGCTGGCTTCCGACGAGATCAAGCACGGCCTGACCAAGAAGGAACAGATCCAGATGGCGCGCGAACGCGAGAAGCTTGAAAAGGCGCTCGGCGGCATCAAGAACATGGGCGGCCTGCCGGATGCGATGATCGTCATCGACACCAACAAGGAAGCCATCGCCATCCTCGAAGCGAAGAAGCTGGGCATCCCCGTCTTCGCAATCGTGGATTCCAACTGCGATCCCGACAGCGTCGACTTCGCCGTTCCCGGCAACGACGACGCGACCCGCGCGATCAACACCTACTGCGACCTTTTCGCCGAAGCGATCCTCGACGGCCTGCAGGCTGAAGTGACCGCCTCGGGCGCCGACGTCGGCGCGTCCGAAAACGTCGAAGACCTCGACGTGAAGGTCTCCGCCGCCGGTTAATCGGCCGCGGCTCTGATAGCGATATCCGGCCCCGGCGCACTGCCGGGGCCGACTTACAAACGAAAGGACACACGACATGACTGAGATCAGCGCATCCGCAGTGAAGGAACTCCGCGAAAAGAGCGGCGCCGGCATGATGGACTGCAAGAAGGCCCTCATCGAGAACAAGGGCGACATGGAAGCGGCGATGGACTACCTCCGCAAGAAGGGCCTCGCTTCCGCCGCCAAGAAATCCGGCCGCGCGGCCGCTGACGGCCTCGTTGGCGTCGCGGCGCAAGGCAACACCGCCGTGGCGGTCGAGCTGAACGCCGAAACCGACTTCGTCGCGCGCAACGAGCAGTTCCAAGGCTTTCTGGCGCAAGTCTCCGGCCTCGCGCTCAAGGGCAAGATCGACGACGTCGACGCGCTCAAGCAAGCCTCGCTCGGCGCCAAGACTGTCGAGGCGACCCTGACCGACCTCATCGCCACCATCGGCGAGAACATGACGCTCCGCCGCATCAAGCTGCTCTCCGTCGGCACGGGCGTTGTCGCGTCCTACGTCCACAACGTCATCGCGCCCAACGCGGGCAAGATCGGCGTGCTGGTCGCGCTGGAATCGACCGGCGACGCAGCCAAGCTGACCGCCCTCGGCCGCCAGATCGCGATGCACATCGCGGCGATGCGCCCTGAATCGCTCGACGTCGCGTCGCTCGACAAGGACCTCGTCGCGCGCGAGCGCAACCTGCACGCCGACAAGGCGAAGCAGAGCGGCAAGCCCGCCGACATCATCGAGAAGATGGTCGACGGCTCCATGCGCAAGTTCTACGAACAAGTCGTCCTGCTTGAGCAGGTCTTCGTGGTCGACGGCAAGAGCAAGATCTCGGCCGTCCTCGAAGCCGCTGCCAAGGACATCGGCGCGCCTGTCAAGCTGGTGAACTACGTCCGCTACGAAGTGGGCGAGGGCATCGAGAAGAAGGCCGACGACTTCGCTTCCGAAGTCGCCAAGATGGCGAACGGCTGATGAAAAGCGCCCTCCCTTTGCGGGAGGGCGTTTTCTTTTAAGGGGGATGGAACATGACGAAACCGCGGTACAAGCGCGTTCTTCTGAAGATATCGGGCGAAGCCCTGATGGGCGCGGGGGAATACGGCATTGAACCCGCGACCGTTAACCGCGTCGCCGCCGACGTCAAGGACGCGGTCGACCTCGGCGTGCAGGTCTGCCTCGTGGTGGGCGGCGGCAACATCTTCCGCGGCGTGCAGGGCGCGACGCAGGGGATGGAACGCGGCGCCGCCGACTATATGGGCATGCTGGCGACCGTCATCAACTCCCTCGCGGTGCAAAACGCGCTCGAGCAGCAGGGCCTTGCCACCCGCGTCCTGTCGGCGATCCCGATGGCGACGGTGTGCGAGCCTTACATCCGCCGCCGCGCGTTGCACCACCTTGATAAGGGCCGTGTCGTGATCTTCGCGGCCGGCACCGGCAACCCCTTCTTCACCACCGACACGGCGGCCGCGTTGCGCGCCTCCGAAATGGGCTGCGATGCGCTGCTCAAGGGCACCAAGGTCGACGGCGTCTACACCGCCGACCCCGCCAAGGTGCCGACGGCGAAGAAGATCGACAAGCTCACCTATCTCGAGGTCTTGGCGAAGGACCTCGGCGTCATGGACGCGGCGGCGGTATCGCTGGCGCGCGAAAACGCAATCCCGATCGTCGTGTTCTCCATCAAGAAGCCCGGCGCCTTCGCCGAGCTGATGAAGGGCCGCGGCGAATGCACTATTGTCTCCGAAGAAAAGAAAGAGGTTCAAAATGGCTGATGTCATCAATATGGGCGACTTCGATCGCCGCATGCAGGGCGCGTTCGACGTGCTCTCCAAGGAATTCCAGGGCCTGCGCACGGGTCGTGCCAGCGTCAACCTGCTCGACAACATCGTGGTCGAGGTTTACGGCAGCAAGATGCCGATCAACCAGGTCGCTTCCGTCTCCGCGCCTGAGCCGCGCCTGCTGACCGTGCAGGTCTGGGACGGCGCCAACACCAAGGCCGTCGAGAAGGCGATCGCTTCCGCCGGCCTCGGCCTCAACCCGCAGCCCGCGGGCACGCTGATCCGCGTGCCGCTGCCCGGCCTCACCGAAGAGCGCCGCGTGGAGCTGGTCAAGGTCGCCTCGAAATACGCCGAGCAAGCGAAGATCTCGGTGCGCAACGTGCGCCGCGAAGCGATGGAAGCCGTCAAGAAGGCGAAGCCGCCCGAAGACGAGCTGAAAAAGAACGAAGAAAAAATCCAGAAGATGACCGACGGCTGGATCAAGAAGATCGACGACGCCGTCGCGCACAAAGAGACCGAAATCAAGCAGGTCTGACCCTCATGACTTCTGCCCCCCGGCACGTTGCCATCATCATGGACGGAAACGGGCGCTGGGCTGAAGCGCGCGGCCTCGGCCGCGCGGAAGGGCACCGCAAGGGCGCGGAAGCGGCGCGTCAGGTGGTCGAGAACGCCAAGGCGCTCGGCATCGAGTTCCTGACGCTGTTCAGCTTCTCCTCCGAGAACTGGAACCGCCCGGCGGACGAGGTCGAAGACCTCATGAACTTGCTACGCTACTACCTCAAGAAGGAAACGGCGGAGCTGCACAAGGGCGGCGCGCGCATGCTGGTGATCGGCGACCGCGCACGGCTGGCGCCCGACATCGTCTCCCTTATCGACAACGCCGAGAGCCTGACGCACGACAATAAAAAGATCACCGTCATCATTGCGCTCTCCTACGGCGGCCGGCAGGATATCCTGTTTGCGGCCAAGGAACTGGCGCAGGCCGTGCAGACGGGCAAAGCCGACCTCGCGCGCCTCGACGAAGACGGTTTCGCGCAATACCTGATGACCGACGGCATCCCCGATCCCGACCTGCTGATCCGCACGAGCGGGGAGAGCCGCATCAGCAACTTCCTGCTCTGGCAGTGCGCTTATGCCGAACTGTATTTCACCGACACGCTGTGGCCCGATTTCGGCCGCGCGCAGCTGGAAGCGGCGGTTGAATTCTACAACGGCCGCGAGCGCCGCTACGGCGGCCTGCCGCAAGCGGCAAGGACGCCCGCATGAAAAAGAAGATACCCACAGCAGTCCCGAGCGGTCTCCGCGACCGCGTCAAAGGCGGCGCGATGTTCGGCGCGGTCGTGCTGGCCGGCCTATGGTTCGGCGGCGCGGCCTTTACGCTGCTCATGATGTTCACGGCCATCGTCGGCGTATTCGAATGGGGCCGCATGGTCATGCGCGACGTGCGCTGGCGCTGGCCATTCATGTTGTTCGGCATGTTCTATATCGGCCTTTCCGTCGGCACGATGATCTGGCTGCGCGTGGTGACGCCTTACGGGCTTTACAACATGCTGACTCTGCTGTTCATCATCTGGGCCAGCGACGTTTCCGCGTATTTCACCGGCCGCACCTTCGGCGGGCCGAAGCTCGCGCCGCTCATCAGCCCCAAGAAGACGTGGAGTGGATTCTGGGGCAGCAGCGTCGGCGCCGCGCTGGTCGCCGCTGCACTGGCCGCACCTGCGACGCTCGCGCATTTCGGCGTCGAGACGGTCGGCGGCCTGACATGGAAGGGCTATGCGCTGATGGGTTTCGTGCTTGGCATGTTCGGGCAGGTGGGCGACCTCTCCATCTCCGTCGTCAAGCGCCGCTACGGCGTCAAGGACACCGGCGCGCTGATCCCCGGCCACGGCGGCGTGCTGGACCGCATCGACGCGCTGCTGCTCGTCGCGCTGATCTTCGGCGGCATCGTGGTCGTCCTGAAATGAAATCCGTTTCGATCCTCGGCTCGACAGGCTCGATCGGGCGCAGCACCGTCGACTTGTTGCAGGGCGGCGATTTCACCGTCCGCGCGCTGACGGCCAACCGCAACGTCAAGCTGCTGGCCGAACAGGCGCGGGCGCTCAAGGCCGAGTATGCGGTGATCGCGGATGAGACGCTTTATGGCGAGTTGAAAGAGGCTCTCTCCGGCACCGCCACCCGCGTGGGTGCGGGCGAGCAGGCTGTCGTCGAGGCCGCAGGTTTACCGGCCGACTGGATCATGGCGGCCATCGTGGGCGCGGCTGGCGTCTCCTCGACCTTGCGGGCGATCGAGCAGGGGACGACGGTGGCGCTGGCCAACAAGGAATCGCTCGTCTGTGCCGGCCCCTTCATGATGGAGGCGGTACGCAAGCACGGCACAACCCTGCTGCCGGTCGACAGCGAACACAACGCCATCTTCCAGGTCTTCAATCGCGATGGCGTCAAGCGCATCATCCTGACGGCCTCGGGCGGGCCGTTCCTGCGCAAGACGCGGGCGGAGCTGGCCGGCATCACGCCGGAACAGGCCGTGCGCCACCCCACCTGGGCCATGGGCGCCAAGATCTCGGTCGATAGCGCGACCATGATGAATAAATCCTTGGAGATCATTGAGGCGAGCTACCTTTTTAACCTGCCATCTGAGCAGATCGACGTGCTGATCCACCCGCAATCGATGGTTCATTCGATGGTCGAATATATCGACGGTTCCATCCTGTCCCAAATGGGCGCGCCGGATATGCGTACGCCTATCGCCCACACGCTGGCCTGGCCGAAGCGCATGAAAACAACGGGCGAGACACTGAATCTGACGAAGAACATTCAATTAACATTTGAACATATTGATACAAATCGCTTTTGTGCCGTAAAGACGGTGCGCGACGTCCTGAAAACGGGCGGCGGGGCGCCGACGGTGTTTAACGCCGCCAACGAGGTCGCGGTCGCGGCCTTCCTCGGCCGCCAGCTTTCGTTCGCGGGGATCGAGGAGATCGTCGACCGCACGTTGGAACGGGCAGGGGCGGCGCGTGCCGGATCTCTGCAGGATGTTTTTGATATCGATGCCGACGCACGGCGTATTGCTTCCGCAGTGATTGCGGGAGTATAAGTGACGCACAACTAAAGACAAGGTATTGCCGACATGGAACTGCTGCATAAATTCCTCGCCGCGCCGACGGATTTTCTGACAACCTACATCCTGCCCTTCGTGGTGGTGCTGAGCGTGCTGGTCTTCGTGCACGAGTGGGGGCATTTCATCGTCGCGCGCCTGTGCGGCGTGAAGGTGGAGACCTTCTCGATCGGCTTCGGCCCCGAGATTTTCGGGCGCACGGCCAAGAGCGGCACGCGCTGGAAGTTCAGCTGGATCCCGCTCGGCGGCTACGTCCAGATGTTCGGCGACAGCGACCCGGCGTCTTCCGGCCCGAATGAAGAGAAAAAGCGCAGCTATACGGCAGCTGAAAAGAAAGTCGCCTTCTACACCCAGCCCATCGCCGCGCGCGCGGCCATCGTGGTTGCGGGTCCTGCGATCAACTTCCTTTTCGCGCTGCTGATCCTGACGGGGCTGTACGCCATTCAGGGCCAGCCTTTCGTGCCGCCGATCGTGGCCAAGCTGGTCGTGGGCTCGCCGGCGGAGAAGGCGGGCATCCGCCCCGACGACAAGATTCTCGCGATGGACGGCAAGCCGATGGAACGCTTCCAGGACATGGCGATGTACACCAGCATCCACCTCGATCAGGACATCGCCATCACGCTCGTGCGCTCGACGGGCAAGGACAAGTGGAGCGATAAGCCCGTCATCGTGCATGCCAAGCCCGCGCTGGTCGACGAGACCGACCGCTTCGGCTTCAAGAGCCAGCGCGGCCGCCTCGGCATCATCGGCCCCAAGGATCCGCTCGGCATCAAGAAGCACACGCCGGTTTCCGCTTTCGTCGCGGCGGCGGGCAGCATTTGGGAAATCTCGTCCAATACGCTCAAGGCCATCGGCCAGATGATCACCGGCACCCGCAGCGCCGAGGAACTCGGCGGCATCCTGCGCATCGGCGCCTATGCGGGCGACTTCGCCCAGCAGGGCGTGGTCGCGCTCATCACCTTCGCCGCGCTCCTGTCGGTCAACCTTGGCCTTATCAACCTGCTGCCGGTGCCCATGCTGGACGGCGGGCACTTGGCTTTTTATGCTATGGAAACTGTCAAGGGCAAGCCCTTGGGCGACCGGGTGCAGGAATATGCATTAAGGGTTGGCTTGGTCTTTTTACTTGGTATTATGTTGTTCGCCACATGGAACGACCTGGTTCAACTCAAGGTGATCGACTACGTCAAGTCGCTCATCTCCTAACGCCCGATTGCAGATACAATGAAAACAAAGCGGATTTTGATCTGGCTGGCTGCCGTGGTTTTGGTGCTTGCATGCGCGCTGCCGGCGCGGGCAGAAGCGATCCGCGACATCAAGGTCGAGGGCAACCAGCGTATCGAGACGGCGACGGTGCTGTCGTACCTCGAGATCCGCAAGGGCGACGAGTTCGACACGGGCTCGATGGACAGGGCGCTCAAGAACCTTTACGCGACCGGCCTCTTCGCCGACGTCTCGCTGTTCCAGCAGGGCAAGGACCTCATCGTCAAGGTCGCGGAAAACCCGATCCTCAACGAGATCCGCTACGAGGGCAACAAGAAGATCAAGAGCGACGACATCAAGGGCGAAATGCAATTGAAGCCGCGCCAGGTATTGACGCGCACCAAGGTGCAGGCCGACGTCGACCGCCTGCAGGAAATGTACCGCGTCAACGGCAATTTCTCCGCCGTCATCGACCCCAAGATCATCAAGCTCGACCAGAACCGCGTCAACCTCGTCTTTGAAATCTCCGAAGGCGAAGAGTCGCTCATCACCCGCATCAACTTCGTCGGCAACAAGCACTACAGCGACGACCAGCTGCAAAAGGTCATCCGCAGCCGCGAGACGCGCTGGTACCGCTTCTGGACGTCGGACGACAAGTATGATCCCGACCGCCTCTCGTACGACCGCGAACTGCTGCGCAAATACTACCTTGAGCACGGCTACGTCGACTTCCGCGTCGCCAGCGCGGTGGCGGAACTGTCGTCGGACCGCAAGGACTTCTTCGTCACCTTCACGGTGGAAGAGGGCGAGCGCTACAAGGTCGGCAAGATCGACGTGCACACGAGCATCCCCGGCCTCGACCCCGCGTTCCTCAAGGACAGCGTCACCTTCAAGGCCGGCGACTGGTACAAATATAGCGAGCTGGAAACCACCGTCACCAAGATGACCAACGAACTGGGTAACCGCCAGTTCGCCTTCGTCGACATCCAGCCGGGCGTCAACCGCAACCGCGAGAACCGCACCGTCGACATCGACTTCGCGATCAACGAAGGCCAGAAGGCCTATATCGAGAACATCAACATCAGCGGCAACACCCGCACGCTGGACGAAGTCATCCGCCGCGAGATGATGCTGGTCGAAGGCGACCCGTTCAACACCGACAAGCTCAAGAAGTCGCAAAAGAACATCAACGACCTCGGCTACTTCGACAAGGTCGACGTCAAGCCGGGCCCGGGCAGCGCGGCGGACAAGACCAACATCAACGTCAACGTCTCGGAAAAGTCGACGGGCAGCCTGTCCGTCGCGGGCGGCTTCTCGACCACCGACGGCGCATTGGCCGACTTCCAGATCCAGGAGAAGAACTTCCTCGGCCGCGGGCAGATCCTCTCGCTCGCCTCCACCATCGCGCAGAAGCGAACCGAGTTCGACTTCAGCTTCACCGAGCCGTACTTCCTCAAGCGCGACCTCTCGGCGGGCATCGACCTGTTTCACACGACCGCGGATTATCAGGATGAGCGTTCCTACGACAGCAAGAACATGGGCGGGGGCTTGCGCTTCGGCTATCCGCTGTCCGAACACTGGCGCCAGAACCTGAACTACCGCTACGACGACAGCGATATCCGCAACGTCGGCACGGACGCATCTCCCATCGTCCAGCGCGAGGCGGGCCGCCGCGTCACCTCGATGGTGTCGCAGATCCTTTCCTACGACACCCGCGACAGCACGCTGGACCCGACCGAAGGCTTCGTCTCCCGCCTGACCACCGACCTGGCCGGCGCCGGCGGCGAGGCGCAGTACTACCGCGTCAAGGTCGGCGGCACCTATTACTACCCGGTCGCGGACCAGTGGATCCTCAGCGTGCTCGGCGAAACCGGGTACATGCACGCATGGGGCGGCGACACCATCCGCATCAACGAACGCTTCTACCTCGGCGGCGACAACCTGCGCGGCTTCGACGACTCCGGCATCGGCCCGCGCGACATGGGCACCTACAGCACCGACGCGCTGGGCGGCAACCGCTATTGGCGCGCCTCCGCGCAGGTGGATTTCCCGACCGGCCTGCCGGAAGACTTCGGCCTGCGCGCCCACGTCTTCAGCGACGCCGGCGCGCTGTGGTCGCTCGACGAAAAGGACGTGAGCGATGTCGCGGATTCCTCGCGCATGCGCCTCTCGGCCGGTGCGGGCATCGCGTGGAAGTCGCCGATGGGCCCGATGAGCTTCGACCTCGCCAAGCCCATCCTCAAGGAAGACTTCGACAAGCTGCGCCAGTTCCGCCTCAGCTTCGGCACCAAATTCTAAAA
Organism: uncultured Rhodospirillaceae bacterium; assembly: GCA_964476835.1. Lineage (GTDB taxonomy): Bacteria > Pseudomonadota > Alphaproteobacteria > Micavibrionales > UBA2020 > PALSA-926. The sequence continues at coordinate 18,656 of CAYZCE010000014.1, forward strand.
CAAGAAAACAACCACAAAGGAAGACCCCATGAAAACGATCAAGACCACCCTGATGGCGCTGGCGCTCGCCGCCGCCGTCTCCGCGCCCGCCTTTGCGGCGCCTGCGCCTGCCGCCGTTGCGGCAGCTCCCGCCGCCGCGCCCGCGGCCTTCACCTTCGGCGTCATCGACATGAGCAAGGTGCTCAACGCCTCCGACGCCGCCAAGGACATCTATGCCCAGCTCAACGACAAGAGCAAGCAATACCAGAGCGAGATTTCCAAGGAAGAAGACGCGCTGCGCGGCATCCAGGCGTCGCTGATGAAGGACAAGGACAAGATCTCCAAGGAAGAGATGGACAAGAAGCGTACCGAGTTCGAGACCCGCTTCGCCGCATGGCAGAAGATGGGCATGGAGCGCAAGCGCACGCTCGACGCCGCGCTGGCCAACGCAATGAACAAGCTGCGCGGCGAGTCCGTCAAGATCGTCGCCGGCATCGCCAAGGACAAAAACTACTCCGCTGTCCTGACGCAAGACGCCGTGATGATTTCGCGCCCCGACCTCGACATGACCGACGTGGTCGTCGCCGAGCTGAACAAGTCGCTCAAGAAGCTGCCGATCGACTGGTCTGCCGCCAGCGCGGCCGCCGCTCCGGCTGCTGAAAAGAAGAAGTAAGCAGATGGCCGATCCGCGCTTCTTCAAACGGGCGGGGCCCTTCACCCTCGCGCGCCTGGCCGAGATGACGGGCGCCGTCATCTCCGATCCGGCACGGGCGGAGGAGACGGTTGCCGACGTCGCGCCGCTCGATACGGCGGGCGAGGGGCAATTGAGCTTCCTCGACAACAAGAAGTACGTCGACAGCTTCAAGTCGACGCGCGCGGCGGCCGTCCTGGTGCGCCCCGAGCTTGCGGGCTTCGCGCCCGCGGGCGTCGTGTGCCTGACGACCAATAACCCTTATAAAGCCTACGCCATCATCGCCGCCGCTTTCTATCCGGCGGAGACGGTTGCGGCGGGCATTGCAGCGAGCGCTTCCGTCGATCCTTCCGCTACTATCGGCGCAGGCTCCACGGTGGAACACGGCGCAGTCATCGGCGCGCAGGTCAAGATCGGCAAGAACTGCCGCATTCAAGCCAATGCCGTCATTCGCGACGGCGTCGAGATGGGCAACAACTGCGACATCGGCCCCAATGCTTACGTCACCCATGCGCTGATCGGCAACAATGTGCGCCTCTATCCCGGCGTTTCTATCGGTCGCCCGGGCTTCGGCTTCGCGATCGACCACACAGGCTTCACCAGCGTGCCGCAGCTCGGTCGCGTGGTCATTGGAGATAGTGTGGAGATTGGCGCCAATACCACCATCGACCGTGGCGCAGGGCCCGACACCGTGATCGGGCAGGGCACGCGTATCGACAACCTCGTGCAGATCGGCCACAACGTGAAGATCGGCAAATATTGCGTGATCGTTTCGCAGGTCGGCATCTCCGGCTCGACGCAGATCGACGACTTTGCGATGCTCGGCGGGCAAGCGGGGCTGGCAGGGCACATCAAGATCGGCGCGGGCGCGAAAATCGCCGCGCAATCGGGCATCATGCGCGACATCCCGCCCGGCGGCGAATACATGGGCAGCCCGGCCGTTCCCATCAAGCAATACATGAAACAGGTGGCCAAGCTCGGCAAGCTGGTCACGCAGAAGAAAGGCGATGCAGAATGAGCAACACCCTGAACACTGTCGATATCAAGCGCATCATGGAGCTGATCCCGCACCGGTATCCGTTCCTGCTGATCGACCGCCTGATGGACATCGTGCCGTTCGAAAGCGCCGTCGGCCTCAAGAACGTGACGATCAACGAGCCGTTCTTCCAGGGCCACTTCCCCGGCGCGCCGGTCATGCCGGGCGTGCTCATCATCGAGGCGATGGCGCAGACCTCGGGCGCGCTCGTCGTGCAGTCCGAAGGCAAAGCTTTCGAAGGCAAGCTTGTCTACTTCATGGCCATCGACGAAGCCAAGTTCCGCAAGCCCGTGACGCCGGGCGACCAGGTGCTGATCCACGTCCAGCGCGTGCAGAACCGCCGCAACGTCTGGAAGTTCAAGTGCGAAGCCAAGGTCGCGGGCGAGCTGTGCGCCGAGGCCGTCGTCACCGCCATGATCTTCAGCGGAGACGCAAAATGATCCACCCCACCGCCATTATCGATCCCGGCGCCGTCATCGGCGAAGGCTGCAAGATCGGCCCTTACTGTGTGATCGGCGCCAACGTCAAGCTGGGCGCGGGCGTCGAGCTGAAGGCGCACGTCTGCATCGACGGCCACACGACCATCGGCGACGGCACGGTCGTCTATCCTTTCGCTTCGCTCGGCCATGCGCCGCAGGACCTGAAATTCAAGGGCGAACCCTCGACGCTGGAAATCGGCAAGAACAACAAGATCCGCGAGCACGTCACCATGAACCCCGGCACCGAAGGCGGCGGCATGCGCACCGTCGTCGGCGACAACTGCCTGTTCATGACGGCTTCGCACGTCGCGCACGACTGCATCGTCGGCAACAACGTCATCCTCGCCAACAACGCGACGCTGGCGGGCCACGTGACGGTGATGGACTACGCGATCATCGGCGGCCTCGCCGCGGTGCACCAGTTCGTCCGCATCGGGCCTTACGCGATGATCGGCGGCATGGCGGGCGTTAGCCACGACGTCATCCCCTACGGCCTCGTCAAGGGCGAGCACGCGTCGCTGGCCGGCCTCAACTACGTCGGCCTCGAGCGCCGCGGCTTCACCAAGGAGCAGGTGCTCCATATCATGAAAGCCTTCAAGCAGCTTTTTGATACCAAGGGCGGCACCTTGTCCGACCGCCTCGACAAGGTCGCGCGCGATTTCGCCGCCGACGCCATCGTCATGCGCATCATCGACTTCGCGCGCGAAAAGAAGGATCGCTCGATCCTCCAGCCCAAGGAGTAAGCGCAAATGTCGCGCCTCGGCATCATCGCGGGCGGCGGCGGTTTGCCGAAACGGCTGATCGATGCTTGCCGCATGCAGGGCCGCGATTTCTTCGTGCTGGGCTTGCGCGGGCAGGCGGACATCCGGTCGTTGACGGGCATCCCTCATTCCTGGGTGCGCCTCGGTGCAGTCAATGAATCCATCGCCATCCTGAAAGCCGAAGGCGTCGACGAAGTGGTGCTGGCCGGCGCAGTGCGCCGCCCGAGCCTTTTCGAGATGAAACCGGATATCCGCACGCTGCAGGTCTTCGCACGCCTCGGCATGGCTGCGTTCGGCGACGACGCCATTTTGCGCGCGGTGGCGGAGGAGCTCTCCAAGGACGGCCTCAAGCTCGTCGGCGCGCATGAAATCGACCCGCAACTCATCACACCTGCGGGGCTTCTTACCAAGAAAGCGCCGACCGCCGGCAACCAGGTCGACATCGACTATGGCGTGCGCGCGATCAAGACGCTCGGCCAGCTCGACATCGGGCAGGCGGCGGTCGTGCAGCAGGCCGTCGTGCTCGGCGTCGAGGCGGTCGAAGGCACGGATGCGCTGCTCGAGCGTTGCCGGCGCTTGCGCCGCAAGGGCGCAGGCGGCGTGCTGGTCAAGGGCTGCAAGCCGCAGCAGGACAAGCGCCTCGATCTGCCCACCATCGGCATCCGCACCGTCCGTCATGCGTTCGAGGCGGGGCTGGAAGGCATCGCCATCGAGGCCGGCGCGTCGCTGATCCTGGACCGCGAGGCCGTCACCGAGGCCGCCGACAAGCTAGGGATTTTCATCACAGGATTTTCGGCATGAGCAAGCCGCTGCGCGTCTTCATCGTGGCCGGCGAGGCTTCCGGCGACAACCTTGCCGCAGGACTGATGCGCGCGCTTAAAGAGTCGCGTCCCGACATCTCCTTCACCGGCATCGGCGGCCCGCGCATGGCGGAAGAGGGGCTGCAAAGCCTCTTCCCCATGGAAGAGCTTTCCGTCATGGGCGCCTTTGAGGTCGTGCCGCGCCTGTTCAACATCCTCAAACGCATCGGCCAGACGGCGCGCGAAGTGCTGGCGCAGAAGCCTGACGCCTTCATTACCGTTGACGCGCCCGATTTCTGCTTTCGCGTCATCCAGAAGGTCAAGGCCGAGAATGCCGCCATCCCCTGCATCCACTACGTCGCGCCGAGCGTCTGGGCGTGGCGTCCGGGGCGCGCGAAAAAGGTGTCGCAGTTCCTCGACCACCTGCTGACGCTGCTGCCGTTCGAGCCGCCATATTTCGAGGCGCACGGTCTCAGGAGCACTTTTGTCGGCCACCCGATCGTCGAGCGCGCGCAAAGCCACGGCGACGGCCTGCGTTTCCGTCATGCACATGGCCTGCGTGACCACCAGCACCTGATCTGCCTGCTGCCCGGCAGCCGCATGAGCGAGCTGTCGCGCCTGCTGCCCCGTTTCAGCGACACTGCCGCGCAGCTGCTGCACCGCGACCCTGATGCCGTCATCGCCATTCCGACCCTGCCGCACCTGAAGAAATACGTCTGCGATTTCTTCGCCGGCCGCGGCATCAATCCTATCATCATCGACAGCGAGGCGGAAAAGTTCGATTGCTTCGCCGCCAGCAGCGCCGCGCTTGCAGCCTCGGGCACCGTGTCGCTCGAACTGGCGCTGACCGATACGCCGCACGTCATCGCCTACCGCCTCAGCCCGTTGACGGCGTTCCTGGCGCGCAGGCTGGTCAAGACGCCTTACGTCGACCTCGTCAACATCCTCCTGCGCCGCAAGTCGGTGCCGGAGCTGCTGCAAGACGACTGCGTGCCGGAGACGCTGGTGCGCGCACTGGGCAAGCTGATCGAAAACACCGACATGCGCGCCGCGCAGCTGACGGATTTCCGCGAGGCGCTGATCCGCCTCGGCCTCGGCGACCCTGAAACGCCCAGCCAGAAGGCGGCGCGCGCCGTGCTCTCCGTCGTGGAGCCTGCACGATGATGAAGCGGCTGGTGGCGCTGCTGTTCTTCGGCGGGCTGCTGGCGCTGGCGCTGCTGCTGGTCGCGCCCGGCTTCATCGACTGGAACCAGCATAAATCCGCGGTGATCGCGCGCATCCAGCCTTATTTCCAGCGCCCGGTGGATGTTTCCGGCGGCATGTCGCTGCGCGTCCTGCCGCAGCCGGAGATCATGCTCGAAGGCGTCAGTCTCGACGGCGGCAAGCTGATGACGATCCGCCAGCTAGGCCTGCGCATCCGCCTTGCACCGCTCCTGAACGGCCGCGTGGAGGTGGAGAGCCTTGATCTCATCGGCCCCGTGCTCAACCTCGAGAAGGGCAATTGGCAGGATGTGCTGAACCCTGCCGTCGCATCCGCGCTCGACAGCGCAGCAGGCGGCGTGCAGCTCGGCCGCGCCACCGTCGCGGATGGTGAAATCAACGTCGGCGGCACGAAGTTCACGCGCCTCAACCTTGCGGTGTCTGCGGATACGCTGTTCGGGCCGTACCATGCCTCTGGCGACATGGCCTGGCGCGGCACGGCGGTGAAGATCGGCCTTGAGACCGACAAATACGACGGCGCGACGCCGGTGCCTCTGCGCCTCGACATCATCCCCAGCGAGACCTTGCCGCACTTGCGCTTCGACGGCGTGCTCGACGCCCATGCAGGCCTCGATGCGCAGGGCGAGCTGAGCATCTCGCAAGGCACGCTGGCCAGCCTGATGGGCTATGACGCGCTGTCTTTCCTGCGCGAGACCGTCGACCTCAAGGGCGTGCTGGAGGTCAAGGACGGCCAGTTCGCGCTGACCGACATCAAGGCAAAGGTCGGCACGAAGGGTGAACTGCACGGCAAGATGTCGGTACAGTTTCCCGCCAACGCGCGCGCGACGGCGAAACTCGATCTCGACGGCAGCAACCTTGTGTTGACGGATGCGAAGGCCGATCCTTATCTTGCTGCACCCGGCAATTTCACCGTAACCATCGCTTTCAAGGGCCGCAACGTCGTGTGGGACGGCTATAAACTCGCAACCGTGACGCTGGCCGCCGACGTCGCGCCGCAGGCGTGGACGATGCGCGCGCTGCAGGCGACGCTGGCCGACGGCTCGCAGGTCAGTGCCTCGGGCGCGATGACGCCGGGGGCGGATAGCGGATCCTACACCATCGGCCTCTCGACGCCGGACGCGGGCAAGCTGGCGGCGCTGCTGCAGCCGGGCGACAACAGCATCTTCAAGGCGCTGGCGGACAGCGGCGTCGTGCATAAGCTGGTGCTCTCCAGCCGCCTCGACGTTTCTCCCGCGCGCGTGAGCCTCTTCAGCCTCGACGCGACGGCGGAGGACAAGATGAACGTCTCCGGCGTCATCAACATCGACCGCACCGCGCCGCGTGCGAATGTGACGGCCAAGCTGGACTTCACGGATTGGGATATGAGCGCCGCACCGGGCTTCGACGCCTTCGTCAAGGCCGTGCGTGCGGGTGACAGCGATCTTGAGCTGACGGCGCGCAACCTGTCGCTCAAGAACCTGCATGTCGCCAACCTCGCTTTCAGCGCGAAGATGGGCGCCGACGGCCTCGAGATCCGTCAGGCCTCCGGCGCATTGTCGGAGCATGAGAGCTTCAGCCTCAACGGCAAGCTGACGGCGGCAGGTGCGGATATTGCCTATAAACTTAAGGCCGCGCAGCCGGCGAATGTGGCCAGTGCGCTCGGCCTTGCCCTGCCGCCGCCAGTGCGCTGGAAGGATGCCGATATTGCGGGCACGATCCGCAGCAGCGCCGCGGGCAGCGATTTCACCATTGACGGCACGGCGGACGGCGGCGGCGTGAAGATGAACGGTAACGTATCGCCTACGGGTGATTATCGCGCGAATGTGCGCCTCACCCAGAAGAGCGTTGATGCGGGCTGGGCACAGCTGGGCTTGCCTGTATCTGCGCTGTTCAGCGACGAAGGCGACTTCGATTTCGCAGGCGAGTTGAACGGCCGCGCCGACGATTATACGATCGGCAAGATCGTGACGCAGGCGGGCAAGGCCTCGGTGACAGGCACGCTGATGCGCAAGGCGGGGCAGACGGGGGCGGAACTGCAGGCCGGCTCGATCAACCTCGATCGCTGGCTGGGCGACGACTGGCGCGTGAAGCAGGCGTTCTTGCTGACATTGCGCGGCGACGAGCTCATTTATATGGGGCGCCATGTCGTCAATCCGCAGCTGACGCTGGGCGCGGATGCGACGATGGTCAAGATCCCCGACCTCAAGGGCGCGCTCTGGGGCGGCCCGATGACGGCGGCGCTGACCTTGTCGCGTCAGGGCAACGGCTGGGCGGCGGCGATCAAGGGCCGCGTCGAAAAAGCTGATTTGGCCGAAGTGACGGGAGCGCTTGGCTTGCGCGGCCTCTCGACTGCAGGCGCGACGCTGGATGCCGATCTTGCCTCACCCGACAACACGCCCGGCAGCCTTTCCGGCGACATTTCGGCGCAGGCGGCGAGCGCGGTCGTCTCCGGATTCAACATGGACAAGGTGGCGGAGGTAGTGAATGCGCTCAAGGCCGTGCCGCCCGCGCTCGACCAGATGGTCGCGGCATTGTTCCATGAAAACGGCGCCACGACATTCCGCAACCTGCAGGCGGAGGTGCATGTGCAGCGCGGGCATGTCAAGGCGGAGGGCATCCAGATTGACCATCCGGCCGGTTTCCTTGCGATGCGCGGGGAAGCGGGCGGCGGCACGACACTCGACGGCACGCTGATGCTCAAGAACATGCCGAAGCTCGGACCGCTGCATGTCACGCGCGCGGCGGGGGCGGATTACGTCGTCGACACCGCGCCGTTCCTTAAATACGTGACCGCGCGCAACCCCGGCCCTGTGCCTGTCGCACCCGACGTGACGGCGGTGCCTGATGCCGTTCCCGCGCAGGAAACGCCCGCGCCGGCCGGCAGCGCGGTCGACGGCATCCTCAATCGGCTGGATAAGGAATAGTCCTCAGGACTTCGGGCCGTCGTTGCCCGGTTTCTTCTTTTTCTTCTTGGTCTCGGCGGCCGGCTGCTTGTCGTTGGCGGCTTGCAGGTTCATGATGTCCTTTAGCGACATCACCGGCTGCGGCGGCGTCACGTCGGGCACGAGGCCGGTCGGCACGACGGTGGCGGCAAGGTCGGTGTGGCGCTTGGAATCGTCGAAGAAGATGTCCGCGCCGATGGCCTTGAGCAGCGGCGCTTTGGGCGTCGAGGGGCTGTACTGGCTGGAGCCGCCGAGCATATAGGCCGCATCCACGTACTGGTTGCCCCAGTGGTGCAGGGTGTTGAGCGCACGGATCTCGCCGCGCGCGGTGACCATCGAGATGCGCAGGGGGCATTTGTCCGCCGGGAACAATGCCTTGATGTCGTTGAGCTTGAAGAGCAGCTTGGCGAAGGGGCCGAGCTCCATCGGCAGGTCGCGCAGCGCCTTTTCGTGGTGCACGAAGGCGTCGAGGCCGTAGGCGCGGAAGACCTCCTCGGAATTGCCGCCGAAAAGAACCTTGTCGCCGTCGAAAGCGAAGTGCACGTCGGGGCAGCTGTTGACGTAGCCCGCAGGCGGGTCGTACATCTGCGCGGCGGCGATGCCGGCCTTGAGCGCGGCCTCGACGTTGCCCTTGTTGCTGCCGAGGTAGAGGTCGATGTTGAAGGCCTTGAGCACCTCGGGCGCGAATTCGCCCTTGGTCATGATCGCGCGCGGAATGTCGAGGTCGTAGTGGCGGATCGATTCATAGATGCGGTGGCCGGCTTCGGCGTCGCTTTTGGAGATCAGCACGAATTCGACGCGCGGGGCTTTGTCTGGGTCGTTCAGCGTCATCAGCTTCTGCACGAACTGGAAGAGGGTGCCGGGTTTGAGCGGCGTTTGCAGGTTGGCCAGCTGGTGGACGCGATAAGCCTCTTCGCCTTGGGTGTCGAAGATCGCCCGTTCCTCGCGCATGTCAAAGAGCGCGCGGGCGGAAATGCCGATCATCAGCGATGGAACAGGCTTGCTCTCTTCGGCCACTCTGAATTTCCCCGTTATATGTCAATGTTTTAGATGTATATCACGATGATTCCGCTCGCGTCAATATGGAATTGACAAAAGCCGATAATTTTATTATACATAAACATGCTCAAAGATCAGTTCAACCGCCTGTCCCAGCCCGACCGCGCGAAGGTTTCGCGCGTGATCGAGGCCATCATTGCGGAGCGGCCCGACCTGGCCGACAAGATGTTCTACGTGCCCGCGCGCGGCAACAACGCCTATACGCTGATCGTGGAGGGTGAGGTGTTCAAGGCGCCGAAGCTTCCAAAAGATGTTGCCGTCTTCCGCCGCGAGGTCGCCCTGCAAAAGGCGCTGAGCGAGGCAGGCGTGGAGGGGATTCCGCCGATGACCTGCTTGGGAAAGCATGCGCTTTTCTACGCGGTCAAGAAGATCGACGGGATGGATTTCGATTATATGTTCATGCCCGACGACCGCCGGCTGGCGTTCCTCGACGGCGTCGGCCGTGCGCTCGCGCGTGCGGGCAAGGCGTGGCAGGGTGGGCCGACGCCCAAGCGCACGGACGCGAACGAATATATCCGCAAGGGCCTGCACGTCTGGCGCAAGCCGGAGTTGCGCAAGCATGCCTATGAGATCGCACCCGGGATCGCAGCTCTGATGGACGATTACGCGCGGCGCTTCCCGAAACGGCGCGCGGTGCTGGATCACGGCGACCTCCATGAAGGCAACATGCTCGTCGACCGCGCGACCAAGGGTTTCGCGGCGGTGATCGACTGGGGGCTAGCGCGTGGTACGCACGCGCCGGAGATGGAATTCCACGAATTGTCGACGCGGTGGCTCGGCTTCCCGGAGTTGGCGGTTGCAGCCTTCACCGGCTATTGCGCTGAAGCGGGCGAACTCTACAAGCCGACCGACATCTGCGTAGTCATGGGCTTTTTCGTGCTGAGCATGTATGCGGGCCTGTCGGCAGGGTCTCTGAAAGCGGCGGCAAATGACTCCACGCACCGGATCGCGCAGGAGATGGACATCCTCGACCTCCGTCCGCCTTCCAATACGCCCCTTGCGTCCGGCCTGAAGCCATGACGATCAAGGCCGAGTTCAACCGCCTGTCCCGCCCCGCAGACGCGAAACTCGTGCGCCTGATCGACGCCATCATTGCCGAGCGGCCGGATCTGGCGGATGCCACGTTCGGTGTGCCTGACAAAGGCAATACCGCCCTGACCCTGATCGTGGGGGATGAGGTATTCAAGGCGCCCGCAAACTGTCGCCAGATCGGCGCGTTGGCGCGTGAATTCCACCTTCAGGAGTCCTTCACCAAGGCTGGCGTTGCCGGCATCGCGCCTGTGACTTATGTGGGTAAAAACGCCTGCTTTTACGCCGTGAAAAAGCTGGATGGCGTGCATCCCGCCTTTTGGCGGATGACGAAAGAAGAACGCGCCGCATGCTGGGCGCGTATCGGGCAGACTATTGCCGATGCGGGACAGGTCGACAAACCGCGTCTGCGCCGCGCTGCCGCCGGAAAGTATGTGGCTGCCGGTGTCGGGATGTGGTTGAACTCGAGGGGCTTTGCCGCATTGTGGCGTGAAAAAGCGTCTGCCCTCAGCGCGGCGATCGACGACTATGCATGGCGTTTCAGCAAACGCAAATATGCGCTGGCGCATGGCGACCTGCATGTGGGGAATATCTTTACCGAAGCGGATAACAAAACCTTCAAGGGGATTATCGATTGGGCGAACGCCTATCATACCCGTGCACCCGAATTGGCGTTCAGGGAACTCGGCTTCCAGATCGGCGAGCATATGCCGCATTATGATCCGCCCGAGGCGCTGGCCGCGTTCAAGGGTTTTTGTGCGGCGCAAGACGGCGCGTTGTATAAGTCCAGCGACATCATCATCGCCAATGTGCTGAAGAAGATGGGGCTGTATGAGCTGGATAAGAAGCATGACATGGACTGGTGGATCGATGACACCAACGGCGACGTCAGCGATGATCTTGAGTGCTTGGGGATGACCTTGGATACGTCCGCTGCTACGCCGCGCCGCCGCGCCGGTAATACCCCAAAATAAACACGCGCAGCGCGCTGGAGAGATTTCCGCTTTGGTCCGTGTCAATCTCGGCGATCAGGGCGTTGACGGATTTGCCTTGCGCCTCCGCAATTTCGTGCAAAGACTGCCAGAACGGCTCTTCCAGCGTCACGCTGGTGCGGTGGCCGGCGATGGTGACGGAGCGCTTGCGGATCAGCTTGTCGGTCATGGGTCGACCTGCTTCGCCTGGATGACGGCGCGGCGGATGGCGCGGGCGCGGGTGAAGACGTTCTCGAGCTTCGCGCCGTCGCCGGTGCGCACGGCTTTTTGCAGCTCCGTCAGGTCTTCGTTGAAGTGCTGCAATATTTCCAGCACCGCATCGCGGTTGTTGAGGAAGATATCGCGCCACATGACAGGATCCGACGCCGCGATGCGCGTGAAGTCGCGGAAGCCGCCGGCGGAATACTTGATGACTTCGGCCTGCGTCGATTGCTCCATGGTGGCGGCGGTATCGACGATGGAATAGGCGATCAGGTGCGGCAGGTGCGAGGTGATGCCGAGCACGAGGTCGTGGCGTTTCGGCGTCATGATTTCCACCTGCGCGCCGATTGCGCGCCAGAGCCGCGCGACTTTCTCCGTCGCGGTGGCATCCGTATCGGACAGCGGTGTCAGGATCGACCAGCGGTTCCTGAACAGTTCGGCAAAACCCGCTTCCGGCCCCGAATGCTCGGTGCCGGCGATGGGGTGGGCGGGAACAAAATGCACGGATGCGGGCAGGTGCGGGGAGACAGCGTCGATGACGGCCTGCTTGACCGAGCCGACATCGGTGACGATGGCGCCCGGCTTCAGCGCGGCGGAGATGGTTTTCGCCGCGCCCGCGCAAGCACCCACGGGCACGGCGATGATGACGAGGTCGGCGCCTGCCACGGCGGCGGAAAGGTCGGTCGTGGCGCGCTCGGCCAGCTTTAATTCCAGCACCTTCGCGCAAGCCGCCGTGCTGGCGTCGCCGCAGGAAATCTCGCGCGCAAGGCCGTGCGTGCGGATCGCGCGCGCGAGCGACGAGCCGATCAGGCCAAAGCCGAGGATGGCGACTTTATCGAAGAGTTCGGTCACGAAGGGCCGATCATCTTCTCGGGGCGCACGGCCTTGTCGAATTCTTCGGCGGTGAGCAGCTTGAGTTCAATGGCGACCTGCTTGAGCGTCTTGTCTTCGTGCAGCGCGGTCTTGGCGATTTTCGCCGCGTTGTCGTAGCCGATGACGGGGTTGAGCGCGGTGACCAGCATCAGGCTCTCGTTCAGCAGCTTTTCGATGCGGCCCTTGTTGGGTTCGATGCCGACGACGCAGTTGTCGGTGAAGCTCTTACTCGCGTCGGCCAGCAGGCGGATGGATTGCAGCAAGTTGTAGATCATCACGGGCTTGAAGACGTTGAGTTCGAAGTGGCCGTTGGAGCCTGCGACGGAAATCGTCGTGTGGTTGCCGAGCACCTGCGCGCAGACCATCGTCATGGCTTCGGACTGGGGCGGGTTGGCCTTGCCGGGCATGAGGGAGGAGCCGGGTTCGTTCTCGGGCAAATGGATTTCACCGATGCCGCAGCGCGGGCCGGAGCCGAGCAGGCGGATGTCGTTGGCGATCTTCATCAGCGAGCAGGCGAGCGTGTTCATCTCGCCCGAGGCCTCGACCACCGCGTCGTGCGCGGCCATCGCCTCGAACTTGTTTTCGGCGGTGGTGAAGGGGATGTCGGTGATTTGCGAAACGTGCTTGGCGAAAGCCTCGGCAAAGCCCTTTTTGCAGTTCAGCCCCGTGCCGACGGCGGTGCCGCCTTGCGCGAGCTGGCTGAGGCGCGGCAGGCACGATTTCACGCGCGCGATGCCGTATTTGATCTGCGTGGCGTAGCCGGAGAATTCTTGGCCCAGCGTGATCGGCGTCGCGTCTTGGAGGTGCGTGCGGCCGATCTTGATGATGTCCTTGAACTCGACCGACTTCTTTTGCAGCGCGGAGTAGAGATGCTCCAGCGCGGGGATCAGTTCATGATGCACCTGCTCCATCGCCGCGATATGCATGACGGTGGGGAAGGTGTCGTTCGACGACTGGCCCATGTTGACATGGTCGTTCGGATGCACCGGCTTTTTCGAGCCGATGGCACCGCCCAGAATTTCAATCGCGCGGTTGGCGACGACTTCGTTGATGTTCATGTTGGTCTGCGTGCCGGATCCGGTCTGCCACACCACCAGCGGGAAGTGGTCGTTGAGCGCGCCGTCCATGACTTCCTCGGCGGCCTGCATGATCGCTTCGCCAAGTTTCTTGTCGAGGGCGCCCAATTCCATATTCGCCAGCGCCGCCGCCTTCTTCTGCACGCCGAGTGCGCGGACGAGGGGCAGGGGCATCTTCTCGGTGCCGATCTTGAAGTTCTCGAACGAGCGCTGCGTCTGCGCGCCCCAGTACTTGTCGGCGGGCACTTCGACCTCGCCCATGGAGTCGGTTTCGATGCGGGTTTGTGCGGACATGGGGAGCCTCGGGGGATGGGGGTTGAACGCGCCTATTCTGTGCAAAAAACCTTCTCAAAGCAACGGTATTCGGGCATTATATTGCCTGTCAATTTAGCATAAGGTGGCACCCCATGACCGCTCCTGAAAACAAGGCATACGACCCCAAGGCGTCCGAGGAAAAATGGCGCCAATACTGGCTCGACCGCAAGACCTATGCGTGGGACAGCAAGGGCACCCGCGCCGAAAACTTCATCGTCGACACCCCGCCGCCGACGATTTCCGGCCACCTGCACATGGGCCACATCTACAGCTACACGCAAACCGACGTCATCGCGCGTTTCATGCGCATGGCGGGCAAGAACGTGTTTTATCCCGTAGGCTGGGACGACAACGGCCTGCCGACCGAGCGCCTCGTCGAAAAAATGAAGGGCATCCGCGCCGCCGACATGTCGCGCGAGGATTTCATCCGCGTCTGCCACGAAGTGGTGAACGAGAGCGAGAAGGACTACCGCGCGCTGTTCCGCTCCATCGCGTTGTCGGTCGATTGGGATCAGGAATACCAGACCATCGACGACAACTCGCGCAAACTGTCGCAGATGTCGGTGCTCGACCTGTTCGCCAAGGGCGAACTGTATCGCCAGCCGCAGCCGACCTTGTGGGACATCGCCGACCAGACCGCGCTCGCGCAGGCCGAAGTCGCCGAGAAGGAATCTCCCGGCACGATGTGGAATATTCCTTTCACCTGCGCCGATGGCAGCGAGATCGAGATTGCCACCACGCGCCCCGAGCTGCTCGGCGCCTGCGTCGCGCTGATGGTGTGCGAGAAGCATAAACACCTCGTCGGCCAAAAGGTCACCACGCCGCTCTATGGCGTGCAAGTGCCGGTTATTTTCGACGAGAAGGTCGATCCCGACAAAGGCACCGGCGCGGTCATGTGCTGCACCTTCGGCGACGTCACCGACATTGAATGGTGGCGTACGCATAAATTGCCGACGCGCATCATCATCGACAATGTTGGACGGTTGACCGATGATCGCGTGCCGGAACTGAAGGGCCTCAAGATCAACGCCGCCAAGGCGAAGATTATCGAGATCATGAAGGAGAAGGGGCTTGTCCGCTCCGAAGTCGCCGTGCAGCGCATGGTGCCCTGCGCCGAGCGCAGCGGCGCGCCGCTCGAAATCATCGTCACGCCGCAGTGGTTCGTGAAGGTGCTCGACAAGAAGGCCGACCTGATCGCGCAAGGCAAGAAGATCAAGTGGTATCCCGAATACATGCGCGTCCGTTTCGAGCAGTGGACGGAGAACCTGAAGTGGGACTGGTGCATCAGCCGCCAGCGCTATTTCGGCGTGCCGCTGCCGTTCTGGTACTCGAAGCGCGCGGGCGAGGAAGGCAAGATCATCCCCGCCGACCCGTCGCAGCTGCCCGTCAACCCGCTGGTTGATCTGCCCAAGGGTTACACCCGCGATGAAGTGACCGGCGAAGCCGACGTGATGGATACATGGGCGACCAGCTCGATCACGCCGCAGCTGTCGTCGAAGGGTATCACGAAGGAACTGACGCTCGACCCCGACCGCCACGCGAAGCTCTACCCCGCGCATATCCGCCCGCAGGCGCATGAAATCATCCGTACTTGGGCCTTCTACACGATTTTGAAATCGTGGCTGCATGAAAAGAGCGTGCCGTGGGAAACCATCGCGCTTTCCGGCTGGTGCCTGGCTGAAGACCGCTCCAAGATGTCGAAGTCCAAGGGCAACGTCGTGCGCCCCGAGCAGCTGATCGAGGACAACAGCGCCGACGTTGTGCGCTATTGGACGGCCACCTCGCGCCTCGGTCTCGATACCGCGATGGATCCCAACACCTTCAAGATCGGCCGCAAGCTGCAAAACAAGCTGTGGAACGCGGCGAAGTTCGTGACGCTGCAGGTCAGCGGCTTTAGCCCGAAGGCGCCGACGCTCGCGGCCTCCAAGGCCGACGTCATCGCGCCGCTCGATCTGTGGATCTCCACGCGCCTGCAAGAAACCATCGCCAAGGCGACCGAGCATTACCTTGCGTACGACTACGCCGACGCCCTGCGCGTCTGCGAGGAATTCTTCTGGAAGGATTTCTGCGACAATTACCTCGAGCTTGTGAAGGCACGCGCCTATGACGAGGCGAACAAGGACCCGAAGGGCAAGCTCTCGGCCCAGACCACGCTGTACTTCGTGCTCGAAGCCGTGTTGCGCCTGTTTGCGCCCGTCATGCCGTATATCACGGAAGAACTCTATAGCACGCTCTATCCCGCGCAGTGGAAGAAAGCCGGATCCATCCACGCGCGTGGCTTCTGGCCGAACAGCGCGGATTACATCACCGACGCCGGCGCGGCCGGCGAGGGGGCGACGGTTGTCAACCTGCTGGCCGCCGTCCGCAAGGCCAAGAGCGTCGCCAACGTCTCGATCAAGACGCAGGCGACCCGCTTCGTCGTCATCGGCGCGAATGCGCTGTCGGCCTCGGCGCAGCAGGACCTTGCCGCCGCCGCCACGACGCCGCTGCCGGAATTTGCCGCGGCTGCGGTCGACGGCCTGGCGACGATCGACGGCGACGACGGCGTGCTGAAGGTGCAGCTCGCGTTGGTCACTGCCGAATGATCGAAATCAAGGCACCGCACGACTACAGTGGCCACTCGGGCACGCCCTCGGTCTTCCTCGCGGGCAGCATCGAGATGGGCGCGGCGATCGACTGGCAGAAGAAAGTCGCGGCCGGGCTTTCCGGCCTTGACGTGCTGGTGCTGAATCCGCGCCGCGATAACTGGGATTCCAGCTGGAAACAGTCCATCGACAACCCGCAATTCAGCCAGCAGGTAAAGTGGGAGCTGGACGCCCTCGACTTCGCCGACATCATCGTCGTCTATTACTGCGTGGACACCAAGGCGCCGATCACCCTGCTGGAGCTCGGCCTCCACGCCGCGACCGAGCCTGAAAAGATGATCGTCTGCTGCCCCGAAGGCTTCTGGCGCAAGGGCAACGTCGACATCGTCTGCGCGCGCTACGGCGTGACGCAGGTGGCGGACCTCGACGGCGTGATCGAAGCCGTCTGCCTCCGCGTCAACCGCCACCACCGCGACAACGGCAGCCTGCGGGCTTGAATTAGGCCTTGAACTTCTTCTTGAGCGCCTTCGCCACGTTCGGGGTGACGAAGTGTTTGACGTCACCGCCGAGGCGGCCGATTTCCTTGACGAAGCGGGAGGAGATGAACTGGTGCTTGTCCTGCGCCATCAGGAACACCGTCTCGATCTCGTCGTTGAGGTAGGTGTTCATGCCGGCCATCTGGAATTCGTATTCGAAATCCGACACGGCGCGAAGCCCGCGCACGATCACGCGGCCGCCGACTTCCTGCACGAAGTTCATCAGCAGATTGCTGAACGGCACGACCTCGATGGTGCGGCCCTCGAATTTCGGGTTGTTGGCGATGTCGGTCATCAGCAGCGCGACACGCTCCTTGATCGGGAACAGGGGACCCTTGGCGGGGCTGTCCGCGACGCCGATCACGAGGTGGTCGACGACCTTGAGCGCCCGCTCGATGATATCGAGGTGGCCGAGCGTTACCGGATCGAAGGTGCCGGGGTAGACGCCGATCAGCGGGTGACGCGAAGCTTTCTTGGCCATTGTCTTATACGACCGTCAGCGTAACGTCGATGTTGCCGCGCGTCGCGTTGGAGTAGGGGCAGACGCCGTGGGCTTTCTGGACGAGGCCTTCGGCAACCGAACGCTCGAGGCCGGGGAGGGAGATTTTCAGCTCCACTTGCAAACCGAAGCCGGCGGGGATGGTGCCGATGCCGACGTGTCCGGTGATGGAAGCATCAGCGGGAACCGTGATCTTTTGCTGGCCGGCGACGAACTTGATCGCACCGAGGAAACAGGCGGAATAGCCCGCGGCGAAGAGTTGCTCGGGGTTGAGGCCGTCGCCTGCGCCGCCCATTTCCTTGGGCTTGGCGAGCTTGACGTTCAGCATCTTGTCGGGGGTCGATGCGGCGCCGTCGCGGCCGCCGGTGGCGGTGGCTTCGGCGGTGTAGAGCAGTTTTTCGAGCTTGGTGGTCATGATGGTTGTCCTTCTTCTTCGTTGGTGTCGCGGATAATGGCGGCGGAGACGACTTCTTCGCCTTCTTCGATGCGGAAGAGCGTCACGCCCTGCGTCTGGCGGCCGACGAAACGGACGTCGTCGACAGGCATACGGATGACTTGGCCGCCGTTGGTGGCGAGCATCACTTCGTCGTCATGTTCGATCGAGAAGCTGCCGACGATCTCGCCGTTCTTCTTGGTCAGGTTCATGTTCTTGATGCCTTGGCCGCCGCGTCCGGTGACGCGGTATTCGTAGGACGAGGTGCGCTTGCCGAAGCCCTTGGAGGTGACGGCGAGCAGGAAGCTTTCCAGCTTTTCCATCTCGGCGTAACGCTCGGACGACAGCGTGATGGTGGCGCCGGTCGCGTCTTCTTCGTCGGTCTCCGCCTCGGCGTCCTCGACTTGATTGCGGGTCTTGGCGGCCATGCGCAGATAGGCAGCGCGTTCTTCCGGCGTTGCCTCGACGTGCGGGATGATGGAGATGGAGACGACTTCGTCGCCGCCGAGCAGCTTGATGCCGCGCACGCCAGTGGAAGAACGGCTCTTGAACAAACGCAGCGTATCGTCGTCGACGGGGAAGCGGATCGCCTTGCCCTTGCGGGTGGAAATCAACAGGTCGCTGCCCGGCGGGCAGGTGCGCACGTCGATCAGCGTTTCCTCGCCCTCGAGCTTCATCGCGATCAGGCCGTTGGCGCGGATGTTGCGGAAGTCGGAGAGGCTGTTGCGGCGCACGGTGCCGTGGCTGGTCGCGAAGACGACATCGAGGCTGTCCCACGTCGTTTCATCTTCGGGCAGGGGCATGACGACCGAGATTTTTTCGCCCTGTTCGAGCGGCAGCAAATTGACGAAGGCCTTGCCGCGCGAGGTCGGTGTGCCGATCGGCAGCTTGTAGGCCTTGAGGCTGTAGACGATGCCCTTGTTGGTGAAGAACAGCATGGGCGTGTGGGTGTTGGTGACGAAGATGTCGGTGACGAAATCTTCGTCCTTCGTCGACATGCCGGTGCGGCCCTTGCCGCCGCGCTTCTGCGCGCGGTAGGTGGAGAGCGGCACGCGCTTGACGTAGCCGGCGTGGCTGACGGTCACCACCATGTCTTCGCGCTGGATGAGGTCTTCGAGATCGGTTTCAGCCTCGAGCGGCACCAGCTCGGTCTTGCGCGGGGTGGCGTAGCGGGTCTTGATGTCGACCAGTTCGTCGCGCAGCACCTGCATCAGCTTTTCGCGGCTGGCGAGGATGGTGAGGTATTCCTTGATCATGTCGGTGACTTCGCGCAGTTCGTCGCCGATCTTGTCGCGCTCCAGCGCCGTCAGGCGGTGCAGGCGCAGGTCGAGGATGGCGCGCGCCTGAATTTCCGACATCTTGTATGTCAGGTTGGCGGAGATGGGGTAGAGCGGGTCGTCGATCAGCTTGATGAGCGACTCGACATCGGCGGCGGGCCAGTCGCGCGCGGTCAGCTTGTCGCGCGCGTCGACGGGGTCGGACGCGGTGCGGATGATGCGGATGACTTCGTCGATGTTGGCGACGGCGACGGCCAAGCCGGCCAAGACGTGGCCGCGCTCGCGCGCGCGGGCGAGGTCGTAGATGGTGCGCTTGGTGATGACTTCCTCGCGGAAGTCGACGAAGGCGGCGATGAACTGGCGCAGGTTCATCAGCATCGGGCGGCCGTAGTGCAGCGCCAGCATGTTCGAGCTGAACGAGGTCTGCAGCGGCGTGAAGTTGTAAAGCTGGTTCAGCACGACGTCGGGGACGGCGTCCTTTTTCAGCTCGACCACCATGCGCACGCCGTCGCGGTCGGATTCGTCGCGCAGATCGGAGATGCCTTCGATGGTTTTTTCGCGCACGAGTTCGGCGATGCGCTCGAGAAGGCGCGCCTTGTTCACTTGGAACGGCACTTCATGCACGATGATCGCGGTGCGGTCTTTGCGGATTTCTTCGATAGAGGTCTTCGCGCGCATGACGATGGAGCCGCGGCCCGTGTGATAGGTGCCGAGGATGCCGTTGCGGCCCAGTACCTGACCGCCCGTCGGGAAGTCGGGGCCGGGGACGAGGTTGATGAGGTCTTCGAGCGTGACTTCGGGGTTGTCGACATACGCGCAGCACGCGTCGATCACTTCGCCGAGGTTGTGCGGCGGGATGTTGGTCGCCATGCCGACCGCGATGCCGGAGGCGCCGTTGACCAGCAGGTTGGGGAAGCGCGCGGGCAGCACGCTCGGCTCCAGCGTGGATTCATCGTAGTTGGGCTGGAACTCGACGGTTTCCTTGTCGATGTCTTCCAGCAGCGTTTCGGCGACCTTGTTGAGGCGCGCTTCGGTGTAGCGCATCGCGGCGGCGGGGTCGCCATCCATCGAGCCGAAGTTACCTTGGCCGTCGACCAGCGGCAGGCGCATCGAGAAATCCTGCGCCATGCGCACCATCGCGTCGTAGATGGCGCTGTCGCCGTGCGGGTGGTATTTACCCATCACGTCGCCGACGATGCGGGCGGATTTTTTATAGGGTTTGCTGCTGTCGTAGCCGCCTTCGCGCATCGCGTAGAGGATGCGGCGGTGGACAGGCTTGAGGCCGTCGCGCACGTCGGGCAGGGCGCGGCTGACGATGACGCTCATCGCATAAGCGAGGTAAGACGTCTGCATTTCCGACTCAATCGTAATCGGCGCAATGTCGGATCGTTTCACGGTATTGTCGGTCACGGGCGGGCCCTGTCTATGTTTTTGTAAAGCTTGTTATTTTTAGCATTTTTTAAGGGTGGAACCAACGAATTTATAGGAGGTCTGTTTCACATAAATTTAAGGAATTTATTGTATGATTTGAGTGAATTAACGAAGGCATTTTTAAAGGGGATCATTATGGCGGAAATCGGTTACGAGAAAGAAAAAGAACTGTTGGATCGCAGCATCGAATTGCGTGAAAAAGCCTATAAGGCAGCGGCAAACGGAACGGCTACACCTACTCAAATGGCGATCGTGGACGCGTATCCGGGCTTGAAGACGGGCTTCCTGGCGGGGATTTTCAACCACTCGGCCAATATGAAGCTGGATGCGGAATTCTGGCTGCGCGACCTCGTCGAGATCAAGCAAAAGGGCACGACGCGCGCCATCAAGATCTCGCAGGACACAGACCTGCAGCAGGCCGACAGGGCCTTCAGGGGCGAAAGGGTGATGCGCCCCAAGATGACGACCTGACAAGGGTTTCAAGGTCAAAAAAATCCCGGCTTCGCGCCGGGATTTTTTTTTGAGGCAATTTTAGCCCGACATGAAGCCGCTGTAAGGGCCGTCATCAAAGTCGGCGTTTCTGAACGCTGCCATCGCCTTTTCCAGCTGTTGCGGGGAGCGCGGTGCGAGACGTTTGGCCTCGATCTTGCGGCACTTTTCGAAGACGTCTTTCAGCCGGGTCTTCTTGTCGATTTTGACCGTGTACTTCCACGCCTTGAAGGACACGACCTTGTTGAACATCTTCGCCAGCTGGAGCAGCTTGCGGAGGTTGGTCTTGGTCGGATCGACATACCTGACGTCGATTGTCTTTTTCTTGGCGTTAATGAGGTCTTCAAGGATGCTGTATTCGACGGGCCGTTTTTTCATGACGAGGGTTCCTTTCTTGCAAGGTTGATATCCTGCAAGGGAAACGCCGGTATGGCCAATGCCGATTGGGTATGGGGTATTACTTGACGAGGACGATTTCGACCATATCCGCGGGCTTGTCGGTGTTGAAACCGAGGGCGCGGACGTCGATGGCGGTGGGGTCGACGCCCTTTTCGATCAGGTAGGCGCGCACGGCGAGGCCGCGCGAGAGCGACAGGCGGCGGGCGTTGCTGGCGTCTTGGTTGGCATCGGTCGCGAAGGCGCGCAGTTGCAGGCGCTGCCCGGGGGCGGCCTTGATCTTATCGGCGAGGCCGTTGAGGGTGGCTTCCTGCTCAGGCGCCAGCGCGCCAGCCGTGGGATCGAAGGAGAGGGTCATGTCGGCCGGCTGGCTTGAAGGCGGCGAATGGCGGTTGTTGCGCGTGCTGGCGGAGGATTTTTCCTCGGCTTTGGGGGCTTCGGTTACGGGCGCAGCGGCGGGCTTGTCGTTTACCTTTGCGGCGGGGGCTTCCGGTGCAGGGATCGCAGCAGCCGGCTTGTCTTCAGCCTTGGGCGCCACATCGGCGGCAGGTGCGGGTGCCGGAGTCGCGATAGCTTCAGCGGGCGCGGGCGCTGCGGCAGGTGCCGCAGCGGCTTCAGGTTGCGGGGCGGATGCAAGGACCGGAGCCGGCTCGGGCTTGATCTCGGCCTTGGGAACGGGCGCAGGAGCCGGTGCCGGGGCAGGCTTTGCCTTCGGCTTCGGCGCGGGCGGCGGGGTTACCGGCTCAGCGGGCTTTTTTTTTACGTCGGCGCCGGTGTGGTACGACATGATGCGGTCGAGGAAGGCATCAGTCGAGGTCGCGGGCGCGGCAGCGTCAGCAGCGGCAGGCGCAGCAGCAGCGGGTGCCGTTGCGGGCGTGCCCATGGCCGTCGGCAGGTCGCTGACGGTGACGGAAGACGTGGGGCGCATCGAAGGCGCCGGTTCGGCGGCTGCCGGATGCTGGCCGACTTCGCCCAGCGCGCCCATGTCGACTTCGACGGGCGCCTGGCGGGGGCGGTAAGCGTAGGGGCTGCTATAGGCAGCCTGCGCGGCGGTGGAGGCCAACAGGGCGAGAGCGACGAGGGGAAGATACTTTTTCATGAAAAGACCTCTTATGAAGCGGTTTTTGCGGTCGCGCCTTTGAGTTCGCGGATCAGGTCGGCGTGCAGGGTCAGGTTGGCGGCGATGACGCCCTTGCCGTAGACGACGTTCTTGCCGCCGTCGAGTTCGGAGACGGTGCCGCCGGCTTCCTTGACCATCAGGAGTCCTGCTGCCTTGTCCCAGGGGAAGAGGCGCGGTTCCAGGTATGCGTCGAGGCGTCCGCCGGCCACGTAAGCGAGGTTCAGGCAGGCGCTGCCGAGGCGGCGGATGGAGACGTGCGGCAGGTTGACCTCGAAGGCGCGGCCGTCGATGGAAACGAGCGCGTCGACCAGCGACGTGCGGCCGGCCACGCGCAGGCGCTTCTTGTCGGAGAAGGCGCCGCCGCCCTTTTCGGCGGTGAAGGTCTCGTGCTTGATCGGGTCGTGGATGACGCCGGCGACGATCTCGCCGTCTTTTTCCAGCGCGATGGAGACGCACCAGTGCGGCAGGCCGTGCAGGAAGTTGGTGGTGCCGTCGAGCGGGTCGATGATCCAGCGGTAGCTGTTGTCGGAGCCCTTGACCTCGCCGCCTTCTTCCAGCAAAAAGCCGTAAGTCGGACGGGCCTTGGTCAGCTCTTCGCGCAGGATCTTCTCCGATTTCAGGTCGGCGGCGGAAACGAAGTCGCCGGGGCCTTTCTTGGAGACTTGCAGCTGCTCGATCTCCCCGAAGTCGCGCGTGAGGGCGCGGCCGGCCTTTTCGGCGACCTCCATCATCACGTTCAGGTGTGCGGTGCGGGGAGCCATGTATGCTTAGTCCTTCGCGCGTTCGATGTAGGTGGAATCTTCGGTGCGCACGACGATGCGGGTGCCGCTTTCGATGTGGGGCGGAACCATGACACGCACGCCGTTGGAGAGCTTCGCGGGCTTGTACGACGAAGAAGCCGTCTGGCCCTTGACGACGGGGTCGGCCTCGACGATTTCCATGGTGACGCTTTCCGGCAGCGTGACGGAAAGCGGCTTGCCGTCGTGCAGCTGCATTTCAACCATCATGCCGTCCTGCAGGAACGCGGCGGGGGAGCCGATGGTCTCGCCGTTGACGATGACTTGTTCGTAGTTGGCGACGTTCATGAAGGTATACTCGTCGCCGTTGGCGAAGAGGAACTGGAATTCCTCGGTATCGAGGCGCACGCGCTCGACCATGTCCTGCGTGGCGAAGCGGATGTCCATCTTCGCGCCGCCGCGGATGTCGCGCATCAGCACTTGCGCAACGGCCGCGCCTTTGCCGGGGGAACGCAGTTCGTTCTCCATGACAGCCCAGAGCTTGTCGTTGTACTCGATGACCATGCCCTTGCGGAGGGTGTTAGCGGCGACTTTCATTTCAAATTTCCATAGTTTATTTATATTGACGGGACAGGATTGCTTTTCCTAGATTTTTTAGCGCAGTTTGTAAATCGTTTTCTTGGATTTTGCCCACCAGATCGTCAAGAATCCGCTCCTCGCCGATGGTAATGGGCCGGGGGGGCGGTGCGGTGCGCTTTTTATTAGACATAAGAAAGGATTGCTGCACCATCTTGACGTCCTTGATGGCGGCATAGCCGAAGAACATGTTCAGGCGCTCGATCAGCAGGGTCTTTTGATAGCTCATTTCGAGGGCATAGGCGCTCTCGACGGCGAGATGCAGCACGGCCTGGTTCTTCTTGTCGGGACTCTTGGCGAACTTGAGGTCGAGGGGGACGGCATGCGCGGCGATTTCCGCCCCGGCGATCTCCGGCCATTCGGCCAGCATCTTGCCGAACAGCAGGCTTTTCTTGCCGAGGCTCTCGCGGATGAGGCCGGGGACGAGGTCGGACAATGTGCGCGGTTTTGACATTCGCTGCCAGTATCTTTATTTAAGGGGACTATGTCCAGAACCAAGATGACAGGCCTCCAGACGCGGCTTTTAGGCTGGTACGACCGCCACCGGCGCGTCATGCCGTGGCGCGCGCTGCCGGGCAGGCGGCCGGACCCCTATCATGTCTGGCTGTCCGAGATCATGCTGCAGCAAACCACGGTGGTGACCGTGGGGCCGTATTTCATGAAGTTCATCGACCGCTGGCCGACGGTCAAGGCACTGGCGGCGGCGAAGCTCGACGACGTGCTGGCGGCATGGGCGGGGCTTGGCTATTACGCGCGTGCCCGCAACCTGCACAAATGCGCCATCGCCGTGAAGGGCACATTCCCGGATACGGAGGCGGCGCTGCTGGAGCTTCCCGGCATCGGGCCTTATACGGCGGCGGCGATTGCCTCGATCGCTTTCAACCGTCCTGCGGTCGCTGTGGACGGCAACGTCGAGCGTGTGGTCAGCCGCTTCTTCTCGATCGAGGAACCACTGCCGAAATCCAAGCCTGCGATCCGCACCCATGCGGCGCAACTGGCCGAGGGCAACCCGCGCCCGGGCGACTTCACGCAGGCGCTGATGGAGTTGGGCGCGACCGTCTGCACGCCGCGCAGCCCTAAATGCAGCCAGTGCCCATGGGAAGCCGATTGCCGCGCGCGCAAGGCGGGCAACGCCGAGGAACTGCCGCGCAAATCCCCCAAGGCCGTCAAGCCGGTGCGCTACGGCAAGGTCTTCTGGGTGCAGCGGAAAGATGGCGCCTTCCTGATCGAGAAGCGGGCGGGCAAGGGGCTGTATGAGGGCATGTACCAATTGCCGACGACCGACTGGGTCGAGGACCGCAAGGCCGCGCTGAAACTGCCCGCGCCGCATAAGCTGGCATTCGCGGCGCTGGGCGAGACGGTGCGCCACAGCTTCACGCACTTCGACCTCGTTTTGGAAATCTGGGCGGCGCCCGCGCCGGCACGGATGCGCGGCATGTTCATCACTGAAGACGCCCTCGGCGATTACGCCCTGCCCACGCTGATGAAGAAAGCCGTGCGGCTTTCCTTGGCGGGGCGTTGAGGCTATACTGGCTCAAACAACCGACGGTGTCCCGATGAAACGCAACCTGTTCCTTCTCTCTTTCCTCGCGGCTTTGGCCGTGGCCCAGCCGGCACGCGCCGCGCAACAGGATGTGGGCGAGGGCTATGCCCGCCCCACCTTCAAGGAAATGATCCAGACCATCGTCATGCTCGGCGGCATCGACATCACCGACACCAAGATGGCCGACCAGTACATCCGCCTCGTCTATTGCGACGCCTACAAGAAGAACTTCAAGGACGACCTCGCGTGGGACAAGCTGCGCAAGCAGGTCACCGCGCGCGTGCAGGAGAAGAAGGAATACTATCGCCTGTATTTCGAGACCGTCGGCACCTTCACGCTCGGCCGTTACGATACCGATAAGGGCGTCTTCCCGATCACGACCGACACCGCGCTCAACAACATCGGCTCGATGACCGTGCTGACCGACCGCGACTATACGCCTTATTGCGATTCAGCCAACGACAAGACGCCGTTCTTCTCGCCCTTCGTCAACCTCGTGCTGGAACGCCCGCTGACGCTCAACCGCATTCCTTACGCGGCAGACAAGGTCGCGCCATTGCTGGCGCGCATGGCGGAGGCGAAGAACGATGAAACCAAGCAGGTCTACGGCCGCATCCGCTTCCGCGTCACCGACGCGCCGAAGCCGGCCGTCATCACGACCGGCTCCAAGCACACGCCGATCCGCGAAGAGCTGCGCGGCGAAGTGCTCGCGATCGACTTCTTCATCGATCCCGAGATGACCAAGCCGCTGGCAAGCGTGCCGGTGAAGTAACCCTTACGCTGTCATCCCCGCGAAGGCGGGGATCCGGTGCGCGCGCAAGCGCGCGTTTATAAACAGCAGTCTTTCGACCGCGCCGGCATGACGTTGATGGGGTGTTAGTCCGTGATGTGAGAGCGGATTTCCTGGCGCAGCGCGTCGATCGGCTGCACCTTGCCTTTATGCTCGAAGTGCCAGAACGTCCAGCCGTTGCAGGAGGGCAGGCCCTGTAGCTCCGCGCCGACCTTGTGGATCGAGCCCTTGTGGTCGCCCTGACGGTCGCGGGCGACGAGGTTGCCGTCGGCGCGCACGCGTGCCGTATAGCGGCGCGAGTGGTCGAAGAGGACGGAGCCGGCGGGCAGCATGCCTTGCTCGACCACCTGGCCGAAGGGCACGCGCGGTTCGGAGCGTTTCTCTATCGGCTTCAGCAGGCTGTCGTCGTCGCCTTTGCGGATCGCGTTGAGGCGTTCCTTGGCGTGGGCGATATAGGTTTTGTCGCGCTCAAGCCCGATGAAATCGCGGCCAAGCTTCTTGGCGACGGCGCCGGTGGTGCCGGTGCCGAAGAAGGGGTCGAGCACCACGTCGCCCACGTCCGTGGAAGACAGGATCACGCGGTGGAGCAGGGCTTCGGGCTTCTGCGTCGGGTGCGCCTTCTGGCCGTCGGCGCCCTTGAGGCGCTCGCCGCCGGTGCAGAGGGGGATCGTCCAGTCGCTGCGCATCTGCAGGTCTTCGTTGAGTGCCTTCATGGCATCGTAGTTGAAGCGGTACTTCGACTTTTCAGATTTCGACGCCCAGATCATCGTCTCGTGCGCGTTGGTGAAGCGGCGGCCGCGGAAGTTGGGCATCGGGTTGGTCTTGCGCCAGACGATGTCGTTGAGGATCCAGAAGCCGAGGTCCTGCATGATCGCGCCGAGGCGGAAAATGTTATGATAGCTGCCGATCACCCAGAGCGCGCCGTCGTCCTTGAGGAGGCGGCGGGCTTCCATCAGCCACGCGCGACTGAACTTGTCGTACTCGGCAAAGCTGGAGAACTTGTCCCATTCGTCATCGACGCCCTTGACCTTCGAGTTGTCAGGGCGATGCAGATCGCCCTGCAGCTGCAGGTTATAGGGCGGGTCCGCGAAGATCATGTCGATCGCCTTCGCAGGCAGCTTGCCCATGTTCTCGATGCAGTCCCCGGCAAGAATTTCGTTGCGGGGGAGGGAGGTCTTTTGTGCTTTTACAGCGTCTTTGTCGGCGTTCTTCATACCTCAGATGATGATTCATCTCGGATTCGCCGTCAAGAAAAATCGTAAAAAAGAGTCTTATTAATCAGTTGTTTACAAAACTTTCTTTAACTAATTGTTTAGAAATAGGCGCAAAGGAGCGGCGGTGGTGTGGCGTAACGCCATGAATTTCAATGGCTTTGAGATGGGCGGCGGTGCCGTAGCCGGCATTGCGCTCCCAACCGTAATTCGGAAACTCTTCGGCAAGCCTTGCCATCAGTGCGTCGCGATACTGCTTGGCGACGATGGAGGCAGCGGCGATCGAGAGGCTCAGGCTGTCGCCCTTGACGATGGTCTGGACGGTGCAGGCGAGCTTGGGCTTCCTGTTGCCGTCCACCAAAGCCGCGCTGGGACGCAGCGATAGCGCGGCGCAGGCCTTGGCCATCGCCTGCATCGAGGCTTGCAGGATGTTGATGTCGTCGATCTCCGCCACGCTGCACTCGGCCAGCGCCACGTGGGCATAGTCGCGGATCGTCGCGGCCAGCACGGCGCGCTTGGGGGCGGTCAGCTTTTTGCTGTCGTTGATCTCGGCCAACGCCGCGGGCGGAAAGCGGTCGCGGTCGATGATGACGGCGGCGGCGACCACGGGGCCGGCCAGCGGCCCGCGCCCGACCTCGTCGATCCCGCAGACGGGACCTTGGTGCCGGTCTTCATAGGCAAAGCTGGGTTTCGTGGCTGTTGCGCGCATGGGGCGGAGTATAAAGGCCTTCGCCCGCCGGGGCAAGTTAGCAGGGCATCGGCGGGAAGGCCGGGGGCATGCACTTGCCTTCGTTGGCGTAGAGGCGACCGTCGAAGATCACCTTGCCGTCCTTGACCTCATTGAGGTTGGAGACGTAGCGCACGCGCTTCAGGCTGGGGAAATTGTCTTTGATCTTGTCGGTCAGCAGGAAGTTCCACAGGGCGCCGCCCTTGCGGCCGAAGACGAAGGCCTCGTCGCGGCCCGATGGCGTGCGGACGATGACGACGCGCTCCAGCTTGCGATTGCCGGCGTCGGAGGATTCAGCGCCGAAGAGGTAGAAGGCATTGGTGTCGATCTCCTGACCGTTCTTGGTCTTGCGCGCGACCTTTTGGAAGGCGCTGCTGAGCACGCGCCCGCCTGCCTTGTTGACGGCGTTGATCTGCGCGTAGTTCTTGGCGCTGGTGCGCAGCAGCATCTGCGGCAGGCCTGCAGCCTTGTTGGCGTCGATCAGCATCTGCTTCATGCGGGCGGAGAGGCCGATGCGGCGATATTCCTCGGCCACGCCGTCTTCCGCGAAGTAAGCGGCCTTATCGATGTCGACGCCATTGTAGGGCTCGGCGATCTTGGCCAGCTCGAATTCCGCGCGCAGGGGGACGGAGGCGACGAAGGCCACCGGCTTGCCGGCGTCGGCCGCGACGAAGACGATGCCCTTCTTGTCCATGAACTCGCGGAAGATGTCCTTCACTTCGCCGAGGGTGAATTCCTCGAAATAAGGCGCGCCGCCGAAGACGTTCTTGTACAGGGTGGCAAGGCCGCTATCGAGCAGCTGGTCGAGTTGTGTGCGGGTTTCCACTTGGGTGATGCTGAGGGTATCGAGTTGCATTGCTGGGATCCTGAAAAATGTGCTGGAAAAGGAGCGGGGATTGACTTTTACGCCGCGTGGCAATGTCGCGCGGTATGATGCGGCAGGACAGAAATGATGCGCGCCTGAAAGGTCATGCACCGACTGTATGATTATTACGCGATTCTGTCAACTATTACTTTTTGACCGCCACAAGGCGCATCAAGGGGCCCCAGGTGAACAGCTTGCGCTGCACGCGGAAGCCATGGCGGGCGAGCATGGCGCGCATGCCCTTTTCCGAGACGTAGACGAAGTTGAAGGGCGGGTCGACGAAGCGCCAGCGCGTGAAGGTGCTGGGCAGGTGCATCGAGTTGCCGTCCGGCTCCTGGATATAGAGCAGGCCGCGCGCGGGCACGATCTTGGCCAGCGCCGCCACGACGGCATCCGGGTCGGGTTGCTCGCAGAAGTTCTCGAAGGAGACGACGATTTCCGCCTGACCGCCGCGCTGGGCGTAATCGGCGGCGCTGGCATGCTCGAAAAGGTCGGCGGGGTATTTGTCTTTCGCGAAGGCGGTGAAGAACTCGTGGGAGTCGATGCCCTTGATCTCTTTATAGCCCAGTTCCTTCGCGGCCATGACGGCATAGCCTTGGCGGCTGCTGACGTCGAGGAAGCGCTTGCCCGCGACGGGTAGTTCCAGCTTCTGGAACAGCCGCTTCATCGCCGCGATCTGCGCCTCGGGGTTGGGCATGTGCACGATCTCGGGCTGGATGTCGCCGTAGAAGGTTTCCAGCTCCGCCGCCGTCGGCCATGGGTTGGGCAGCACGGATCCGCAGGCCGTGCACGCGGCAAGCCTGTAGCCGTTCTTCTCGCCCATGTCATAGGGTTTGAAGGGGGCGTGGCAGATGCGGCATTTTTTTTGTTCTTCGCTCATCCGTTCAGGCTTTTGGACACGATCTCATACACGTCGTTCGAGATACCCTTGGTATCAAGAATGCGTTTTAATTCGCCTTCCATCAAGGTTTTTCTCGCCGCGTCGTACTTGCGCCACTGGCGGAGCGGGGTCAGCAGCCGCGCCGCGGTCGAGGGGTTGATGGCGTTGACCGTGATGACCACGTCGGCCAGCAGGCGATATCCCGCGCCGTCAGGACGGTGGAACCACTTGGGGTTTCCGCTGGCGAAGGTGCCGACGAGGGCGCGCAGGCGGTTGGGATTCTTATAAGTAAAATCCGCGTGCTGGAGCAGCCTCGCCGTGATCTCCGGCGCGTCCGAACGGTCGGCCATGGATTGCAGCGCGAACCACTTGTCGAGCACCAGCGCTTCGCCCTTCCAGTCCGTGTAGAAGGCGTCGAAGGCGAAGCGGTGCGCCGCGCCGTCGCTGTCGGTCAGCACGCCGAGCGCCGCGACCTTGTCGGTCATGTTGGTGGCCGACTTGTACTGTGCGAGCGCGAGCTCTTCCGCCATCTTTTCGTCGGCGGCCTGGATGTAGCGCAGCGCCGCGTTCTTGAGGCGGCGCTTGCCGACGGCCTCGGGCTTGACGCTATAGGCGCCGTTGTCGGCGTTGTCCTTGTAGAGCTGGACGAGGTCTGCCTTGAAGCGTGCGCCGATGGCGGCAAGGATCTTTTTCTGCGCGCCGTGGATCGCATCGACATCGACGGTATCGACCAGCTGCGTCAGGTAGCTCATCGAGGGCAGGGTGAGCGCCTTGGCGAGCAAGGCCTTCTCCGCCTTCTTGTCATGAAGGATCTTGCCGAATGCATCGAACAGCGCCTCGGGCAATGTCGCAGGCATATTGAGGATCAGGCGCTGCAGATAGGTCTGTCCCGCATCCCAGCGGTTGAAGCCGTCGCTGTCGTTCGCCATCAGGAACAGCAGGTCGTCGGCGGTCAGGTCGGTCGTCAGCTTTACGGGCGCGGAGAAGCCGCGCAGGATCGACGGCACCGGCTTTTCCGGCACGTCGAAGGTGAAGCTTTGCGTGGCTTCCCTGAGGTGAAGGACTTGCGTCGCGATCAGGTCGCGGCCGTCCTTGCCGAGCAGGCCGATGGCGACGGGGATGTGCATCGGCTTCTTGTTCGTCTGACCTGCCGTATCAGGCGTCTTTTGCGTCAGGGTCAGGGTGAAGTTTCTGCCGTCGTAGCTGCTCTTCGCGGTCACTTCCGGCGTGCCGGCTTGGCTATACCAGAGGCGGAACTGCGACAAGTCCACGCCGCTCGCATCTTCCATCGCCTTGACGAAGTCGTCGCAGGTGACGGCTTGCCCGTCGTGACGTTCGAAATAGAGGTCGGTGCCCTGGCGGAACTTCGCGGGGCCGAGCAGCGTGTGCATCATGCGGATCACTTCCGCGCCCTTTTCGTAGACGGTCGGGGTGTAGAAATTGTTGATCTCGATATAGCTGTCGGGGCGGATGGAGTGCGCCATGGGGCTGGCGTCCTCGGCGAACTGCGCGTTGCGCAGCATCTCGACGTCGTCGATGCGGAAGACGTCGCGCGTGTTCATGTCCATCGAGAAGGTCTGGTCGCGGAAGACGGTCAGGCCTTCCTTGAGCGAGAGCTGGAACCAGTCGCGGCAGGTGATGCGGTTGCCGGTCCAGTTGTGGAAGTA
>CAYZCE010000015.1:0-49439 GCA_964476835.1 uncultured Rhodospirillaceae bacterium
CTGCGTCGAGAAGATGTTGCACGACGACCAGCGCACCGATGCGCCGAGGTCGACCAGCGTCTCGATCAGCACCGCCGTCTGGATGGTCATATGCAGGCAGCCGACGATGCGCGCGCCCTTGAGCGGGGCCTTGCCCTTGAATTCCGAGCGCAGCGCCATCAGGCCGGGCATCTCGGTTTCCGCGATCGCGATTTCCTTGCGGCCCCACTCCGCGAGGGAGAGGTCCTTGACTTTAAAGTCGCCGTTTTGCTGGGTCTTCGTTTGCGCCATCGCCATTTTCCGCTCCGTTTACAAAGGTTAAGCGCCCAACATACGGAAAAGTCGCCGCTTGTCCAATATTATTTGTCACCCTGATTATTTTATGATAAAACACAAGCTCAATAAGGAATTTAAATGAAGCGCTTCTTCCGAATTGCGAAGAAAATTATCATTGGCACCCTTCTCACCGTGGTGGGAGCGGTAGGGCTGGACATGGGGATTCGCATCCACAATGCCGAACGCAAGCCCCTGACCGAAGACCAGATCGCCAAGGCCAAGAGCGTTTTCGGCGACGCCGTCGATTATTCGAAGGTCCGCATCGCTTTCGCGAAGATCAGCTATTTCGAGCCGGAAGACGTCGCCGTGACGCTCGGCAACACGATCTACTTCCCGCCCGAAAAGCCCGCGCCGCCGCCTGCGCTGCCGCCCGTCAAAAAAGCCAAGGGCGCTATCGTCGTGCCGCCGGCGGCACCCGTCGCCAAAGCGCCGGCGCCGCCGGTGATCTCTGTCGGCTACACGTCGAAAAGCACGAATACCCATAGCGACTTACTTATCCATGAAATGACCCACGTCTGGCAAAACCAGAACCACGTGCCGCACACGGGCGTTCCCGGCGGCATCGGGCTCTGGCTCTCGTCGATGTTCAACAAGTCCAAGGACGTTTACGCCTATACGCTGGTCCCCGGCAAGAAGCTGACCGATTACAACATGGAACAGCAGGCGCGCATCGTCGAAAACAATTACGTCATCAAGACCGACACGCTGCTTAAAAAGACCGTCGAGACGGCGATCAAGCCTTAAGCCTTGTCATGAAAAAGGCGCTCAGGATTATTGGCAAAATATTCTTCGGCGCACTCATCGCGGGCGCCGCGCTTTTCGGCGTGGACATCGGCGTCCGCCAGGCAACGCAAAAATCGATGCCGCTGCCGAAAGAATACGTGGACGCCGTGAAGCCGATCTTCGGCAACGACGTCGATTATTCCAAGATCCGCATCATGTTCGGCAAGGTCAGCATCTTGCAAAAACCTTCGCGCATCACGACCATCGGCAACACCATTTATTATCCGCCAGGGTACACGCCAGGCCCGAACAGCCTCTTCGCGCACGAGATGACGCACATCTGGCAAAGCCAGAACAAGATTCCCAACACCGGCCTGTCCGGCGTCGTCAACATCCTCTTCAAATACGGCATCTACAATAACGGCTACACTTACGTGCCCGACTCCACGAAGCAGCTGACCGACTACAACTTCGAGCAGCAGGCCGAGATCGTCGAGGCCTATTTCTCGAAAAAGGCGGAACTCGAAAACTGCCCGAACGCCAAGCTGCAGGGCGAAGCCGACGTGCTCGCCAAGATCATCCGCACTTATATCCCGATCGACACCGCCGCCATCGTGCCGGCGCTGGTGAAGCCTTAAATGAAAAAAGTGTTCAGAATAGTCCGGAAAGCCCTCGCCGGCGCGCTCATCGCCGCCGCGGCGTTGTTCGGCATCGATATCGGCGCGCGGCAGGCATCGCAAAAATCGGTGCCCCTGCCGAAAGAATACGTGGACGCGGTGAAACCGATCTTCGGCAAGAGCGTTGATTATTCCCAGGTTCGCATCACGTTCGGCAAGGTCAGCGTGTTTCAGAAAAGCTCGACCATCATGACCTTCGGCAACACCATCTACTACCCGGCGCCGCTCGCGCCGAAGCCCGACAACCTCTTCGCGCACGAGATGACGCATATCTGGCAGCACCAGAACCATATCCCGAAAACCGGCTTGCTCGCCGTGGCTGGACTCCGGCTCGCGTACAACAACTATGCCGACGCCTATGCCTATGTGCCCGACAGCACGAAAAAGCTGACCGACTACAACCTCGAGCAGCAGGCCGAGATCGTGTCAGATTATTTCACCAACAAGGCGCTGATGCCGATGTATTCCACCCGGCATCTGCACGACATCGTGGATCCGCTGGCGAAGATCATCGGCACCTGCGTGCCGCTCGATCCCGACGCGCCCCTCCCGGACCCGCAGGCGACGGCGAAAACACCCGCGCTCAGGCCTTAAAGCCCTTCACGATCTTGTCGATGCGGTCGGGATCGTACTGGTCCATGATGTGGCGCGCATGCTCGGTCGCACGCGTGATCGTCAATTCACGGATGCGCTGCTTGACGCGCGGCACGTTGGCGTAACCGACCGACATCTCGCGGATACCGAGGCCGAGCAGCAGGGGCGTGTACTTCGGGTCCGCCGCCATCTCGCCGCAGACGCAGACGGGAATGCCGGCGCGCAGCCCCGCCTGGATGCTGAATTCCATCAGGCGCAGCACGGCGGGATTGAGCGGGTTGTAAAGGTCGGCCACCTGCTCGTCGCCGCGGTCGATGGCGAGCGTGTACTGGATCAGGTCGTTGGTGCCGATCGCGAAGAAATCCGCCACCGCGGCGAGCGAATCCGCCGACAAGGCCGCCGCCGGAATCTCGATCATGCAGCCGAGCGGCGGCAGCGTTTCCGGCACCGGCACGCGCTCGCGCTTGAGGTCGGTGTGGCATTCTTTCAATATCGCGCGGGCGCGTTCGATTTCATGCGCCGTCGTCACCAGCGGCAGCAGGATGCGCACCGAGCCGAAGAACGCCGCGCGCAGCATGGCGCGGAACTGCGCGCGCAGCAAATGCGGCTCCTTCAGGGACAAACGGATGGCGCGCAAGCCCAGCGCCGGGTTCTCGGTTTCCGCGAGATAGCCGCCGACCGCACGCGCCACCTTGTCGCCGCCGATGTCCAGCGTGCGGAAGGTGACGGTCTTATCTTTCATGGCGCGCACGATCTCGACCATGTTCTCGAACTGCTCGTCCTCGCCCGGCAGGTCGTCGCGGTTCATGAACATGAATTCGGTGCGGAACAGCCCGATGCCGCGCGCGCCCGAGGCGCGGATGTCGGCCAGGTCGCGCGGCGTCTCGAGGTTGGCGTTAAGTTCGACCACTTCGCCATCGAGCGTCACCGCCGGCTGAAGCGCGATCTTCTGCAGCGCGTGGCGGTCCATGCGCAGCGAGATCAGCTTCTGCTCGTACCGCAGCCTTGTCGTGAAGCTGGGATTTAAAATCACCTTGCCGTCGATGCCGTCGACGATCACGGTCATGCCCTGATGCACGCCCTTGAGCATCGCGGGCGGCACGCCGAGCACCGCGGGCAGCCCCATGCCGCGCGCCATCACGGCCGTATGGCCTGCCGGGCCGCCCAGCACCGTCGCCAGGCCGCCGAAGCGCTTGGGGTCCATCAGCACGGTATCGGCCGGCGTCAGCTCGCGCGCGAGCACGATGCCGCCAGGCGGCACGCCTTCGAGCGACAGGTAATGCACGTTCATCAAGATGCGAATCATCCGCGCGCCGACGGCCACGACGTCTTCGCTGCGCGCGGCGATGTAGCGGTCCTGTAGCTGGCGGAACTGCGCCGCGATGGCCTTCGCCTCGTCTTCCACAGCCTGTTCGGCGTTGACCGCCTCGGTCGTGATGCGGTGGCGCACGCCGCGGATCAGGCGCGAGCCGGAAAGCATGGCGATATGCGCGTCGAGCAGGGAGCCGACTTCCTCTTCCACGCCGCCCGCGCGGCCGGAGACGCGCTCCTTGAGCGCCGAGACGTCCATCATCGCCTGCATCACGGCATGGTCGAAACGCGCCAGCTCCGCCGTCACGCCGCTGGGCGGCAGGTGATGGCGCGGCACCGCCGGGTGCTCCATCTGCACGATATACGCCGGCCCCATCGCGATCCCGTGCGAGACGCCGATGCCGCTCAGGATAATTTCATGCTGGCTGTCGGGCATCATTCCTCGTCAAAGC
Source organism: uncultured Rhodospirillaceae bacterium (assembly GCA_964476835.1). Lineage (GTDB taxonomy): Bacteria > Pseudomonadota > Alphaproteobacteria > Micavibrionales > UBA2020 > PALSA-926. The sequence goes on from CAYZCE010000015.1 coordinate 4,073, forward strand.
CGCGCTCGACCAGCCCGGCCAGCGCGGCCAGCGCCGCTTCCGCGTTCGCCCCGGCCGTGCGGATGCGCACCTGCGTGCCCTTGCCGGCCGAGAGCATCAGGAGGCCCATGATCGACGATCCCGCGACCGACATGTCGTCCTTGAGCACGATCACGTCGGCTTTCATCTCTTCCACCAGCCGCACGAACTTCGCCGCCGCGCGCGCGTGCAGACCGCGTTTGTTGCGGATCTCGACGATTTTTTCGCGCGGGGCGTCCATTTACGGATTGAGCAGCGGCGAGGCCGCGTTGATGTACTTGCGGCCCGCTTCCTGCGCGCTGAGCGCCGCCTGCTGCAGCGTCTCGGTCTGACGCACGGAGGCGAGCTTGATCAGCATCGGCAGGTTGACGCCGGTGAGCGCCTCCACCTTCTTCTCCACGATCAGCGAGATGGCAAGGTTCGACGGCGTGCCGCCGAACATGTCCATCAGCAGGAGGACGCCCTTGCCGCTGTCGACTTGCTTGATCCTGTCGACGATTTCCTGCCGCTTCTTCTCGAGGTCGTCGTCCGCCGCCATGCACACCGCCGCGACCTGCTGCTGCGGGCCGACGACGTGTTCCATCACGGAAAGAAATTCACGCGCAAGGTTGCCGTGCGTCACAAGGACAAGACCGATCATGAGATGCCTCCTTTGGCTTCTTCCATTATAGCAAGAGCGCCAGCGCCTTGGCAATCTTGAGCGGCGTCGAGGCGTCGAAAGCATAAAGCTGCAAAAGCGGCAGCGGGATTCCCAGAATGGATATCTTTCGGCCTTCCGGCAGGCGCGGCACCTCTTCGCGCGGGACAAGGTCGATCACGAGGCGCAGCGGCGTCGGGTCGGCGACCGGATAGGCCAGAAGCCCAACACCGCGCGCCTCGATCATCCCGCGGATCGGCTCGGGCGCGGAAGCGACCACCGCGCTCCCCTGCTTTTCCAGCATGACCTGGTCGTCGGAGAGCAGCCTTGCGCCGCGGTCGATCAGGCGCAGCGCCAGGTCGGATTTTCCGCTGCCCGACTTGCCGCGCAACAGCAAGGCTTTTCCTTCGATGACCACGGCCGTGGCATGCAACGGCGTCTTTTGCGTCACGACATTCCCTCTTCCCGCAATGCCTGCCCGACAAGGTAAAGCGACCCCGTCACCAGCACGCGTTGCGGCGTTTTATATTGCGCCACCAAAGCCGTCAAAGCCGCATGCAGGCTGGGCGCCACGGTTGCACCCAGTTGCGCGGCCAAACTCTCCGCCGACAGCATCGGCGCCTCGATATGGCTGACATCCATCGCCTGCACGGAAGACAGGTAAGGCATGAGCGGCTTGTAAAACGCCGTCGCATCCTTCGTGCGCTTCATCGCAGTCACGAGGTGCAGCGGCAGCGCATTGCCCCACGCCTTCGCCTGTTCGACCAGGATCTCCGCGCCGGAATCATTGTGCGCGCCGTCGAGCCACAGCTCCCATCCCGCCGGCAGCAATTGCGACAAAGCGCCGCCTTGCAAGCGCTGCATGCGCCCCGCCCAGCGCACGTTTCGCATGGAATTTTCCAGCACGTCTTGTTGCAGCAGGTTTTTATAAGGGCTGGCGGCAATCGCCGCCAATGCGGTCGCGGCGTTGTCGACCTGGTGCCGCCCGGTCAGCCCCGGCAGCGGCAAGCGGAATCCGGCATAGTCGAAGCCCTGTGCGTCGCACTGCACCTGCACGGCCTGCGTGCCGAGCACTGCCAGCACTTCGGGCGACGACTGCGGCGCGACGACGACGGCGCAGCCGGGCTTGATGATGCCCGCCTTGTTGCGCGCGATCTCGGCGAGCGTCTTGCCCAGCACGTGCGTATGGTCGTAGGAGATGCGCGTCAGCAGCGACACGAGGTTCGGTCCTGCGACGACGTTGGTCGCGTCAAACGTGCCGCCCAGCCCGGTTTCCAGCAGCAGCGCATCTGCCGGATGGCGCGAGAAAGCGAGGAATGCCAGCGCGGTGAAGAACTCGAAGAACGACACTTCTTCGCCTGCCGCCGCGCGGTCGCATTCAGCGATCAGGGCGAGCAGTTCGTCCGGCGCGATCATTTCTCCGCCGAGCACGATGCGCTCCTCGAACCGGACAAGGTGCGGCGACGTGTATTTGTGCACGCGCTTCCCGCCCGCCTCAAGCGCGGCCTGCACGAACGCGAGCGTCGAGCCTTTGCCGTTGGTGCCTGCCGCGTGGAACACGAAGGGCAGCCGCGTGTGCGGATTGCCGAGCTTGGCCAGGAACGAGCGCACGCGGTCAAGGCCGGCCGGATAGCTGGCGGGATATTTGTCGCGGATCGCGGAGACGGCGGCTTCGACAGCCGGGACCGGGGAATACGTCCAGCCCCCCGTCACGCCGGTCAGCCCGATTTGCGCGACGTCGCGGCGACGGGCTTCATCAGCATATTCAGGATGCTGCCCAGCTTCTGGCTCAATTCGCGGCGCGGCACGACGAGGTCGACCATGCCGTGATCGCGCAGGTATTCCGCAGTCTGGAAGCCTTCGGGCAGGATCTCGCGGATCGTCTCTTGAATCACGCGGCGGCCGGCAAAGCCGATCTGCGCGCCGGGTTCGGCGATGTGGATGTCGCCGAGCATCGCGAAGGAGGCGGAAACGCCGCCCGTGGTCGGGTCGGTGAGGATGACGATGTAGGGCAGGCGCGTTTCCTTGACCATCTCGACCGCGATGACGGAGCGCGGCATCTGCATCAGCGAGAGCGCGCCTTCCTGCATGCGTGCGCCGCCCGAGGACGGCACGGCGATGAAAGGCGCCTTGAGCGTGACGGCGCGGCGTGCGCCGGTCAGCAGGCCGTCGCCGACGGCGGAGCCCATCGAGCCGCCCATGAAATCGAAATCGAACGCGGCGACGACCGTGGGAACGCCGCCGATGGCGCCTTCCGCGACGACGATCGCGTCCTTGCGGCCCGAGGCGTGCTGCGCGTCCTTAAGGCGGTCGGCGTAGCGCTTGCGATCCTTGAACTTGAGCGGGTCGACGACCGGCTTGGGCAGGTCAACGAGATCGTACTTGCCGCCGTCGAACAGCATCGCCATGCGCTCGAGCACCGCGACGCGCATGTGGTGGCCGCAGTGGTGGCAGACGTTGAGATTCTTCTGCAGGTCCTGTTGATAGAGCATCGTCTGGCAGCTCGGGCATTTCTGCCAGAGGTTGTCGGGGATGTCGGGCTTCGACATCAGCGCCTTGATCTTGGGGCGGACGAAATTGGTGATCCAGTTCATGGCAGGCTCTCTATCGTTATACAGAACTGAAGATTCAGTAGCAGAGACGGCGACTTTCGTCACCCTCTAAAAATTACTGTTTAATATCAATTATTTAATCTCGAATACCGCATCGACTTCAACGAGGGCGTTGAGCGGCAGCGCCGCCACGCCGACCGCCGCGCGGGCATGCTTGCCCGCATCGCCCAGCGCCGCAACCATAAAGTCGGAAGCGCCGTTGGCCACTTTCGGGTGATCGTAGAAATCTGGTGCCGAAGCGACGAAGACGCCGAGCTTCACGCAACGCACGATTTTGGAGAGATCGCCGCCCAGCGCGACGTTCGCCTGCGCGAGGAGGCCGATGGCGCAGAGCTTCGCCGCCGCCTGCCCCTGCTCGACCGTCGGGCCTGCGCCCATGCAGCCCTTGATGGGCGCGCCGTTCTCCATCGGCAGCTGGCCGGAGACATAGAGCATGTTGCCCGCGATCACGAACGACACATAGTTGGCGACCGGCGCGGCAGGCGTCGGCAGCGTGACGCCGAGGCCTTGGAGGCGTTGCTGGATGGCATTGGTCATGTTCATCTCCCTTGTTCCGTGCGCAACTGTCGCACAAAAAAACGCCTGCCGCAACGGGTGCGGCAGGCGCTTCTCAGGAGTAACTTTTTAGATGACGTCGAGCATCTTGGCCACCAGCGGGTGGCGCACGATGTCGGTCTGGTGCAGGTATTCGACGCCGATGCCCTCGACGGTTTCGAGTTTCTTGGACATGTCGCGCAGGCCCGAGATGCCCTCGAGCAGGTCGCTCTGGTCGGGGTCGCCCGTCACGACCATCGTCGAGTTCCACCCGAGGCGGCTGACGATCATCTTGATCTGGGCGTAGGTGCAGTTCTGCGCCTCGTCGATCACCACGAAGGCGTTGTTGAGCGTGCGCCCGCGCATGTAGCCGATGGGCGCGATCTCGATCTCGCCGCTTTCCAGCAGCTGCTTGAGCCTCTTCACGCCGATGCGGTCGTTAAGCGCGTCGTAGAGCGGCCTTAAGTAAGGCGCCATCTTGTCCTGCAGGTCGCCGGGCAGGTAGCCGATCTTCTCCCCCGCCTCGATCGCCGGGCGCGAGAGGATTATGCGGTCGACCTTGCCGTCTTCGAAGGCCTTCACGGCGGCGGAGATGGCGAGATAGGTCTTGCCCGAACCGGCGGGACCGATAGCGAAAACGAGGTTATCCCTGTCGATCGCTTCCATCAACCGCTTCTGTCCCTCCGTGCGCGGGCGCACGTTCTTCACGTACGCCTGGTCGCGGCGGCCGTCGAACTGGTCGAGCGCGTCATGTGCGCCGGTGCCGTGCCGCCCGAACAGCGGGTGCACGGTGGTGGCGTTCTGGGACTTGTTGCTGCGGTGCTGGTATTTCTTCCCCATCTATATCAGTTCTCCCCTTTTGGTTGCAGTTTGCGGCGCGGACGGTTGTAGTGAACGGAGACGCGCCCGGCATGTTCCGGACACAAAAAAACCTCCCATGGGGAGGCTCGGTAACTTTTGACGATGCGGGTCGCGGGGGTCGTGATGATGTGCCGCGACAGATGCTCTGTACTTGGCCCAGATGGGAAAACGCTTAGTCTGATAATGTCCATCGACACCTCCAACCAATTCAACCCTGATTTCACTCTAGCGCAAGTGATTCGCGCTGTCATCAGAATTGTTAAAAAAGGATGAAGATTTTTTTCACTTTGTCATCCCGAACACCGTGAGGGATCTTGAATGCCGGTCATACGACAACCCTTCAAGATTCCTCACTACGTTCGGAATGACAAAAATTAGAAGTGTTCGGAGAGATAACACGGCGTGCAGCGCATCGGCTGCTGGTTCTCGAACTCGATCATCATCAGCACGCCGCGCTGGCGCGCGATCTCGATGATGTCGGTGTCGACAGCTTCGAACACGGCGTGGAATTCGCCGGTGCCGGCGTGGATGTTCTGCCCTTCGACCGTAAACCAGAACGGCCCTTCGGCCGGGTTGTTGTCGAGGACGTTCTGGCGCGACATGAAGAACGCCAGCGCGTTTTTCTCGTTGCAGAAGACTTCGTATTCGGGGACGAACTGGCCGGTCATGCGATCAACGCGGCTCGATCAGGTGGTCGCCGGCGCCCATGCCGCGCGGCTGCACGGCGGGCTCGGCGGCCGGCGCATGGCTGAGCATCATCGACGGTTCCGTTCCAAGGTAGCTTTGCAGAATTTCCTTCGCGTCCTCGCCAGACTTGGCGCCGACGGCCGCGCTTTCCAACAGTTTGCTCATGATGACGCCTTCCTAAGAAATTGGCCTATAAAGATATTATACCCAATAATACCTTTATAGGCCAAGATTGTTGAGGAAGCGTTAATTTCCAGCCTGTTAGGCCGCGCTGAAGACGTCCTTTTCGAACGCCTCTTCCCATGTGCCCTGCGTGGAGGCCTTGGAATATTCGGTAGCGCGGTTTTCGAAGAAGTTGGTGTGCTCGGCGCCGTTGAGGATCGCGTCCATCCACGGCAGCGGGTTCTTGGTGGTGGCGAAGATCGGCTGCAGGCCCAGCTGCGTCAGGCGGCGGTCGCCGATGTAGCGGATGTAGTCCTTCACTTCCTGCGCGGTCATGCCCTCGATGGCGCCCATGCCGAACGCGAGATCGATGAAGGCGTCTTCGTGGGCGACGATGGTCTTGCAGGCGTCGGTGATCTCGGCTTGCAACTGCTCCGTCCAGATTTCCTGGTTTTCCTCGATGAAGGTGCGGAACAGGCGGATCATGGAGAGCGTGTGCAGCGTCTCGTCGCGCACCGACCACGTCACGATCTGACCCATGCCTTTCATCTTGTTGAAGCGCGTGAAGTTCATCAGCATCGCAAAGGACGCGAACAATTGCAGCCCTTCGGTGAACGCGCCGAAGACCGCCATGGTCATGGCGATGTTGTGCTTGGAGTCGACGTTGAACCCCTGCATGTAGTCGTACTTGTCCTTCATTTCCTTGTACTTCATGAAGGCGGAGTATTCCGTCTCGGGCATGCCGATGGTGTCGAGCAGGTGGGAATAAGCGGCGATATGCACCGTCTCGATGTTCGAGAAGGCCGACATCATCATCTGCACTTCGGTCGGCTTGAAGACGCGGGAATAGTGGCGCATGTAGCAGTTGTTGACTTCAACGTCGGCCTGCGTGAAGAAGCGGAAGATCTGCGTCAGCAGGTTCTTCTCCGACGGCGTCAGCTTTTGCTTCCAGTCGCGGATGTCTTCCGCCAGCGGCACTTCCTCGGGCAGCCAGTGAATGCGCTGCTGCGTCAGCCACGCTTCGTAGGCCCACGGATAGTGGAACGGCTTGTAGACGTGGTTCTCGGTCAACAGGCGGGACATATATCAACTCCTCTGGAAGAACTTTACTGGCAGGCCAGGCACTCGTCGTACTTACCGTTGCTGGCTTCGGTCTTTTTCAGTTTGCCGCCGTTGGTGACGCTTTCGGCGCGCTGGATCGACTTGGAGCGGCAGTAGTAGAGCGACTTCACGCCCTTCTTCCATGCCAGCCAGTGGATCATGTGCAGATCGCGCTTGTGGATGTCGGCGGGGATAAAGATGTTGAGCGACTGCGCCTGGCAGATGAACGGCGTGCGGTCGGCGGCGTGTTCGATCAGCCAGCGCTGGTCGAGTTCGAACGCAGTCTTGAACACGTCCTTCTCGTCGTCGGTCAGGAAATCGAGGTGCTGCACGGAGCCTTCGCTGATCGTGATGCTCGTCCAGACTTCTTCGTTGTCCAAGCCCTTGTCGGCCAGCAGCTTCTTGAGGTACGGGTTGCGCACCGCGTAAGAGCCGGAAAGCGTCTTGTGGGTGTAGGCGTTGGCCGTGTTCGGCTCGATCCCCGGCGACGCGCCGCCGGTGATGATCGAGATCGACGCGGTCGGCGCGATGGCGATCTTGTTGGAGAAGCGTTCCATGATGCCGTATTCCTTGGCATCGGGGCAGGGCCCACGCTCATGCGCGAGCTTGACGGAAGCGGCATCGGCGCCGGCCTTGATGTGCTTGAACATGCGCTTGTTCCAGACCTTGGCCATGACGCCCTCGAACGGGATCATCTTGGATTGCAGGAACGAGTGATAGCCCATGACGCCAAGGCCGACGGAGCGTTCGCGCATCGCGGCGTATTTGGCGCGCATCATGCTGTCGGGCGCGCGGCGGATGAAGTCTTCGAGCACGTTGTCGAGGAAACGCATGACGTCTTCGATGAACTGCGGCTGGTTCTCCCATTCCTCGAACTTCTCGAGGTTGAGGGACGACAGGCAGCAGACCGCGGTGCGTTCCTGGCCGTGGTGGTCCTTGCCGGTCGGCAGGGTGATTTCGCTGCAGAGGTTCGACATCTTGACGTTGAGGCCGGCGAGCTTGTGATGCTCGGGGATGGCGCGGTTGACGTGGTCGATGTTGACGATGTACGGCTCGCCGGTTTCGACGCGCGCCGTCAGGATGCGGATCCACAGGCTGCGCGCGGAGATGCGCTCGAGCACTTGGCCGTCCTTCGGGCTGGTCAGCCCCCATTCGGCGTCTTCCTCGACCGCGCGCATGAAAGCGTCGGTGATGAGGATGCCGTGGTGCAGGTTGAGCGCCTTGCGGTTCGGGTCGCCGCCGGTCGGGCGACGCAGTTCGACGAATTCCTCGATTTCAGGGTGCCAGACGGGCAGGTAGACGGCGGCGGAACCGCGGCGCAGGGAACCTTGGCTGATCGCCAGCGTCAGGCTGTCCTGCACGCGAATGAAGGGAATGATGCCCGAGGTCTTGCCGTTGCGGCCGACTTTTTCGCCGAGCGCGCGCAGGTTGCCCCAGTAGGAGCCGATGCCGCCGCCGCGCGAGGCGAGCCAGACGTTTTCGTTCCACAGGTCGACGATGCCGCCGAGGCTGTCGTCGCATTCGTTGAGGAAGCAGGAAATGGGCAGGCCGCGCTCGGTGCCGCCGTTCGACAGGACGGGCGTCGCGGGCATGAACCACAGCTTGGAGATATAATCATAGAGGCGCTGCGCATGGGCGGAATCGTCGCCGTAGAACATGGCCACGCGCGCAAAGAGATCCTGGAACGACTCACCCGGCAGCAGGTAGCGGTCTTCGAGAGTCGACTTGCCGAATTCTGTTAAATAGGCATCGCGGGAACGGTCGATCGTGACCTTGGATCCTTTGGCAACCTGCGCGACATCAAACATTGATTCTAACTCCCCCGTCATAACTTTTGTATCGTTTCTCTTTCTTTTCTATGCGTTTGGCCCGGTTTCTTAAGGCCTTACGCACACACAAGAGATTGTTATTCCCCATACCCAAACATACCACATATGGGGTTTCAGTACACGGACGGCGGTCAAATAAATTTTCGGCGCGGCGTCGATTTCATCTTGACGCACGCACTAAGCCCGATGGCTCTAGAGCTTCCTGCGCGTCAAGAAAACGACGCGCCAAACGACCCTGCTTTCATAATTGCAACATTTCACATTGTAGCATCCAAAAATGAAGAAAATGTTAAGGTGGAGGCCGGTCAAAAACGGCTTTTGGAGGACTTATGGCCTACGATCCCAACAACATCTTCGCCCGCATCCTGCGCGGCGAGATCCCGTGCAAGAAAGTCTATGAAGACGCCCACGTGCTGGCCTTCCACGACATCGCGCCCAAGGCGCCGGTCCATATCCTCGTGCTGCCCAAGGGCGCTTACGTGAGCATGGACGACTTCACCGCCAAGGCCACGCCAGAGGAAATCGCCGGCCTCTTCCGCGCCCTCGGCCAGATCGCGCGCGACAACGGCCTCGATGCCTCCGGCTACCGCGTCATCTCCAACTGCGGCCTCAACGGCGGGCAGGAAGTGCCGCACCTGCACCTGCACCTCGTCGGCGGCAAGGCGCTGGGCCGGATGATCGGCGGATAAACTTCCCCTCTCGACAAAAAAATCCCCCGGCCTTGCGGACGGGGGATTTTTTGCGGGCGGAACGTCCTTAGAAGTGGACGGTGCCGCGCACGATGCCCGTGTGGGCCTGGTAGTCGGTCTTGTAGGTGTAGTCGTAGTTGGCCGACAGGTCCCAGTTCGAGGTGGTGACATAGGTCAGGCCGGCGGAGCCGTTGAACTCGTTCCGCGCCGGATCCGCGCCTTGCGACGTGAAGACCGGGCTGCCCGAGGTGAAGTGCGCCGTCGACTCGATGTTGTCCGCCAGCGTGTCATAAGCATAGCCGACGCTGAGCGACGGGCGCAGCTTGGCGCCGTCTTCGTCCTTCAGGCTCCACATCGCGGTGAGGCCCGCGCCGAGCTTGAGGCTGTCGGCGTTTTCAGAGCCGACCGACAGGAGCGGAGCGCCCGAGCCGGTTTCGATGTAGCCGTCCGTCGCGAGGTGCAGGTACGAGGCCGAGAGGCTCGGGGTCAGCGTCAGGCCGTGCGCCATCGCATAGTCCTTGCCGCTGGCAAGCTGCGCCGCGTAGAGGTCGCTGCTGTAGTTTGCGCTCGCCGTGCCGCCGAGGCCGACGTTGTGGCGGACGGAGTCGATGTCGTTATACGCGTAACCGACCTGGCCGTTCACGAAGTAGCCGTCCTTCAGGCTCTTGCTCGCATACAGGTTGACGCCGTAGCTGTCGACGTCGATGCCCGTCGTGTTGCTGTTCTTCGAGTTGGCGTTGGTGCGGCCGTAGGTGAACGACACGCCGAGCACGCCGTCCTTGATGACGTTCGCGCTGTCGATGCCGGCCGAGGTGCCGAAGCTGTCGGCATCATAGCCCGCGATCTGGTCGCGCGTATCCTGCTTGGCCGACTGGCCGAAGCCCTGCACCCAGAAGCTCGCGCCATGCGTGGCGGAACCCGCCGCGACGCCCGCCTGAGCGTTCGACGCAACCTCGTCGCCGTGCATCAGGTTCAACATGCGCGTCTGGGCGATGTGCTGGACGGATTCGCCGAAGCTGTTCGCGGCCGTCGACGCCGCACCGCCGTCGACGGTGGGGGCGATGGAGGTCAGCAGCTTTTCCGCCGTCTTGGTATCGCCGTCGGTGAGCGCCTGGTCCACGGCATCCATCAGGTCGGTGATTGCGGGATCGGTGCTGGTGAGCGCCGCCGTCTGCAGCGCGTTGCCCGCCGCCGTCGCCGGGTTGGAGAGGCCGCTCAGGCCGTCCGCCGCCGACACCGTATGCGCGACCAGCACGAAGTTGCCGTGGTTGTCGGTGTCCTGCGAGAAGGTCACCAGCGATGTATCGAGCGCCGAGATGTCGAGGTTGGAGCCGATGTTCGCCACGCCGGTGCCGCTGTCGTTGCCGTCGATGATGACGAACTCGGTGCCGTTGGCGATGGTGTAGGCCTTGTTGGTGCCGATGACGATCTTGGCGCCCGCATCGACCGTCGCATTGCCGGTGACGATGACATGGCCGCTCGTCGTCGCGCTGGAGAGCGAGACGTCGAGTTCCTGGCCTGCGCCCAGCGTGAAGGAGGAACCGACCTCGATGGTGTTGTCGCCGATGTCGGTGACGTCGGCCGCATGCAAGGTGCCCGTCACCGTCAGGGTGTGCGGGCCGCCTTCGCCGCCGGCGGCGATGTTCAGGGACGCAAGCGTGCCCACGTTGCCGTAGATCTTGGAATTTGTCATGACGTTCAGGACGCCATGTGCGCCGGAGCCGCTGTCGTAACCGCTGATGTTGCCGACGATCTTGCCGCCGTCGAGGACAAGGGTGGAACCCGCATCATAGAGCAGGATGTTGGCGGTCGTGGTGCCGGAGGTGGTCTTGAAGACGCCGGTGTCGCCGTAGACGGTCAGGCCGTCCTGCAGCGTCAGGTTGGCGGCGGAAACGAAGGTCGCGCCCTCGATGCTCATGCGATACAGGTTGTCCGTCCACGCCTTGGTCTGCGTGACGCTGTAACCCGAATGCTCGTCGTCTTCATCGGTGATGACGATGTTGTTGTAGTTGAGCTCGCTGCCGCCCTGCAGAACTGCACCGACGGTGATCGCGTTGTTGTAGGAATTGAAGGTGATGGTGTTGTTGAAATACGCGTCGCTCGCCCCGCCCAGCGTGATCGTACCGGAAGAGATGTTGCCTTCGAAGGCGACGTAGCTATTGATGTTGTCTTCGCCGATCTGGATGCTGTTAATGTTCGAGCCGATGTCGCCGGTGAACGTGACATGCGAACCGCCGGCGGTCGTGATGTTGTTGGTCTCCAGCGCGTTCGCGCCGTAGATGTTGCCGTTCACGGTGGTGCTGCCGTCGAAGGCGATCGTGTTGACGTCGCCCGCATGGCCGTCGCCGCCCAGCTGGATGTTGCTGGCGGTCAGGCCTTGCGCGAAGGTCGCCGTCGAGTTGTCGTGATAGGTGTCGATCTGGATCGAGTCGGCGCTGGTCATGCCGTTGAACAGGACGCCGATGGGGTTGGAGACGATCAGGTGGCTGCCTTCGCCGCCGGTGACGCTGGAGTTGACCGTCTGCGCCTGACCGTCATAATTGTAGAAGCTCAGCTGCGCACCGTCGCCGAACGACAGGCCGCTCTTGGTCACGATGTTGCCCATGACGGTCAGCGAGCTGTCCGCGCCGACGGTGATCTTGTTGATCGAGTGGCCGGCGGTGCCGATGCTGCCCGACGTCGTGACGCCGGAACCGTCCGCGACCGTCACCGTGCCGTAGCCCGTGCCCGTGGAGTCGATGATGTCGCCGCCGACCATGATGGTGGCATCGATGTTGTCGAATGTCACCGTGGCGGCATGGCCGTTGAAGTTGATCGTGCCTTCCGAGGTCGCATTGACGTCGGCGGCGAAGGTCAGCGTGCCGATGTTGGAAAAGGTGATTTTCGTTGCGTCGACCGAGCCGTCGAAAGTCGTCGTGCCGGCATTGCTGACCTGGATTTCATACAGGGACTTGGTGCTGCCGAGCGCGTCGAGGAAATGGTCGCCGGTGTTGAGGACGACGGTGCCCTCGCCGCTGCCGGCGCCGTCGATCGTGCCGCTAACGTCAACGCCGCCGTCGCCTTCGAACCTGACGATGCCGCGTCCGCCGCCCACGCCGTCGTCGAGGACAAGGCCGTTGTCAAAGGTTGCCGCGCCGTACAGCCACAGGTAGGAGTCCGCGCCGGTCATGTTGCCGCCTGCCACCGTCGCGGCGCCGGTGATGTCGATGTCGCCATGCACGTACACGTTCACGTACTTGGAGAGGTTGCTTTCGTCCGTCGAGATGCTCAGCGAGCCCGCGGTCAGGTCGTTTGTCACGCCGACGTTGACATAGGCGTTGAAGGCGTCGTGGCCCTGGACCGTGAAGGCACCGCCGATGTCGATGCCGTCGTCGCCGTTGAAGACGACGCCGAGGTTCTTGCCGTTGGTGGCGTTGCTGATCAGCAGCGCGCTGGCGGGATCCGTGCCGGTCACACTGCCGATGGCGAAGTTGTTGGTATTGCCGCTGCCGTCGTTGGCGGTGCCGTTGTTCGTGACCGTGACGGTATAGCCGTTCAGGTCGAGGTCGCTGCCCGAGGTTGCCAATTCAAGGGAATTGCCGCTTTCATCCTGCGCCGCCCAGATCTGGCTGACATCCGCCGTCAAAGCCTGCGCCGCCGTCGCCGAGAAGGACACAGCAACAAGCGCCGTACCAGTGAGAAGCGCTTTTTTCAAGCTGATTGCCATATCTTGTTTTCCTTTGCTGAAAGATGTGCTGCGCGGCGGAACCGCAAACCGCAGGTTTATAACACAGATGCGACCCCAGATAAAGAAAAAGGGCCCCGTCGCCGGGGCCCTTTTCCAGAGTTCATCCGCGCTTAGTGGCAGGACGCTTTTGCGTCATCGCACTTGAGCACGCACTTGGCAACCGCGAGCGACGCCAGCGTGAAAGCGATCACTGTGACGACGAGGACGGAGAGCGCGTAGCTGAGCGGTGCCGCGCTCCAGATCAGCGCGGGCAGCGCTGCGAAGGAGCCTACCAGCAGGCCGACCTTGAGGCCGAAGCGCGCGGGGCAGCCGCAGTTCTTCTTTTGCAGCTTGGTCAGCAGCAGGCCGCCGAAGAACGACAGCAGCAGCGTTTCAGCCAGTTGCTTGCCCATCGGCTGGGGTTCCGGCGCAACGGGCGCTTCGCTGGAGACGGCGGACTTCAGTTCCTTGCCGAAGTTCTTGAGCGCCTTGGAAACCGACGGCGCTTCCGGCGCGGTTTCGCTGGCGGTGGTGTAGGTCACGACGACGGACTTGTATGCAGGGACGACCATGCACGAAACAGCGAAGACCGCGAAGAGGACGACGCCCGCGAGCAGCGTGCCCTTGAGCAGCGTCATCCAGCATGCGCCCTTGCCGCCGTCCATGCCGGGGGTGGTGGAGCAGTCGGTATCTTTCGTACCGCAGCAACCTTTGTTTTCCATGATATCTCTCCTTGTGGGGTTAAGTTGACTCGGCAAAATCATAACCCGAACCTTGTAACAAAAAAAGCCTTAACGTCCGCTTAACAATTTTACGAAACAAGTTGAATTGACGGCGCGCCTTGCGCCGTGCCACCCTTGCGCAAGACAACCCACGAAAGCCCGCACCCATGGCACAACAGATCTCCGCACCCGCCGCCGAAAAAGACATCGCCATCCATATCTTCAGCACTTCCGCGACTCTGCTCGGCGTCTGCCTGACGGTCATCGGCATCATCCACGTCATCGTGCTGCAGACCAAGGTGCAGACGCTGGCCGACGACGCGCTGGCGGTCGCCAGCTCCCTGTTCCTTTGCGCCTGTTCCCTGTCCTACTGCGTGCTGCGTTGGCGGCAGGCGCGGACGGCGCGCCATTTCGAGCGCCTGGCCGACGCCGCTTTCCTCTGTGGCATTGCGACGCTGACCGTCGTATCCTTCGCCATCACTTACACCTTCTTCTAAAGGCGCCCCCATGTCCAAAGTCGTCACCCGCATCGCTCCCTCGCCCACCGGTTACATGCATATCGGCACGGCGCGCACCGCGCTGTTCAACTGGCTCTACGCCAAGCATAATGGCGGCCAGTTCCTGCTGCGCATCGAGGACACCGACCGCGCGCGCTCGACCGATGCCGCCGTCTACGCGCTGATCGACGGCCTCAAGTGGCTCGGGCTGGAATGGGACGGCGACGTCGTCTTCCAGTTCGCACGCATGAAGCGCCATGCCGAGGTCGCGAAGGAACTGCTGGCCGCGGACAAGGCCTATTACTGCACCTGCACGCCCGAAGACCTCGACAAGATGCGCGCCGCGCAGAAGGAAAAAGGCGAGCACGTCGGCTACGATCGCCGCTGCCGCAACGCCGGCCACACCGCCGGCGCCGTGCGCATAAAGGCGCCCGACACGGAAGGCGAAATGCTGGTGAAGGACGCCGTGCAGGGCGATGTGCATGTGCCCTATACGCAGCTCGACGACATGGTGCTGCTGCGCTCCGACGGCACGCCGGTCTATATGCTCTCCGTCGTCGTGGACGACCGCGACATGGGCATCACCCACGTCATCCGCGGCGACGACCACCTGACCAACACCTTCCGCCAGCGCCTGATCTACGACGCGATGGGCTGGGAGCCGCCGGTCTTCGCTCACCTGCCGCTCATCCATGGGCCGGACGGCGCGAAGCTCTCCAAGCGCCACGGCGCCGTGGGCCTCGAGACTTATAAAGACATGGGCTACCTGCCCGAAGCGGTGCGCAACTACCTGCTGCGCCTCGGCTGGGGCCACGGCGACACCGAGATCATCTCGACAGAGGATGCCATCAAGATCTTCGCGCTCGAGGACATCGGCCGCGCGCCCTCGCGCATGGACTACGCCAAGCTCGCCTCTGTCAACGCGCACTATATGCGCGCCTGCGACGAGGGCCGCTTGTTCGAGCTGCTCGTGCCGTTCATCGAAAAAGAACTCGGCGGCAAACCTTCCGCGCAAAGCCTCACCTGGGTCAGCCGCGGCCTGCACGGCCTGAAAGAACGCGCTTCCACGCTGATCGAACTCGCACAAGGCGCCCTCTTCTACGTACACCCGCGCCCGCTGCCGCTCGACGAAAAAGCGGTGCAGACGCTGGACGCCGACGCACGCACTGTCTTGAAAGAGATCGCGCCCTTGCTCGCTGGCTTGCCTGACTTCACGGCAACCGCCCTGGAGGCCGCGCTCAAGGACTACGCGACGCAAAAGGGATTGAAGCTCGGCAAGGTCGCCATGCCGCTGCGCTGCGCGCTGACCGGCAGCACCAACAGCCCCTCGGTCTTTCACGTAGCGGAAATCCTCGGCCGCGACGAAAGCCTCGCGCGCCTCGGCGACATCAAATAAGCGGCTTGCCGCCCTCGCGCCGCCACGCGGCGTAAAGCCCGGCGACAACCAGCACCGCCATCAGCCAGCCCGGCACCAGTGCGCGGCTGTCGACGCCCGTGACCGCATAGGCCGCGTCTTTCTTCAGGTGCAAGTCGGCGACAGTCGGCTGCGAGCTGTCGCCGTACCACAGCACCGCGCCGCCGGTCTTCTCCGCGACCGGGCGCAGCTTTTCATCCGTCGTGTGCACGTCGCCAAGTTCCGGCCCGGTGCCCGCGCCGACGATCGCAAAGGCCGTGCGGTCGCCGTGCGTCACGCGGTAAAGTCCCGGCTGCTCCGCCGCGACCGTCGCACCCGACCAGCCGTGCCCGCGCGCCGTCAACGCAACATTCTCCGCCACGCCGTCCGGCCGCGTCAGCGTCGCGCCATCCGCACCACCACGCAGGGAAATAGAAACCGTATCTACGCCTGATTCCGCCTTCAGGTAGCCTTCTTCCAGCTCCGGCTCGCGCATCAGCCAATGCCCGACGTTGCGCAGCAGCGGCGCATAAGGTCCGCCCTGCTTGCCCCAGAGCCACGCATTGTCGCTCGCCAGCACGGCAACGCGTCCCTTCTCCGCCTGATCAAGCACCAGCAGCGGCTTGCCCTGCATGCCCGTCATCAGCGTCTCGCCGCGCATCGCCGTGAGGCCGCCTTGCGTATACCAAGGCCCCCACGCCTTGCCGTCTTCAGCAAGGTCGGCCGTGACCGGATGGCGGCGGCCGAGATCGGTCAGTTGCGGCACATAAGCGGCAGGCGGCACAGCTTCCGCCGGCACGACAGGCAGCAGGCCGCCGAGCGCCGTCGTGAACAATCGCGCGTCATCCGTATCCGCGCCCGTCTCGAGCAGGAAAGCACCGCCCTTCGTCACGAAGTTCGCGATGTTAGTGAAGTACTGCGGCTGCAACAAGCCGTAGTGCACGTACCTGTCGAAGATAATGAGATCGAAGTCGTTGATGCGCCGCTCGAACAATTCCGCGACGGGGAACGGGATCAGCGCCATCTCCTGCACCGGCGTATCATCGACCGCGCTCGGCGGGCGCAGGATGGTGAAGTGCACAAGGTCGATCGCCGGGTCGGATTTCAACAAGTCGCGCCACGCCCGCTCGCCCGCGTGCGGCCCGCCCGAGACCAGCAGCACCTTGAGCCTGTCGCGCACGCCGTTGACGACGGCGGCCGTGCTGTTGTTGACCGGCGTCAGTTCGCCCGGAACCGCATCAACCGAAAATTCAAAGACGTTTTGTCCCGCGTGGTCGGGCGTAACATCGTAAGCCGCTTCTTCGCCCACGCGCACGGCATGGTCGCCGAGGTCGCGCCCGTCCTGCTTCACATGCAAGGTCGCGGGCACGCCCGATCCGCGCCCGTCGTCATCGACGCGCACATGCAGCGTAACCTGCTGGTTAACGAGGCCGTATTTCGGCGCGCCTGTCACCGTGACGCGTCGGTCGAATTCTTCGCGCTTTCCTGTCAGCACGACATTGACGGGGCCAAGCGCCGAAAGGTCGCCGGGCGCGTCGTGCACCTGCCCGTCCGTCACCAACACCGTGCCCGCCAGTTGCGCCGTGGAAACGCCGCTCTGGCGCAGCGCCGTAAACAACGCCGTGTCGCGATCGCGCAAACTGTCCGCATCGCGCCCGACACGCACGACGACAGGCTCGACCGCGCCCGCGCCGGCCTGCAGCGATGCGACGACCGCTTCCGCCGCCTTGTCGCGCGCCGCGATTTTCTGGCTCGGCGATTCATCGAGGACGATGAGCAATTTCTCCTGCAGCGGCTTGCGGGTTTCGCGCAACACCTGCGGATTGCACAGCAGCAATGCCAGCGCCAGCAGGAAAATGCCACGCGCGCGGAAATCCGGCATGCGCCGCCATCCCGCAATACACAAAACGACCACGCCTGCCAGCGCAACAGCCGCGATCACATCCATCGGCAGGAATGGCGCGAGCTGCATCATCGGCCGATCCTCTTGAGCAGGTACGGCACATGCACCTGGTCGGCCTTGTAATTGCCCGTCAGCGCCGTCATCACGAAGTTGACGCCCGCACGCAGGGCCATCTCGCGCTGGTGTGCATCGAGCGACGCATCCGCCGCCCATCCCGCCGCCCAGTCGGCATCGCCGATCACGACCGAGGTGACGCCGTCGTGCGCTGCACTCGGCTCCTTCTCGACCCAGACCGCACCGCCCGCGTAGAGGCCGGGGAAGCCGTCGAGCAAATAAAAGCTGCGGCCGAGGATGTCGTCTTTCGGCACGCGCGTCAACGCGGGGATGCGCAGCGAACGCCCCAACGCCCGAAGAGCGCGCGCGCCCGGCGTCGGCATGTCGCTGTCGCCGAACTGGCGGTCGCGTGTGTCGAACACGATCAGTCCGCCGCCCGCGAGATAATCCTGCACGCGCCGCGCCGCCGCATCGGAAAGCGGCGGCTGGCGCTCGCTCAGCGGCCAGTAGAGGATCGGGAACATATAGAGCGGGTCGCGCGCCGGATCGACCGCCGCGACTCCCTTCACGCGCACCGCCGTACGCAGGTTGAGCGCCGTCGCCAGCCCCGCAAGCCCGCGCGCGCTGGCGCGGTCGAGCGATGCGTCGCCCGTGGCGATATATCCAAGATGGAAGCCGGAGGCGAGCGCCGCTTCGTCCGCCGCCTGCGCGGGCGTTGCCACAGCCAGCAGCACAAGCGCCGCCAACACGCCGCGCAGGCGGAACGTCAGCAGCGTTTCAAACAGCAGGCACAGCAATGCCAAGGCCAGCAACAAGGGACGCAAGTCTTTCTCGCCCGCCGTCTTGTAGCTTTCAACCGTTGTCGCGGACAACGCCTGTAACCGCGGCAAGCTGTCGCCGAGATTATAAGCCGTGAACGCGCGCGCATCGCCGTACAAGCCCGGCGGCGTGCGGGACGACGGCGTGAAGACGGCGCCCGGCGCCAGCGCCTCCAGCACCGCGCCGTGCGCGGGCGCGGACATCCGGCCGCCAGCATCCATCAGCATGAACGGCGGCTGCGCCGCCTCCGCCTTGTAATCGCCGATGCCGCTGCTCTGCGCGACCATGCGGCGCAGCGCCTCGACGTAAAGGCCCGAGTAGCAGAAATTCGACCACGCCGGCCCCGCCGTGGTGTGCACAAGCGCGATCATCCCCGCCCCTTGCCGCGCGCCGGTGATGAGCGGCGTACCGTCGGCCAGTTGCAACCACGTGCGCGCGAAGGTCTCTGGCGACGGTTCGGCCAGCACCTGCCGCGCGACCGTCACGTCGGCAGGCGCAGTAAGGCCGTAGAACGGGCTTTCCTGCGCGATGACCCCGAGCGTCTGCGGCTTCTCCCACGTCAGCGCGCCTTCCATTGCGCGCAAGCCGCGGCGCAGAGTGACAGGCACAAGATCGTCATCCGTCGCCGCGGCGAGGTTGGGACCTGCAAAGCGGATCAGGAAACCGCCTTGCGCCACCCAGTCTTTCAACTTGTTTTTCTCTTCTTCCGTTAGCGGCGTGCTGTCAGGCAGGACAAGCGCGGCGAGTTTCTTGTTCACCAGCGCGTCAAGGCCGCCGAGACTGACCTGCCCGTCGCCGTCGAGCGCGCGGCGGAGGTAATAGGCATCGTCAAGGAAGTCGCGCGTCTCCGCCGTCGCGATCACACCGACCGGATGCTGCCGCCAGCCCGCAGGCGCGAGAAAGACTGCCGAGGCCATCGCCGGTTCCTTGAGCGCGATGCGGCTGACACGCGCGCGCATGTCAGGCGCCATATCCCACCAAAACTCATGCACATCCTGCGCCGCTGGAAAGACGACGGACATTGCATCGACCACGCCGCCGTCCGCCGCATAGGCCAGCAGCTCCAGCGTTGCGTCATGCGCCTCGGGATGCAGACGCTCGAGCGAGAATTGCATCGTACCCGTCGCGCGCAAGATATAAGGTGCGTTGACCGCATCGTCCGCGACGACTGTGGTGACAAGGTCGAGCAAGCCGTCCGGTGCGGCAAGACCGTCGCTGAAATAAAAGACATCGCCGACCGCGCCGCTGTCATGCAGCTTTTGCACGGCTGCGACGGTCTTGTCGCCGTCGGCAGGCCAGGGATTGGGTTGATGCGCGTCGATCCAGGCCTGCGCCGCGGCGGCGGTCATCGCATCGGTCGGGGTCGGCGCCGTGGTCGGCAGGAAGATCGCAGCGCGGCCGCTGGCGCGCAAGCGGCTCAACACTTCGCGCAATTTGTCCTGACGCGCGGGCCAATGCGCGGCGGTGGCCCAGCCGTCGTCGACGATCATCAGCACCGGCTTGCCACCCGACGGCACGGCGATAACGGGATGCAGCACCGGCTCGGCGAAGGCAAGGATGAAGGCAATCATGCCGATCGCGCGCAACAGCAACAGCCACCACGGGGTGCGCGCGGCGGAAGAGGTGCGGACGGCAAGGCCGTCGAGCAGGAAAAAGGCGGGCAGCTCCACGCTGCGCGGGCGCGGCGGCAGCACGCGCAGCAGCCACCAGAGCAGCGGCACCGCCGCCAATGCCAGAAGTGCCCACGGCGAGAGGAACGCCGGCATCACCGCGCGACCGCCAGCGCGTCATAAAGGCTTGCGAGCGCAACGGCGGGAGGCGTTTCCGTGCCGACGGCGGCAAAACGCCAGCCGATGCGGCGCGTCATATCCTCGAGCGCGGCCGTATGCGCGGCGAAACGCGCGTTATATTCGGCGCGCAGCTCTTCGGCGCGCGGGGCGGTGAAGGCGGAACCTGTTTCAGGGTCCTTGAAGAGAATGTGGCCGCGCAGCGCGAGATCGCGTTCCTGCGGCGCGGTGACCTGCACGAGGAGGCCCTTTACGCCGCGCGCCGCCAGTTGCCCGCAGAACGCGGCCAGCGCGGCGGACGGCGCATAGAAATCGCCGATCAGCACCGCTTGTCCACGTGCGGAAACAGGGCGCGCGCGTTCAGTCAAATCGTCCTGCGCTGTCAATGCCTCATACAGCCGCGCCGCCGTCGCCGTGCCGCTTTGCGGTGCGAGCGGGCTGCCGAGCAGCGAGACTTGCTCGCCGCCTTCGAGCAGCACGATGCCGAGCGCGAGCAGCAATATCTCGGCGAAATCCTTCTTGCCGTGCAATTCCATCGAGCGCGAAGCATCGCGCCACAGCCACGCGGCCTGCGCGGCCTCCCATTCCTGCTGACGGATGAAGGCGGCGTCGCGCTTGGCGGTTTGCCGCCAGTCGACGTCGCGCGCGCTGTCGCCGGCCTGCCACGGGCGGAACTGCCAGAAGGCCTCGCCCGGTCCGGCGCGGCGGCGGCCGTGCGTGCCTTTCATGAAACTATGTGCAACTTCCTGTGCGGCGAGCAAGAGGCCGGGCATCGCAGCGGCAGCGCCCGACGCGCGCGCCAGGCTGTCGCGGGTCACGTGACGGCCTGTTTGCGGGTCAGCGCCGCGGCGAAGAAGCCGTCGGTATCGTCGCGCGCGGGCGTCAGCTTGAGCATCTCGCCCTTGAGCGAGAAATCGGGATGCCCGGCGATGAAGTTTTCGATCTGCTTCTCGTTCTCATCCGCAAGCAGCGAGCAGGTCGCATAGACCAGACGCCCGCCGGGCCTGACGAGGCGCTGCGCGCTGTCGAGGATCTCGCGTTGCAGCGGCACCAGCTCGGAAATGCCCGGGCCGAGCATGCGCCAGCGCTTATCGGGGTCGCGCCGCCATGTGCCGGTGCCCGTGCAGGGCGCGTCGACGAGCACGAGGTCGAATTGCTGCTGGTGGCGCTTGACCCATTTATCGCGCTCGTTGGTCAGCACGCGGGTCTCGATATTGTGCAGGCCGGCGCGGCGGAAGCGCACTTTGGCGCGCTCGAGGCGCCCTTCGAGCACGTCCATCGCCACGATGCGGCCCTTGTTGTTCATCAGCGCGCCGAGCGCCAGCGTCTTGCCCCCCGCGCCCGCGCAGAAATCGACGACCTGTTCGCCCGGTTTTGGGTCGGCGACGATCGCCACCATCTGCGAGCCTTGGTCCTGAATCTCGATTGCGCCCGACATATAAAGGGGATGCTGCGAGATCTGCGGCCTGCCGCGCACGCGCACGCAGAGCGGGGAAATCTCGCCGGCGGTGGCGTCGAGCCCTTCGTGCTTCAGCTGCGCCAGCACATCGTCGCGCTGCGCCTTGATGGTGTTGACGCGCAAATCCAGCGGCGCCTGCGTCATCATCGCCTGCATTTCGGTCTGGAAGCCTTCGGCGCCGAGTTCGCCCTGCAGGATGTCGAAGGCCCATTCAGGGCATTCGGCGCGCACGCGCGGCGGCATGTTGGCGGGCTCGAGTTCCTTGCCGTCCATGAAACGCGCGACGCGTTCTTCATAGCCGGTCAGCTTGTGCGGGGCGTATTTCTCGTCGCTGAAGACGCGCACGAGGGAAGCCAGGTCCTGCTCGCGCTCGAACAGCATGTCGGCGATCACCAGCGTGCGGGCGTTGACGTCGCCTGCCGCCTGTTTGATCCACCAGCCGAGGCGGTGCCAGCGGCGCATGATGCGGAAGATGCGTCCGCTGATCGCCGCACGGTCTTTCGAGCCGATGAAGCGGCGGTCGCGGAAATAGGCGCTGACCGTGCCGTCGGCGGGCTTGGGCGTCATGATGATGGTGGCAAGCAGTTCGATGACCGCCTGTATGCGGGCCGCGGGGAGCATGGGCAGTCCTCTTTGTTAGCGCGTGCGGACGAATTGGGCGTTGTCGATCAGCGCGCGGATGTCGCGGCTGCCGGTATAGGCCATCGCGGCCTTGAGCCCCCCGACAAGATGCTGCACCACCTGCGCGACCGGGCCGCGATAAGGCACCGAGGTGTCGATCGGGTCCTCGTCGACGCGGTAGGGGTCGGCGATGCTCGTGCTGAACACGGTGCGGCGCTGCGGTTTCGCCGCCGGATTGACGATCTTGTAGGCGTTGAAGCCATGGTAGGCGATGGTGCCGGGCGCTTCGTCGGTGCCGGCGAAGAGGCGGTCGATGACGGCGGCTTCCGCGCCTGCGCCGATGGCCTTGGCCAGCGCGGCTTCGCTGTCGATGCCGCCGCCCGCGATGAGCGGGATATCGGCCATGCCGCAGATCTCGGCGACTTCCTGCACGGCGGTGAAGGACGGCATGCCGACGCCAGCCGAAGCCGCGCCGAGGCCGATCTTGATTGCGTCCGCGCCCGCGTCGATCAGCGAGCGGGCGGCGTCGGGCGTGGAGACGTTGCCCGCCACGATCTGCACTTCGCTGGAGCGCTGCTGGCGGATATGGCTGACCAGCCCTGCGACATCGCGCGTATGCGCATGCGCCACGTCGACGAAGACGACGTCGAGGCCGGCGTCGGTCATCGCCATCGCGCGGTCGAAAGCATCCTTGCCGATGCTGATCGCGGCGCCCACGCGCAGGCGGCCCTGCGCATCGCGTGCGGCGTTCGGCCATGCTTCCAGCTTGCCGATGTCGCTGACGGTGATGAGGCCGACGCAGCGGCCCTGGTCGTCGACGACCACCAGCTTCTCGATGCGGTGCTGGTGCAGCAGCTTCTTGGCGGTCTCCATCTCGACGCCCTGCTTTACCGTCACCACGTTCTTGCTCATCAGGTCGGTGACGGGGCGTGCGTAGTCTTCAAAGTAGCGGATGTCGCGCGAGGTGATGATGCCGATGACTTTCTGCGACGGCTGCTCGACGACGGGTAGGCCAGAAATCCGGTAGGTCGTCATGAGATCGAGGGCTTCGGAGACGCTGGCCTCGGGCGAGACGGTGATCGGGTTCAGCACCATGTGCCCCTGCGAACGCTTGACGCGGCGCACCTTCTCGACCTGCTTGCCGAGCGGCATGTTGTCGTGGATGACGCCGATGCCGCCCAGCTGCGCGATGGCGATGGCCATGCTGCTTTCGGTGACGCTGTCGACGGGAGCGGAGATCAGGGGGATGCCGAGCGAGATGGTGCGCGTCAGCCGCGTGGCGGTCGACACCTCGGACGGCTTCACCTGCGTTTCCGCCGGCACGAGCAGGACGTCGTCGAAACTGAAGCCCTCGTGGATTTCCGCGTTGCGTTTCATGCCGGCATCCTCTCTGTTACGACGAAATTTTACCTGCGGAAGCCGAGCGCCACAACATACATTTCCGCTGAATCCGCGCGGCTGGCGTGCGGCTTCACGTGTTTGACCTTGGTGAAGTCTTTTTTCATCTGGTTAAGTAAATCCTGGCCTGCGCCGCCCATGAAGACCTTGGAGAGGAACGTGCCGCCCGGCACCAGCACTTCGCACGCAAAGGCATAGGCCGCTTCGGCCAAACCCATGATGCGCAGGTGGTCAGTGCGCTTGTGGCCGATGGTCGGCGGCGCCATGTCGCTGATGACGACGTCGGCGCGGCCGCCGATGGCTTTCTTGAGGCGGTCGGGCGCGCTGTTGTCCATAAAATCAAGGCAGATGAATTCCGCGCCGGGAATTTCAGGCATGTCGAGGATGTCGATGGCGACGACGCGGCCACCGGTCGTGTCGGGCTTGACGATCTCGACCGCGATCTGCGTCCAGCCGCCGGGCGCGGCACCGAGGTCGATGACTTTCTGGCCCGGCTTGAGGATGTGCAGGTCTTCGTTCATCTGGATGATCTTGAAGGCGGCGCGGCTGCGATAGCCCTCGGCCTTCGCGGCGGTGACGTAAGGGTCGTTCAGCTGGCGCTGCAGCCAGCGCGCGGAAGACTTCGAGCGCTTGTCGCGCGTCTTTACATGCACGGTCTTCTGCAAGCCGCGCGGATTCTTGCCGCTCAGAGTCGTGGGAGGCTTTTTATCCTTCATGCGTCCAGTTTAGGACATTTAAAGTATTTGATAAAGCTCGATTTTTCAGGAACAGGTTGACTTGAGTATACATAATATATTATGTTAACACAGTTTAACAAAGGAGACCCTCATGGACGCCGACAAGAAACTCTACCTCATTAACTTCATCGATCTCGAGCGCTTCGGCAGCATCGCGCAACTCGCGAGCGAACGCGACCGCATCGGCCACAAGCTGCTGTTCCTCGCCAGCGCCCTCAAGGAAGACATCTATTTTCACATCATTCAGGATGACGGCGTTGCCGGAGCGCCGAGCCTGATGATCGAAGCATCGAAGAAATTCATCGACCGCATGCCCACGGAATACTTCGTCGCTTCCGTACAGGAATACACGCCGCTTTTGCCGACCGTGCGCTCGGACGTGCTGAAAAAGCACTATGAAGACGCAAAGCCGCCTGCCGCGCCCGTGCAGAAGAAAAAGCCGGGCGGCCCCGGCCTCAACTGACGCTAAGAAACAAAAAAACAACCCCGCCGTATTCCGGCGGGGTTGTTTTTTTCAGGTCAAATCAGTCGCCGATCCGGCGCAGTTCCCAGCCGACCAGCGCGGAGGCATCCGCCGTGCGGCCTGTAAGGACGATCTGGCAGCCGGCTTCGGGCTGCTCGTCGCGGCCGAAGCAGATGCTTTCCTCAACCGACACGTCGGCGCCCGCGGCGCGGAAGGTCCATGTCATGCCCGCGCGCGAGGTCAGCAAGATCTCGCCGTTCTGCCCCGCCATCGCCTCGATGCCCGGATGCAGGTGGAAGCGCACCGCGAAGGGAACGCCGGCCTTGCCCGTCAGTTGGTCTTCGCCGGCGAGCACGTCGCCATTCTCCGACAGGCGCAGGCAGCGGCGGTGCGTGAGGCCGAGGTGCTGCGCATAGCCGTTGTGGCTGGCCTCGAGCAGTGAGATCTCGGCGTCTTCATGGCGGCGCGCGCGCACGGCGGGGCGCGCGATCAGGCGGCCTTCGTCGTCGAAATCGCAGGCGTTGCGGTTGTCCGCCGTCAGCGTGGAGTGCGCGGGCGTGGAGCGCAGAACCTTGCGCCATTTGCCGTCGACGCCGGAGGTGCCGCAGTTCACGATCACGCGTTCGCGGCCGAAGCCGTATTCGAAGCTCAGCAGCCCCGCATGCGCGCGCTCGCACCAAGCAGAAGTCAGCGGCAGGCCGGTATCCATGATCAGGCTGGCGCGGCCGCGCGTGAGGCGTTCGTAGCCGGTGTTGGGCAGGCTCACGGGTGCGCGTCCGCGCGCGCCCGAGTGCATGAGCGTGGTATCGCAGAGGTGCGCATTGCCGCAGCCGCCGCCGTTGAACTGCGCGAAGGCGCCGTCGCCGTGACGGAAGAACTTGACCGCGGGGGCGAGACGGTCGATCGCATCCTGCAGCGCCTCGGGCATCTCGCGGCGCGACGCGATCAATGCGGCGCGCAAATCGACGAGGCATTGCAGGAATTCGAACGCCGCCTGCGGGCTGCGCGACACGTGGCCGCCGTCGGGCAAGATCTGCTCGCGGATCTGGAAGGAGAGCGCATCCAGCGCCTGCGTCAGCCAGCCTTCGCCGTCGTCGAGCGCGAGGCCGGCATAGGCCAGCCCCTTGAGCGCCTGCACCAGCGGCAATCCCGCCGCGCCGTTCGGCAAGGTCTTGGCAAGGTATGCCGCCTGGCGCATCAGCGCCGCGAAATAGTTGCGGCGGAATTCGTCGTCGGCCGACGCGCAGAAGAAATCATGGAACGAGATCCACGCCTTGATCCGCAGGCCGACAAGGTCGGGACGCCAGGCGAAGGCGTCGTATTTCTGGTGCTGGGCGATCCAGCCCGCGACCATCTCGCGCGCCATGCGTCGCGCGCGCTCGCCGCCGACCGAACGCAGGTCGCGCAGCCATTCGAAACTCTGGATGCCCGCCTTCCATTCCGCGATGGCGGCAGGCGGGTTCCATGACAGGTTTTCCTTGGCGATCGTTTGTCCCGCGAACGAGAACACGCCCGCGATCATGTCGCGGCCGCGGCGCGCGTCGCCCGGCCACGGGTCGGGCGGCACCGCGCGCAACTGGTCGGGCACCTTCTTCGCCGCGAGCGCGAGGCCTGCGAGCGGGTTCCCGAACGTCAGGGAACGCGCCGTCGCGCCGAGCTTTTGCAGCGGACGGATACCCCTGAACGACAGGCGTGATTCAGTCAGAAACATGTTTTCCCTGATGCCCGCCGCCCCCGCGACGGACACTCCCCCTTAGTTACCCCTGAGACGCCGGATCGCCTCTTTGTAGTTTTTATCCTTGAAGACCGCAGTCCCTGCCACAAGCACATCAGCCCCCGCTGAAATGACTTGCGGCGCGGTCTCGGCATTGATCCCGCCGTCGACTTCGAGGTCGATCGCGCGCCCGCTTGCATTGATGCGCGCGCGCACGGCCTTGATCTTGTCGAGCAGCGGAATGAACTTCTGCCCCCCAAACCCGGGGTTGACCGTCATGACGAGCACGAGGTCGATGTCGTTGATGAGATGGTCGAGCGCGTCGACCGGCGTCGCGGGATTGAGCGCGATGCCCGCCTTCTTGCCGAACGACTTGATGAGCTGCACCGTGCGGTGCGGATGCGCGCCCGCTTCGGGATGGAACGTGATGATGTCCGCGCCCGCTTTCGCAAAGCCTTCGACGAAGGGGTCGACCGGCGCGATCATCAGGTGCACGTCGAAAATCTTCTTGGATGTCTTGCGCAGATGTTCGACCACGACAGAACCGAAGGTGATGTTGGGCACGAAGTGGCCGTCCATCACATCGAGGTGTATGTAGTCCGCGCCGGCCGCGTCAATCGCGCGCACTTCCTCGCCCAATTGCGAGAAATCTGCGGATAAAAGCGACGGTGCGATGCGAACCCCTTGACTCATCAGCCTTTTATAACAGTTTCCCGAGAGTCCAGCAATAAAGAAACGCGCGATGTCATTGACGCGCAATAAAATCTTCGCCTTTTTGCCATAGCGAAATGACATAAGGGTATTGTCCGCGCGCGGGACGCCTTGTAGGTTTCCGGCATGACCTTCTTCGACACCTTCCTGCGCCAGCGCGACCGCTGGATCTTGTGGACGCCCGTCTTCATCGGGATCGGTGTCGCGTTCTATTTTTCCTGCGCGACGGAACCGCCGTTGTGGCTCGCGCCTGCGCTGCTGGCGGCGATGGCTGCCGCGCTGGCACCGATCTACAAGAACAAGGCCGCGCGCATTGCGTGGCTGGCGCTGCTGCTGGTCGTGCTCGGGTTTTCCGCGGCGCAGTTGCGCGCATGGAGCGTCGATCCCGCGTCGCTGGGGCGCAAGACCGGCGTGCTCGCGCTGACGGGCCGCGTCACCACCGTCGACGCGCTGCCGGGCGGCGCATACCGCATGGTGCTGTCCGTGTCACAATACGCTTCCGACCGCCCGCTGCCGCAAGACCCGATGCCGAAAGCCGTGCGCATCAAGCTGAAGAAGACCAGCCCCGTGCCCGACGTCGGCGACAAGGTGCAGGTGAAGGCGATGCTGCTGCCGATCTCCGGCCCCGTTGCGCCGGGTTCCTACGATTTCCAGCGCCACGCCTTCTTCAGCGGCATCGGCGCGACAGGTTTTTCCATCAGCGACGTCGAGACGGTCAAGCCCGCCGGCAAGCGCTTCGCCTTCGACGGCCTGCGCCGTTATTTGCGCGACCACATCAAGGCCGTCATCACCGACAGCGACCGCGCGGCGATCGTGATTGCGCTGCTCGACGGCGAAGACAAGGACATCTCGAAGCCGGCGTATGAGACCATCCGCGCCGCTGGCATCGCGCACCTGATCGCGATCTCCGGCCTGCAGGTGGCGCTGGTCACCGGGTTTTTCTTCTTCGCCGTGCGGTGGCTGCTCGCCGCCATCCCGCATGTCGCGCTGCATTGGCCGATCAAGAAGGTCGCCGCCTTCCTCGCCATGCTCGGCGCCGTGTTCTACATGCTGCTGATCGGGGAGTCGCTCTCGGCCGAGCGTTCGGTCATCATGATCTGCGCCGTCATGCTGGCCATCATGCTCGACCGCGATCCATTCACGCTGCGCCTCGCCAGCTTCGCGGCGGCGGCGATGCTGATCGCGCAGCCGGAAAGCCTGTTCAGCCCGGGATTCCAGATGTCGTTCGGCGCCGTCGTCGCGCTGATCGCCTTCTATGAATCGACGCGCGACTGGTGGAGCCGCCTGCAGTACACGCGCGGGTTTTTCGTGCGGGCGGGCGTTTACGTGCTCGGCTCGCTCGCAACCACGTTGATCGCGACGCTGGCGACCGCGCCCTTCGCGCTTTATCACTTCCTGCGCACGCCCTTGTTCCCCGGCATGGCGGCGAACTTGGTCGCGGTGCCGCTCTCCTCCTTTGTCACCATGCCGGCGGCGATCACCGGCAGCCTGCTCATGCCGCTCCACCTCGATTGGGCGCCGCTCAAGCTCGCGGAGGGCAGCGTCTACGTCATCCTGCGCGTGGCCGACATCGCGGCCAGCTGGCCCGCCGCGCTTTACCGCGTCGATGCGTGGCCGATGGCGGCGCTGGCCGGCATGTGCCTCGGCGGCCTGTGGATCGTGCTGTGGCGCGAAAAGATGCGCTGGCTCGGCCTTGTGCCGGTGCTGCTAGGGGTTTGCGTCATCCCCTTCTGCACACGCGCGGATGTGCTGGTCTCCGACGATGGGCGGTTGATGGCGGTGCGCGGCGACGACGGACGTTTGTGGATGTCGCAGGCGCGCGCGGCGAAATTCGTGCGCGAGGCTTGGGCCGAACGCGAAGGCGGCGACACCGATTACCGGTATTGGCGCGACGACGGTGCGCCCGTCGCCTGCGACCGCGCGGCCTGCATCTACCGCCGCGGCGGCGTGCTGGTGTCGTTCATCACCGACAAGACGGCAATCACCGCCGACTGCGGCGTCGCCGACGTCGTCATCAGCGCCGGAAAAATCCCGCGCGACGCCTGCCCCGCGCCGCGCCTCTTGATCGACGCGATGGACCTGCGGCAAAACGGCGCGACCGCGCTCTACTTCGATCACGGCGCCATCCGCCGCCGGAGCACCGGGGAAGAACGCGGCGACCGCCCGTGGGTACGCCGATATGAAAGCTATTCCAATAAGTTAACCGAAAATTAACGCCCGCTTCCTATTATATGGTAGATATAAATATTATCTCTACCTGCAAGGAGCGACACCGACATGACCAAGATCCTCCGCCTGCCCAACGGCCTCACCTGCCTCACCGACGAACGTCCGGGCACCGGCAAGGTCTCGATGCAGGTCCATATCAAGTCGGGCGGCATGCATGAAAAGCCGGAAGAAAACGGCCTCACCTACCTGATGCAGGAATCCTGCAACGGCGGCACCAAGACGCGCAGCCGCGACCAGATCGCCGAAGAGATCGAGTCCCGGGGCGGTTCCTATTCAACATCGACGTCGCGCACGGAAACGGCATTCGAGGCTTCCGCGCTGACGCGTCATGCGGGCGCCACCTTCGCCGTCCTCGCCGACCTCGTGCGCAACCCCGCTTTCACCGCGGCCGAAGTGCAGAAAGCCAAGGCAATGGTCGAAGACGGCCTGAGCCAGCAGGAACAATCCCCCGGCACGATGGCCGCCATCAAGTTCGGCGAAGCCGCTTATGCCGGCCAGTCCGTCGGCCTCAACCCGATGGGCACGGAAGAGATGCTCTCCTCCTTCACGCCGAAGCAGGTGAAACAGAAATACGCCGAAGTGATGGCGCATCCCGAGAACATCGTGATCTCGTTCTCCGGCGACATCACAGCGGCCGAGGCGGAGAAGCTGGCCGCCGACTTCTTCGGCGACCTCGCCCCCGCCGCCGCGCCCGCCGTGAAACCGCCCATGACCTTCACCGGCGGCGACATCCGCGAAAGCAACGGCAACGACCAGCTCAACCTGCAATTCGGCTTCCCCGCGCCCGGGCAGGACAGCCCCGACCGCCTCATCTTCCTGCTGCTGGAAGAGGCGCTGGCGGGCGGCATGTCAACGCCGCTCTTCCAGGAAATCCGCGAGAAGCGCAGCCTTGTCTACAGCGTCGCCGCGCGCTACGTCCCGCTGGCGACCTCCGGCACCTTTCAGGTCATCGCCGGCAGCAGCCGCGGCAAGGCGGGCGAACTGATGGAGGTCACCTTCGACCTGCTCGGCAAGATCGTGCGCGAGGGCTTCACCGACGTCGAACTCGCCCAGGCGCGCGAGCGCCTGATCCGCTCGATCAAGGACGTCAGCGAGACCGCCGACGGCATGGCCACGCGCAATGCGCTGCAGATCCTGGCCTTCGGCCGCCTCATCCCCATCGAGGAAATGGCGGCGCAGCTCGCGCAGGTCACCGGCGACGACATCCGCCGCGCCGCGGCCGCGCTGCTGACGGGCGGATCTTACGCGCTGTCCGCCGTCGGCCCGCTCGACACGCTGCCCGCTGCGCAGGAGATCAAGGGCATGATGCAAAAGCAGGTCGCCGGCGTCACGCTGCCTGCCGCCAGCGCAAAAACCTCGATCAAGCCGCAACTGGCCGCCGCCGCGAAGAAGAACGACGACAAGACCGGCGAGCTCAAGATATCCACGCTGCCCAACGGCCTCAAGGTCATGACGCTGGAACGCCCCGGCACGCTGGCCTGCGGCGCATGGGTCGGCGCCGGTTCCGACCACGAGACGCCGGAGCTCAACGGCGCGACGCACATGAACGAGCACATGATGTTCAAGGGCACGCCGTCTTACGGCCCCGGCACCATCGACCGCATCGTCGAGGGCGAACTGGGCGGCGCGCTCAATGCCTATACCTCGAACGACCGCACCGTCTATTATTTCTACAGCCTTGAGCCGTCGGCGCTCGACAAGGTCATCGATATCTGCGGCGAGATGGTCTTCAAGGCCAATCTCGACGAAGGCGAATACGCCGGCAAGGACGGCATGCCCGGCGAGCGCGCCGTGGTGATCGAGGAGATCCGCCGCGCCAACGACAACCTCAGCAGCCGCAAGTGGGACCTGCTGAACGCGACGGCCTATCCCGACCAAGAACACGGCCGCACCGTGCTCGGCCCCGAGGAAGGCCTGCTCAAGATCACCGCGAAGATGCTCGCCGACTACCGCGACGAGTTCTACGCGCCCAACAACGTGGTCTTCTCCGCCGTCGGCCCCGTTCGCCACGAGGACTTCGTCAAGCTGGTGGAAGCCAAGTACGGCAACCTCGTCCCGCAGAACTTCCCCGCCCTGCCGACGCCCGTCTACAAGGGCGGCACCGCGTGGGTCGAGATGGATGCGGCGCAGCTGTGCAACATCGCGCTGGTCGCCGAATCCGTCCCTACCACGCACCCCGACTCCCCGGCCTACGAAGTGCTGTCGCTGATCCTGGGCGAAGGTGAATCCTCGCGCCTCAGCCGCGAGCTGGTCATCAACCGCGAGCTGGCCTCCGACGTCGCCGCGGGCGAGATGGATTACCACAACTGCGGGCAGCTGCTGGTCGTCTCAAACGTCAAGGCGAAGAACGTCAAGGCCTTCATCGGCGGCGTTTACGGCGAGATCCGCAAGCTGGCCGACGACCTGACCGAGGCCGAGCTCGACAAAGCGAAGGCGACGCTCGAGATGTCCATGCTCTCCGCGCTCGAAACCAACAGCGAAGCCTGCGACGTGCACGGCAACAACGTGCTGGCCTATGGCCGCCTCGTCACGCCGGCGGAAATCTCCGAACGCGTGCAGGCGCTGACGGTCGACGACATCAAGCGGGTGGCCAAACAGATGCTCGCCTGCAACCCGACGCTGGCGATGGTCGTGCCCACAGGCACCGATGCCAAGCTTTTGCCCACGCACGAGGAGGTCGTCGCCATGCGCGACGGCACGTGCCTGCCGGGAAAGTGCAAGCCGAAGGGGCCTGAGGCGGCGTAAGCGCTATTTGATCAGTAAGAGCGGAACAAGCTGCGGAGCTTGCCCTGGATCTGCACGCGGTCAGGCGTGAGGCGGATGGGCTGGTAGGAGTCGTTTTCGGGCATCAGCACGACGGAGCCGATTTCGCGGCGCAGGCGCTTGAGGGTCACTTCCTCGTCATCCACCAGCGCGACCACGATGTCGCCGTCGTTGGCGCGGTCGCATTTTTCGATGACGATGACGTCGCCGTCCATGATGCCGGCCTTGATCATCGAATCCCCTTCGACGGTGAGCGCATAGCAGGCCTTGGCGCCCAGCATGCTCATGGGGAGCTCGATCATGTCTTGCTCGTGCCGCACCGCCTCGATCGGCGTGCCGGCGGCGATCTTGCCGTAGAGGGGAATTTTTGCAGTCTCTTCCGCCTTCGGCGCAGCGGGCTTGAAGCGCGTGACGGAAGCGCCCGGCGCGGCCTTTTGCGGCGTCGCGGGCATGTTCTCCGGCAATTTCTTGACTTCGAGCGCGCGCGCCTTGTTGGGCAGACGCTCGAGGAAGCCGCGCTCCACCAGCGCGTTGATCAGGCGGTGGATGCCCGACTTGGATTTCAGGTTCAGCCCCAGCTTCATCTCCTCGAACGACGGCGAGAGGCCGGTATCCTGGATGTAATCGTTCACAAAGATCAGCAGGTCGCGTTGTTTCCTGGTCAGCATGAGGCCTCCGGTTTCTATTCTTCTTTTGTTCTAGTTTAGTTCTCCCACCCTGTCAAGCCGCATATTTTGCCGCTGGCCATCAGCCGGTAAAAAAGACATGATAAGGCAGGGAGTTATCACGCACATGCGTCAGATGTCCGCCATGCTTTGCCTCGCCTGCCTGCTGGGCCTGTTCCTGGCCCGGGCCGGTCATGCCGCAAACGATGCGACCGGCGACATCCACCTGACTGTCACGCGCACCGGCATCTGCGCCGCGCCGCCGCCCCCGCTCGTCAGCCTGCTGCCGGAACCCTTGCACGCCGCGACGCCGCGCCCGCTGATCGCGATCATCATCGACGACGTCGGCGTCGACCAGAAACGCTCCGCCCGCGCGGTGGCGGAACTGGCGCCGGAAGTGACGATGTCATACCTGGCCTATGCGCCGCATATCCGCGAACAGGTCGCCAGCGCGCAGGAAAAAGGCCATCCCATCATGCTGCACCTGCCATGGGAGCCGGACAGCGCGCATGAAGACCCGGGGCCGCACCATCTCTCCGTCACGATGCCGGAGGCCGTGCTGGCCAAGAACCTCGCCGCCAATCTCGACGGCTTTTCCGGCTACACCGGCGTCAACAACCACATGGGCAGCAAGTTCTCGCGCTACCGCGCCGGGCTGGAGCTGGTGATGGACGAGCTGAAGAAGCGCCACGTCTTCTATCTCGATTCCAAGACCACGCCGCGCAGCATCGCCGAAAAAGTCGCGCGCGAGAAAGGCCTGCCCACCACGCACCGCGACGTCTTCATCGACGACGACAACGCGCCCGCCGCCGTCGCCGCGCAGATCCGCGAGATCGAGCGTGTGGCGCGCTGCCACGGCTCGGCCGTCGCCATCGGCCACCCGCGCGACGCCACGCTGGCGGCGCTGAAGGCATGGCTGCCGACGCTGCAGGACAGGGGTTTTACGCTTGCGACGACGGAGAGCGTCATCGACTACCGCGCCCATGCCGCGGCCATCGCCAGCAAGGAGTAAACGCATGACCACCGACGTCCTGATCAGCACCAATGGCAAGGCCGGCATCATCACGCTCAACCGTCCGCAGGCGCTCAACGCGCTGACGCACGGCATGGTCGTGGCGATGGACGAAGCGCTGCAAAAATGGGCAAAAGATCCCGCGATCGAGGCGGTGATCGTCGAAGGCGCCGGCGGCCGCGCGTTCTGCGCCGGCGGCGACGTCAAGGGCATCACCATCGAGATGAAGGCCGCGAAAGACAAAGGCGAAGACTGCCCCGCCGCACGCGACTTCTTCCGCGCCGAATATACGCTCAACCACCGCATCCATACTTTCCCCAAGCCCTATATCTCTCTGATCGACGGCGTGGTGATGGGCGGCGGCATGGGGATTTCCGCACACGGCTCCCACCGCGTCGCGACCGAGAACGTGCTCTTCGCCATGCCCGAGGCCAACATCGGTTTCTTCCCCGACGTCGGCGGCGGTTATTTCCTCTCGCGCCGGCCGGGACAGACCGGCCTTTACCTTGCGCTGACTTGCCAGCGGGCCAAGGCATTTGATGCGCGCTACATCGGCTTTTCCACCCATACGGTGCCGGCGGAGAGCCTCGCGCTGGTGCGCGACGAGATCATCGCGTCGCCGTCGCATCTCGAAGATATCCTCTCGCTCTACGACCGCGCGCCGGATGCCGCGGCGTCGGAACTGGCGCCGCACCGCGCGCAGATCGACGCCTGCTTCGCGCACAACCGCGTCGAGGACATCGTCGCCGCGCTCGAGGCGGACGGATCGGACTGGGCGCAGGAAACTCTGCACGCGCTTGCCATCATGTCGCCCTCCAGCCTCAAGATCGCGCTGCGCCAGATCCGCCTCTCGGCCAAGATGTCGTTTGCCGAGATCATGGTCATGGAATACAGGCTTGCCCAGGCCTGCCTCGCCCGCCCGGATTTCTATGAAGGCGTCCGCGCCGCCCTGATCGACAAAGACCGCCGTCCGCGCTGGTCGCCCGCCCGAGTCACCGATGTCACGGAAGCCGAAATTGAGCAATGTTTTCAGAAAGTTGAGACGCCAGACATTGTTTTTTAATTAGTTATAAGGTATAATAAATTTAAGTATAATTCGCGACTATACTAGGAGATGCCCTGTGACCCCCTATTATGATTCAATCAACCTGATCGAACGATTGCACCGCCAGTTCATGGACGTGCTGAAGGTGGAGCTGGAGCGTGCCGGCGTCCTCGACATCAACAACGTGCAGAGCCTGATCCTGCACAACATCGGCACCGACGAGCTGACGGTGGGCGAGTTGACGGTGCGCGGCTATTACCTCGGCTCCAACGTCTCCTACAACGTCAAGAAGATGGTCGAAAATGGCTACCTGGTGCAGGAACGCTCGATCCACGACAAGCGCTCGGTACGCGTGAAGCTCTCGGAAAAGGGCCGCAAGCTCGACGAGGCGATCACCAAGCTCTACAAGCACCACGAAGAACGCCTCGCCGGCTCCCCCCTCACCCCGCAACGCTTGGAGACGATGAACCAGTCCTTGCGCGACCTCGAAGTCTTCTGGGGCGAACAGATCGGCGCCGGCGGCCTGAACATCGCGACCGGGTCGTAAACCTCTCCATTTCAGGGCGATTCTGCAGCGGCCACGCTTTTACGTGGCCGAAATCTTTTGTAACACCATGAAAATTATACAAGAATTATTTTACAGATAATCTTGATAGCACCTGTGTTTTTCTGTATATTATTTCAATATTATGAAATTAAAAAAAGAGGTAAGCTCATGCTGGATAGAGACGACGAAAATGACTTTTTCAAAATCGGTCTTTACGGTGGTTTGATCGGTTCATGGCTTAATCTCACTAGCCTCATTCAAGGAATTGGAGCTCTCGCGACCATCAGCGGCATCGTCGCCGGCGGTTTCGTAGGCATTATCGGCGGCGCACTTCTTGGTGCCGGCATCGGCGCCGTTATCGGCAGGCTGGTCGGCAGGCTCACAGAAAAAAAAGCCAAGAAGCCGGGGAAGAAAGCCACGCAAGAGCGACGCCAAAGAATAGAACGCAAAGCTAAGGACGGCAGCACGATCGGCATGTCGCTCGGCTTTGGCATCGGCATGATACTTGGCACGACAGCCGGTGTGATTGTCCTGCATAAGCTGGAAACACCAACAGCACCTGAAAAGCCCAAAACCGAAACCGCATGGAATATCTCCGTCAACGACAACTTCAATGCACATGCCATGAAGGCCGACAAGACGCTGGTACTCGATGCGAAGGCTTTCACACGCCTTGCCGCAGCACCGAAGGCATAAGGTAAAACCATGACCCGCGAACATAAAGATGCATTGCTTCTTGGCGGCTTTCTCGGCGGCGGCGCGATTGTGGCCGTCGGGGTATCGTGCCTGATTCCCGTCCTGACGCTGGGGGCGGCCATCGGCTGCGCATTCGGCAGCGTCTTCGGTTATTTCGCCGGCCTCTGCAGTTTTCACCGCTGGTTCAGCACTGAGAAGAAATGCGCCGGCGACCTCAGCCTGCTCGCCGGCATGCTGCTCGGCACGGCCGTCGGCGGCATCGGCCTGCCCTACCTCATCACCCGCGCGCACCAGCACGGCCATGCCGCGCCGAAGCAGACGGCGTGGAACATCTCCGTGCACGACGATTTCAACACGCGCGCGATGAAATCCGGCAAAACGCTGGTGCTCGACGCGAAAGCTTTCACTGCACCCAAGCGCGCGGCATAAACTCCCGAGCAATAAAAAAAGAGCCAGTCTTGCGACCGGCTCTTTTTTTTTCATCCGCAGCGGCGGCGCTTAGGAGCGCAGGCCGAGGCTATCGATGAGAGTTTCGTAGCGCTTGCTATCGCTCTTCTTGATGTAGTTGAGAAGGCGGCGGCGGTTGGCGACCATGACGAGCAGACCGCGGCGGCTGCTGACGTCCTTCTTGTGGCCCTTGAGGTGCTCGGTCAGCGACTTGATGCGCTCGGTGAGCAGGGCGATTTGCACTTCGGGCGAACCGGTGTCTTTCGCGCCGGTCGCGTACTTCTTGATGACTTCTTGCTTCTTTTTCGCTTCAATCGACATCGGGTACTCCTATAGTCAGAGGTTAAACAAACGCACCGGGTGAAGGTCGGCGCCATCCTTGCGCAGGATGGCGAGAGGCTTGTTATCGCCCATCGCCAGAACCGTTTCCGCGTCTTCCATGCCGTTCAGACGTTCGACGTCCTGGCGGGAAATCAGGCGGATGGCCTGGCCTTGCCTTATCCGGTCGATCTCGGCGTCCGTCAGGGCCAGAGCCGGGATGTCGTCCAGCACGGTCTCAACGGGCAGCAAATACCGATCAGGCGCGGACGATACCACCATTTTCTCGAATTCGTCCAGCGGAATCGCCGTTTCTTCTGAAAAATGTCCGACTGCCCGCCGCCGGAGCTGCGAGACATGGCCAAAACAGCCCAAAATCAAGCCCATATCCCGGGCGACCGACCGCACATAGGTGCCCTTGCCGCAGTCCATTTCGAAGACGGCGGTGTCCGGCGTGGTCTCGATCAGGCGCAGGTCGTAGACGGTGACGGGGCGGGATTTCATCTCCACCTCTTCGCCTGCGCGTGCCAGATCATAGGCGCGCTCACCATTGATCTTGATGGCGGAGAAGCGCGGCGGCGTCTGCTCAATGTCGCCGATGAAACGGGGGATGGCGGCCAAAACCTGCTCGCGCGTCGGGCGGTTCGGCGAGGTATCGGTGACGTCGCCCTCGCTGTCATCGGTGTCGCGCGCCTGCCCCCACGTCGCGGTGAAGCGGTACGTCTTGTCATGGTCTTGGGCGTAACTGATCGTCTTGGTCGCCTCGCCCAGCGCAATGGGCAGGATGCCGGTCGCCAGCGGATCGAGCGTGCCCGCATGCCCCAGCTTCTGCGCATCGAGCGCGCGGCGCACGCGGCCGATCACCTGATTGGACGTCAACCCTTGCGGCTTGTCGATATTGAGCCAGCCGTGGATCGGCGTGCCTTTTTTTCTACGTCCCACGCAATTCCTCCATTTCCCTCTCCCTCCGGGAGAGGGTCAGGGTGAGGGATGTCACCACACCCTCAATATTCCCCAACACATCATTATTCCAAAAGCGCACGACGGCATATCCTTTGCTCTCAAGAAACGCCGTTCTCGCCTTGTCACTTTCGCTGTCGTTGTGCTGGCCGCCGTCAACCTCAACCACCAGCTTCAATTCCGCGCAAAGAAAGTCCGCGACGTAAGCGTAAAGGGGACTTTGTCTCCTGAACTTATATCCGCCGATCTGGTGATTGCGGATTTTTTGCCACAAGGTCTTTTCGGCTTCCGTCGGGTTTTTGCGAAGGCAATGGGCTTTCAAGGTCGAAGGGCGGTGACGTCCCTCTCCCCGACCCTCTCCCGAAGGGAGAGGGAGGGTGTTGTCAGTCTTCATCATCTTCCGCCTCATCCTTCAACACATCCTTGCGCACGCGGTCTTGGTGCAAAAGGGTGTTGATGCGGGCGGCTTCGTCGAAGCTGTGGTCGAGCTTGAAGCTGACTTTGGGCGTGTAGCGCAGGTCGATGCGGTCGGCCAGTTCCGAGCGGAAATACCCAGCGGCGCGGTTGAGCGCGGCGAGGAAAACATCCGCCTTCTCGCCGCCGAGCGGCATCACGAAGGCGGTCGCGTGCTTGAGGTCGGGGCCGATCTCGACCGCCGTCACCGTCACGCGGTATGCGTCGACAAGGTCGGGATCGCGGAAGCCGCCGCGCTGCAGGATGTCCACGATCTGGTGGCGGATCTGCTCGGCGACGCGCAACTGGCGCTGCCCCGGCATCGAGCGGCCGTCGGAATGGGAACGCGTGCGTTTCATCGAAGGTCCTTACAGCTGGCGGTCGGTGCTTTCCATCTCGAAGGCTTCGATGACGTCGCCTTCCTTGATGTCGTCGTAGGCCTCGAACGCCATGCCGCACTCGTGGCCCTTCTGCACTTCCTTGACTTCGTCCTTGAAGCGGCGGAGCGTCTTGAGGGTGCCTTCGTGGATGACGACGTTGTCGCGCAGCAGGCGCACCTTGGCGCCGCGCTTGACGAAGCCTTCGGTGACGAAGCAGCCCGCGATCTTGCCGACCTTGGTGACGTTGAAGACCTGGCGGATCTCGGCGTAGCCGATGAACTTTTCCTTGACCGTCGGCGAGAGCAGGCCCGAGAGCAGGCCCTTCACCTCGTCGATGACCTCGTAAATGATCGAGTAGTAGCGGATCTCGACGCCGTCGCGCTTGGCGAGGTCGCGCGCCTGCGGGTTGGCGCGGACGTTGAAGCCGATGATGAGCGCCTTGGAGGCGTTCGCCAGCGTGACGTCGGATTCCGTGACGGCGCCGACGCCGGTGTGGAGCACCTGCACCTTCACTTCGGTATTTTCCTCGGTCAGCTTGTTCAGCGCGGAGGCGATCGCTTCGACCGAACCGTGCACGTCGCCCTTGATGACGACCGGCATGTTCTTGGCGACGCCGGCCTGGATCTCGGAGATCATCTGGTCGAGGCCGCGGCCCTTGGTCTTGACGGCCGCAAGCGCGCGGCGGCGGCGCAGGCGGAACTCGGCGATTTCACGCGCCTTGGCGTCATCGACGACGACGGTGAAGTCGTCGCCCGCATCCGGGGTGCCGGCGAGACCGAGCACTTCGATCGGCTGGCCCGGCAGCGCTTCCTTGACTTGCTGGCCGCGGTCGTTGATGAGCGCGCGGACGCGGCCCGTCTCGATGCCGGCGACGAAGATGTCGCCCTGGCGCAGCGTGCCCTTCTGCACGAGGACGGTGGCGACGGAGCCACGACCGTGCTCGAGGCGCGATTCAACGATCGAGCCGATGGCGGTACGGTCGGGATTGGCGCGCAGGCTGAGGACTTCGGCTTGCAGGAGGATGGCTTCCTCGAGCGCATCCAAGCCCTTCTTGGTCTTGGCGGAAACTTCGACGCTCTGGCTGTCGCCGCCCATTTGCTCGACGACGACTTCGTATTGCAGCAGCTGCTGGCGCACGCGGTCGGCGTTGGCGGTGGGCAGGTCGCACTTGTTGATCGCGACGATGATCGGCTTGCCGGCGGCCCTGGCGTGGCTGATCGCTTCCACGGTCTGCGGCATCACGCCGTCGTCGGCGGCGACGACGAGGACGACGATGTCGGTCACGTCGGCGCCGCGCGCGCGCATCTCGGTGAAGGCGGCGTGGCCGGGGGTGTCGATGAAGGTGATCTTCTTGCCCGACTTCGACATGATCTGGTAGGCGCCGATGTGCTGGGTGATGCCGCCCGCTTCATGCGCGGCGACGTCGGCCTGGCGGATGGCGTCGAGCAGCGAGGTCTTGCCGTGGTCGACGTGGCCCATGATGGTGACGACCGGCGGGCGGGGCTGCAGGTCTTCGTCCTTGTCCTCGGCGCTGTGAGTGCCGAGTTCAACGTCGGATTCAAGCACGCGCTTCACGGTATGGCCGAATTCCTGCACCACCAGTTCTGCGGTGTCGGCGTCGATGGTCTGGTTGCCCGTCGCCATGATGCCGAGGCCCATGAGCTTCTTGACCACGTCGCCGAGACGCTCGGCCATACGGTTGGAAAGTTCCTGAACCGTAATGACCTCGGGAAGGATGACTTCGCGGATTTGCTTGACTTTCTCTTGTGAGGCCGAGGCCTGTTTCAGGCGCATGCGTTCGCGCGCGCGGCGCTGGGCGGCCATGGAGGGCGTGCGGCTGGTGCCGTCGCCCGTGGTGTCGTTCATGACCTGGTGCACGGTCAGCTTGCCGCCGCCGCGGCGGTTGTTGTTGGGCGTGCGGGTGGCGCCGGGGCGCTTGTTGCGGAAGGCTGCCGCCGCGTCTTCGCCGCCTTCGTCGGGACGGCCGTAGAAGTCGACCTTGCGACCGCCGGGCTTCTTATCCGGCGAGGTCGTGGGCATGATCATGCTGGTCGGGTTCGGCGCGTGGCGGCGCGCGGTGTCCGCGTCGCGCTTGCGCTTGTCGTCGGCAGAGGCCTCGTTGATCTGGCGCATCTTGGCCAGTTCCTGCTCGCGCAGGGTGTCGGCCGAAGGCGGTTGCGACGCATCTGCTGCAGGCGCCTCTTCCTCGGCCTGCGGCGTACGCATGACGACGCCGGTCTGGTAGTGCGTGGTCGACGACTTCTTCGGCGCGGTGGACGCCTGCGCCAGCGCCTGGTTGCGGCGCTCGCGTTCGGAGTCGGTCAGGGCTTCGGAGGTGGCGCGGGTGGTGCGGGCCTGTTCGGCTTCCGCCCCGCGCTTTTTCTTGACCTCGACCGCGACCGACTTGGAGGTGCGGCCTGCGGCGACGTTGCGCGACAATGCGCCTGCCTGTACGGGAGCTTTCAGGCTGAGGGTGCCCTTGCCCGGCGACAGTGTCAGCTTCTTGCCTTCGTTGTCTGATTTCTCGGTCATGAAAAGTCCCTTGCCTGTTTGCTCTCGTTCGTGGTGTTACGCGCTGGCCTTGTCGGCGTCGGCGAACCAGCCGGCGCGCGCCGTCATGATGACGGCATTGGCCTGCGTTTCGGTCAGCGCAGTCTCGCCGACGATCTCGCGCAGCTCGTCGCCCGCGAGGTCGCCGAGGTCGTCGAGGCTCTTGATGCCCTTTTCGCCCAGCGCGAGGATCATGTCCTGCGTCAGGCCCTTGACCTCGACCAGTTCCTTCTTGAGGCCGAGTTCCTTGGCGCGCTTGGTGAAGACGGCCTTCTTCTCGTCCAGCCACGTGGTGGCGCGGCGCTTCAGTTCGCTCGCGACGTCGAGGTCGAAGCCCTCGATGCGGCCCAGTTCGTCGTCGGAGGTGTCCATGATGTCCTCGATCGAGGTGAAGCCTTCGACCACCAGCAGGTGGGCGATGACTTCATCCACATCCAGCGCCTCGATGAAGAGGGCGGAGCGGGTCTTGAACTCGTTCTGGCGGCGCTCGGTCTCTTCCGCTTCGGTCATGATGTCGATGTTCCAGCCGGTCAGCTGCGTCGCGAGACGCACGTTCTGGCCGCGGCGGCCGATGGCCAGCGAGAGCTGGTCGTCGGGCACGACGACGTCGAGGCGGCGGCCGTCTTCGTCCATGACGACCTTGGTGACTTCGGCGGGCGACAGCGCGTTGACGATGAAGCCGGCGATGTCGTTCGACCACGGGATGATGTCGATCTTCTCGCCCTGCAGTTCGCCGACGACGGCCTGGACGCGCGAGCCGCGCATGCCGACG
This sequence comes from uncultured Rhodospirillaceae bacterium, assembly GCA_964476835.1. GTDB lineage: Bacteria > Pseudomonadota > Alphaproteobacteria > Micavibrionales > UBA2020 > PALSA-926. The sequence goes on from CAYZCE010000015.1 coordinate 46,024, forward strand.
CAGGCGCCGACCGGGTCGATGCTGCCGTCACGCGAGATGACCGCGATTTTCGCACGCGAGCCGGGGTCGCGCGCGACCGCCTTGATCTCGATGACGCCGTCGTAGATTTCCGGCACTTCCTGACGGAAGAGCTTGGCGAGGAAGTCGGCGTGGGTGCGCGAGAGGAACACCTGCGGACCGCGCTGTTCGCGGCGCACGTCGTAGATGTAGGCGCGCACGCGGTCGCCGGTCTTGAAGTGCTCGCGCGGCAGGGCGTCGGCGCGGCGCAGGTAGGCTTCGCCGCGACCGAGGTCGACGGTGACGTTGCCGTACTCGACGCGCTTGACGACGCCGGAGACGATTTCGCCGACGCGGTCCTTGTATTCGTCGAAGAGGCGCTCGCGCTCGGCGTCGCGCACCTTCTGGAAGATGACTTGCTTGGCGGTCTGCGCGGCGATGCGGCCGAAGTCGAGCGGCGGCAGGCTGTCGATGATGAATTCACCCAGCGCCACGTCTTTCTTGATCTTCTTCGCGTCCTTGAACAGGATCTGCTGCGCCTCGAGTTCCGGCTGTTCGGGGTCGAAAGCGTCGACGACGAGGCGGTAGCGGAACAGGCCGATTTCGCCGCTCTTGCGGTCGATGACGGCGCGGATGTCGTTTTCGTAGCCGTACTTGGAGCGGCCGGCCTTCTGGATGGCTTCCTCCATCGCGGCGATGACGACTTCCTTGTCGATGTTCTTTTCGCGGGCAACGGCGTCGGCAACTTGAATCAATTCTTGCATGGCGTTTTTCCTGTTTCTCCGGTTTAGTTTTTCTTGCGTATCGGTTTGGTCTTGACGATGTAATCTTCGGTGACGAGCTTGGCGCGCTGGATCCAGTCGAAAGGCATCTCGGCCTCGCCGCCTTCTTCCAGCGTCATCTTCACGTGGCCGTCATGCACGCCGTCGATGCGTCCCTTGAAGCGCTTGCGGCCGTCGATGGCAGGCTCGATCTCGACGCGCGCCTGCTGGCCCTTGAAGCGCTCGAAATCCTTCAGGCGCGTCAGCGGGCGGTCGACGCCGGGCGAACTGACCTCGAGGTAATAGGGCGTATCGCCCATCGTGCCTTCGACGTCGAGCACCGCGGAAACGGCCTGACTGAGCTTGCTGCACTCGTCGAGCGTGATCTTGCCCGTCTCGCCGCGCTCGGCCATGATCTGCAGGGTCGGCTTGCCGCTGCCGATCAGCACCACGCGCACGATCTCGAACCCCATGTCGGCGGCGACGGGGGTGATGGTCTTCTCGATCTTGCGTACCAGCGGCGGTTTATCCATGTGTCTCCTGGGCCCGGATAGCGAAAGGGCGAGCTCTTGTTCAGAGCCCACCCTTTTCGTCTTAATATCTGGGATTTGCGCTTTTATACCCCCAAAAACCGCCTTCCAGCAAGCATTTTTTAAGGCATTCTTTATATACATGTGAGCACGCGGGTATGGCATTAACGCTTCATTAACATAAATACCATACAATTCAAGTATATACGCTACTCACGGACTCGGGCGACATCCCGGGCAGGCAAACATGGAGGCTCCCATCTTAGACGCACGCACCCTTCTGCAACTGGCGCAGGACAAGACCGAGAAAGGGCGCCTCCAGCTCGCCGATGCCGTATCGGCGTTCTTCGATGCCCGCGAGCTGGGCGATTCGGAACAGGCACTCGCCACGGGGATCCTCTTGCAACTTGTGCGCCAAGCCGAGATCGACCTGCGCGAAGCCCTGTCCGTCAAGCTCTCCGCCAAGGAGAACGTGCCGGCCGACGTCATCCGCTTCCTCGCCAACGACGCGATTTCGGTAGCGCGCCCGGTGCTGCAGCACAGCCCCCTGCTCAAGGACAGCGACCTCATCTACATCATCGCCGAGAAGGGCGAGGAATACTGGCGCTCGATCGCCGCGCGCCGCCAGATCAGCCCGGTCATCACCGACCGCCTGATCGACACCGGCGATACCGCGACCGCCAAGACGCTGGTCGAAAACCCGCATATCACCCTGCCGAAGAAGAGCGTGAAGAAGCTGGTCAAGGCTTCCCTGACGGCCGAAGACCTGCAGCCGTCCCTGCTCCGCCGCCCCGAGATCGAGCCGGATACGGCCGTCGACCTCTACATGTGCGTCGGCCACGCGCTGCGCCAGGAAATCGCCACCCGCTTCAAGATGTCGGCCGAGATGGTCGAGACCGCGATGGACAGCCTGATCGAGGAGCTGAGCCTCGAGGCGCACGGCATCCTGCGCGTCACGCCCGAGATGGAAACGCTGGCCAAACGCCTCAAGGAACGCGACAGCATCTCCGCCGACCTGATGGTCAAGACGCTGCGCAAGGGGCAGGTGTCGTTCTTCGTCGCGCTGTTCGCCGAGCGCATCGGCCTGCCCGCCGACAGCATCGTGCGCCTGATCGCGCGCGACGGCGGCCGGGACTTCGCGGTGGCCTGCCGCGCATTGCACATGATGAAATCCGAATTCGCCTCGATCTTCCTGCTCACCCGCGGCCTCCGCGGCGGCGAGAAAGTCGTGAACCAGAAGGAACTGATCACCGCGCTCAATCATTATGATACCGCGCGGGAATTCGACATCCAGCGCGCGCTCAAGACCTGGACGCGCGACCCGATGGCGGTATGATTTTTTGGTGACGTGAGAGAGTAAAAAGACCAGCGCACCAAACCGATGCGGGCGGAGGCCGGGAAAAGGTGGTGTTGTGGACTTGCAGCAACTTCTACAATTCGCGCGCAGCGCATCCGAAACCGGCCAGACCCGGCTGGCGGACGCTGTCTCGCAATTCTTCGACGCCCATCACCTGAGCGAGAACGAACGCACGATGGCGGGCGAAGTGGTGCTCAACCTGATCCGCCAGGCGGAACGCGACCTGCGTCAGGCGTTGGCCACGCGCCTCGCCGTGCAGGAAGGCGTGCCGAGCGACGTCATTTCCTTCCTCGCCAACGACGCGATCGAGGTGGCGCGGCCCGTGCTTCAGCAAAGCCGCGCGCTCGGCGACAGCGAGCTGACCCTCATCATCTCCAACAAGAGCGCCGATTACTGGCAGGCCATCGCCGACCGGCAGGGCCTGAGCCCGATGGTCGCCGACCGCCTGATCGACACCAATGACGCCGGCACCGTGCTGCATCTGATCGACAACCAGAACGTCGTGCTGCCGCGCAACAGCGTGCGCAAGGCCGTGCGCGTCGCCATCCGCGCGGAAGAACTGCAGGCCCCGCTGCTGCAGCGCCCCGAACTGGACGCGGGCCTCGCCGCCGAGCTGTACACCTGCGTGAGCCGCGGATTGCAGGAAAAGATCCTGCACAAGTTCAACATCCCGCCCGCCGACCTTGAGGCCGCGATGGACCGCTTGGTGCGCGAACTGAGCATGGAGGCCAAGGGCCTGCACTGGGTGACGCCGGAGATGACCGCGCTGGC
>CAYZCE010000016.1:0-47552 GCA_964476835.1 uncultured Rhodospirillaceae bacterium
CCATGCTGCTGACCGACCGCAACTTCGGCACCTCGTTCTTCAAGCCTGAAGGCGGCGGCGACCCGCTCTTGTTCCAGCACTTGTTCTGGTTCTTCGGCCACCCTGAAGTCTACATCATGATCCTGCCGGCCTTCGGCATCGTCAGTCAGATCGTCTCGACCTTCTCGAAGAAGCCGGTCTTCGGCTACCTCGGCATGGCTTATGCGATGGTCTCGATCGGCTTCGTCGGCTTCATCGTCTGGGCGCACCACATGTACACCGTCGGCATGAGTGTCGACACCCGCGCCTACTTCACCGCGGCGACCCTGATCATCGCGGTGCCCACGAGCATCAAGATCTTCTCGTGGATCGCGACGATGTGGGGCGGCTCCATCAGCTTCAAGACCCCGATGCTGTGGGCAGTCGGCTTTATCTTCCTGTTCACCCTCGGTGGCGTCACCGGCGTCGTGCTGGCGAACGGCGGGATGGATGTCGTGTTGCACGACACCTATTACGTGATCGCGCACTTCCACTACGTATTGTCGCTCGGCGCGGTCTTCGCGATCTTCGCCGGCTGGTACTACTGGACCGGCAAGATGTCAGGTCGCCAATATCCCGAGTGGGCCGGCCAGCTGCACTTCTACACCACCTTCATCGGCGTGAACCTGATCTTCTTCCCGCAGCACTTCCTCGGGCTGCAGGGCATGCCGCGCCGTATCCCCGACTATCCGGATGCTTTCTCGTACTGGAACAACGTCTCCTCGATCGGCGCCTACATCGTCGGCGCGTCGACCATCTTCTTCGTGGGGATGGCGATCTACACGCTGATCGCCGGCAAGAAGGTCGGCGGCAACTATTGGGGTGAAGGCGCGAACACGCTGGAGTGGACGCTGTCCTCTCCGCCGCCCTTCCACCAGTTCGAGACCCGCCCGATCGTAAAATGACGGCGGCAACCGCACAAACCGGGACTGAAGAAAAAGTCGGCGATGTCGCCGACTTTTTCCTTTTGCTGAAACCGCGCGTGATGACGCTGGTGGTCTTCACCGGCTTTGTCGGCCTCTATCTCGCGCCCGGCCACTTGCATCCGTTCCTCGCGGTCGTCGCGACCTTGTGCATCGCCGTCGGGGCAGGGGCCTCGGGCGCGATCAACATGTGGTACGAGCGCGACATCGACGCCGTCATGAGCCGCACTAAGAACCGCCCGCTGCCCAAAGGCCGCGTGGAACCCGCCGAGGCGCTGGGCTTCGGCGTGGTGCTGACCATCCTCTCGGTCGGCCTGATGGGTTTCGGCATCAACTGGACGGCGGCGGCGATCCTGGCCTTCGCGTCGTTCTTCTACGTCATCATCTATACCGTCTGGCTCAAGCGCCGCACGCCGCAGAACATCGTGATCGGCGGCGCGGCCGGCGCGTTCCCGCCGATGATCGGCTGGGCGGCGGTGACCGGGCATGTCTCTATCGAGAGCTTCATGCTTTTCATGCTCATCTTCCTGTGGACGCCGCCGCACTTCTGGGCGCTGGCGCTCTACAAGAACGCGGATTACAAGGCCGCAGGCGTGCCGATGATGCCGGTGGTCGCGGGAGATGCCTCCACGCGCCGCCAGATCGTCATTTACAGCTTCATCCTCGCGCCCTTCGCGGTGGCGCCGTATTTCCTGCACATGACGGGCATGCTCTACCTTGTGCTCGCCAGCGTGCTGCACGCGGTCTTCGTCATCGGCGCGGTGCAGGTGTGGCGCGAGACGGGCTTCCGCACGGCGCGCGCGCTCTTCGGCTATTCGATTTTCTATCTCTTCGCCCTTTTTGCCCTCATGATGGTGGATAAAATATGAGCCGCTCTCCGATGCACGACAAACAGAAACGCAAGAACTACACGATCCTCTTCGCGCTGCTGGCTTTCGTCATTACCGTGTTCTTCGTCAGCATCATCCGCATGAAGGGGTCGTGACGTTGTGGATGACCTCGGCAAACGCAACCGCCGCATCCTGACCGCGACCTTGGTCGTGGTCGCGGCCATGGTCGCGCTGTCGTTCGCTTCCGTGCCGCTCTACCGCGCCTTTTGCAAGGTGACGGGTTGGGGTGGGGTGACCAAGCAGGCCACCGTCGCGCCGACGCAGGTGCTCTCGCGCGAGATGACCGTGCAGTTCAATGCCGACGTCGACTCGACCCTGCCATGGGCCTTCAAGCCCGACCTCTGGCAGGCCAAGGCGCGGATCGGCCAGCGCGTGCTCATCAGCTATACGGCCGAGAATCATGGCCGTACGCCGATCGCCGGTTCGGCCGTCTATAACGTGACGCCGCTCAAGGCCGGGAAATATTTCAATAAAATCCAATGTTTCTGCTTCAGCGAGCAGGTGCTCGAGCCGGGGCAGAAGGTGCATATGCCCGTCCTGTTCTTCATCGACCCGAAGATTATGGATGACGCCGAGCTGCGCGACCTCAAGACCATCACGCTGTCCTATACCTTCTACCGCCAGGACTCGCCCCAGCTGGAGAAGGCAGTTGAAAAATTCATCGACGCGGACGATAATCCAACCAGCAAAACCAAGTAACCTTAAGGGGTAACCCATGTCCACCGACACTCCCGTCTACGACCTGAAAAACGGCAAGCCGCACACCTACCATGTGCCGCACGCAAGCGCCTGGCCGCTGCTCGGCTCGATGGCGGCGGGTCTGATGGCCGTCGGCGGCCTCCTGTTCATGCACGCGCCCGCGGAATGGCACATCGGCATCAAGGCCTTCATCCTCGGCCTGTTCTCGGTGCTGGCGGTCATGTGGGTGTGGTGGCGCGACGTGATCCATGAGGCTTTCGTCGACAAGGCTTATTCCAACGACACCACCACCTGCCTGCGCTACGGCATGGCGCTGTTCATTTCGTCCGAAGTCATGTTCTTCGTGGCGTTCTTCTGGGCATTCTTCGCCTCCAGCATCTTCCCCAAGGAAGCCATCGGCTTCATCTGGCCGCCCAAGACCATCGAGACCGTGCACGCCTTCGACCTGCCGTTCCTGATGACGATGATCCTGCTGCTCTCGGGCTGCACCGTCACTTGGGCGCATCACGCCATCCTCGAAGGCCACAAGCAAGAAAGCGTCAAGGCGCTGATGGTCACCGTCGGCCTCGGCCTCTTGTTCACCTGCTTCCAGGGGTATGAGTATTACCATGCTACCTTCCACTTCAAGGACGGCATCTATCCGTCGACCTTCTACATGGCGACGGGCTTCCACGGCCTGCACGTCCTGATCGGCTCGATCTTCCTCATCGTCTGCCTGTTCCGCGCGCGCGCGGGCCAGTTCTCGCCCAAGCACCACTTCGGCTTCGAGGCGGCGGCATGGTACTGGCACTTCGTTGACGTGGTATGGCTGTTCCTGTTCATGGCCGTCTACTGGTGGGGCAACGCGTAAGCGACGGGCACAGCCGTGTCGCTCGCGCAAGACCTTCTCTTCTGCCTCAAGCCGCGCTGCCCGGCCTGCCGCAAGGGCCGGCTGTTCCAGCCGCGTTCCGTCAGCGTCGTCGAGACATGCGGAAACTGCGGCGCCCACCTCGGCCAGAACGACGTCGGCGACGGCGCGGCGGTGCTGTTGATCTTCATCCTTGGATTTCTGCTGGTGCCGGCGGCGTGGTTCTTCGAACTCGCGGTTGCGCCGCCCTTATGGGTGCATGTCGTCTTGTGGGGCGCGGTCGCGCTCGGCATGATCGCGGTATTGCTGCCCGCGACCAAGGCCTACGTCATCTTGCTTGAATATCGCCATCGCCCCGACGGGATGAAGAAGTAAGTCCGCTCAGGCTTGCGGCGGCTTGGGCTTCTTGAAGATGCTCTTGAAGCTCTTGCGTTTGGCGTAGCCCGGGTCTTTCAGGAAGTTCTTCAGCACGTCTTCATAGAGCGCAAGGCGCTCGGCGTCGGTGCACGTATTGGTGCAGCGGTGGATCAGCGAGGTGTCCTTGAGGTGCTTCTGCGCGAAGTATTCCTCGATGATCTCGGCCTGTTCCTCGATGCCGTATTCGACGAGGTCCTTGCCGGCCTGAAGTTCGTAGAAGTACGCCTTACCGCGATAGTTGAACTTGTGGCGCAGCGCGAGGCCGGCGGCGGCGATCAGCGGGATGAGCACCTTGTTCTGGAACTGCCAGACGTGGGCGAGTTCGTGGATGAACAGCGCGCGGCGCTCCGGCGACTCTTGCGTGTAATCGTCGCTGAAGCGGTTGTCCATGTAGACCGTTTCGCTGACCGTCATCGCGTAGTTGTCGGGCTGCAGGAAGATCGCCTTGCGCGAGGAAATCGTGACTTTGCCGTAATCGAGGGAATTGCCGTACATGGTACGGGCGAGGGCGATTTCTTCCGGCGTCAGTTTACGGTCTGGCATGTGATCTCCATCGGGAAAGGGAGGATTACAATACCAGTTATCGAAAAGGCTGACAACCCCGGATCTCGATTTTCTGGAAGGCGAAAAACCTATGACTTTCAAGCGGAAAGCCTTAGAATAAGCGCGGATTTGTGAAACGGAGGCGTACATGCAGGGACGATTCCAGCCGACACGGGGAGCGACGGTCGCATCGCTCCTGATGTTCATGGTCCTGATCGGACTGGGCGCATGGCAACTGCAGCGGCTGGAATGGAAAACCCGCCTGCTCGCCGGGATCGAGGCGCAGATGAGCCGTCCGCCGGTGCCGATGCCCGAGAACATGCCCGATCCCAAGGCCTGGGAATACCGCCGCGTCACGCTGGCAGGGACTTTCCTCTACAATCATGAATTCCTGATCAAGCCGCGCACGCTGGACGGTGAGAACGGCTATCACATGTATGTCCCGTTCCGCCGCGCCTCGGGCGGGGTGGTGATGGTCAACCGCGGCTGGATCTCCGACGCGCTGATGCCCAAGGCCTCGCGCCCGCAAGGCTTGCAGCAGATCGAGGGCATCGTGCAGTTGCCGCGCCACGGCACCTTCACGCCGCCCAATGCGCCCGCGAAGAACGACTGGTACTGGCCGGAATTGCCCGCGATGGCGCAGGCCGCGAAGTTCGATGATCTCGCGCCCGTCATCGTGACGATCGCGAAGCGCGCCCCGGGTGTCTTCCCCGCCGGCGGCAAGGTCGGCGTCAACATCCGCAACGACCACGAACAATACGCGATCTTCTGGTTCACGATGGCGCTGATCCTGCAGGTGATCTTCATCGCCAGCAGCTGGAAGCGGAAGGGGGCGTGATGTATATCAGCACGCGCAGCCGCGCACCAAGCCTCGGGTTCGCCGATGTCACGCTGACAGGCCTTGCCAGCGATGGCGGGCTCTATGTGCCCGATAGCTGCCCCGTGCTGGATATGGATGCGTTGACCGGCCTGTCTTATCTGGACGTCGCGCAGCGCGTCATGGCGCCCTTCGTTGGCGCGGATATTCCGCCGGCGGATCTCAAGAAAATTTTAAGCGCGGCGTATGGCGTCTTCGACAACGGCGACGTCGCGCCGCTGCGCCGACTGACGGGCAACCATGCGCTGATGGAACTGTTCCACGGCCCGACGCTGGCTTTCAAGGACGTCGCGCTGCAATTCCTCGGGCAGGTTTTCGACTACATCCTCGCGCATCGCAAGCAGCGCGTCACCATCGTCGGCGCGACGTCGGGCGATACAGGTTCGGCCGCCATCGAGGCCTTCAAGGGCAAGGACAGCGCCGACATCTTCATCCTGCACCCGCAGGGCCGCGTCTCCGACGTGCAGCGCCGCCAGATGACCACGGTGCCCGACGCCAACGTGCACAATATCGCGGTGGAGGGCAGCTTCGACGATTGCCAGGACATCGTGAAGGCGCTGCTCTCCGACCAGGCCCTGCGCGAAAAACTCAACCTTTCTGCCGTCAACTCGATCAACTGGTCGCGCATCCTCGCGCAGGTGGTTTACTACGTGCATGCGTCGCTGCGCGTCCGCGCGGAGACGGGAAAGAAAACAACGTTCTGCGTGCCGACGGGCAACTTCGGCAACGTCTATGCAGGTTATATCGCGCGCGCGATGGGCGCGCCTGTTGAGCGGCTCATCGTCGCCACCAACCGCAACGACATCCTGCACCGCTTCTTCCAAAGCGGCGTCATGAAGGCTGAAGGCGTCGCGCCGACGCTCAGCCCCAGCATGGACATCCAGATCTCGAGCAACTTCGAGCGCGTACTCTTCGACCTCCTCGACCGCGACGGCGCAGGCGTCGAGCGCGCATTGCGCCAGTTCCGCGAGACGGGCGCCTTTATGCTGGATGCCGCCACGATGGAGAAGCTGCGCGCGGTCTTCTCCAGCGGCCGCCGTGACAATGCACAGATACTCGAGACGATCCGCGACGTACATACGCGCCACTGCATCCTGATTGATCCGCACACCGCCGTCGGCGTCGGCGCGGCGGAAGAATATATGGCGCAACATCCCGACGCCCAGGTAGTGACGCTGGCAACGGCGCATCCGGCCAAATTCCCTGATGCCGTCCGCCAGGCGACCGGCATCGCGCCTGAATTGCCGCCGCGGTTGGCGGCCATGGAAGGGTTGCCTGAACGCTGCCATGTCCTGCCCGCCGATGCCGCGCGGGTGAAGGAATGGGTGCTGGCCAAGGCACGGCAAAAGGGATAGTTTAGGCGCATGGCACAGGCAGGGATCATCGAACGCGCCAGGGCGGCGCTTTACGCGCAGCTGACCTTCCGCAACATCGCGGGCGGGTCGGCGCTGCTGGTCTTCTTCCTGTTCATCGGCATTTCGGTGTCGTGGTCGTTTGCTTTCGTCGTGCTGGTGCTCTGCGCCATGGCGGGCGTGGCGCTGATCGAGGTGTCGGCGCGTCGCAAGTGGGAACGCTTCATGACCGGCCACGTGCAGCGCATGGCGGACGATTACGAGCGCCTCGTGCGCGAAGTCGCGCGCGCCCGCAACGACGTCTCCGCGCTGCGCCAGCAGCTGGTCGACACGGCCGGCACGCTGACCCGCGCTTATGACGGCGGCAAGGCCGGCGTCTCGGCTGAAAAGCACATGGCGCTGATGATCGCCGAACACCTTTCCAAGCTCGGCACCCAGCCGCCCGAGGCGGCGGCGATCGCGGATGCGCCCCTGCTGCCCGCGGCCGACATGGCGCGGCTGGCGGCGACGGGCGAGACGGAAGTCGGCCGTGAACTGTCGGACGCGCAGGTGCTGCAGTTGGTGAACGCCGCCACGCGCGAGGACCGCGTCGATTTGTTCCTCCAGCCGGTCGTCGCGCTGCCGCAACGCAAGCCGCGTTTTTACGAGACCTCCGCGCGCATCCGCGTCGCCAAGGGCGTCTACCTGTCGCCCGCACGCCATGTCGAGATCGCGGTGAAGCACGACATGATGCCCGTCATCGACAACCTGCTGCTGTTGCGCGGGCTGCAGCTGCTGCGCCAGGCCGGCACGGGCGACTACAACCGCGCCTTCTTCTTCAACGTCAGCAGCCTGACGCTGCACGACCCTAAGTTCATGGGCGACCTCGTCGCCTTCATCTCGCAGAACCGCGAACTCGCGCCGTTGATCGTGTTCGAGATGAGCCAACGCGACATCGCCACGCTGGAAGCGGAGACGCTGCCGGTGCTCGAAGGCCTCTCGCGCCTCGGCTGCCGTTTCTCGATGGACCAGGTGCGCAACATCTCGTTCGACTACGATTACCTCGAGATCCATCACGTGCGCTTCATCAAGATCGAGGCTGTGCTGCTGCTCGCCGAACTTGCGACCGACGGCGGCCTCGAGCGCCTGCGCCGCATGAAGCTCAACCTCGACCGCTCCGGCATCGACATGATCGTCGAGAAGATCGAGACCGATCGCCAGCTCCTCGAGCTCCTCGATCTCGACATCGACTACGGGCAGGGCACGCTCTTCGGTCGCCCGGCGCGGCAGGGCGAAAACGCCTGAAACCGCGACTCGGGCGCGGATGCCGCGGCCGGCGCCTTATTCCAGCTCTTTAATATAAAGGTTCTATCCCGGCCTGTTTTTTATTAAAAAACAATGCCTTAAATGTATTTAAAATTTTATAAAAACTGATTTTATTTTGACGGTTTTTGCCAAACAACGTATTATTAAGGGATAGAGGCTATATTTTTATTAGGAATATCGCTGGGGGAATAAATGGCCGACGCTGAAGATAAGAACAACAAACGCGTGACCGCCGGTTCTGTCGCAGGCTTCATGTTGATGCCGCAGATTCGGCTGAGCTTCCAGCACTTCGGCTTCGTGATGCCGGTCTTCATCCGCACCATCGCCGCGATGTTCGTTTCCGCCGACCTGCTGCCGCAAGACCATCCGGCCACCCGCTACGGCGCCGAAGGCGTCAAGCGCTACGGCTTCATGGAACTGATGCGCGAAAGCTGGGCGCACCTGCGGACGATGCCGCACGCGACGCCTTATCAATGGGGCCTCTTTTCCAGCGTCGTGATGATGACGGTGTGCATCGTGATCGGCGCGATCATCTATGCCTTCAGCCTGACCGGCCTGCTGGTCGGCAGCGCGACGGCGCAGATCTTCGACAGCCCGACGACCGGCGGCGCGATGGGCGCTTACGGCGGCGGCATGTTCAACAAGGTCAAGGGCACCGGCGAACACGCCGACTACGGCCGCATGATCATCGACAAGCTGTTCCGCGAAGGCGCCGACGGCGTCGGCGGCCCGCTGCAGAACGCGGTGCGCGGCCTGATGGACATTTACAATACCGGCGTGCTGGTGGTCGCGGGCGTGATGCTGTTCTGGATCATCATCTCGGTCGTCGTCGACACGGCGCGCACCGGCCAGATCGGCGGCGGCGGCCGCCACAACATGGTCTGGGCGCCGATCCGCATCGTTTTCGCGCTCGGCCTCCTGATCCCGCTCGGCTCCACGGTCGGCTACAGCTCGGGCCAGTTCGCTGTGATGAAGCTCGCGGAATATGGCTCCAACTTCGGCACGCGCGCGTGGCTCAAGTACGTCGACGGCATCCTGAGCGTCGACAACCTCACCATCCCGGCCAACCCGAAAAACATGACCGACCTCGTCAAGAGTTACACCGGCATGTGGCTGTGCCGTGTCGCTTATAACGGCGTGCAGAACGTGACCATGGGCGATGCCAACGTGCCCGCGGAACAGAAGATCATGATGTATAACCTGTCGGGCACGCAGGACGATGGCAAGGCGAGCTTCCAGTTCACCAACAAGACCGCCGCCAACATCTGCGGCACGGTGACCTACGATACCGGCACCGATTCCGCGATGAGCTATGCGATGGGCGGCGTGATGTCCGGCTCCCCCGACCAGGCCGCTGACTCTGTCGCAATTGCGCAGGCTTCGGTGCAATACAAGAAAGAGGTGATGCAGGCTTATGCGGGGCTGGTGGTCCCGGGCCTGTTCGGTTCCTCGCTTGAAGGCACCGCCAAGAAATTCGCTTGCGCCTTTGCGTCGCAGATCGCGCCCCTCTACCCGGCGACGAGCGGCGGCCCGAGCCCGCTGCAGACCGAATGCGGCGGCGACGGCGGCAACCAGTGCGGCGCGGGCCCTGCCGGTTCAGGCCAGATGCCCGACATGTCCTGCGTGACCTCGATGGTCAACACGGCCTACAACCAAGTCAATTCGCAGATGCAAAGCTCGTACACCAACCTGCAGAACACCGTTTATCAGCACATGCTGGCGGGCCTGAAGGAAGAGGGCTGGGCAGGCATGGGCCGCTGGTACCAGCAGATTTCCACGCTGAACGAGACCATCATGTCGGTCTCCAAGCCCTCGATCTCGATCACTTCGGGCGTGGCGAGTTCTGTCACCAACAGTTCCGAGCATGCCAACGACGTGCGCGGCATCACCGCGCGCTATAACACCTGGTGGCAGACGGTGCCGCAGATGTCGAGCGCCTCGATCGGCGGCCCGGCGGGTTCTGGCGGCACGACGGCGGGCAATACGGTCAGTCCTTCGGCTGTCAATGCCGACATGAAGAGCATGGTGGGCGGCGACGATACAGGCGCCATGAACTTCGACAAGGCCTCTTCGGACAAAATTGTCAACATGCTCTTTTCTGGCCTCGATCAAGGTTACTTCCTCTTCGACGTGGCTTCGCCGAGCGATCCGAACACCTATCCTCTGTCCCAGTTGGCGCGCAACGGCAACGAGCTGGTGCTTTTGGGCACAGTGATGATCAGCATCGTGACGGTTCTCCAGGCTGCGCTTGGCTTGCTTGACTTGCACATCGAGGTCGAGGCGCTGACGTTTGGCGGCGGCTTCAGCCTTGGTAACCTGGGTAAGGCCATCGCGGACAGCTTCCTGTTCGAGATGATGACGACCATGGGCCAGATGATTTTGGCGGCAGGCCTGTTGCTCTCGATCTACGTGCCGATGATCCCGTTCCTCCGCACGCTCTTCGCGGTGGTGACGTGGATGATGGCGATCTTCGAGGCTATCATGATGGTGCCGATCGCGGCGCTGGCGCACCTCACCACGCAGGGCGAAGGCCTCGCGGGCAACGGCCGCAACGCCTGGATCGTGTGGCTGAACGTGCTGATGCGCCCGACGCTGACGGTGATCGGCTATGTCGGCGCGCTGCTGGCCTTCAACACCTTCGTGCTCTACTTCCACGATATCTTCACGCGCCTGACCATCACCAACCTGTCGCATGACGGCTTGGCGGGGCTTTTCGCCATCGTGTCGAACACCATCATCTACGTGTTCGTTATGTATACGGCTGCCAACATGTGCTTCAAGCTGCTCGACATCATCCCGAGCGCGCTGATGAAGTATATGGGCGGCTCTGCGGACCACAGCTTCGACAACGAAGCCACCGCCGGCGCGATCTCCCAGTACGGCCAGGGCATGGCCAGCAGCTACAAGGGCGCCGTGGGCCGCGTGCAGGGCAAAATGGAGAAGGACAGGGAAAACCAGCGCGAGAAGAATCGCAGCGGCGACCCTGGCGCCAACAACAGCACCTGACGCTGATTGTTACGTACCAAAAACCCCGCCGGAGCGCCCCTCCGGCGGGGTTCTTTTTGGGCGGCTTGTAAGGCCATCGGCTTCGTGCCATCCTGTGCGGACATTGACCGAAAGGACCTGTTCATGCTGAAAACCGTCGCCGCCATTGCGCTGGCCCTGATCCTCCCGCTGCCTGCCGCCGCGCGCGCGGAAGAGGTAAAAGCGGCCTACGGCATCGCCATGCACGGGCAGCCGAAATATCCCGCCGGTTTCACGCATCTCGACTACGTCAACCCCGGCGCGCCCAAGGGCGGCACGCTGCGTCTCGCGCAATATGGCGGCTTCGACAGCCTTAACCCTTACATCCTCAAGGGTATCGCCGCGCCGGGCCTCGGCCTTGTGTATCAGACGCTGATGTCCGGCACGCTGGACGAGCCGTTCTCCGAATACGGCCTGCTCGCCGAGAGCATCGAGACGCCGAAGGACCGCAGCTGGGCGATCTTTACCCTGCGACCCGAGGCGCGTTGGGCCGACGGCAAGCCGGTCACCGCCGACGACGTGGTGTGGAGCTTCAACACGCTCACCACCAAGGGCCATCCGCAATACCGCGTCTATTACGCCAACGTGAAGTCGGTCGAGGCGCTTGATGCGCACCGCGTCAAGTTCACCTTCTCCGGCGCCGACAACCGCGAGCTGCCGCTGATCGCCGGCCAGATGCCCGTGCTGCCGCGCCACGCATGGGAAGGCAAGGACTTCTCCGCCACCACCACCGACATGCCGCTCGGCAGCGGGCCCTATCGCGTGAAGTCGTTCGACAGCGGCAAGCGCATCACGTTCGAGCATGTGAAGAACTGGTGGGCGAAGGATGTCCCCGTCGTGAAGGGCATGTATAACTTCGACACCGTCATCTACGACTCCTTCCGCGACGACACCGTGCTGCTGCAAGCATTGTTCTCCGGCAACTACGACCTGCGCGAGGAGAACATCGCGAAATCGTGGGAGACCGAATACAACCAGCCGCCCGTCGTCGACGGCCGCATCAGGAAGGAAGAAATCAAGAACAGCATGCCCGTCGGCATGCAGGCCTTCGCCTTCAACCTGCGCCGCCCGCTGTTCCAGGACGCGCGTGTGCGACAGGCGCTGGGGCTGGCCTTCGACTTCGACTGGTCGAACAAGCAGTTCGCCTTCGGCAAGTACAAGCGCACCGAGAGCTACTTCGCCAACTCCGACCTCGCCGCGACCGGCTTGCCGCAAGGCCGCGAGCTGAAGATTCTCGAGCCGTTCAAGGGACAGGTGCCCGACGAGGTTTTCACTACCGAATTCCACACGCCGAAAACCTCCGGCTCCGGCCAGGACATGCGCGCGAACCTGACGCAGGCGAAGAAGCTGCTGGAAGAGGCGGGCTGGAAGCTCGGCCCTGACGGCGTGCTGGTGAAAGACGGCCAGCGCTTCTCGTTCGAATTCCTGCTCTACACGCCCGTCTTCACGCGCTGGATCGGGCCGATGGTGGGTAACCTGAAAAAGCTCGGCGTCGTCGCCAACATCCGCATCGTCGATCCCGCGCAGTACCAGAAGCGGCAGGACGACTTCGATTTCGACATGCTGGTCACCACCTTCGGCGAGTCCCTCTCGCCCGGCAACGAGCAGCGCGATTTCTGGACCTCGCCCAAGGCCGACATCAAGGGCAGCCGCAACATCCTCGGCGTCAAGAACCCGGTCATCGACAAGCTGGTCGAGATGGTCATCGCCGCGCCCGACCGCGAAGAGCTGGTCGCGCGCACCCACGCGCTCGACCGCGTGCTGCTGTGGAATTATTATGTGATTCCGAACTGGCACATCGATTATTTCCGCGTCGCCTACTGGAACAAATTCGGAAAACCGGCGGTGACGCCGAAATACGGCCTCGGCGCGCTTGAGACATGGTGGTACGACGCGGAAAAGGCTGGTAAGCTGGAGACGAAACAACCAGTTGCCAAATAGGGCCTATGACCGCCTATATCCTCCGCCGCCTGCTTTTGATGATCCCGACGCTGCTCGGCATCATCCTCATCAACTTCCTGATCGTGCAGGTCGCGCCGGGCGGCCCGGTCGAGCAGATGATCGCCAAGATCCAGGGCCTCAACACCTCGGCGACGCAGCGCTTCTCGGGCGGCGGCAGCGACGCCGGCGGCACCGCGACGCAGATGATGCAGCAGGAAATGAACGCCGGCGCCGGCGCGTCCTCGGGTAAGTACCGCGGCGCGCAGGGGTTGGATCCCGAATTCATCAAGTCGCTGGAGAAGCAGTTCGGCTTCGACAAGCCGATCGGCGAGCGCTTTGGGCTGATGTTGAAAAACTACCTCTGCTTCGATTTCGGCGACAGCTACTTCCAGAACCGCCGCGTGATCGACCTCGTGCTCGACAAGATGCCGGTCTCGATCTCGCTCGGCCTGTGGACGACGCTGCTGGTCTATTTCATCTCCATACCGCTCGGCATCAAGAAAGCGGTCAAGGACGGCAGCGCCTTCGACATGTGGACGAGCGCGCTGGTGGTGGTCGGCTACGCGATCCCCGGCTTCCTTTTCGCCATCGCGCTGATCGTGCTCTTCGCGGGCGGCAAGTATTTCGACCTGTTCCCGCTGCGCGGGCTGGTGTCAGACAACTGGCATGACCTGAGCTGGCCGTCGCGCATCCTCGATTATTTCTGGCACATCACGCTGCCGGTCGCGGCGATGGTCATCAGCGGATTTGCCAGTCTCGCGATCCTCACCAAAAACTCCTTCCTCGAAGAGATCAACAAGCAATACGTGCTGACCGCGCGCGCCAAGGGCCTGACGCAGCGCCGCGTGCTCTACGGCCACGTGTTCCGCAACGCGATGCTGATCGTGATCGCGGGGTTCCCCTCGGCGCTGATGGGTATCTTCCTGACCGGCTCGCTGCTGATCGAGACGATCTTCTCGCTCGACGGCCTCGGCCTGCTCGGCTATGAATCGGCGCTCAACCGCGATTATCCGGTGATGTTCGGCACGCTCTACATCTTCACGCTGCTCGGCTTCCTGATCCGCCTCGTCAGCGACCTGACCATGACATGGGTCGACCCCCGCATCGACTTCAGCGCGCAGGGCGCACGATGAAGGCGTTGTCTCCCATCGCGCAGCGGCGCTGGTCGCAGTTCAAGCGCAGCCGGCGCGGCTATGTGTCGCTGTGGATATTCCTCGTTCTTTTCGTCTTGTCGCTGGGCGCGGAGTTGATCGCCAACGACAAGCCGATCGTCGTGCATTACAACAACGCCTTCTATTTCCCGGTCGCCAAGTCCTATCCCGAAACCGCTTTCGGCGGCGAGTTCGAGACCGAGGCCGATTATCGCGACCCGACCGTCGCCAAGATGATCGAGGATCACGGCTGGATGATCTGGCCGCCGATCCGCTATTCGTACCAGACGATCAACTATAACCTTTCGCAGCCCGCGCCGTCGGCACCGACCGCCGAGAACTGGCTCGGCACCGATGACCAAGGGCGTGACGTGCTGGCGCGATTGATCTACGGCTTCCGCATCTCGGTGCTGTTCGGCCTTGTGCTGACGGTGCTTGGCAGCTTGGGCGGCGTGGCGGTGGGCGCGGCGGGTGGCTATTTCGGCGGGCTTGTCGATCTTTTGTCGCAGCGCTTCATCGAGATCTGGTCGGGCATGCCGGTCTTCTTCCTGCTCATCATCATGTCGAGCGTGATCGCGCCCGGCTTCTTCACGCTGCTCGGCCTCATGCTGCTGTTCTCGTGGATGCACCTGGTCGACGTGGTGCGGGCGGAGTTCCTGAAAGCCCGCAACCTCGATTACATCCGCGCCGCCAAGGCGCTCGGCGTCTCCACGCCCGTCATCATGTTCAAGCACGCGCTGCCCAACGCGATGGTCGCGACGCTCTCGATGATGCCCTTCGTGCTGACCGGGTCGATCACCACGCTGACCGGCCTCGATTTCCTCGGCTTCGGCCTGCCGCCCGGTTCGCCGTCGCTGGGCGAGCTGCTGTCGCAGGGCAAGAACAACCTGCAGGCGCCGTGGCTCGGCATCACGGCGTTCCTGTCGCTGGCGGTCATGCTGAGCCTGCTCACCTTCATCGGCGAGGCCGTGCGCGACGCCTTCGACCCGAGAAAGATTTTCAAATGACCTTGCTGGAAGTCAAAAACCTCTCGGTGGATTTCGGATCCGATGTGCACGCCGTCAAGAACATCTCGTTCTCGATCGATAAAGGAGAAATCCTGGCGGTCGTGGGCGAGTCCGGCTCGGGCAAGTCGGTGACGGCGCTCTCCGTGCTGCAACTGCTGCCGTACCCGATGGCGTCGCACCCCTCTGGTTCCATCCGCTTCAACGGCGAGGAGATGATGGGCGCTTCCGAAGGCAAGCTCAACACCATCCGCGGCAACAAGATCGCGATGATATTTCAAGAGCCGATGACGTCGCTCAACCCGCTGCACACGATCGAGAAGCAGGTGTCGGAAGTGCTGTTCCTGCACAAGCGCATGACGCCCGTCGCCGCGCGCGCCCGCGTGATCGAACTTCTGAAATTGGTTGGCCTCGAAAAACTCACGACGCGCCTTGGCGCTTATCCGCACGAGCTTTCCGGCGGGCAGCGCCAGCGCGTGATGATCGCGATGGCCTTGGCTAACGAACCGGATTTACTGATTGCGGATGAGCCGACCACGGCGGTCGACGTCACCGTGCAGGCGCAGCTGCTGAAACTGTTGAGGGAATTGCAGCAAAAGACCGGCATGGCGATCATGCTTATCACGCACGACCTCAGTGTCGTGAAGAAGATGGCCGACCGCGTCGCCGTGATGTATCGCGGTGACCTCGTCGAGCTGGAAAAGACCGACAAGCTCTTTGCCAAGCCGTCGCACGATTACACCAAGATGCTGCTCGCCGCCCAACCCAAGGGCACGCCGCAGCCATTCGATGAAAAGGCGACGGCGATCATCAAGGCCGACGGCGTCAAGGTCTACTTCCCGATCAAGGCCGGCCTGTTCCAGCGCACGGTCGATTACGTGCGCGCGGTGGACGGCATCGACCTTGCGATCCGCCCCGGCCAGACGGTCGGCGTGGTGGGCGAAAGCGGCTCGGGTAAGACGACGCTCGGCCTCGCGCTGCTGCGCCTGACGCGCGCGCAGGGAAAAATCGTTTTCGAAGGCCGCGACATCGCTTCGATGCAGCAAGACGCTCTGCGCCCTTTGCGCAAGGACATGCAGATCGTGTTCCAGGATCCTTACGGTTCTCTCTCGCCGCGCTTGTCGGTCGGGCAGATCGTGGAAGAGGGGCTGCTCGTGCACTTCCCCAACCTCTCGGAAGCGGCGCGCGACGGTCTTGTCGCGGCGGCCTTGCGCGAAGTGGGGCTGGATCCTTCCGTGCGCCACCGCTATCCGCACGAATTCTCGGGCGGGCAGCGCCAGCGCATTTCCATCGCGCGTGCTCTCGCGCTCAAGCCGAAGTTCGTCATCCTCGACGAGCCCACCTCGGCGCTCGACATGTCGGTGCAGGCGCAGATCATCGACCTGCTGCGCGACCTGCAGGTGAAGCACAACCTCGCCTACCTCTTCATCAGCCATGACCTGCGCGTGGTGCGCGCCATCTCGCACGAGGTGATCGTGATGAAGAACGGCCAGGTCGTCGAACGCGGCCCCACCGCCGAGGTCTTCGCCCACCCGCGCGAGGACTATACCAAGACCCTGCTGGCCGCCGCGCTGAACATCGAAGCGGCTTGATAAATCACCGGATTTTGACCGTTGACATAGTCGAGACCTCTAGTACTATTTGGCCTACGCCATTTATTGAACGGGAGATCGACGATGAAAGCTTTTAAGAAAGGCCTCTTGGCCTGTGCATTCGCGGCAGCCGCGCTCGGCCTGACCGGTTGCGGCAAGCATCATGCGACGACCTATGACGTCGTCGAGGCTGCCAATAGCAACGCAAACGCCATCGACAACACGGTCGTGCTCGAAGGCGTGACGACGAAGCGTTATTACGATGCCGATCATGACCTGCACGAAAACTACCTGATGACCTACAAGACGAAGAAGAACAGTGAGATCGTCGTCTCCGTGGAAACCGAAGTCAGCGGCAATTCCCGCCGCACGATCGGCCAGACGTACGTCGTATCTTGCAAGCCGATCCAACCGTAAGGGTATCCAGTACGGAATGAAAAAAAGGCGGACCGCAAGGCCCGCCTTTTTAGTGCGCTTCGATAGTGTTAAGCCGCTTTCTTGTCCGACGTCGGCGCAAGGAAGGCGGCCATCAGGGCGGATTCTTTTTTCTTCGCGTCCTTGAAGTGTTGTTCCTTCACGTGGCCGTAGCCGCGGATGTGTTCGGGCACCGAGGCGATGGCGACGGCGGCGGCGTAGTTGGCCGGCGTCATGTTCGCGAGCAATGTCTCGACGGTCTTCTTGTAGTCGCGGATCAGCTGGCGTTCCATGCGGCGCTCGGCGGTGTAGCCGAAGATGTCGAGCGGCGTGCCGCGCAGCACCTTGAGCGGCGCGAGGAGCTGGAACGCCTTGAGGATCCAGAGGCCGAATTCCATCTTTTGCAGCTCGCCCGTCTTGGCGTCGCGCTTGGCGAGCAGGGGCGGGGCGAGGTTGAACTTGAGGCGGATGTCGCCGGCGAAGGTCTTGTTGAGCTGCGCGAGGAACGCGCCGTCGGTGTAGAGCCGTGCGACTTCGTACTCGTCCTTGTAGGCCATCAGCTTGTAATAGTAACGCGCGACGGCTTCGGTCAGTGCGCCTTGTTTGTCGGCGGCCTGAACGGCATCGACCAGCGCCTTGTATTGCGCGGCGTAAGATGCGCTCTGGTAGTCGGTCAGCGAGGCGATACGGCGGGCGATCAGCTCCTCTGTCGTCTGCGATTGCGTGCGGTGGGCGAGGCCTTCGTCCGCCGTGGCGGGCGGGAAGGCGACCTTCTTGACGGCGTCGATGTCGAACGCGGCGCGGCGGCCCCAGAGGAAAGCCTGCTGGTTCATCTTGACGGAAGCGCCGTTCAGCTCGATCGCGCGCAGGAGGGATTCCTCGCTCAGCGGCACGAAGCCTTTTTGCCAAGCGTAGCCGAGCACGAACATGTTGGTGGCGATGCTGTCGCCGAGCAGCGCGGTCGCCAGCCTGGTGGCGTCGAGCATGAAGAGGTTCTCCGCGCCGGCCATCTTGCGGATGTTGTCCTCGATGGAGGCGGCGGGGATCTTCCAGTCGGGCTTCTGCGTGAATTCGCCGGTCTGGGTTTCCTGCGTGTTGAGGATGACGCGCGTGCGGCCGGGGTAGATCTTCGACATCGCATCGCCGTCGGCGGTCACGAGCATGTCACAGCCGAGGATGGTGGTGGCGCCTGCCGTGCTGATGCGCACAGTGTGGATGTCTTCCGGCGTCTTGGCGAAGCGGATGTGGCTGGTGACGGCGCCGCCCTTCTGCGCGAGGCCGGTCTGGTCCATCGTGGTGACGCCCTTGCCTTCGAGGTGGCCGGCCATCGCGGCGATCGCGCCGATGGTGACGACGCCGGTGCCGCCGATGCCGGTGACAAGTACGGCTTCAGGCACGCTCAGGTCGCTGATGACGGGCGACGGCATCGCGGCGAAGGCTGCGTCGATCGCGCTGTCGAGCTTGGCCGCTTCCGGCTTGCGGAGGCCGCCGCCGAGCACGGTGACGAAGCTGGGGCAGAAGCCTTTGACGCAGGAATAATCCTTGTTGCAGCTCGACTGGTCGATCTGGCGCTTGCGGCCGAATTCGGTCTCGACCGGCGCGAGGGAGAGGCAGTTGGATTTCTTGCCGCAGTCGCCGCAGCCTTCGCAGACGCGCTCGTTGATCATGATGCGCTTGGGCGGGTCGACCATCAGGCCGCGCTTGCGGCGGCGGCGTTTTTCGGCCGCGCAGGTCTGGTCGTAGATGAGGATGGAGACGCCGGGCACGTCACGCAGCTCGCGCTGCACGTCGTCGAGCTTGTCGCGGTGGAAGATGCGCACGCCGGGGGCGAAGCCGTTGTTGCTTCCGTACTTCCACGGCTCGTCGGAGACGACGACGATGGTTTTTGCGCCTTCGGCCGCGACCTGATTGGTGATCATGGCGACGCTGAGCTGGCCGTCGACGTGCTGGCCGCCGGTCATGGCGACCGCGTCGTTATAGAGGATCTTGTAAGTGATGTTGCTGTTCGCGGACAGCGACGCGCGGATGGCGAGCAGGCCGGAGTGGAAATAGGTGCCGTCGCCCAAATTGGCGAAGACGTGCTTTTCCGAGGTGAACGGCTGCTGGCCGATCCACGGCGTGCCTTCGCCGCCCATCTGGGTGAACATCACGGTCTTGCGGTCCATCCACATCGCCATGTAGTGGCAGCCGATGCCGGCCAGCGCACGGCTGCCGTCGGGCACCACGGTCGAGGTGTTGTGCGGGCAGCCCGAACAGTAATAGGGCATGCGCACGACGGGCGCGGGGATTTTGCGGATGTCGAGGTTCTGGTGGATGACGTCCATGCGGCGCTCGAAATCGGCGGTGTTGGTCAGCGGCTTGAGGCGCTGGATCAGCACGTCGGCGATCATCGCGGGCGAAAGCTCGTAGTTCTCGGGCAGCAAGACGGCGCCCTGTTCGTCGCGCTTGCCGATCACGCGCGGGCGCTCGCTCGCCGGCAGGTTGAAGAGGATCTGCTTGATCTGTTCCTCGATCAGGCCGCGCTTTTCCTCGACGACGAGGAGTTCCTCGACGGAGGAGGCCAGCTTGCGGATGCCCTCGGGTTCCAGCGGCCAGACGAGGGCGACCTTATAGATGGCAATGCCCATCGCTTCCGCGCGTTCCTTGGAGATGCCGAGGTCTTCGAGCGCCTGCATGGTGTCCATGTAGGCTTTGCCGGTCGCGACGATGCCGAGGCGCTTCTTGGCGGGGTTGAAGATATAGCGGTCGAGGCCGTTGGCGCGCGCGTAGGCTTGCGCGGCGGGCAGCTTGAAGTTGATGAGGCGCTCTTCCTGCGCGACGGGCGGGTCGTACCAGCGGATATTGAGGCCGTCCTTGGGCATGTCGAAATCGGTCGGCGTATTGAACTGCAGGCCGAAGGGGTCGGTGAAGACGGAGGCCGAGCTGTCGGAGAATTCGCTGATGACTTTAAATCCAGTCCAGCAGCCGGAATAGCGCGACATCGCGATGCCGTGCAGGCCGAGGATCATCGCGTCCTCGATCCCCGCCGGGTGCAGCACCGGGATCATGCAATGGATGAAGGCGTGTTCGGATTGGTGCGGGAAGGTGGAAGACTTGCACGCATGGTCGTCGCCGGCCAGCGCCAGCACGCCGCCGTGCTTCGAGGTGCCGGCCGCGTTGGCGTGCTTAAGCGCGTCGGTCGAGCGGTCGACGCCCGGGCCCTTGCCGTACCACATGCCGACGACGCCGTCGTACTGCGCGCCGGGGCCGAGGTTGAGCTGCTGGCTGCCCCAGACGGCAGTGGCGCCGAGGTCTTCATTGATGCCGGGGACGAACTTGATATGGTGCTGGTCGAGGTACTTCTGAGCGCCGGTGAGCGCCATGTCGATCCCGCCCAGCGGGGAACCGCGGTAGCCGGAAATGAAGGTGCCGGTCTTGAGGCCGCGCGCCGTGTCGAGCCGGTGCTGCATCATGGGGATACGCACGAGCGCCTGCAGGCCGTTCAGGTAGATACGGCCCGATTTCTCGGTGTACTTGTCATCCAGCGTGACGTCGCGGCGCAGCATGTGGTGGTGACCCTTTCCCTCTGTTGCCGGGGGTAGGGAGTAAAGGTAAGTGCGAAATAAAATTTCGGCAACTTAATTCACTATTTATTTTTCATAGCGTTTGGGGCGGGGAGGCTTGCTGTCCTGTGCCTTGAGGGCTTCGCGGACGACGTCCCAGTAGAGATCATCGAGCTTGATCTCGCGTTTCTGGCCGAGGAGGTTGACCTTTTCGTCCGCAAAGGCCTGCAGGGCCGTCGATGCCCACTTGCCGACGGCGGTCGAGCGGGCGGTGAAGGCGAGTTCTGCCAGCTTGCGGAGCGGCCTGTCATCCTTCACGTTCTTCATGCCGCGCCGGAATTTGCGCGCGTGGTAGGCGAGGGCCTTCATGTCCTTCGCGGCGGCATGGTTCGCCTTGCCGAGGGTGTTTGCCATGAACAGGGTGCCCCACGGATCCAGCTTGATGAAGGTCTTCTTGTCGGCCGCCAGGGCCTCGAGCGCAGGGCTGGTGAAATGCAGGCAGTCGTCGAGCATGAACGAGAAGGCGGCGCGCAGGCTGGTCAGCGTTTCGACGGTGTCGGTCTGCGTGCCGAAGCGCTGGAAGTGGCGGATGGCGGCGTAGGTATCGGCGATGGACTCGCACTGGGCGGGCGTGCCCGCATGATGCGCGGCGGGGATCAGCGCATGCGCCAGTTCATGGTCGAAGAGGAAATACTGGTCGTAGGCAGGCACCGGCGCGGTCACGGCGAGGCCGTCGTGCGTGTTCAGCGGGGTTTCGCGATCGTCTGCCAGATAGAGGCAGACAAAGTGGAACAGGGCGCCGTTGACCTCGACCGGCGCATTCAGCGAACTTTTCTTCATCTGGCAATAGGCAATGGCAGGATTGATGGTTTCGCGCAGGCCTGCGTTGTTGTTGACCGCATCGACGATCGACCGGCGCACGGTTTCATCCGGGTGGACGACTTTCCACGTCTTTGCATTGACGAAGACGACATTGTTCATCGTTTCGCCGAACGTCTGGTAGACCTCGGCCACGGCGGCGTCAAAATCGAAGCGGGGTTCCGTCATGCGCGGGCCTTGAGCGCGGCGCGTACGCCGCGCCAGTAGGCGGACTTGAACGTGACGTTCTGGCCGCCGATCTCCAGCGCGACCTTGTTGTCGAGGAAGGCTTTCAGCGCGACCTTGCCCCATTTGCCGACGATGGCGGCGCGCGCGGTGAGGGCGCTGTTGGCGAGCTTGCGCAGCGGCGTGTCGTCGGCCATCTCGTTGAAGGCGGCGGAGAGCTTCTTGAAGCTGCGGGTGAGGGCGCGTTTCTCGGCGCCGCGCGGCGCGGACTTGCTGCCGATGTATTCGGCCATGCGGGCGACCTGCATCGGGTTCAGTTGCGTGAAGTCGAAGCTTTTCCTGACCGAGAGCACTTCCTCAAGCGCCGGGCTGGTGAAGTGGTCGACGTCGTTGTTGGCGAAGCTCAGCGCGGCGCGACGCTGCATCAGCGTCTCGATCATGCCGGTCTTGGTGCCGTAGCGCTGGAAGTGGCGCAAGGCAGCGTAGGAATCCGCAACGGACTCGCACACCGTGCTGCCGCCGTTGGCCTTCTCGATCAGCGCGTGGGCGAATTCGTGGTCGAAGGCGAGGTGCTGGTGTGCGCGCAGGTGCTGCGGGCCGTCGAGCGCGCTTTCCATGTCCTTCTCGAGGTAAAGCAGGACGAAGAACATCGGCTGGCCGTTGTTGTAGAATATCTTGCAGGAGGATTGGCGCAGGCCGCGCAGCTGGCTGCAGTCCTGCGTCAGCGCCGTGCCGAATGCCGTCGGGGCGTCGAGGGCGGCGGTGAGTTGTGCTTGCGTCTCGGCATCGGGATGGATGGGACGGCGTGTGTTGGCGTCGACGAAGAAGATGGAATTCGCCATCTGGGGAAAGGCTTCATAAGCCTCGGCCACGGCGGTATCGAAGTCGAAGGATTCTGTGAGCGTGTTCTGCGTCATGAAAGCCTGTATGAAAGGGTGTTCTATTTTTAACATAATTATTGTATTTAGGTCAAGGATTCGCGGAAGCTGTTCTACACTGGATTGCAGGATGTAATTTTATCTTTATATTTCAATGGATTAAAATTTTGGTATTTGGATACCGCGAAAATAACATCTTGTTTTCATTGAATATATAAAAAAGATTTGACGCCAATGGTCGAATCCGGCATAAATCTGCGACCGAAACGAACATTAGGAAAACAGACATGAAAACCTATTCTGCGAAACCCTCGGAAGTCGAGAAGAAGTGGCTTCTCATCGACGCCGACGGCGTCACGCTCGGCCGCCTGGCCAGCCTGATCGCAATGCGCCTGCGCGGCAAGCACAAGGCGATGTACACCCCGCACATCGACTGCGGCGACAACGTCATCGTCATCAACGCGGAAAAAGTCCGCATCACCGGCAAAAAGAAGCAATTCTCGGTGTTCCACTGGCACACCGGCTACGCCGGCGGCCTCAAGAGCCGTACGCAAGGCCAGATCCTCGATGGTGAATTCCCCGAGCGCGTTCTCGAGAACGCCGTTCGCCGCATGATGCCGAAGGAAAGCCCCCTCGCGCGCCAGCAGCTGACCTGCCTGCGCCTCTTCGCCGGCCCGAAGCATGATCACGACGCGCAACAGCCCGAAATCGTCGACGTTGCCGCGATGAACCCCAAGAACAAAAGGTAATTGACCCATGACGATCAAGAAGAACCTCTCCGACCTCAAGTCGGCCGTCGCTGAAAAGGCAGGCGTATCGGCTCCCGCCGGCGCTGCTGCTGTCGTCGCCGACGCGAAGCCCAAGCTGGACTCCAAGGGCCGTGCTTACGGCACCGGCCGCCGCAAGGACGCGGTCGCCCGCGTCTGGATCTCGCGCGGCAACGGCAAGATCGTGGTCAACGACCGCGACGTCGTCGTCTATTTCGCCCGCGGCACCCAGCGCCTGATGATCGGCCAGCCCTTCGAACTCTCCAACCGCGTCGGCCAGTTCGACGTCAAGGTTGTGGTGTCGGGCGGCGGTCTCACCGGCCAGGCTGGTGCAGTCCGTCACGGCATCTCGCGCGCCCTCATCAACTTCGAACCCGCACTGCGCGGCGTCCTGAAGCAAGAAGGCATGCTGACCCGCGACAGCCGCAAGGTCGAGCGTAAGAAGTACGGCCGCCATAAGGCACGCCGCGGCACCCAGTGGGTTAAGCGTTAATCGCTTTCTCACCGCCGAAAAAAAAAGCCCCGCAGCAATGCGGGGCTTTTTTTTATGCCCTCTCCCTTCGGGAGAGGGAGTATTACGCGCGCTCTTTCGTGCGGGTGAGCTTGCCGAATCTTTGCGTCTTGGCGTCGTAGGTGAACATGCCGCCGGTGGTCAGGTCGAAGTACCAGCCGTGCAGCGTCAGTGCGCCGGCATCGACCGCGCTCTTGATCCACGGGAAGGTCAGCAGGTTGTTGAGCGAGACCAGCACGACGGCCTCTTCCAGCGCGCGTCGGCGTATCTCGGGCGCCGCGTCGGCCAGTTCGCGCTCGACGGTCTCCAACGCGGGGCGACCGATGTCGATCCACTGCTGCAGGAATTCGTATGTCGCGCCCGCCTCGTCGCGGTGGGCGAGGGCGTGCACGCCGCCGCAGAGGCTGTGGCCCATGACGACGATGTGCTTGACCTTGAGCGTGCGCACCGCGAACTCGATCGCGGCGGAGGTGCCATGGTGGTTGCTGTCGATCTTGTACGGCGGCACGATGGCGGCGACGTTGCGGATGACGAACATGTCGCCCGGGCTGCTGTCGGTGAGGATGGCGGGGTCGGAGCGGCTGTCGGAGCAGGCGATGACCAGCGTCTCCGGCGACTGCCCGTCGCGCACGAGGTCGCGGTAGAGCTTGCCGTCCCCGCTGAAGTAGCGCTGGTGGAATGATTTGTATCCGGCAATCAGGTTCTTGAAGGGCATTGGCTTCCTCGCTCTTGGTGTACTACTGTAGTTTCATTGGCTGCAGCCTTCAACTGGAGAAAAAAATGCCTGTTATTCAAACCTATAAGGGCAAATTGCCCGTGATCGCGCCCGATGCCTTCGTTGCGGAGACCGCTGCCATCGTCGGCGACGTGGTGATCGGCGCGCAATCGAGCATCTGGTACGGCTGCACCCTGCGCGGCGACGTCAACAACATTGTCATCGGCGCGCGTACCAACATCCAGGACGGCACGGTCATCCACGTCGCTTCCCAAGGCCAAGGCACTTATATCGGCGACGACGTGACGGTCGGCCACATGGCGCTGCTGCACGCCTGCACGGTCGAGAGCGGCGCGTTCATCGGCATGCAGGCCTGCGTGATGGACGGCGCCTATGTCGAATCAGGTGCGATGGTGGCGGCGGGCGCCTTGGTCACCCCGGGCAAGCGCGTGCCCGCGGGCCAGCTCTGGGCGGGCTCTCCCGCGAAGCTGATGCGTGAATTGACAGAAGAAGAGAAGGCCTCTATAAAACATTCTGCAAAACATTACGTGGGCATCGCCCGGAATTATCTGTAGGTCTTCATGTCCAAAGCCATCGACTACTTCAACGACAATGCGGCAGAGCTGACGGCGTTCTACAACAGCCTCGACCGCGGCGCGGTGCATGCCGAACTCATCAAGCGCCTGCCGCAAGGGCCGCTCAAGATGCTCGACGTCGGCGCAGGATCGGGCGCGGACGCAGCCTATTTCGCCGACCGCGGGCATACGGTCGTTGCCGCCGAACCGGCGCGCAAGCTGCGCGATATCGCGAATAAGAACTTCAAAAACAAGAATATAAAGTGGTCAGCGGCGCGCCTGCCGTCCTTGCCGCGCGTCGGCCAGGGCTTTGATGTCGTCTACAGCGTCGGCACGCTGCAATACCTCGACCAGCCGGGGCGTGAACAGGCGCTCGCGCGCATGGCAAGCCTTCTGAACGACGGCGGCCTGCTGGAAGTCCAGTACCCGACCCCGCCGACGCGCCCCTACCAGTTCCCGGTCGCCGCGGACGAGGTCAATGCCTTCGTCGACGCCTTCAACAAAGCAGGCCAAGGCCGTCTCGAAGTCGTCTATCAGGAAAATAGCCGCGATTTCTCCGGCCGCAAGGCGCTGAACGGCGGCGACGTTTACTTCCATACCACCATTATTCGACGCCTCTCCCGTTGATGATTTGCGCCGTTTAGGCCACACTGGGAGCCGGGTTATTTCAACCGTTCCAAAGGGGCAGGGTTTCATGCGCGTTTCTAAAATCATTTTGGCCATCTCAGGCGTTCTTCTGCTGGGAGCTTGCGCGAACGGCAGCCCGCAATGGATGCGCGGCGACAGCAGCTATCCGTCGTGGTGGCGCGGCTACGGCTCCGACCTGCAAGGCCCCGTGCTGAAGCCGCAAGGCCCGCAGGGCAAGCAATCCGACGACCTCTCGGCCAAGTTCTGGCGCCGCACCGACGGCTACGGCCGCTCGCCGGTCGTGACGACGGACACCCAGCAGCAGATGCAATCGCCCGGCGCAAAGACCAGCACCGGCAATGCCGTCGAATACCGTGACGTGACCGTCTATCCGGTCGACGGCGACGCGCAGCCCTATGACGACATGAAGTTCGACTTCACCAACAAGGTCGCGCATATGCCCGACGCCGGCGCGCCCGCCCCCGCGGCGCAGGCTTCGGCGCAGGCTTTCTTCGGCCTCGGCAAGTCTGTCGTTGGCGCGCATGATCGCGGCGCGTTGCGCCAATTGGTCATCGACCTGCAGCACGCCGGCGGCAAGTACACCCTGCGCGTGGTCGGCTACGCCAGCCGCGACGCGCAAGACACGCCTGCCCGCGTGCGCGCGAACGACGCACTCGCGCAAAAGCGCGCCGATGCCGTCGCGCAAGTGCTGACGGGCGCCGGCGTGAAGGCGTCGAAGATCAAGACCTTCTCGCGCGGCGACAGCGGCGACGAGCGCCGTGTCGACGTCTTCGTCGATTCCGGCGAGTAAACACCCATGACAGCGCAGTCGCCGCTCAGGATCGGCATCGCCGGGCTCGGCACGGTGGGGGCCTCGGCCGTCCGCCTGCTCGCGCAGCATGCGGAACTGCTTTCCGCCCGCGCGCAGCGCCCGCTGTGTGTTACCGCCATCTCCGCGCGTGACAAGAACAAGAACCGCGGCATCGACCTCAAGAATGTGCGCTGGCATGACGATCCTGTCGCGCTCGCCAACGATCCCGACGTCGATGTCGTCGTCGAGCTGATGGGCGGCGCGCAAGGCGCGGCCTATGACCTCGTCTCCGCTGCGCTCGCCAAAGGCAAGCCGGTGGTCACCGCCAACAAGGCGCTGCTCGCGCTGCGCGGAAGCGAGATCTTGTCGCTGCTGAAGAAAAACGGCGGCAGCGTGTCGTACGAAGCGGCAGTCGCGGGCGGCATCCCCGTCATCAAGGGCCTGCGCGAAGGTCTTGCGGCGAATGAGATCCGCGCGGTCTACGGCATCTTGAACGGCACCTGCAACTTCATCCTCTCCGAAATGACGGCGACGGGCCGCGACTTCGCCGATGTGCTCAAGGAAGCGCAAGGGAAGGGCTATGCTGAAGCCGACCCTTCGTTCGACATCGACGGCGTCGACGCCGGCCACAAGCTCTCGATCCTCGCCGGCCTCGCTTTCGGCTGCGTGCCGGATTTCTCGGCTGTGCGCGCCAGCGGCATCCGCAACATCTCCGCGCTCGACATCGACTTCGCGAACGAACTCGGCTACCGCATCAAGCTGCTCGGCGTCGCGCGCCGCACGCCGCGCGGGGTGGAACTGTCGGTCGAGCCGTGCCTTGTGCCCAAACACTCGCCGGTCGCCCAGGTCGAAGGCGCGCTCAACGCGGTTTATATCGACGGCGATTTCTCCGGCAAGGTGCTGATGACCGGTGCGGGCGCGGGCGGCGATGCCACCGCTTCCGCCGTCGTCTCCGACATTATCGACGTCGCGCGCGGGCGCACGCTGCCGCTGCTCGGCGTCGCTGGCGACAAAGCCGCGACGCTCAAAGCCGCCGATATGGATGCGCGGGTCGGTTCTTACTTCCTGCGCCTGATCGTGCTCGACCAGCCGGGCGTGATCGCCGATGTGTCGGCGATCTTGCGCGATTGCCGCGTCTCCCTCGAATCCATCCTGCAGCGCGGCCGCGCGCCCGGCCAGCCGGTGCCGGTCATCCTGACCAGCCACGAAACCGGCGAGGGCGACATGCGCCGCGCCGTCGCGCTGATCGGCAAGCTGCCCGCGATCGTCGAAGCCCCCCACCTGATGCGGATCGAAACTTTCGGCAACGGATGACGTCCGTGCCGAACAAGACATTCATTGACCGGGAGAAGCTGGCCGCCTTGCGTGTGCAAGAAGAGGCTGTTTTTGCATCACGGACGGCCGCGTCAAAAGCCTTGCGAGAACGCGCGGGAGCGCACCTGCCGAACGGCGTGCCGATGACGTGGATGAGCGGCCTCTATCGTTTCCCGCCCGTTTTCGCGGAAAGCGGCGCGGGTTCTGTTTTTCGCGATGTGGACGGCAACAGTTATATCGATTTCAACGTCAGCGACCTCAGCATGACGATGGGCTTCGGCCCCGCCCCGATCGTGGAAGCCGTGACGCGTCAGGTGAAGAACGGCGCGCATTTTCTTTTGCCGACGCGGGATGCTGTCATCGTCGGCGAACGCTTGAGCGAGCAGGTGGGCTTGCCTTTCTGGCAGTTCACCTTGTCTGCGTCCGGCGCCAATACCGAAGTCCTGCGCATCGCCCGTTTCATGACGGGGCGCAGCAAGATCGTCATCTTCAGCGGCCATTATCACGGCCATATTGACGAGACCTTGGTGCAGGACGAGGGCGGCGGCACGCTTCCTTCCCTTCACGGCCTTCCTGCGGATGTCGCTGCGCGCACGATGATCCTGCCCTTTAACGACCTTGACGCCGTGGAGAAAACGCTCGCCGCGCAGGACGTCGCGTTGGTGCTCACCGAGCCGATGCTGACGAATTGCAACTTGGTCTTGCCCGCGCCGGGGTTTCTCGAAGGCCTGCGCGCGGCGACAAGGCGGCACGGCACGCTTTTATGCCTCGATGAAGCACACACGTTCCAATTTGCCTATGGTGGATTGACGGGCGCATGGAAGCTTGAAACGGATTTTGTCGTCCTGGGCAAGGGGCTGGGCACCGGCATCAGCTTCGGCCTTTACGGCATGAGCGCGGAAGTGGCCGCGGTCTTCACGCGGCACAGCGACGTCGATATCGGCCCGAAGGGCATCGCGACGGGCGGCACGACATACGGCAGCGCCATCGCGGTGGCGGCGGCCCGCGCGGCGCTCGATCATGTATTGTCGCCGGAAGCCTATGAAAGGCTGGGTGCCTTGGGCGCGCGCCTGTCGGACGGGCTGGAAACCCTTTTCAAGGCGCATCATTTGCCTTGGCGGGCTTTCCGTTTCGGCCCGCGCTCCGGCTATTGCCTGACGCCTCATCTTCCCGCGAATGGAGAGGAAGCCGCCGCTTCCTTGGATGTCGCCTTCATCGACGCGCGCCGGCTTTTCATGGCGAACCGGGGTATCTGGGATGCGGTCGCTTCCGCCGGCCCACAAGCCTCTTTCGCGCACACCGAAAAGGACATTGATGCCTATCTCGGGACGGCGGATCAATTCTTGAAGAAAATCATTATAAACCAGAACCTTAAATAGCTTCCCATTTCCCGGTTTTTGTTACATAATACGTCTTTCAGAATCAATAGGGCGTATCATGGCACTCACAGCGATCAACAGCGATTTTGACCCGAAACTCTCGATGGAGCGCAACCTCGCGATCGAGCTGGTGCGTGTGACCGAGGCGGCGGCCCTGTCGGCCTCTCTGCTCATGGGCCGTGGCGACGAGAAGGCGGCGGATGCGGCGGCCGTTGACGCGATGCGCACGGCGCTCAACACCCTCAACATCACCGGCACCGTCGTGATCGGCGAAGGTGAGCGCGACGAAGCGCCGATGCTTTATATCGGCGAAAAGGTCGGCTCCGGCCAAGGCCCTGCGCTCGACATCGCGCTGGATCCGCTGGAAGGCACCACCATCACCGCCAAGGGCGGCGCCAATGCGCTCGCGGTCGTGGCGATGGCGGAGCATGGCGGCTTCCTCAACGCGCCCGACGTCTACATGGATAAGATCGCCGTCGGCCCCGGCATCGCCGAAGGCCTCGTCGACCTCGACGCCACGCCGGCCGAAAACCTCAAGGCCGTGGCGAAGGCAAAAGGCCTCGACGTTTCCGACATCGTCGCCTGCATCCTCGACCGTCCGCGCCATGCCGAATTGATCGCGCGTGTGCGCGAGGCCGGCGCGCGCATCATGCTGATCTCCGACGGCGACGTCAGCGGCGTGATCGCGACCACGCAACCCGACAGCGGCGTCGACATCTACATGGGCACCGGCGGCGCGCCCGAAGGCGTGCTGGCGGCGGCTGCGCTGCGCTCGGTCGGCGGCTTTATGCAAGGCCGTCTGCTGTTCCGCAACGACGACGAAAAGGCGCGCGCACACAAGTGGGGCGTCACCGACCTCAGCCGCAAATACGGCCTCACCGACCTCGCCAAAGGCGACGTGATGTTCGCCGCCACCGGCGTCACCGACGGCGCGATGCTGCGCGGCGTGCGCCGTTTTGCCGGCGGCGCGCATACGCACTCGGTCGTCATGCGCTCCAAGACCGGCACCGTGCGCCGCATCGAGGCCACGCATAACTTTACGCGCAAGGCAGGCTACAAATAATGACCGAAGGCAAGGCCATCGGCTGCGGCATCGCAGCCCTTGCAATGTGGTGCCTGACGCCGGCCATGCTGGCGCTGACGGGCGGCATGCCGCCGTTTTTCGTCGGCGGCGTGTCGTTCCTGACGGCCTTCGCCGCGGCTTGTGCGTGGTGGGCGTGGAAGGGCGAAGACATCCTCTCGAAATTCAAAATGCCGCTTGAGTCTTACGCGCTGGGCACCGCCGGTTTCGGCCTTTACAACATCCTCTACGTTTATTCGTTCAAGCACGGGCCGTCGCTCGAGGTGAACCTGCTCAACTACGTCTGGCCGGCGTGCCTGATCGTGACGGGCTGCCTGCTGCAGCGTCGCAAGCCCGATGTCTTCGCGGTCACCGGCATCGCGCTGTGCCTCGCGGGCGTGTTCTTCGTCTTCCAGAGTCGTGGGCCGCTCGATTTCTCGGGCAGCCACATCATGCTCATGATCGGTGTCTTCTGCGGCGTGCTGTGGGGCACTTATTCGGGTCTCTCCAAGGCCGTGGCCGGCCCAGTTGACCGTATTCCCATCTTCTTCCTGATCGCGGGCGCGCCGATGCTGGTGCTGCACATGCTTTATGAACCTGCGATGGCGCCGGCCTCGGTGCTTAACTGGGCGATGCTCGGCCTTTATACCGTCTGCCGTATCGCGTTCTTCCTGTGGGACTACGCGATGAAGCACGGGCAGTCGCGCGTGATCGGTTCGCTCTCTTACTTCATCCCGTTCTTCGCCACGCTGTTCCTTGTTCTGGCGGATGCCGGACGCTTCGACATGACGCTGGCGCTGGGCGGCGGCCTGATCATCGCGGGCTGCCTTGTCATCAATTTCGATGCCCTGCTGCCGCGCGCGAAGGAGGCTGCATGACGGCTGCTGTCAACAAATCCATGCCGCAACCTTCTGCCGCTGCGCCTGCGCTGCGCGTCGAGCGTTCCGTACTTGGCAAGACGTGGGAGATGACGCCCTATGACGCGCGCGCTGCCGAAGCGATCAGCCAGTCTTTCGGCCTGCCTGAAATTGTAGGCCGCCTTCTTTCTGCACGTGGCGTGGCCTTCGATCAGGTCAGTGATTTCCTCAACCCTGCCATCAAGACGCAACTACCCGACCCTTCGGTGCTGCGCGACATGGACAAGGCGGCGGAGCGCATCGCCGACGCCATCGTCAAGGGTGAAAAGGTCGCGGTCTTTGGCGATTATGACGTCGACGGCGCGACCTCCAGCGCGCTGCTCAAGCGTTTCTTCGCCAGCGTCGGCCAAACCTTGCGCCTCTACATCCCCGACCGCATCGCCGAAGGCTACGGCCCCAATGCGCCTGCCATGCTGAAGCTGAAGGAAGAGGGCGCGACGCTGGTCGTGACCGTCGACTGCGGCGCGACGGCGTTTGACGCGCTGGCGGCAGGTGCGGAAGCCGGCCTCGACATCGTCGTGCTCGACCACCACCGCGCCGAGGCCGACTTGCCCAAGGCGCATGCCGTGGTCAATCCCAACCGTCTTGACGACGAAAGCCGTCAGGGACATCTGGCCGCCTGCGGCGTTACTTTCCTCGCCATCGTCGCGGTCAATCGTGTCCTGCGCGCGCGTGGTTTTTATACCGCGCAGCGTCCCGAACCGCGCATCCTCAACTGGCTCGACCTTGTCGCGCTCGGCACCGTCTGCGACGTCGTGCCGCTGACCGGCCTCAACCGCGCTTTTGTCGCGCAAGGCCTGCGCGTGATGGGGATGCGCCAGAACGCAGGCCTCGCCGCGCTCGGCGATGTCGCCGGGCTGAACGGGCCGCCGGTAGCGTTCCATGCCGGTTTCCTGCTCGGGCCGCGCGTGAACGCGGGTGGGCGCGTGGGTGAGGCCACGCTTGGCGCGCGTTTGCTCTCCACCGACGACCCTATCGAGGCGCGCGAGCTTGCGCAGCGCCTGCACCAGTTCAACGCCGAACGCCGCGCGCTCGAAGCCGTCGTGCTGGAAGAAGCGGCTGCCAAGGTCGAAGACGGCCTTAAGGACGAGACTGTCATCCTCGTCGGCGGTGATGGCTGGCACCCGGGCGTCATCGGCATCGTCGCCGCGCGTCTCAAGGAAAAATACAACCGCCCCGTCTGTGTCGTCGCGTTTGACGAACATGGCATCGGCAAGGCCTCGTGCCGCTCGGTCAATGGCGTCGACCTCGGCGGCGCGGTCATTTCGGCCAAGCAATCCGGCCTGCTCATCGCGGGTGGCGGCCATAAGATGGCGGCGGGCTTCACCGTCGCGCGCGATCAGTTCGCCGCGCTCGGCGCCTATCTCAACCGCCACGTCGCCGAACAGCTAGATGGCCAGCCTTATGCGCCGAGCCTGCGGATCGACAGCGTGCTGTCGCTGCATGCGCTCAACCTCGACCTCGTCGAGAAGATCGACATGCTGGCTCCTTACGGCGCCGGCCATGCCGAGCCGCGTTTTGCGCTCGCGGGCGTCAAGGTCATCAAGCCCAAGGTCGTTGGCGAAAACCACGTCAGCTGCTTCCTGCAGGACACCGCGGGCGGCGCGAGCCTCAAGGCCATCGCCTTCCGCGCGATGGACTCCGCGCTCGGCGAAACGCTGCTCAAGGCCGGCTCTGCCCCGCTCAACCTCGCGGGCCAGGTCAGCATCAACGAATGGAACGGCAAGAAATCCGTCGACTTCCAGATCGTGGACGCATCGCCGGTTTGGTGATTTCTTATGAAGAGAGACGCGCTGATTTCCAGTTGTGAAGCTTACCGCTATTGGTTAAGCCGGTCATGGGGTGGTACGGGAAAAAGAGCGCTGTTCCTCATGCTGAATCCGTCGACGGCTGACGCGCAGGTAGATGACCGCACGATCCAGAGGTGCGTCAGTCTTGCGGAATCCTGGGGTTGTTCGTCTCTTCATGTCGTAAATCTTTTTGCATTCCGGGCGACGCATCCCAAGGACATGTTCAAGGCGAAATATCCTGTTGGTCCAGATAATGCGAAACATATTAAAGACCTGCTTGGGCGGATGACGCCGCGTCGTGATTTGGTTGTTTGCGCATGGGGAAACCATGGGCGGTATCTGGATCAGGATAAAGCGGTTCTGGCACTCATCGAAAAAAGCGGACATAAAGCGCGCTGTCTAGAGATCAATAAAAACGGAACGCCGAAACATCCCCTTTACGTTCGTCGTGAAACGAGGCTGATCCCGTATAGCGCCTTGCTGTCCCGGGTGCGGTGAAGGATGATAATAAAAAAAGGGCGGGACCTATGAAGGTCCCGCCCTTTTTTTTACGTACTGTCTTAGAGCGATAGGTTCTTTGCTTCGCCCTTGAGCGCGGTGTTGAGGCGCATGTTGAGGCTTGCGATGGAGGGCTGCATGACGCGGGTCATGTAGATTTCGCCCAGCTGCATCTTTTGCGCGACGAGGTCGGCGTCCTTGTTGCCTTGGACGGCGGTCATCATCTTGAGCCACATGCGGCCGACGGCGACCTTGGAGAACATCTCGGTGTAGTCGCGCGCGTTAATGAGCGCCGCATCGACCTTGCCGGTAACGGCTTGCATGCCGATCTTGACGGTCGCCTTCGAGAATGTATCGAGCGCGCCCTCGAGCATCTTGGCATAGCCTGCGAGTGCCGGGTTGCCCTTCGCGGCCTCGATTTCCGCCTGCATCGGCAGGCCGAAAGCGGAGAGGGCGGTGCCGGGCGCGGTCGGGCTCAGCATCTTTTCGAACTTGCGCTCGATCATGTGGCGGCCGAGCGCGGTGCGGAAGAAGATGCCGGCGAGGCCCGTGGTCGGGATCGGCGACTTCTTGGGCTTGTCGGAAGCGGGCTTCTTCGCCGCGCCTTCGGGCTTCGCCTTCTTCTGTGGCTTGAGCGCCTTGCGGAAGGTGAAGTCCATCGCCTGGATGTCGTTGGTGCCTTCGTAGATCGTGCCGATCAGCGCGTCGCGGTAGAATTGCTCGACGCCGGTTTCGCGGATGAAGCCCATGCCGCCGTGGATCTGCGCGCCCTTTTGCGCGGTCGTGCAGGAGAGGTCGGTCAGGCCGGACTTCAGCACGGGGGTGAGCAGGGCGACGTAGGCGTCGTTCTCGGCGCGCTTTTGCGCGTCGGGGTGGTTTTCTGCGAGGTCGAGGGCGATCGACGCGTCGTAAGCGAGCGCGCGGAAGCCGTCGATCTGCGCCTTCATCTCGAGCAGCTCCTTCGAGATGTTGGCGTGCTCGACGATGGCGACGGGCTTGGCGTTGTCGTTGAATGCCTCGTTCATCTTCTTGCCCTGGACGCGGAGCTTCGCGTAATCAAGCGCGCTCTGGAAGGCGATGTCGGAGAGGCTGAGGCCCTGCAGCGCGACGTTGAGGCGCGCGTCGTTCATCATGGCGAACATTGCCTTGAGGCCTTCGTTTTCCTTGCCGACCATCACGCCCTTGGCGCCGTCGAAGCTCAGCGCGGCGGTAGCGGAGCCGTGGATGCCCATCTTTTCCTCGATGCCGGTGCAGGCGACGCCATTCTTCGAGCCGTCGTCGTTCAGCTTGGGCACGAGGAAGAGGCTGATGCCCTTGGTGCCTTCCGGCGCGCCGGGCAGGCGGGCGAGGACGAGGTGGCAGATATTCTCGCTCATGCCGTGTTCGCCGCAGGTGATGAAGATCTTGTTGCCGGTGATGGCGAAGGTGCCGTCTTTTTGCGGTATCGCCTTGGTCAGGACGCCGCCGAGGTCGGAGCCTGCGTTCGGCTCGGTCAGGCACATGGTGCCGGTCCATTCGCCGGCGTACATCTTGGGCAGGTACTTGGCCTTGATCTCATCGGAGGCGTAGACCTCGAGCACCTTGGCCGCGCCGGCCGTCAGGCCGGCGTAGGTCGCAAGAGAGAAGTTGCAGGCGGTGAGGATTTCCTTCATCGCGTTGCCGAGGTAGTGCGGCTGGTTGATGCCGCCGAACTGCTCGCTGCCGTGCAGGCCGATCAGGCCGAGGCCGCGGTATTCGTCAAAGGCTTCCTTGAAGCCTTTGGGCGTGGTGACGCTGCCGGTCTTGGCGTCGAAGGTGCAGCCTTCCTTGTCGGCGCTCGCGTTCAGTGGCAGCGCGACCTTGAGGGAATAGTCGGAGACGGTCTCCAGCATCATCTTCGCCATGTCCCAGTCGACGGAGGCGAAGGCCGCGATGTCCTTGGTGCGTTCCTGCGCATGCAGGACGTCGTTCAGAAGGAACTCGATCTCTTTCATCGGCGGCTTATAGGTGGTGGACATGCTTTGTGTCTCCTCGAATAATGATGCTGTCAAAGGGGAAGCACGATTATAAAAAAAGACTGCTTTCTGTCAATAAAAGAGCGCGAACTTATATTGCCTTCTTTGTTATTGACTAAGTATATACTTAGTGAGTATATACTCATTAATGACGAGAATCGCCCAAAAACAGAAGACCCGCACGGATATCCTCGATGTTGCGGCAGGCCTATTTACGATTCAGGGAATTGCCGCCACCGCGACCGCCGATATCGCAAAAGCCTGCGGATTGTCGCATGGGGCGGTTTTTGTCCATTTCAAGACGCGGGACGACCTGGTGCTGGCGGTCATCGATTCTTTCGCCGTGGCGATGGCGGGCGCGTTCGAGGCAGCGGTGGAGAACGAGGTTAGCCTCGAAGGCGTGCTCGGCGCGCATGTGCGCACGCTGGCGCGGTACGAGGATTTCCATTTCCGTTTGCTGACGGAATTGTACGCGTTGCCGGCGAGCGTGCGCGGCACGTTGTTCGCGGTCAATGCAGCGGTGTCGCAACGCGTGTTCGATGCGGCGTCGCCGCTGATGGAAAAAGGCGCGCTCAAGAAGATGACGCGGCCGGTGCTGTTCAATACATGGATGGCGCTGGTGACATACAACATCACCAACCGCGACTTGCTCTCGTCGCGCACGCCGATACTGGAAGCGAAGGGGCGCGAGTTGGTGAACTACTTCATATCTCTCGTCAGCCAGTAGCCATAACCGCGCGGTTTGGATTTTATCCACAGGTGTGGTATCCTGATGATGAATGAAAAGAGGCCTTCAAAAGCGCGTATCATTCGGCATCGGCATCGGGCTCCGTGAGGCCGATGCCGCGGCGCTGGCAAGGCTCGACTCTCCCGAGAAAATACAGGACTTCGTTTCCGCCCTCGACATCAACCGCGAGAAGGGCGGCGACACGTGCCTGTCCGTCTCCGAAACGCTGCGCCGCGGCCATGCGCATTGCATCGAGGGCGCTTTCGTCGCGG
Source organism: uncultured Rhodospirillaceae bacterium (assembly GCA_964476835.1). GTDB lineage: Bacteria > Pseudomonadota > Alphaproteobacteria > Micavibrionales > UBA2020 > PALSA-926. The sequence goes on from CAYZCE010000016.1 coordinate 36,419, forward strand.
CAGCGGCGTTTTGGATGTCGGGCGCGCCGCCCTTGCTGATGGACATGCAGGCCGAGGGCGACTGCGACCATGTGGTCGCCCTGTTCCGCCGTCACGGCTGCTGGGGCGCGATTTCCAAGAGCAACCACGTGTGGCTGCGCTGGCGCGACCCGGTCTACCGATCTTTACGCGAACTCGCGATGTCGTACTTCCATGAATACACGAACGCGGAGCGCAAGACGTTGCGCACCTATTCGGCCTCCTTCGACCTGCGCCGCTTCACGCCGGGGCAATGGGTGACCAATGCCGACAACTGCTGGGAAGTGGCGGGGACGCTGGACGAGACGCGTCATTATGATTTATTGACCGCCGCCCAACGGCGCGCCCTCAAGCCGCGCGACATGATGGAGCTGAAAGCCGACCGGCTGCTCGAATACCGGATGTAAGCCTGCCCGCCCTTATAGTATGATGCGGGCATGAAAAACGCCCTCCCGACACCGACCGTCAAGAAATACCTGCCGTGGCTTGTCGCCACCTCGCTGTTCATGGAGCAGCTCGACTCCACTATCGTCAACACCGCGGTGCCGGCGATGGCGGCGAGCCTGAACGTCGCGCCGCTGAGCCTCAAGACAGTCGTCGCCAGCTACATTTTAAGCCTTGCCGTCTGCATCCCCGTCAGCGGGTGGATGGCGGACCGCTTCGGCACGCGGCGCGTGTTCTTCGCGGCGGTGCTGCTGTTCACGCTGTCGTCGGTCATGTGCGGGCTGTCGGTCAACCTGCCGATGCTGGTGGCGGCGCGCATCTTCCAGGGCATCGGCGCCGCAATGATGACGCCGGTCGGGCGCCTCACCATCGTGCGCACCTTCGCCAAGAGCGAATTGCTGATGGCGATGAATTTCGTGATCATCCCGGCGCTGATCGGGCCGCTGCTGGGGCCGACCGTCGGCGGGCTGATCGTGCACTGGATGTCGTGGCGCGAGATCTTTTTCGTCAACGTGCCGATCGGGCTGCTCGCCCTGTTCCTCATCCACCGCTACATGCCGGATTACCATGGCGAAGCGCCGCGGCCGCTCGATGTCACAGGGCTGATCCTGTTCGGCGCGGGCACGGCGCTGCTCTCCTGGCTGCTCGAGATTTTCGGCGAGCACAGGATCGCGCTTGACACCATCTTTTTCCTCGGTGCCATCGCGTTCGGGCTGATCGGCGCTTATGCGTGGCACTCGCGCGAGGTGAAGTTCCCGCTGCTCAAGCTCTCGCTGTTTTCGTTGCGCACGTTCCGCGTCTCGGTCATCGGCGGCTTCGTCACGCGCATCGGCGTGGGCGGGATGCCTTTCCTGCTGCCGCTGCTCTATCAGCTCGGCCTCGGGCTTCAGGCCTGGGAATCCGGCCTCCTGATGATGCCGGCCGCCTTGGCGGCGATGACGATGAAACTGATCTCGGTGCCCGTGCTGAAGCGCTTCGGCTACCGGCCGGTGCTGGTTGCCAATACGCTGCTGATCGGCGCCACCATCTCGCTGTTCTCGCAGGTGACGCCGGCGACGCCGATCCCGCTGATCGTGCTGCTCAGCCTGATGCAGGGCTTTTTCAGCTCGCTCCAGTTCACCGCCATCAATTCCATGGCCTATGCCGACGTCGACCCGAAAGATTCCAGCATGGCGAGCACGCTCGCCAGCTCGCTGCAGCAGATGTCGCTCAGCTTCGGCCTCGCTATCGGCTCGCTGGTCGCGGGATGGTTCCTGGAAGGGTTGCCGCAATCCGACCATGCGGCGATCGTGAGCGCGCTGCACCGCGCGTTCCTGACCATGGGCGCGGTGACGATCTTCTCGTCTCTCGCCTTCCGCACTTTGCGCCGCAACGACGGCAGCAGCCTGAGCGGCGCGGCCGGTACCGCATAGAAAAACCCCGCCCGGCAAGGGGCGGGGTTTTCGCGGAAGTCGCCTTCCTTAGAACGTGTAGTTGTAAGCCGCCGACAGGATGCCGACGCGGCCGGTCGACTTGCCCTGCACCGTGGTGGGCAGCGGCGCCGCGGAGCCGTTGACTTCTTCATGCGACATGTTGATGTAAGCCGCCGCGAGGTCTATCGAGCTTTCCTTCGTCAGCTTGTGCGTCGCGCCGACCGCGAAGTAGTTGCGGTTGCCGTCGGGGACCAGCGTGTCGCGGGTTGCGGCGCGGGTTGGGGTCGGGTCGTACTGGTAGCCCGCGCGGACGGTCCATTGCGGGTTCAGGTCGTACTCGCCGCCGATCGCGAAGGAGACGGTGTGGTGGTAGTTCTCGTCGATCGAGGAAGAAAGCGCGCCGCCGTCGGTGTCGATGGCATCGATGGACTTGAAGCGGTCCCAGCCGTAGCGCGTGATGGAGGCCATCAGGCGGGTCTTGGCGTCCAGCTTGTGCTCGAGGCCGATGGACTCGATGTCGGGCAGCTTCAGCTTGGCGGTGCCGTTGTGGGCGAGGGGGCCAAGCGGCGCGCCGAGGATGATCGAGCCGTCCAGCTTGTGCGTGACGGCGGAGCGGTAGGTCGCGCCGACGGTGGTCGCCTTGTCGATCGCGTACTTGACGCCGAGGTTGAAGCCGACCGAGGTGTCTTCGCCCTTGAGCGCGGCAGGCGCGACGCCCGCGGCCATGTGCTCGAGGCGCGCGGTGACGTATTCGATGTCGAGGCCGCCGCCGACGGAGAGCTGCGGGTTGATCTTGTAGCCGAAGACCGGGGTGACGTCGACGACCTTCAGGTCGGTCTTGGTCGAGTTCGCCTGGCCGAACCAGCCGGCCTTGTACTCTTCAGAAAGGCCGAAAGGCGTGGTGACGCCGAGGCCGAGCGTGAGGTTCTTGTTGAGCGCATGCGTCGCATAGAGGTTCGGCAGCGGGCTGACGAGGTTATAGGGGTTGCCGCCGCTGTTGCCGGCCGCGCCCGTGGTGTTGTCGATGGTGGCGTAAGGGATCAGCGCCTGGACGCCCGCGCTCACTTGCGTGCCGCCGAGGTCGGCGATGCCGGCCGGGTTGGAATAAACCGTCTGTGCGTTGTTGATCGAGGTCGTGCTGCCGGCATAGGCCATGCCGGTGCCGACGACGGAGGTTTCCTGCAGGTAGAAGCCCGCGGCATGCGCGGCGGTGGACGGGAGCAGCAGCGCGGTGGCGGCCGTCAGGATCGAATAAGCCTTTTGCGTACGAAGCATGAAGAGATCTCCTTGGATACTGTTGCGTGGAACCAGGGTTATTCTAGGCGTTTTATGCGCGAGGGGAAGAGGGTTTTTCCCAAGCGCGATAAATCTGGAAAACAGCTAGAGGCGGGAGAGGTAATAGGATATTCGCTTGCGGAGCGGGATGAAGGATGGACGCATGATGCCGTCCTTCAGTAATCCGTCGGCAAGTGCGCGCGCGGTCTGGCGCAGGGCGGGATCATCGGCTTTCTTCATGTGCGTGAAAAAGCTCTTGAAGAAGGTCTTGCCCATCTCTTCGTGCACGATGGCGACGACCGTGGGCGCGAAACGGCCGGAGCGTACATACGTATTGTCCAGCTCGCGCAGCAGCAGGTCGATGCAGCGCAGGCGCGATGCCGAGGCCTGCTGGCGGCTGATGCTGTCCGCGTTCTTGCGGTAGTAATAGAGCGCGTCGGGAATGACGCCGATGCGCTGCGCCATGGCGCGCACCTGCCATGCGAAGGCGACGTCCTCGGCTTCCTTCAATGCCGGCGCGAACGAGAGCCCGGGGAAGCTGGCGCGGCGGTAAAGTTTGTTGCCCATGATGCGGTCGGCGGGGTATGCGCCGTGCGTGTGCGCCCAAGGGTCCGGGTAGACGGCGGCGTCGCCCGTGCCGGGCGTGGCATCCGCCGGCACCTTGAAGGCTTGGGGCACTTCTTCCAGCGTGAAAGAGATGAAATCGAGCTTGTGCCGCTCCATCAGCGGCACGCAGCGCTCGAGCAGGCGCGGGTGCCACAGGTCGTCGGCGTCGATGAAGGCGAAGTAGTCGCCCGTCGCGCGCGCCATCGCCTTGTTGCGTGCAATGGGAATGCCGGCATTGTCCTGCGCGATCAGGGTGACGCGGGGGTCGCCAGCGGCAATCTCTTCGAGGATCGCGCGCGTGTCGTCGGTCGAGCCGTCGTCAACCACGATCCATTCGAGATGCGGGTAGCTTTGCCCCAGGATCGACGCCGCGCAGGACCGCACGAAGCGCCCTACGTTATAGGCCGGCGTGACGATGCTGACAAGGGCGGGCGTCGTCATTGCGCCAGTTCGTACCGCGCGTGCACGGTGACGGAAAGCTCAAGTTCGCCCGGCGACACCGGCGTCGATGCCGCGGCTTCCATCGCCATCGCCTTCATCATCATCGGGCGCGGCGGCTGGAAGGAGTTCTGCGCCTCTTCGGAAAGGGTGACGAGGCGCTTCACCTTCATGCCGGCGGCGGCCGCGTAGAGGTCGGCACGGGCTTGCGCCTTGTGCACCGCTTCGGTGCGCGCCTTGTCGAGCAGCGCGTCGGGGTTCTCGACCGAGAACGACGGGCCGCCGATGCTGTTGGCGCCGCTGGCGACCAGCGCGTCGAGCACCTTGCCCGCCGCGGTGAGGTCGTGCAGGACGACGTTGACGGTGTTGGAAGCCTGATAGCCGGTCACGCGCGGTGCGTGGCCGTCTTGATAAGCGTACTGCGCGCTGACGTTGATGCCGACGGTCTGGATGTCTTTCCCGGCGATGCCGGCGTCCTTGAGCGCGCCCGCGACTTTCGTCATGCGCGCGGCGTTGTCGGCGAGCGCGGCGGCGGCCGTCGGCGCCGTCGTGACCACGCCGGCCGAGATTTGCGCGATGTCGGGCGCCGCATGCACCTCGACTGAGGCGGCGACGTCGACGGTGCTGATGTCCGCCGTCGTCTCCGCGCATGCAGGCGCGGACGCAATGAGGGTCATGAGAACGATGAGGGCGAGCTTTTTCATGGAAACGGGCTCCTGTGGGTGATTTTCCCGCAGTCTACTGCATATAGCGTGCGCCGCAACCGGTTAAACATGTTCTTATGGCAAGAAACTTTATACTTTTTATACTCTTTTGCTGCAAACTAGAGGGAGTTGCAGAAAAAGAGATCATCATGACCGCCGCCACCGAAAAGCTGCTCACGCCCGACAATTGCGTCTTCATCTTCATCGACCATCAGCCGCAGATGTCGTTCGGCGTCGCCTGGATCGACCGCCAGCTGCTCAAGAACAACACCGTCGCGATGGCCAAGACCGCGAAGCTCTTCAACGTCCCGACCATCTTGACGGCGGTGGAAACCGAGTCCTTCAGCGGCTACGTCTGGCCCGAGCTGATGGACGTCCTGCAGCAAGAACCGATCGAGCGCACCAGCATGAACAGCTGGGAGGACAAGGCTTTCGTCGCGGCCGTGAAGAAGACGGGCCGCAAGAAGCTGGTCATGGCCGCGCTGTGGACGGAGGCCTGCCTGATCTTCCCCGCCATCTGCGCGCGCGCCGAAGGCTTTGAGGTCGTCATCAATACCGACGCCTCGGGCGGCACCAGCGTGGAGGCGCACAACGCCGCCGTCCGCCGCATGGAGCAGCACGGCGCGGAATCCATCACCTCGGTGCAGCTGCTGCTGGAAATCCAGCGCGACTGGGCGCGCAAGGAAACCTACGCCGGCACCATCGGCATCGTGCAGGAGCACTTCGGCGCTTACGGAATGGGCGTCGATTACGCCTATACGCATGTCCACAAGCAGCCGCAGCGCGCGAAGTATCCGCATAAGGCGAAGAAATAATGATGCACGCCGACCTGATCCTGACCAACGCAAAAATCACCACGCTCGACCGCGCCCAGCCACAGGCCGAGGCGATTGCGATCAAGGACGGCAAGGTCGCCGCCGTCGGCAACGCGGACGATGTGCAGAAGCTGGCCGGCCCCGCGACCAAGATCATCGACCTCAACGGGCGCCGCGTGATTCCGGGGCTGAACGACTCCCACCTGCACCTGATCCGCGGCGGGCTGAACTATAACATGGAACTGCGCTGGGACGGCGTGAGCAGCCTTTCCGACGCGCTCGCCATGCTCAAGATCCAGGCCGCGCGCACGCCCGCGCCGCAGTGGGTGCGCGTGGTGGGCGGCTGGAGCGAGTTCCAGTTCCGGGAGCGCCGCATGCCGACGCTCGAGGAGATCAACGCCGCCGCGCCCGATACGCCGGTGTTCATCCTGCACCTCTACGATCGCGCGTTGCTGAACGGCGCGGCCCTGCGCGCGGCGGGCATCACCAAGGACACGCCCGATCCCGCCGGCGGCCGCATTGCGCGCGACGCCAACGGCAACCCGACCGGCATGCTGATCGCAGAACCCAACGCGATGATCCTTTATGCGACGCTCGCCAAGGGGCCGAAGCTGCCGCTCGAAGACCAGGTCAACTCGACGCGCCACTTCATGCGCGAGCTCAACCGCCTCGGCATCACCAGCTGCATCGACGCCGGCGGCGGCTTTCAGAACTATCCCGAGGATTACGCGGTCATCGAGCAACTGCACAAGGCGGCGCAGATGACCGTGCGGATCGCCTACAACCTCTTCACGCAAAAGCCGGGCGGCGAGCTGGCCGACTTCCAGAAATGGACGGGCATGGTGACGCCTTACAGCGGCGACGGATATTTGCGCCCCAACGGCGCGGGCGAGATGCTGGTCTTCTCGGCGGCGGATTTCGAGGACTTTTTGCAGCCGCGCCCCGACATGCCCGCGAAGATGGAAGGCGAATTGGAAGCCGTCGTGCGTCACCTCGTGTCGCAGCGCTGGCCGTTCCGCCTGCATGCGACCTACGACGAAACCATCGGCCGCGCGCTCGACGTCTTCGAGGCCGTCGATGGCGATACGCGCTTCAAGGACCTGCGCTGGTTCTTCGACCACGCCGAGACCGTCAGCGAGCGTAACCTCGCGCGTATCAAGAAGCTCGGCGGCGGCATCGCTATCCAGCACCGCATGGCTTATCAGGGCGAATATTTCGTCGACCGCTACGGCGCCGCCGCCGCGCAGAACAGCCCGCCGATCCGCAAGATGCTCGAGATGGGCGTGCCTGTCGGCGGCGGCACCGACGCGACGCGCGTCGCCAGCTACAATCCCTTCGTCTCGCTCTATTGGCTGACGACCGGCCGCACGGTCGGCGGTTTGTCGCTCTACGGCGACGCCAATATCCTCGACCGCGAGGAGGCTTTGCGCCTCTGGACATCCGGCAGCGCCTATAAATCGAACGAGGAAACCGTGAAAGGCACGCTCGGCGTCGGCATGTACGCCGATCTCGCGGTGTTGTCGGGCGATTACATGACGGTGACCGACGCCGCGATCAAGGACCTCGTCTCCGTATTGACTGTCGTCGGCGGCAGGATCGTTTACGCCGACAGCGAATTCGCGCCGCACGACGCCCCGCTGCCGCCTGTCTCGCCGGGCTGGTCACCCGTCGCGCGCTTCGGCGGTTATCAAACGGCAGAACTTGGACACGCGTTGACCTGCACACACCACGCGCATGACGGCAAGCTGTCGCACTGGCTCGGCCTCGACCTTAAAAAGCCAGGCTTTGAAAACCCCTGGTCGGTGGGCTGCGGCTGCTTTGCGTATTAAAAGTTACAGGTTGTTGAAGATATTCTTATAAGCAAGGCGATGCATCATCATTAGCGCATGTACGAGAAGGTCTTGTTCATCTGCGCGGCGAACGCCGTGAGTTCCTGTTCGGTCAACTGGCCGTCGCGGTTCTTGTCGGCGGCGGCGAACAGCTTGTCGGTGAGTGCAGCCAGTTCCGCCTTGCTGACCGTGCCGCTGTGGTCGGCGTCGATGGCGTAGAGGCTGGCTTTCGCCAGCGCGGCGGTCCTGAGCTGGTCCAGCGACGACGTCGAGGACGCCCCGCCGCCGTCCATGCCCTGCAGGCCTTGCTGCAGGAGGATAGATGTTGAATCAGGCTGCGCCAGCGCGGCGGAGGAAGCCAGTACAGTGAGCACGGCGGAGATCGCGACGAGTTTTTTCATGGGAGTATCCCTAATTTTATGGCGGGTTAAAGAAAAACCCCCATGCGGGGGCTTTTCTTTTAGATGGCGGAGACGGGGAGATTCGAACTCCCGATACAAGCGTAAACTCGTATAACGGTTTAGCAAACCGCCGCCTTCAGCCGCTCGGCCACGTCTCCTTGGAAAGGCGATAGTGGGGGCACCTTACACGGATAGGGAATTGCGCGCAAGAAAAAGGGGCCGGCTTCTGTTACGGAGCGGCCCCTATCCCTCGGCGCAGTCTCAAGGACGCGCCTTCTTTAAAAGACTTTGCACGCCTGTCTTCAAAGAGAGTCCATTTATACGGACGATTCGGCATTTTGTCAATTTTTTTATGGAAAAAGTGTAGGACTCGAAAACCGGCGGGGCTTGGAGTAGATTGATTCCGCAATAAAAACCAAGAGGTCTCATCATGTCAGATATGTTCGACGTCATTGTCATCGGCTCCGGCCCGGGCGGTTATGTTTGTGCGATTCGCGCGGCGCAGCTGGGGCTGAAGGTCGCCTGCGTCGAGAAAGACAACACGCTCGGCGGCACCTGCCTGAACGTCGGCTGCATCCCGTCGAAGGCGCTGCTGAGCGTCTCGGAAAAGTACGAGCACGCGGTGCACCAGTTCGCCGACCTCGGCATCGACGTGGGCAAGCCCAAGATCGACCTCAAGAAGATGATGGCGCACAAGGACAAAGTCGTCGGCGCCAACACGCAGGGCATCGCGTTCCTGTTCAAGAAAAACAAAGTCACGCACCTGATCGGCACCGGCGTCATCACGGCGGCGGATACGGTCGAGGTCGCGGGCAAATCTTACAAGACGAAGAACATCGTGATCGCCACCGGATCGGAAGTCACGCCGCTGCCCTCGATCGAAATCGACGAGAAGCAGGTCGTCTCCTCGACCGGCGCGCTGAAGCTCGACAAGGTTCCCGAAACCCTCGCCGTCATCGGCGGTGGCGTCATCGGGCTTGAGATGGGCACGGTCTGGCAGCGTCTCGGCGCGAAGGTCACGGTCGTCGAGTTCCTCGACCGCATCCTGCCCGGCATGGATGGCGAGCTGTCGAAGGAAGCCAAGAAAATCCTCGAGAAGCAAGGCATGACCTTCAAGCTCGGCACCAAAGTCACGGGTGCGGCTAGGGCCAAAAAAATCGCGCTGACGCTGGAGCCCGCCGCAGGCGGCGCATCCGAAAAGCTCGAAGCCGACGTCGTGCTGGTCGCCATTGGCCGCCGTCCTTATACGAAGAGCCTCGGCCTCGACAAGGTCGGCGTGAAGCTCGATAACCGTGGCCGCGTCGAAATCGACGATCACTTCCAGACCAACGTCAAGGGCATCTACGCCATCGGCGACGTCGTGCGCGGCGCGATGCTGGCGCACAAAGCGGAAGACGAAGGCGTCGTGCTCGCGGAAATCATCGCGGGCCAGAGCGGCCATATCAACTACGACGCGATCCCCGGCGTGGTCTACACCTTCCCCGAAATCGCTTCCGTCGGCGCGACCGAAGAGCAATTGAAGGAACAAGGCATCGCGTACAAGTCCGGCAAGTTCCCCTACATGGCGAACGGCCGCGCGCGCGCGATGGCGGCGACGGATGGCTTCGTCAAGATTTTGGCGGATGCAAAAACCGACCGCGTGCTCGGCGCGCATATCATCGGCGCGGAAGCGGGCACGCTGATCGCCGAAGTGGTGTCGGTGATGGAATTCGGCGGCTCTGCCGAAGACATCGCGCGCACCTGCCACGCGCACCCCACGCTCAACGAAGTCGTCAAGGAGGCAGCGCTCGCGGTCGATGGCCGCGCGCTGCATATTTAATGCCCTACGTCACGATCAACCTGCTCGAAGGCCGCTCGCTCGAGAAGAAGCACAAGCTGCACAAGCTCGTCACCGCCGCCGTTGCCGAAGCCCTGGAAATCCCCGCCGAAGCGATCAAGGTACAGCTGGTCGACATGCCGCGCGAAAACTATTCCCACGCGGGTATCCCTTCGGATACGAAATAATGACCGGCCCGCGGAAGGTCACGGCGCCGCGCGGCTCGACGCTCTCCGCGAAAAGCTGGCTGACCGAAGCGCCGCTGCGCATGCTCATGAACAACCTCGACGCGGACGTTGCGGAGAATCCCGACGCGCTGGTGGTCTACGGCGGCATCGGCAAGGCGGCGCGCAACTGGGAATGCTTCGATAAAATCGTCGAGACGCTGAAGGCGCTGGGCGCGGACGAGACGCTGCTCATCCAGTCCGGCAAGCCCGTCGGCGTGTTCCGCACGCACAAGGACGCGCCGCGCGTGCTGCTCGCCAATTCCAATATCGTGCCGCATTGGGCGACGTGGGAGAAGTTCCGCGAACTCGACGCCAGGGGCCTGATGATGTACGGCCAGATGACCGCAGGCTCGTGGATCTACATCGGCACGCAGGGCATCGTGCAGGGAACCTACGAAACCTTCGCCGAAGCGGGCCGCAAGCATTTCGGCGGCAACCTCAAGGGCAAATGGATTTTGACCGGCGGCCTCGGCGGCATGGGCGGCGCGCAGCCGCTGGCCGCGACGATGGCGGGCGCGAGCTTGCTCGGCGTCGAATGTCAGGAAAGCCGCATCGACCGCCGCCTTGCGACATGCTACCTCGATAAAAAAGCGAAGACGATTGACGAAGCCGTCGCCATGATCGAAGCTGCGCACGCAGAAGGCAACGCAATTTCCATCGGCCTGCTCGGCAATGCTGCGGAAATATTCCCCGAACTCGCAAAGCGCGCCAAGGTCGACAACCGCTTCCGCCCCGACATGGTCACCGACCAGACCAGCGCGCACGATCCGCTCAACGGTTATCTGCCCGCAGGCTGGACGTGGGAAGACGCCGTCGAAAAACGAAAAACGCAACCCCAAGCCGTCATCGCCGCCGCGCGCAAATCCATCGCCGTGCATGTGCAGGCGATGCTCGATTTCCACGCGCAAGGCGTGCCCGTTTTCGACTACGGCAACAATATCCGTCAGGAAGCGCAAGAAGCGGGCGTCAAGGATGCATTCGCTTTTCAAGGTTTTGTGCCCGCGTATATCCGCCCGCTGTTCTGCCGCGGCATCGGCCCATTCCGCTGGGCGGCGCTGTCGGGCGACCCGGAAGATATTTACAAGACCGATGCGAAGGTCAAGGAACTGATCCCTGACGATCCGCACCTGCACAACTGGCTCGACATGG